>JBEBGE010000077.1:0-12669 GCA_040081595.1 Devosia sp.
CGACGTGATCGCGCGTTTTCCGCTGCTCTGGTGGCGCATGCGGCAAACCGTGCGGGCGATCTGCCGCGCGCAGCCCGCCATAGTGGTGCTCGTCGACTCGCAGGTGTTTTCGGCCACGGCTGCCCGGCAGGCGCGGCAGGCCGGCTATGAGGGCCCGATTCTGCTCTATGTCGCTCCCTCGGTCTGGGCCTGGAAGCCCGAGCGTGCAATGGAGCTGAACGGCGTCTTCGACGAGGTGCTGGCCGTTCTTCCATTCGAGCCCCGCGCGATGGCGGACCTGGGCGGACCTGAGACAAGTTATGTCGGTCATCCCGCGCTGGCCCAGATCGGCTTCCGGAACGGCGTTCCAGAGCGCGGTCCGCTGCTGCTCCTGCCGGGAAGCCGCGGGGGAGAGTTGCGCCGGCACCTGCCGGTGATGGAACAAGTGGCCGCGGCGCTTGCCGGACATAGGCGCGTCAGCGGCTTCGTCCTGCCCACGCCGTCGTCGCAGCTGGCCGAGGTTAATGCGGCGGTCGCGGGCTGGGCAAGTCCGGTGAAGGTCGTGTCGACGCCGGAGGAGAAGGCCGACGCTTTCACTGCCGCGGTCGCCGCGGCAGCGGTCTCAGGCACCGTAACGCTGGAACTTGCACTGGTCGGCGTACCGATGGCCGTGACTTACATTGCCGATCCGGGCCAGCACCGGCGCTGGGTCAGGGCGGGCTCGCCCCGCGCCGCGCTGCCCAACATCATTGCGGGGCACGAGGTCGTGCCAGAGCGCATTGCGGCAGAGCCCCAGCCGGCTTGGCTCATCGGCGAAATGCAGAAGCTCCTCGACGCTCCACAGGTTGCTTCGGCGCAGCTCGAGGCCTTCCACGCCATTCGCGCCACAATGGAGACCGGCATCAGCGACCCGGCAGGCCGGGTCCTCAGCCACCTCTAGAGCGCTTTCAGGAAAAGTGCGAAACGGCTTTCCGGTTCGAAAGCGCCACTAAGCAAAGCGGTCTAGCGCCTGTCGATCGGCACGTAGTCCCGCTCCGGCGAGCCGTGATACAGCTGGCGCGGGCGGCCGATCTTCTTCTGCGGATCGGCGATCATTTCCTTCCACTGCGCGATCCAGCCGACGGTGCGGCTGAGCGCGAAGATGGCAGTGAACATCGAGGTCGGAAAGCCGATCGCATCGAGGATGATGCCCGAATAGAAATCGACATTGGGATAGAGCTTGCGGCTGATGAAATACTCATCGCTCAGCGCAATGCGCTCGAGCTCCTTGGCAACTTGCAGGGTCGGCGAAAGGTTGTGCGTCCCGAGCTTGCCGAGCACATCGTTGGCGGCTTCCTGCATGACCTTGGCGCGCGGATCGTAATTCTTGTAGACGCGGTGGCCGAAGCCCATCAGGCGAAAGCCGGAGTTCTTGTCCTTGGCCTTTTCGACGAACTCCGGAATCCGGTCCGGTGTGCCGATGGCCTTGAGCATGTTCAGCGCCGCCTCGTTGGCGCCGCCATGTGCGGGGCCCCAGAGGCAAGCCACACCAGCTGCGATGCACGCGAAGGGGTTGGCGTCGGATGAGCCCGCAAGCCGCACCGTCGAGGTCGAAGCGTTCTGCTCGTGGTCGGCATGAAGCGTGAAAATCAGGTCCATGGCGCGAGCGACGACCGGGTCCGCGATATAGTCCTCGGCCGGGACGGAAAAGCACATGCGCAGGAAATTGGTCGCGTAGTCGAGGTCGTTGCGTGGATAAACGAAAGGCTGACCCACCGAGTATTTGTAAGCCATGGCGACGATGGTCGGCATCTTGGCGATCAGCCGGATCGAGGCGATCTCGCGCTGCATCGGGTCGGTGATGTCGGTCGAGTCATGGTAGAAGGCCGCCATCGCGCCCACCACGCCGCAGACCACCGCCATCGGGTGCGCGTCGCGCCGGAAACCGCGATAGAGGAAGTGCATCTGCTCGTGCAGCATCGTGTGCATGGTCACGCGATGGTCGAAGTCCGCCTTCTGCGCCTTGGTCGGCAGGTCGCCGTAGAGCAGCAGATAGCAGACCTCGAGGAAATTCGACTTTTCCGCGAGCTGGTCGATCGGGTAGCCGCGGTACATCAGCTCGCCCTTGTCGCCGTCGATATAGGTGATCGAGCTGTCCGTCGCCGCGGTCGAAGTGAAGCCGGGGTCGTAGGTGAACATTCCGGTCTTGGCATAGAGCGAGCGGATGTCGATCACGTCCGGGCCGACCGATCCCGACAGCACGGGAAATTCGAAGACCTGGTCTCCGATTGTAAGCTTGGCGACGGTCTCGGACATAGAGCTCTCCCTCAGGGCCGGCGACGCTGGGAGGGCGCCGCGATCTGGGCCGGAAACGGAACGGATGCTAGCTCAATTGGGTAACTGAATTTGCTCGCTTCTGCAACAAATAGGTGAATAGCACTGACCTATCGTCGAACGGGCGGATGTGCCCCGCCGAATGGCGCTAAACCGCCTGGTCGCCGATGCGCGCCAGGCTCTCCGCCTTGCCGATCAGCACCATGACTTCGAAAATGCCCGGCGAGATGGTGCGGCCGGTCAGCGCGGCCCGGAGCGGCTGGGCGACCTTGCCCAGTTTCAGCCCGCGTGCCTCGGCAAAGGTCCGCATGGCGCCGTCGATCGCCTCTGCCGACCATTCGGGCAGGGCGTCGAGGAGTGTTCGCGCCTCGCCGAGGAGCTTGCGCGTCTCGGCAGTGAGTTGCTCGGCGGCATTGGCCTCGACCACGACGGGGCGGGTGGCATAGATGAACTGCGCGAGGTCGATCAGTTCAAGCACCGTCTTGGCGCGCGGCTGCAGTTCGGGCAGCGCCGCCAGCACGGTCTTCTCGTTGGCCGTGAGCCCCGCGTGGTCGGCGTCGCGGCCGGCTTCGCTCGCGGTCTCGACCATCACCTTGTAGAGCCGCTCGGGGGTTGCGCCGCGGATATAATGGCCGTTGACGCTTTCGAGCTTCACATAGTCGAAACGGGCGGCGCCCTTGTTGAGATCGGCGAGGCTGAACCACTCGACCATCTGTCCGACCGAGAAAATCTCGTCATCGCCATGCGACCAGCCGAGCCGGGCGAGATAGTTGATCATCGCCTCGGGCAGGTAGCCCATCTCGCGATAGGCGGCCACGCCAAGCGCGCCGTGGCGCTTCGAGAATTTGGCGCCGTCCGGGCCATGGATCAGCGGCACATGCGCCATCTCGGGCACGTCCCAGCCCATGCCGTTATAGATGATGATCTGTCGGGCGCCGTTGGTCAGGTGGTCGTCGCCGCGGATGATGTGGGTTACGTCCATGTCGTGGTCGTCGACCACTACGGCGAGCATGTAGGTCGGGGTGCCGTCCGAGCGGAGGATAATGAAATCGTCGAGGTTCTCGGTCTTGAAGACGACCTTCCCCTGGACGTGGTCCTCGACCACGATCTCGCCGGTCTGCGGCGCCTTGATGCGGATCACCGGTGCGACGCCGGGCGGCGCCTCGGAGGGGTCGCGGTCGCGCCACATGCCGTTATAGCGGGGCGGCTTGCCGGCGGCGCGGGCCTCCTCGCGCATCTGGGCGAGTTCTTCCTGCGAGCAATAGCAGTAATAGGCCTGGCCCCGGCGCAGCAGCTCATTGGCGATCTCGGCGTGCCGCTTGGCGCGGGCGAACTGCATGACCGGCTCGCCATCCCAGTCGAGGCCGAGCCAGCGCAGCCCGTCGAAGATCTTGTGAACCGCGTCCTCGGTCGAGCGCTCGCGGTCGGTGTCCTCGATGCGCAGCAGGAACCTGCCGCCGGTATGGCGCGCGAAGGCCCAGCAGAACAGGGCCGTGCGCGCCCCGCCAATATGCAGGTATCCGGTCGGCGAGGGGGCGAAACGGGTGACGACGGGCTTCAATCTTCAGGCCTTGGGCTTGGGTTGGCCGGTGTGTAGCATGGCAAGCGTTGAGCGCAAGGGCGGGGGCAGCCCATGGTGGAGACGCTGGCATCGGGCGCCGGAAGGGCGGCGATTGATCACGCCCGGCCGCTTGTCGCCGCGGCGCCTTTGCGGCCGCGCGGGGACCATCTCCAGCTTCCGGCGCAGCCCAGGGGCCTTGCCGCAAGCGTCCGCGTGGCGCTCGAGGAACGACGGCTCTTCATCCTTCTGCCTTTTGCGGTCATCGCCGGGCTGATCGCCAATGCCGTGCTCGACAGCGAACCGCCAGTGGCGGCGCTGGTCGCAGGCAGTGTTGTTTCGGCCATCGGTATCGGGGTCGCCTGGCGGTGGCTCAACGCCTTGCGGCTGGCGCTGCTGGTCGCCTCGTTCTGGGTCGGGTTCTGCCTTCTGGCCATTCATGGCGCGCTGTTCGGTACGCAAATGCTGGCGCGTCCGGCCTATGGCCCCTATCAGGCGCAGGTCGATGAAATCCTCTCCGAAACTGCGACCGAGCGGCGCGTCATCCTCTCCGCGATCACCCCGCTCGAGGGCTCCCGCAATCTGCCGGTGCGGCGCGCCCGGGTGTTGGTCCGCAACGGCCCGGACCTCGCGCCGGGCGATATCATCTCGGGCCTCTTCCGCTTCTCGCCGGTTCCGGGCGCGGTGATCCCGGGCGGCTTCGACACCCAGTTCCACGCCTATTTCGATGGCATCGGCGCCTATGGCAACTCGACCCAGGCGCCCACAATCATCGGCACCGGCAGCGAGACGGCGCCCGCCCATATCGTTGACGCCATCCGGCGCGGCATCTCGGCGCGCGTTGACGCGGTCCTCTCACAGCCCGCAGCCGGTATCGCCCGCGCCATCATCAATGGCGACCAGAGCGCGGTGACCGATGAGGCGCGCGACACCATGGCGACTGCCGGCATCGCGCATGTCCTGTCGGTCTCGGGCCTGCATCTGACGATCGTAGCGGGCGGAGTCTTCGCGGCGCTGCGGTTGCTGTTCTCGTCCATCAACGCGATCGCAATACGGCTTCCGGTCAAGCGCGTCGCGGCCCTTGCAGGCCTGATCTCGGCCGTCGGCTACTATGCGATTTCGGGTGGCAATGTCGCTGCCTTCCGCTCGACGCTGATGATCATCCTCGTTTTCGGCGCGGTGATCTTCGGGCGTCGCGCCCTGACCATGCGCAATGTCGCCATCGCGGCGCTCATCGTGATCGCAACCGATCCCGCCAGCATCTTCCGGCCGAGCTTTCAATTGAGCTTTGCCGCCGTCGCCGCACTGGTCGGTGCCTACGAGGGGATGCGGCGTGAGGCGGGGCAGCAGCGCTCGCTCATCGGCAGCGTCTGGAGTTACTTCGGGGGGATCACGACCACCAGCCTCGTCGCCGGCGCCGCGACGCTATTGTTTTCGATCTACCACTTCCAGCAGACTTCGCCTCTGGGGGTCCTTGGCAATCTCGCGACCCTGCCGCTGGTCGGCTTCATCATGATGCCCGCCGCATTGATTGCGGTCCTCCTGATGCCGCTTGGGCTCGAGGCGCCCTTGCTGCACGCCATGGGCTGGTCGATCGACCGCATGCTCGACATGGCGGGACTGGTCGCGGTTTGGAGCACACACTTGCGCGCCAGTCCGCTACTGACCCCATCCGCGCTCGTCATCGGGTTTGCGGCGCTGGCCTGGTTCTGCTTTCTCAGGACGCGTTGGCGGCTGCTCGGACCTTTGGCGGGGTTGCCGTTGGTCCTGTTGTTCGCGCTCGACAAGCCGCCCGACGTGCTGATCGCCGACACGACCCAGGCCATCGCCATTCGGGGCCCGGAAGGCCTCGAACTCGCTACCGGTAGATCCAGCAGCTTCGCCCTCGATGTCTGGCGCGAAACCTATGCCGAACCGATCGAGAAATCGGCCGCGATTTCGTGCGACTCCATCGCCTGCATCGGCGACAGCCCGGCCGGATTCTCCTATGCGATCATTGCCGATCCGGCGGGCTTCGCCGAGGAATGCGGCCGCGCCGATCTCATCATCACGCGGCGGACCGCCCCGGCCTATTGCAGCGCGCCGGGCCTTGTCGATGCCGAGGATCTTTCGCGGCTCGGCATCCATTGGCTGCGCTGGGACAAGGATGCCGGACGTTTCGAGATCCGCACCGCCATTACCGGCCTCGGCCGTGCCTGGCGGATCGCGGCGCCTTAGAGCGTTTTCAGGAAATGTGCGAAGCGGCTTTCCGGTTCGAAAGCGCGACCAGACTAGAGCTTGACGATCGCCTCGGGTAGTCCCGGCACATCGACGCGAACCGAAAAGACACCGCCTGCCAGCGGTTCCTTCGCCAGTTGCTCGGTGGTCAGTCCTTCGCGCGCCGAAGTGATGTAAAGTGTCTTGAGGTCCGGCCCGCCCAGTGCCGGGCAGGTGGGCCGGCTTACCGGCAGTGTCACCACACGATCTACCGTGCCGTCCGGCGCATAGCGCACGACGCGTCCCCCGTTCCACTCGGCGTTCCAGAGATAGCCTTCGGAATCGACGGTCGATCCGTCGGGCTCGACCGGGCTCTGGGCGGTTGCAAAGGTCCGCCAGGGCCCACTCGGAAATCCCGTTGCCGGATCGATCTCGACCTGCTCGATGCGCCGCGTGACGCCGTCCGTGAAGTAGGCCGTGCGGCCGTCGGGCGAAAAGCAGGTCGAATTGGGGACGTGGATGCCGGAGCGGATGCGCGTCACCTTTCCACTCCGCAGTTGATAGAGCGAGCCCGACGGCGTCTTGCCCGGGTTCTTGCTGTTCATCGTCCCGACCCAGAAGCCGCCTGCGTGATTGACGCGGCCGTCATTGGAGCGGTTGCCCGGCATGTCGGGTTCGAGCGGGGCGATCAGTTCGCGCGTATCGGTCGAGAGCTCCAGCCGGAAAAAGCCGTCGCCTGAGGCAATGGCGAGATTGTCGGCGTCGATGATCCCAGCGGCGGTCACCGTCGCATCGAAGCTGAAGCGGTCGACGATGATGCCGTTGGCATCGGCAGAGAACAGCATCTTGTTGCCGATATCGAACCAGAACAGCCGATTCTGCAGCGGGTGCCAAAAGACGCCCTCGCCGAGTTCGGCCTTGGCGTCGATGAAGAGTTCAGCTTTCATTGGAAAATTCCTTCGTCATAGGCGGCGACCGCCGTGCGGGCGCGCGCGGCAATAGCGGCCAGGCTCATGCCGGGCTTGTAAAGATAGGTGCCGAGCCCGAAGCCCGCGCATCCTGCATCGAAATAGTCGCGGAAATTATCCGGGTTGGCGCCGCCCACCGCATAGACCGGAACGTCGGGCGGTAGTACGGCCTTCAAAGCTCTGATGCCTTTGGGGCCCAGCACTTCGGCGGGAAATGCCTTGAGCCCGGTAGCCCCGGCGCGGAGCGCGGTGAAGGCGTCGGTCGGTGTAAAGAAGCCCGGGTAGGACGCCATTCCAGTATCGCGGGTGTGGCGGATGATCTCGGGATTGGTATCGGGCGAGACGACGAAACTGCCCCCCGCAGTTTTCACCGCATCGACATCGGCCACGCTCAGCACGGTGCCGGCGCCGATCATGACGCTGTCGCCCAGTGCCCGCGTCGCCGCTTCAATGGATTTGAGCGGCTCGGGCGAATTGAGCGGAACTTCGATCATGGCGATGCCTGCCTCGGCCAGCGTCCGCGCGACATTGACGGCCTCGGGCGGCGTCAGGCCGCGGAGGATCGCGATGATGTGGCGGTGTTCGGTCATGTGGGCTGGGCTCGTGCTGCGGTCAAACCGGCGATGGTGACTTCCGTGGGATCGAGCACCAGGGCCTTTTTGACGATGCGCTCGAGGAGATCGGAATAGATCTTGGTCAGGCGAGGCGAGCCGATCACGGGGACGATCTCCTGGCCTTCGATCCAGTAATCGTGGGCGGCGAACTCGGCGCCGATCAGGAGGCCCGAGAGATATCCGGAGCACCAAGCGGGGCTTTTGCCGGAAAGCAAGGCCGCCGCTCGGGTGCGGAACAGCAGCGAGGTCAGCTCCTGGGGCTCTTGCCAACCCCAGGCGAATCCGTCGGAGAGCCCGGCATCAGCGTCCGGCCCCGTGGTCTCTCCTGCGAGGGAGTGGCGGAGTACGGTGTGCAGGGACAGGGTTTCGAACAGTTCTCCGGTCATTGCAGAGGAGAAGCGCACGATCCGGCCGTCGCGGATCTCGACCCACTTGGAATGGGTGCCGGGGAGGATCACCGTTCCCTCAAAGCCTGGCCGCAAGGTGACAAGGCCCAGCAATTGAGTTTCCTCGCCGCGCATGACGTCTTCGAGTTGGGGAGAGCGCTGGCATATGCCCGGCAGAATTCTGGGCCGCAACTTGGCGTGGGCACCCTCGGGGAACACTGCGCCATGGCTGAGTGTCGCGAGGTTGGCTGGTGTCTCGAGATAGGGCGCTTCCAGCCAGCCCTGGCGGGCGCCGGCCATGCCGCAGATCACGACGTCGAGCGGAGCGGAGCCGAGATCGGCGGCGGAAGCGAGGGTTTCGAGGACTGCGGGGAATTCGGGTGGAGTGAGGCGGGACATGCCCTTATCGGAGCTCGCCTCGAAGGCGATCGCGCCATCGGCGGCGATGCCCCAGGCGCGCACGTTGGAGGTGCCCCAATCGACTGCGATCCAATCGATATTTGCGCTCAAGACAAGCTTTGCCCCGCGCCCTGTGCGGCGCCGCGCGACCCTATTGCCTCGATAGCGGAAGGGCTAGGGGGAGGCGGAGGCCACCCTCAGTATTTCCGCAGCAGGCCCACCAGCTTGCCCTGCACCTCGACCCGATCGGGCCCGAAGATGCGGGTTTCGTAGGCGGGGTTGGCGGCCTCAAGCGCAATGGAATTGCCGCGCTTCCTGAGCCGCTTCAGCGTTGCCTCTTCCTTGTCCACCAGCGCCACGATGATGTCGCCGGTGAGCGCCGTGTCCTGCTTCTTGATGAGCACGGTATCGCCGTCGAAAATCCCGGCGTCGATCATCGAATCCCCGCGCACTTCGAGGGCGTAATGTTCGCCGCCGCCCAACATCTCGGGCGGCACCGCGATGGTATGGCTGTGGCTTTGGATGGCCTCGATCGGCGTACCGGCGGCGATCCGGCCCATGACCGGCACGGTGACCGGGCGGCCGACATCGGACATGCCGGGCATTTGCGGTGTGCCGCGCGACGGCGGGGCCGCGATACGTCCAAGGTTGCCGTCGATGACCGAGGGCTCGAAACGGGCCTTGCGGCCGCCCAGCGAGGGGTTCATCGAATCCGGCAGTTTGATCACTTCCAGCGCCCGGGCGCGGTTGGGGAGCCTGCGGATGAAGCCGCGTTCCTCGAGCGCGGTGATCAGGCGGTGGATGCCAGATTTGCTGCGCAGGTCGAGGGCGTCCTTCATTTCGTCGAAGGAGGGCGGGATGCCCGATTCCTTCATCCGCTCGTGGATGAACATGAGCAATTCGTGCTGCTTGCGGGTGAGCATGGGCGGTTCCCCTCCGGAGAATCGGAACAAAGACTGAACAATCTATAGATGTTCCAGTTCTGTTCTGCAACACGCGGGTAAATATTCGGTTGAGGCCCTAAGGGTCTCTGCTCAGCCCAGCATCGCCAGCGGGATGATTTCGACGATTTCGCCGGCGGGCATTCCCGGATCGTTCTCGGGCTGGATGATCAGCGCATCGGCCGCGGCCAGCGAGGTCGAGTGGTTGCTGTCGGTCTCGGCAATCGGCAGCACCTCGAGAAACCCGATCTCGTTGCGGGTAATGGTGCCGCGGACGAAATGCCGGCGTTCGCCATTTGGGGGCAGCGGTGCTGCAAGTGGCACACCCATGAAAGGCCAGAAGGGGTCGGTGTGGCCGGTCATCAGCCTGAGCGCTGGGCGGACGAGGACCGTCGCGGTCACCAGCGCCGAGGCCGGATTGCCCGGCAGCCCGAAGACCAGCGTCTTGCCGCGCGTCCCGAACATCAACGGCTTTCCGGGCCGCATCTGGATCTTCCAGAAATCGAGTGTCACCCCGAGGTCGCGCAGCACCTCCTGGACGAAGTCGCGCTCGCCGACGCTCGCGCCGCCGGTGGTCACCAGCACATCGACGCCATAGTCGAAGGCGCTGAGCATGGCGCTTTCGAGCGCCTTCTTGTCGTCGCGAACGATGCCGAGGTCGACGATCTTGTCGGCATAGGGCGCGAGCAGTGGCATGAGGCCGTAGGAGTTCGACGCAACGACCTGGTCAGGCCCGAGTGGGGTCCCCGGCGCCACCAGTTCGTCGCCGGTCGCCAGCACGGCAATCCTGGGCCGGCGCGCCACGCTGAGTTCGGCGTAGTTGGCCGCCGCCGCCAGGTTGAGCATATTGGGCGTGAGCCCGATGCCGGCAGGCAGCAGCTCCATGCCCTCGGTGAAATCGTTGCCCTTCTTCCTCACCGACTGGCCGGGCCCGGGCGTTTTGGAGAAGGTGATGCGGTTGCCGCTGGCCTCGGCCTGTTCCTGCATGATCACCGCGTCCGCGCCGATGGGCAGCGGCGCCCCCGTAAAAATACGTACGCATTGGCCGCGCTCCATCATGCCGGTGAAGCGGGCCCCGGCCTGCGAGGTGCCGGCCATGAACACGGGCTTGCCGGGGACGATTTCGCTGGCCCGCACCGCATAGCCGTCCATGGCGCTGGCATCGAACGAGGGCTGTGTGTGCCGGGCGAGAAGTGGCTTCAAGAGTACCCGTTTGTGCGCCCTGGTGAGTTGCACATTCTCGGCTAAGGGTGTGGGAATCCTGGTGAAGATGCGGTCGAGGGCCTCGTCGACGGAAATCATCTTTTGAACGCGCCGGATTTGCCGCCGGATTTCTCAATGAGCGCTACCGAAAAGCTCATCGAGCGGTCGATCGCCTTGGCCATGTCGTAGAGCGTGAGCGCGGCGACGGAAGCGGCTGTCATGGCTTCCATTTCGACGCCCGTTCGGTCACTCGCTTCGGCGGTCGCGGTGACGACAATACTGCCTTCCGCCCCGGCGATGTCGACCTCAACCTTGTTGAGGTGGACCGAATGGCAGAGGGGGATCAACTCGCTGGTCTTTTTCGCGGCCATGATCCCGGCAATGCGCGCGACCGCCAGGGCATCGCCCTTCTTCAGGTCACCGCCCATGATGGCGGCCACGGTCTCGGGGAGGGCACTCAGCCGGGCCTCGGCGACGGCCTTGCGCGCGGTCACGGCCTTGCCGCCGACATCGACGATATGGGCTTCGCCCCTGGCGTTGAGATGGGTGAGCCTTGCGCTCACGGCCGGCCCTTCTCGCCCCAGAGCAGCGCCTGCGTCGCCTTGGCGACGTCGTCCTTGCGCATCAGGCTTTCGCCGACGAGGAAGGTGCCGATATGGGCCTGCTGGTCGAGCTTGACCACATCGGCGTGGTCATGAATGCCGCTTTCCGAGACCAGATGCACATTGTCGGGAATGCCGACGGCCAGATCGATCGAGGTCTGCAGCGTCGTCTCGAAGGTCCGCAGATTGCGGTTGTTCATGCCGATGAACTCGGCATCGAGCGCCAGCGCCCGGTCGAGTTCGACATTGTCGTGGACTTCGATCAGTGCATCCATCCGCCACTCGAGCGCGGCGTCGAGCAGATAGCGGGCCGTGTCGTCGCCCACCGCCGCGAGGATGATGAGGATGCAGTCGGCGCCCAGCGCGCGGGACTCGGCGACCTGATAGGTCTCGAACATGAAGTCCTTGCGCAGCACCGGAAGCTGGGTCGCGGCGCGGGCCTCGATCAGATAGTTCGGCGCACCCTGAAAGCTCGGCCGGTCGGTGAGCACGGACAGGCACGTCGCGCCGCCCAATTCGTAGGCTCGGGCGATCTCGGACGGGTTGAAGTCGGGGCGGATCAGCCCCTTGGAGGGGCTGGCCTTCTTGACCTCCGCGATCAGCGCATAGTCGCCCGTCGCCCTTGTGGTGCGCAGCGCCGACAGGAACCGGCGCACCGGCGGCGCGTCATGGGCTTCGGCCACGACCTCGTCCCAGGGGCGCAGCGCTTTGGCAGCGGCAATCTCTTCGCGTTTATAGGCTTCGATCCGGGAGAGGATATCCGACATCACGAATTGCTCACATGAATGAGCTTTTCAAGCACCGCTCTGGCCCGCCCGCTGTCGATTTCCCGCGCCGCCATTTCGGCGCCGAGCATCAGAGTATCGGTGCGGCCGGCAACGATCAGCGCCGCCGCGGCATTGAGCAGGACGACGTCGCGATAGGGGGTCTTTTTGCCGTCGAAGAGTTCGCGCATGCGCGCCGCGTTGTGGGCCGGGTCAGCGCCTTTCAGGTCGGCGAGCGTCGCGCGTTTGAGCCCCGCATCCTCCGGGGTCACTTCAAAGCTGGTGAGGCTGCCGCCCTTGATCGAGGCGACAAGGCTCGGGCCGGTGGTCGAGAGTTCGTCCAGGCCGCCATCGCCATGGACGACCCACGCCGAGACCGCCTGGTTGGCGAGCAGCGCAGCCGCGACCGGCTCAACCCACTGCCGGTCATAGACGCCCAGCAGGTATCGCCGCGCCCCCGCCGGATTGGATTGCGGGCCGAGCAGGTTGAACAGCGTGCGCGTCCCCAGTTCCTGCCGTGTCGGGCCGACATGCTTCATCGCCGGATGGTGGGCCGGCGCGAACATGAAGCCGATGCCGGCTTCCCTGATGCATTTCGCGATGGTGTCGGGCGTCAGGTCGATCTTGACGCCGAGCGCCTGCAGCACATCGGAGGCGCCCGACTTCGAAGAGAGAGCGCGGTTGACATGCTTGGCGACGGGCACTCCGGCGGCCGCGCCGACGATCGAGGTCGCCGTCGAGATATT
>JBEBGE010000025.1:0-42849 GCA_040081595.1 Devosia sp.
GGCGCATGAGCCGGAGCGCCGGTGTTGCCGCGCGGCACGACGCGGGTCTTTCGTTCGACCACGACAGTGCGCGCGCCGCGGCCGACGCCGGGTCGCGCTCCCAGGGCGGCGCCACCCTTGAGGGTCAGCGTCTTTTTGCCCGGGCCAGTCCTGTCGTCGGTATCAGTCATGAATTCCGTTTCTTTCAAACTCAATTGGCGACGTAACGGGCCAATCTATTGGCCCGTTGCACCGCCGCTTCGCCTGCTGCCCCTTTTGTGAGCGCAGCATGTATCACACTTTCAAGCCCGAGTGCCAAACCCAATTGGCTGGAATCGAGCAATTCGAAATGCGGCACGCCGGGATCGCCGAACCCCAGTTCTTCCGCGGCTTTGCCGGCGCCCTTGAGGGTGCCGAGCATCTTTTTCCTGCCATCGTCCGCGGCGTCCGTCGCGGTCAAAAGCGCGATGGCGCCGCCGGTCTCGAGCGCGGCTTTGACCTTGGTCGCCCCGGTGATGAGCTGGCCGGCCTTGCGCGCCATCTGCAGGCTCGAGACGAACCGCTGCTCGAGGCGAAGGCGGGTGAGGCGCGGCAAATCGTCGGGCAGGGTTACCGCGGTCTTGAGGCTTTTGGAGAAAGCCTTCTTTTTGACCGCCTCGGCGATAAAGGCTGCGCCCAGCGTTATCCAGACACCGCGGCCTTCGGCAATCGCGTCGGTGTCGGGAACCAGCACGTCATCGGGGCCGACGACAAAGCGGATCATTTCGCCGACGGGTTTGCTCTCCCGCGTCAGCGCACATTCCCGCATCTGATCGTCCGGCCGCGCCAGAGCGAGGTTCGCCCGCCTATGCGGGCGCTCCTTCCGCCTGGACGTCTTCGACGGGCGGGGCGAGATCGGCCTCGGTGATCCAGCCGGCCTTGAGGCGGGCGGCGAGGATCATCTCCTCGGCTTCTTCGCGGCTGACGGGGAATTCCTTGAAGGTGCCGTCGAAGCGCTTCACCTCGCCATCTTTGCGCTCGGTCCAGCCGACGAGATCGTCGGCGGCATTGCCGGCGAAATCCTCGATCGACTTGATGCCTTCCTTGCCCAGCGCCACGAGCATGGCCGCGTTGAGGCCGGGGATCTCGTAAAGCGCGTCCTCGACGCCGAGCGATTTGCGCTCCTCGTCATTGGCCTTCTCGATGGCGGCCAGATAGTCGGCGGCGCGCTGCTGGATTTCGGCGGCGGTTTCGTCGTCGAAGCCCTGGATGGAGGCGATTTCGCCGAGCTCGATATAGGCAAGCTGTTCGACCGAGGAGAAGCCTTCGGAGGCGAGCAGCTGGGCCAGCGTCTCGTCGACATCGAGGGCCTGCATGAACAGGGCGGACCGCTCGGTGAATTCCTTCTGGCGGCGCTCGGATTCCTCGGCCTCGGTGAGGATGTCGATGTCCCAGCCGATGAGTTGGCTGGCGAGGCGCACATTCTGTCCGCGGCGGCCGATGGCGAGCGAAAGCTGCTCGTCGGGCACCACGACTTCGATCTTTTCGGCCTGCTCGTCGAGGACCACCTTGGCGACGTCGGCCGGCTGCAGAGCCGAGACGACGAGATCGGCGATGTTTTCGGTCCAGGGGATGATGTCGATCTTTTCGCCCTGGAGCTCGCCGACCACCGCCTGGACGCGGCTGCCGCGCATACCGACGCAGGCGCCGACCGGATCGATGGACGAATCGTTCGAGGTCACGGCGATCTTGGCACGACTGCCGGGGTCGCGCGCGATCGAGCGAATGGTGATGATGCCATCATAGATCTCGGGCACTTCCTGCATGAAGAGCTTGGCCATGAACTGGGGATGGGTGCGCGAGAGGAAAATCTGCGGGCCGCGCTGTTCGCGGCGCACGTCGTAGATATAGGCGCGGACGCGGTCGCCATAGCGGTACATCTCGCGCGGGATCAGTTCGTCGCGGCGGATGATGGCTTCGCCCCGGCCGAGATCGACGATGACATTGCCGTACTCGACGCGTTTGACCGAGCCGTTGACGATCTCGCCGACGCGATTGATGTATTCGTCATACATACGCTCGCGCTCGGCATCGCGCACCTTCTGGACGATGACCTGCTTGGCCGATTGGGCGGCGATACGCGAGAAATCGATGGGCGGCAGCGGCTCGGTCAGGAAGTCGCCGAGCTTGGCATTGCCATTCTTTTCGAGCGCGTCCTTGAGGGACACCTGGCGATTGTGCTCTTCCACCGCCTCGACCACTTCGAGCAGGCGCCACATGCGCGTCTCGCCGGTCTTGGGGTTGATCTCGACGCGGATCTCGGTCTCGGCGCCATACTGGCCCTTGGCGGCCTTTTCCATGGCGTCCTGCATGGACTCGATCACCACCATGCGGTCGATCGACTTTTCGCGGGCGACGGCATCGGCGATCTGGAGCAGTTCCAGACGGTTTGCGCTGACGGCCATTATTCAATCTCCTCGGAGAGTTGTTCTTCGGTAGAAGAAAGTTCTACAGTTTCCACGTCGTCGCCCTCATCGATTGGATGTTCGTCCTGATCGATGACGGCCATGTTCAAGAGCTTGTCGGTCATCACCAGCTTGGCCTCGGCCAGTATGGTGAAGGGCAGAACGAAATCGGGGTCGGTGTCCTTGGGGACATCGGGCAGATGGATAGTCACGGCCTCGTCGCCCACCGCCTTGATAGTGCCGCGAAACCGGCGGCGGCCATCAAGCAGGTCGGAGAGTTCGACCTTGGCCTCGTGGCCGAGATAGGCGCGGAAATCGCGGGCGCGCACCAATGGGCGATCGATGCCGGGCGAGGAGACCTCGAGATGATACTCGCGGTCGATCGGGTCTTCGACGTCGAGCACGGGGGAGAGGTCCTTGCTCAGCCGCTCGCAATCGGTGATGGCGAAACGGCCATGTTGGTCCTCGGCCATGATCTGCAAGGTGCAGCCATTTTCCTGCGTAACCTTCACGCGGACCAGCGCATAGCCCAGATCATTGGCGACCGGCTCGACAATGGCGGCGATGCGCGCCTCGAGGCCGGTTTCCTTGATGTAGCGTTTTTCGGTCAGATCGAAAGCCATTGTGGCTGTCGCGTTCCTCGTGTGGCGGGCAAACAAAAAGAGCGGGGGCCGGTCAGGGCACCCACTCTCGAATGAGAGCAACGATGTTGGCGGCTATATAGACCTCGGGGCTTTGGAGCGCAAGCCCGCCGCTTGAGGGGCCGCGGGCCGGTTTCGGCCTGGTCTAGCTCTGCGGCTGGTGGGGTTTGCGGAAGGCGATCCAGGTAAGAAGCAGGGCGAAGAACAGCGTCAGGATGCCGCCGATGCCGAAGGCGGCGCGACAAAGCCCGGAGGCGGCGCCGCTGGCCGCTGAAAGACCGCCAATGGCGATCGAGGCCGAACATTGCGCGCCCTGGCCGTCGAACAGCATCCAGAGGCCGGGCGCGGCCAGGGCATAGGTACAGGCGAGGCCACAGAGTTTGCCGATGAGCGGCAGACCGAAGCCGGTGGCAACGATCGAAAGGCCGGCGAAGAGGAATGTCGAGGCCGCCGCATCGACGACCCAGAGGGGCGCCTTGGCTCCGGAGGGATCCTGATGCACCATGAAAAGGATGAAGCCTCCAGCGGCGATGGCGATAACGCCATAGACGCTCTGCTTCCGCTTCGACTTCACATCTTCCATCGGACGCACCCCAGGCCGAAGCGTCACTATGCCGGTACCAGCTTAGGGAAAGGCTGAGTCGATCGAGCGAAATCGGTGGGCCGCTGCAACCAATGGTTAGGAAATCCCGCGGCCCAAGGCCGATCTCAGGCGGCGTCCTGCCGGTTGCGGCGCCATAGGCCCGGTGGCACGCCGACGACGCGCTTGAAGGCACGGTTGAAGGCGGCCTCTGATTCATAGCCCACTTCGGCGGCGATGCCGGCGATGGTGGCGCGTCCCTGCATCAGGGCGTGGGTCGCCAGCTGCATGCGCCAGCGCGCGAGATATTGCATGGGCGGATGCTTGACGAGGCGCGAAAAGCGCTCGGCGAGGGCCGAGCGGGACAGGCCGGTTTCACGCGCGAGGCTCGCGAGCGTCCAGTCGCGCGAGGGATCGGCATGGATCAGTTGCAGGGCCCGGCCGACCAATGGGTCGCGCAGGCCGCTAAGCCAGCCATCGGAGCCAGAGGGCAGGGTGTCGATATGCACGCGAATGGCCTGCAGCAGCATGAGCTCGCTCAACTGGGCAAGGATCGCCTCGCGGCCCGGGCGATTGGCGTTCCTCTCGTCAAGCGCGGCGGTGATGAAGGTGGTGGCGACGCAATCGTGCCAGGGATGGGACTTTACATGCGTGACCGGCGGCAGCGCGTCGAGCAACGGATTGAAGGGACCGGCGTCCCACCCGAAATAGCCGCAGACGATGCGCGCCGGCGGACCGGCGGGATCGCCGATTTCACTGACGCGGAAGGGTAGCTCCTGATTGGTGGGACGATGATAGTGCGCCATGTTGGGCTGGACGCGCGTGGTCGGGTCGGAGCCGAGGAAATGCGCGTCGCCCCGCGGCAGCAGGATGATGTCACCCTGAGAGAGCAGGATTGGCGCCACGCCCGGCAGATCGGTCTGCAACCAGGCGCTGCCTTCCATCAAGAAGTGAAACGGAATTACATGATCGGAGCTTGGCATGACGCGCGCCCGCACCTCGGACGTATCGGGACTTGCGACAGCCCAGGGCGCGGTTACGTCGATATCGAAGAACACCGCAGCATTGAGGCGAACGGCACGTAGAACTTCAGACAAAACGTCCATAGGCACTTTCCCCAGAAGCCGGATTTCACCACCACCACAACACCGATCGCGGCGGGGCCATCGCATGACGGACAGGAATATTTCCAAGTGCGGCGATCAGGTCGCTTGCCCTTCGGATGAACGGGCAATCGGATCGGACCGTTGGTCAAGGCGCCTCAGAGAACCGGACGGAGAGTGCGTTCTTCAGGGCGCGCGATCATACACATAAGTCATCATATGTCTATACGAACAAGACGCGGGGGGCCGCATCGACATCGGAGACTGGTATGCAGAAATTTTTCACCCTCGCGCGCCGGATTGGCGTCATGGGCCCCGCCGAACACGAGCGCCTGCGCGCTGCCGCGGCGAACTCGAATGTGGCGCTCGAGATGGTCAATGGCGAAGACCGGCGGGTGCATACGCTGATCGTCACCGGTGAGATGCTCCGCCGTTCACCAACCGGCGCCGAAATGGCACGGCACTAGGAGCAAGCCATGCTGACCACGCTATCGATTCTCTCGTTCGACCAGGGGCCCAGGTTCGAGCTGCGACTCAAGAACGATATTCCACAACATCTGTTCGAGCCCCCCGCACGGCTGAAGCGCGACGCCGTCCCGGCGCGAAAGCCGGAGCGCTGACGTTCAGACGCGCGCGAATTCGAAATAGAAGCTCAAGGCTCGCCCCTCGCGGCGGGCCTTCTGCTCATAGCGGGTCGGCTCCCAGCCCGAATAAGGCTCATGCCAGCTTCCGGGCTCCTTGGGCGCGAAGCGGAAGCGCGGCTCGCGGAGGATGTGGGCGAGCGTCCAATTGGCATAGTCCTCGATGTCGGTGGCAAAGCGGAAGACTGCGCCGGGCTTCAAGACGCGAGCGAGCTCGGCCAGCGTCGTCGGCGAGACGAAGCGGCGCTTGTGATGGCGGCTCTTGGGCCACGGATCGGGATAGAGAAGATAGGCGGCGTCGAGGGAGGCATCCGCCATGTCAGCGAGCAGTGGCAAGGCATCGAAGGTGTAGAGGCGGATATTTTCGACGCCATTCTCGTCGATTTTTTCGAGCAGCTTGGCGATACCGCCGGAAAACACCTCGGCACCCATGAAGTTGACCGCAGGGTTCTCCATCGCTAAGCGCGCCAGATGCTCGCCGCCGCCATAGCCGATCTCAAGGTGAAGCGGCGCTTCCGGATTGGCGAAGGGCACCAATGGCGCGAGACGGTCGGCTTGATCGCGGAAACCGATCTCCAATTTTGGCAGGAGGTCGCGATAGAGAGCATCCTGCCCCTTATGCAGACGCTTGCCCGAGCGGCGGCCGAAAAAGGCGCGCGGTTCGCCATGGACGTTGAGGGGATGGTGGGGCTTAGCCATCGAGCCGGCCAAGCTTGCGCTCTATTGCAATCATCGAGACAACAAACGTGTCACAACTCTTAGGATCGTTCGCAACTAGCGACGCAAGCCGCAAGTTGCTGGTGTTGGCTACAGCTGCGGCAACTGGCGGATCGACCTGACTGTCCCATATTGCGTCGAGGCGCATTTCACAGCCGCGGCCTTCCCACCAAATGCCTCCCTCGATGCGATAGACAAGCAGGCCTTGAGCGGCCGCTTCTCTGCAGACGCGCAAAGCCGCGTCTGATGTCAGGAACACCGTTTGATTGCCGCTAACCGCGAAGCGTGCTTCGGGATCGGCGACTCTCCCGCTCAAGCCGCCTTCACCGCCGCCTTCAGCGCGGGAACGAGGTCGGTCTTTTCCCAGCTGAAAGATCCGTCCCTGCCCGGCTTCCGGCCGAAATGGCCATAGGCCGAGGTCTTGGCGTAGATGGGCCGGTTGAGATCGAGCTTGTTGCGGATGCCGCGGGGCGAGAGATCGAAGACGGTGCCGAGTACGTCCTCGAGCTTTTGCTCGTCGACCTTGCCGGTGCCGTGGAGGTCGACATAGATCGAGAGGGGTTTGGCGACGCCGATGGCGTAGCTGAGCTGGATGGTGGCGCGATCGGCGAGGCCGGCGGCGACGACGTTCTTGGCGAGATAGCGTGCGGCATAGGCGGCCGAGCGGTCGACCTTGGTGGGGTCCTTGCCGGAGAAGGCGCCACCGCCGTGGGGTGCCGCGCCACCATAGGTGTCGACGATGATCTTGCGCCCGGTGAGGCCCGCATCGCCATCGGGGCCGCCGACCACGAACTTGCCGGTGGGGTTGACGTGCCAGACGGTGTCCTTGCCGATCCAGCCCTCGGGGAGCGCTTCGCGCACATAGGGCTCGATGATCTTGCGCACATCCTCGGAGGTCAGCGTCGGATCGACATGCTGGGTCGAGACGACGATCTGGGTGACGCCGACCGGCTTGCCGTTTTCGTATCTGACGGTGACCTGGCTCTTGGCGTCGGGGCCGAGCTTGACGGCGGCACCGATGCCGGCCTTGCGCGCCTCGGTCAGGATTTCGAGGATCTTGTGGGCGTAGTAGATGGGCGCCGGGAGCAGCTCGGGCGTCTCGCGGCTGGCATAGCCGAACATGATGCCCTGGTCGCCGGCGCCGACATCCTTGTTGCCCTTTTCGTCGACGCCCTGGGCGATATCGGCCGACTGGCCATGCAGCAGCACGTCGATCTTGCAGGTCTTCCAGTGAAAGCCCGCCTGTTCGTAGCCGATGGCCTTGATGGCCTTGCGGGCGGTGGACTTGAACTTGGCCGGATTGACCACGGGATTGCCCGCGGCGTCCTTGAGGATTTTGCCCTCTTTGTCCTTCTTGAGGAGCGAGGCGGGCACGCGGACCTCGCCGGCGATGACGACGCGATTGGTGGTGGCCAGCGTCTCGCAGGCGATGCGGACCTGGGAAGGGTCCATGCCGGTCTTTTTGGCTTCGCGGAAAACCAGATCCACGATTTCATCGGAAATGCGGTCACAGACCTTGTCGGGATGGCCCTCAGAGACAGACTCGGAAGTGAAGAGATAGGACTGCCGCACGGTCGAAACCCCCAAAAATTGGCCAAAACCGCAAGAAATCGCGGTGTTCGGGCGTGGTTCTGCCAGTCCGGGGGGTGCCGGTCAAGGAGCATATAAAGAAAGCTTGATATGCCACCGGGCGTAGCGGTGGAAATCTGTGCTGACGTTCGGTTCCAGCCACCTCTCGACTAAAGGCCTGACGTCGCCAGCACCGACTGCAAAGCCTGGAAACCTCCAAACGTCAGAATGACCCCGGCCAATATGAGCCACGCCCTCGCGTTCCGCAGCGGGGCAGCCGCGATGAGGCAGGCCAGCCCGGCGACCATCGTCAGTATCGAAAGCAAGAACCACAACTCAGGCATAGCCTCCCCTTTCTGGCGATCAGATAGAAGGACGAACTGCGCGGCGGCGGGAGATCAACGCGATGAGCAAGCCCAATACCATTGCCCAAAAGAACAGTGAATTGCCGAAGCGGTCGAGAGGCGTCAGGCCAAGTTTTTCGGACGGCACGACATCGAGCACGCCGACTTCATCGGGCGGCAATTGCGCGGTGATGCGGCCGAGCGGATCGATGAGCATGGTGAGGCCGGAATTGGTGGCGCGCAGCATGGGCAGGCCGGTTTCGACGGCACGGAGCTGCGCGTGATGGGCGTGCTGGGCGGGGCCGATCGAGCCGGTGAACCACTCGTCATTGCTGATATTCAGAATGAAGCCGGCCTTGTCGGGATCGGCACCGAGATCGCCTGAAAAAATCGCCTCGTAGCAGATGAGCGCGATGAAGGCTGGAGTGCCCGGCGGGCTCATCAGGCGGCGGCCATCGCCGGGGGCCCAGCCATTGGTGCCGGGGACAAACTGGCGGATGCCGAAGAGCTTCCAGAAGGAAGCGAGCGGCAGGTATTCGCCGAAGGGGACGAGATGGGACTTGTCGTAGCTCGCGACGATCTCGCCATTGGTGTCGATGGCAAGGATCGCATTGTAGCCCGGGTTGTCCGACGGGTCCTCGTCACCGTTGCCGGCCGGCTCGCGCGGCGCGCCGGTCAACAGCATGGCATTGTCGGGCAGCATGCGGGCGACGCGCGCGAGAGTTTCGGGATAGGTCGAGAGGAAGAATGGCAGCACCGATTCCGGCCAGACGACATGAGTGATGTCATCGAGACCAAGATCAGCGGGGTCGGTCCGCATGGTCGTAATTTCGATCAGACGGCTCAGGATCTCGGGCGGCGTCTGGGTCAGGATATCTGAATGCTCGGTGATGAGCGGCTGCACCATGCGCACGCGCATATCGGTGCGGTCGATCAGGGTTGTGCCATTGATCCGCGCGTTGCCCCAGCCGACCTGGGCGGCGATGATGGCAACGGCCAGAAAGAACGGCACCAGCCGCGCCACCAGCCCGCGTGCATCGGCGGGCCAGATTAGCGCCGGGGTCATGACCAGCAGAGTGCAGAGCGCGGTGAGCCCATAGATGCCGATGACTGAGGCCAATTGCATCATCTCGTCATTGGCGGTCAGCGCATAACCCAGCAGGTCGAAGGGGAAGCCCGAGAACAGCGTTCCACGCGCATATTCGGCGAGCGAGAGAAAGCTGGCGAGCGCGACGATGCGCAGCGCGCCATGCGACCAGAACAGATGGGCAAGCGCGCTGGCGAGGCCCCAGAACAGCGCAATCAAGGCGGCGAGCGAGAGGATCGCGACCGGCATGACGGCGAGGAGATAGCCACCCTCGATGAGAAAGGCTGCGCCGAGCCAATGAAGCGCTACGGTGAAGTAGCCCCAGCCGTAGGCAAAGCCGATCGAGAAGGCCGGGCCGAAGATGCGGCGGAGGCCGCGCCGCGTTTCAGCGCCGTCGAGGGCCCAGACCCAGAAGGGAAAGGCGACGAAGAGCGCCGGCAGGAAAAAGAGGGGCGGCACCGACAGCCCGGCCACGGCCCCGGCGACGACCAGCATCACGAAGCGCCGCCAGCCATGGGCGAGCATGGCGGTCTCGGCGAGCCAGGTCACGAATCAGCCCTCATGGCGCGACCGTCGCCGCGAGGCGCGGCGGGGTCAAGGCACGAGGTCGTCGATGTCCAGTTTCAGGATATTGGCGAGTTTGCGCAGCGTTTCGACGCCGCCGGTCTTCTTGCCGGTCTCGATTTCGGAGAGATAGGCGGCGCTGATGCCGGCCTTGGCGGCAAGATCGCCGGCCGCAAGACCCCGATATTCGCGCCAGACGCGGACAGGATTTTCGCCGTCGGAAATGCGGTAGACCAGAGCGGCGGGCACCACTTCATCGAGGCCCGCAGTCACCCGGGCCTTAATCCTGTTCGCTGACTCAATGTCGGCCGCATCGACAAGCGCCTCGTATTCCGCAAGCGGGACCACAACCAGCGTCTCGCCACCTGGCGTTACGATCTTCTGCAATTGGCTAGTCATAGACACTTCCTCGCGCTCCGATGCGGACGATTTCGAGGATCAGCCCCTGATCGTCCATGATCACCCGCCAGTCGCCCACGCGCAGCCGAATATAGGAGGACCCCTTCAGCACCCTCACGTTGTTGGCAAGGCTCGAAGGGTCGACCGCATATTGGTCGATCTTGCTCCGGATGCGGTTCTGATCCGGTACCGGCAGGCTGTAGAAGGCCTTTCGCGCAGCCTTGGTGAAGTTGACCTGTTTCACAGGTCAACGAATTAGCATTTAGCTAATGAATTTTCAAGTCTGGGTTCGCTTATGGCTACTTCGAGGGCCGGGCGTAATGGCGGAGTCCGCGCCGGACTTGCCGTCCGGCTTGGTCAGGACAGCCTTACGTTGCTTCAGCCGCTTGATCTTGACGCGGCGGAGCTGGCGGCTGTCGGCCTGCAGCACTTCGAACTCGAAATTCTTGATGCCGCCGACGACCTCGCCCTTGAGCGGCACGCGGCCGGCCAGCGTGAAAACGAGTCCGCCGATGGTATCGACATCCTCGCCATGCTCGCCGGGGACGAAATCGACGCCGATCATGGCCTCGACATCCTTGAGCTCGGCGCGGGCGGCGGCGATGTAGATGTTGGAATTGACCTTGCGGATGAGCGGCGCATCCTCTTCGTCGTGCTCATCCTCGATCTCGCCGACGACGGCTTCAAGCAGATCCTCGATGGTGACGAGGCCGTCGGTGCCCCCATATTCGTCGATGACGATGGCCATGTGAACGCGCTTGAGCTGCATCTGCTGGAGCAGATCGCCCACCGGCATCAGCGGGGGCACGAAGAGCACCTTGCGCACGATCTCAAGCTTCTGCAGCTTCGACCTCAGCGGCGGTGAAACGAGGCGCACCGGAATGTCCTTGGCCGGATCGGTGACCGGCTCGGTGATGCGGCGCAGCGCGTCCTTCACATGGATGAAGCCGGTGATGTTGTCGATATTGCCGGCATAGACCGGAATGCGCGAGTGGCCGACCTTGCGGAAACGCGCGACCAGCGCACCCAGCGTCTCCTCGGCATCGATCGCTTCGATATCGGCGCGCGGCACCATGACGTCTTCGACATGCTTGTCGCCGAGCTGCAGCACGTTTTGCAGGATCGTGCGTTCCGAAGGCGAAAAGTCCGCGGTTTCACCCGACGCTTCGCTTTCGAGCGCGACTTCGAGATCGTCGCGCAGGGAGACGCTGCGCAGCGCAAACAGCGCCTTGAGGCGCGTCCACAGCGATTGCCCCCGCGCCGGAGCGGGGGCGGGAGGCGACGGAGGCTCGGTCGGCGGCCGGATCTCGGCGGCGGGTTTGGGTGCGGTGTCGCTGTCGGTCATTTGTCGATCGGGTCTTCAGCATAGGGGTCCTGGACCCCCAGTGCGGCAAGGATGTCGGTTTCGAGGCCTTCCATGACAAGGGCCTCATCATCGTCCATGTGATCATAGCCCAGAAGGTGCAAAAAGCCATGGACGACGAGATGGGTGAAATGGTCGTCGAAGCTGACGGCCTGCTCCACGGCCTCGCGCTCAAGCGTCTCGCGGGCAAGGATGATATCCCCCAAAAGCCCGGAAACCGGGGAAAATGGCTCGATCTGGGGAAAGCTCAGCACGTTGGTGGGCTTGTCGATACCGCGCCAGTCGCGGTTCAGAACCTGCTGCTCGGCGTCATCGGTCAGGACGAGGGAGATCTCGGCGGCGCCGGTGAGTTTCGCCTTCGAGCGCTTCAGCGCCTCGCGCAAAGCCTCTTCGGCGCGGGCATCGAGGCGGTCGGGCCAGCCTTCGGCATTGCGGGAAATCTCAATGTTGAGCGGCTGGGGCATGAGGCTCAGGCGCCGTCGCCCCTCCCTATCGGCGAGGGGGAGGCAAACTGCAATGGCGAGGTCATGCCTTGTCGGCCAGCTTCTTGGCGGTATCGGCTTCGTAGGCGCGCACGATCCGGCCGACGAGGGCGTGGCGGACCACGTCCTTGTCGTTGAAGCGCGAGACATGGACACCCTCGACGCCTTCGAGCAGGCCCACGGCTTCGACCAACCCCGATTTCTGGCCGGGCGGCAGGTCGACCTGGCTGGGGTCGCCCGTGACGATCATTTTGGAGTTCTCACCGAGACGGGTCAGAAACATCTTCATCTGCATCGACGTGGTGTTCTGCGCCTCATCGAGAATGACCACGGCATTGGCGAGGGTGCGGCCGCGCATGAAGGCGAGCGGGGCGACCTCGATGACGCCCGAGGTGATGCAGCGCTCGACATGCTCGGGCCGCATCATGTCGTAGAGCGCGTCATAGAGCGGGCGAAGATAGGGATCGACCTTTTCCTTCATGTCGCCGGGAAGGAACCCGAGGCGCTCGCCGGCTTCGACGGCCGGCCGGCTGAGGATGATGCGGTTGATATCGCCACGTTCGAGCAGGGTCGCCGCATGGGCAACCGCGAGATAGGTCTTGCCGGTACCGGCGGGGCCGACGCCGAAGACCAGTTCGGCCCGGTCCATGGCGCGCATATAGGCGTCCTGCGCGGGCGTGCGGGCAACGATGGTAGCCTTGCGCGTCGCGATCTGCGCCATGCGGACCTTGCCCTTTTTTTCAAGGGTGGGCAGGGTCAACTGGCTGTCTTCGGTCTGGACCATGCGGATCATCGTATCGACATTGGCGATATCGATGGCGCGGCCTTCCTCGAGCAGCTCGTAGAGCGATTCCAGCACCCGGCGGGACTGGTCGACCGCCGAGGCCGCGCCTTTCAGCATCAAATGATTGCCGCGGGGGGTGGCGGTGACGGCAAGCCGCTGCTCGATCAGAGCCAGGTTCTGATCGAAATCGCCGTAAAGCTGGGCGGCGAGGCGGTTGTCGTCGAAGGCCAGTTCAAGCTGCGAGGAAAGGGCGTTGTCGGGAGTGGCGGACAAATGCCTGTTCAAACTCGGTAAACTCCAGTCCGGCTGCGCCGGCTCTTTTGTAAGTGCCTGACCCTGTCCGAAGACCCGGCATTAGGTCAGGCGACGGCCTGAGACTCAACAAAGCTAGCAGTTTCGCGTTCCACCGGTGTGACAATCTTGCCTTCAATTGAATTATTTCCGGCGGCGACGATTTCGACCCGCTGCACCGTTCCGATCAGGCTTTGAGGGCCTTTCATGTGGACGGCCTGGAGATAGGGCGAGCGGCCGCCGAGCTGGCCCGGCATGCGGCCGGGCTTTTCAACCAGCACATCCAAAGTCCGGCCGATAACGGATTTGCCGAAATCGCGCATCTGGGCGGTGACCAACTCATTGAGCCGCGCCAGGCGCTCAGTCTTGACCGCTTCGGGCACCTGGTCGGGCATGGCGGCGCCGGGGGTGCCGGGGCGGATTGAGTATTTGAACGTATAGGCGGAGGCGTAACCGACGGTGCGGACGATGGACAAAGTTTGTTCGAAATCGGCGTCGGTCTCGCCGGGAAAGCCGACGATGAAGTCGCCGGACAAGGCCATGTCCGGGCGGTCGGCTTTGACCCGGGCGATGATCGAAAGGTAGTCGGCGACGGAGTGCCGGCGGTTCATGGCGGAAAGGATGCGGTCGGAGCCAGACTGGATGGGCAGATGCAGCCACGGCATCAGCTTGGCATTGTCGCGGTGCGCGGCGATCAGTTCGTCGCTCATGTCGGAGGGATGAGAGGTGGTGTAGCGGATGCGGGCAAGGCCATCGAGTTCGGCCAAACGTCGGCAAAGCTCACCAAGACCGACGCTAAGCCCTTGTGCGTCAAGCCCGTGATAGGCGTTGACGTTCTGCCCCAGCAAAGTCACCTCCATCACGCCCGCTTCGACAAGCTGGCGCGCCTCGGCGAGCACCTGCTCAACCGGCCGCGACGTCTCGGCGCCGCGCGTATAAGGGACGACGCAGAAGGAACAGAACTTGTCGCAGCCTTCCTGCACGGTGATGAAGGCAGTGAGGCCGCGCGAGCGGATGACGCCCTTGCTCGCGAGCGGCAGGTGCTCGAATTTGTCTTCTTCCGGAAACTCGGTTTCGAGAACCATCTCGCCGCGTGATGCGCGGGCGATGAGATCGGGGAGGCGGTGATAGGATTGGGGCCCGAAGACCATGTCGACGCGGCCCTTGGCGCGGCGGGCAATCTCTTCGCCCTCGGCCTGGGCGACGCAGCCGGCGACACCGATGAGGAAATCGCGGCCCTCGCGGCGCAGTTCGTCGAGCCGGCCGAGTTCGGAGAACACCTTCTCGGACGCTTTCTCGCGGATGTGGCAGGTGTTGAGGACGACGAGGTCAGCCTCTTCCATGACCTGCGTCGGCTCATAACCGTGCGGCGCCAGCGCGTCCGCCATGCGGTCGCTGTCATAGACGTTCATCTGGCAACCATAAGTCTTGATGAACAGCCGCTTGGGGCGGATTTCGGTATCTTGCGTCACTGGGGGGCTCAATACACCCTAGGCGTGTGAATTGCCAAGAAAGGGCGGCAAATGGGCCGGATCAAGGAGATTGTCATCGACGCCGATCATCCGGCAGCGCTGGCAAGGTTCTGGGCGGCGGCGGCCGAGGGATATCGGGTCCGCGACTATGATGCCGGGGAGATCGCGCGACTCGCAGCACTGGGGCTGACACCGGAAACCGATCCATCGGTAATGGTCGATGGGGCAGGACCGACACTCTGCTTCCAGCTCCGGACGGGTCCGCGCCCCGAGCGCAACCGGATCCACTTCGATCTATCGACTGCGGATCGCGCGGGCGAAATTGCGCGACTCATCGCGTTGGGCGCGAAGATCTGGAAAGAGACCGAGGCATTCACGGTGCTGCGGGACCCCGAAGGCAACCAGTTCTGCGTGGTGGGCGCGGACTAGCCGGGGATCGGCACCGGCGTGCCGCGATTGAGCGCCACCAGCACCCGGCGGACCTGATCCTCGGCGCGCTTGGTAACGATCTTGCGATCATCGGTGGCAGTGAGCGGGATGGCGGGGGAGAAGGCGATGGTCACATCCTTCATGCCGCTGGACAGCAGATTGCTCACGACGCCGGAAAAGCCGCGGGCATTGCGGCCTGAAATGCCGCTGCGCTCGCTGCGCGACACGGGCAGGCCCTGCAGATGCGTATAGGCGATAGTGACGGGCTGGATCATCACTTCGGTGGCGCCGCCTTCGCGCATGGCCGCCTGTGCGGCGCCGACGAGCGCCGACCGGAAAGGCTGGACGTGATCGCCGAGGTCGCGGTGGCCCTCGGCAAAGAGCAGCACAGCACCATTGGTCGAGAGGCGCCGGGCCATTTCCGCACTCGTGCGCTTGGCGTCCTGCCGCCGGTTGTAATCGACATAAAGCGTACGTTGAAGCGAGGCCATGAAGCCCACAAAGAAGGTGTTGCGAACACCGGTCTTGGCGACGAAGGTCACATCGGCTTTCGAGCCGATGGCGATGATGTCGGTCCAGGAGATGTGATTGGAAAGAAGCAGCGTCGGCCGGCCATGCATCGGCTCGCCGATGGTCTTGACGCGGATGCCGAGGAAGATGCAGCCAAGAGTGTGAAACGCCATGGTGGGCCAGTTCCAGAACAGGCCCAGCCGCGTGATGACGAATTGGATGGGCACCAGAACGATCAGCGCCGGCACGAAGATGACAATGAAGAATAGTGTTCTAAAAATCACTTCTTTCCACCCTCGCCGCTAAGCGGAACGGCATAGAGCTCGAGCCGGTGATCGACGAGGCGATAGCCGAGGCGCTTGGCGATGAGCTCCTGGATGGCCTCGATTTCCTCGTTGCGAAACTCGATGACCTTGCCGGAGCGGATATCGATCAGGTGATCGTGATGGGTATCGGGCAACGGCTCGAAGCGCGCGCGGCCATCCTTGAAATCATGCTTGGTGACGAGGCCGGCTTCTTCGAACAGATTGAGGGTACGATAGACGGTCGAAAGCGAGATGCGCGCATCGATGGCCGAGGCGCGGCGATAGAGTTCTTCGACGTCCGGGTGATCGACCGCCTGCTCCATGACCTGGGCGATGACACGACGTTGATCGGTCATCCGCATGCCCTTTTTGGCGCATTGTTCCTCAAGCGTTTCGGCATGCATTGGCTTCACCATCACACAGGGCTAGATCAGATTTCTGGCCATCACAAGGGCGGTGGCCGGCTTGCCGTCGGCGCGGGCGTAATAGCCCTGCCGTTCGCCGATCTTCTGAAAGCCGAGACTGTTGTAGAGCTTGATAGCGGAGGGATTGTCGGCAGCGACTTCGAGCACCATGCGCTTGCCTTCGCTCATCATCAGATCCTCGAAGCAGGCCTTCATGATCGCACGGCCGACGCCCTTGCCGCGCCAGCGCGGATCGACGGCGATGGTCATCAGCTCCACGTCGTCGCCGAGCAGCCGCAGCATGGCAAAACCGACGACGTTGCGCTTGGCGTCACAGGCGACAAGCGTAGGTGTTTCGGAATCCATCAGATAGGCGGCAATATCCTCGCGCGGCCAGCCGCGAAAGAAGCTTTTCGCGTGCAGCTTGGCCACGGTATCGGCATCGCGGGACTGGCCGGGCTCGATATGAAGGCCGAGCGGGGCCGGCCAGGAGCGCAACATCATGGCGCGGCCTCGGGGACACGCGCGACGCGGAACTTTTCTTGAGGCTTGGCGTCGGCGCCGCGCACATAAGCGGCGTCGGGCGGGAACGCGGCGGGATCTGCGGTCGCGGCGAAACGGGCCAGCGCGGCGATGTCGACGAAGGGCGATTTGATGAGGGTATCGCCGGGAACGGCGCGCGCGCGCGCTTTGGCCATTGGCAGGATAAGCGGGCCGCCGAGTCCAATGCCAGGGGCGGAGAAACGCTCAAAATAGGCCTCGTCGCGGCGCGCATCGAGCAACACGGAGACCGGACCCCGTGCGGTCAGCGACAAGGCTAGCAGCGAGGGAATTCCGAGCACCGGAATGTCGAGTGCCAACGCCAGACCGCGCGCGGCACTGAGGCCGATCCTGAGGCCCGTGAAGGAGCCGGGCCCCGCGGTGACGGCTATGCGGGTGAGGTCGGCATAGGCGACGCCATTGCGCGCCAGCAATTCGGCGATGGCGGGGAAGATGCGTTCGGCCTGGCTGGTCGGCATGTCCTCGACCAGCACATCGGCGACGTCATCGCGGAACAGCGCGAGTTGCAGCCTCGGCGCGGCTGTGTCGATGGCGAGGATGAGGCTCATGGACCGTGATGTAGGACGGGGCGGAAGCCGGGGCAAGCACGGCCCTCACCCGGCGCTTCGCGCCACCCTCTCCCCGGAGGGTAGAGGGGAAATCCCGCCTAAACCTGGGCGACGGCCTCAACGCCGGGGACGAAATGGCGCAGCAGGTTCTCGATGCCGGATTTGAGGGTCGCGGTCGAGGAGGGGCAGCCCGAGCATGCGCCCTGCATGTGGAGATAGACGGTGCCGTCGCGAAAGCCTTTGAAGGTGATGTCGCCGCCATCCATGGCGACGGCCGGGCGGACACGGGTCGAGATCAGCTCCTTGATCACTTCGACAGTCTCGCTGTCGGCGGGCTCGAAGAATTCCTCGCCGGAATCGGCGTTGGCGGTTGTGCCATCCGAGATCACGGGCTTGTTCGAAAGGAAATGTTCCATGATGGCGCCGAGGATCGCCGGCTTCAAATGGTTCCATTCGGTCACGTCCTTGGTGACGGAAATGAAGTCCGAGCCCAGAAATACGCCGGTGACGCCGGGAATTGAAAAGAGCGCCGAGGCCAGGGGCGACGCGGTCGCCGTTTCGGGGCTGCGGAAGTCGCGCGGCTCACTCACAAGCACGTCGCGGCCGGGAAGGAACTTCAGGGTCGCCGGGTTGGGCGTGGCTTCGGTCTGAATGAACATGAGGCTTCCGCGCGGTTGGCCGATGGATTTGGAATGGTTCTAAAATAGGGAATTGGCATCCGGAAGGCAAGGTCCTTCCTAGTTGCCAAAATCGATGCCGGTGATGGTCGCGGTCCAATTGAGGCTGGCCGGATCCTGGCCCTGGAGCAGGTCGGGCTTGATCGACAGGCAGGAGGCGCGCTGGCCATCGGGGGCCAGATTCCAAGCAAAGGTAACCGATTCCGAATAAGTCGGATCGGACCCTGTCCCGCGGCCTTCAAGGCGGAATGTGGTGCCGATAATCGGCCGGCCGGTCTGGTTTGAAAAGGCAGCATAGAGCCGGGGCGGCGTATAGGGACAGGCGTTTGGGTCGAAAGCGACACTCGCCTGCAGGCGCGGCCAATAGGTCTTGTCGGCCTCGGCCCTCAGATAGAGCATGACACCCAGGGTCGCGACGGCCAGCACGGCAACGGCGGCCCCCACCACGATCAGAATACGCCGCGAAGCGGCCATAAGGACCCCCTCCCGCCGCCGGCCTATCAGATGGGCCGGCCCCTCCCCAAAGCGGCCCAGAGGCCGTTCCTCACGCGACGGCTACGATTTCGTCCTCCGTCATGGCGCCCGGCACGATGGTCACCATGATGTGCAGCCGGTTATGGGCCGCGAAATGGGTGACCAGCGGTCCGGGGCCCTTATCGCTCTGGCCGGCGGCCAGAACGAGAATGCCGATGGCGGGGTCTTCGGACACCAGTTTCTCTATCTCCTCGGCGGCGCGGCCTTCGCGGATGACGGTTTCGGTGCGGATGGGGCCGATCTTGCCGATCCGGGCAATGCGCGCATCGAGATTGCGCTCGGCCTCGTCGCGCGCCTCAGCACGCATGACGTCGCCGACGCCGATGAACTGGCCGAAATCCTCGCTGTCGATCACCGAGAGCAGCACCAGCGTGCCACCGGTGCGCCGGACGCGATGGGCCGCAAAGCTGACCGCCCGGTCGCATTCGGGAGAATCGTCAATGAGGACAAGGAATTTCCGAGTGTAGTCGAGGTCCGCCATAGGGGCATTGTCCCATCTGATTGAGATTTGAACAAGCTCGGCGCCAGCGGCCTCCCCTCATCCGCCCTTCGGGCACCTTCTCCCGCAAGGGGAGAAGGAAAGACAGACTAGCGGATGAAGCCGACTATCCGCCTCACGTTGCGCATCGTCGCCTCGGCGATTTCAGACGCGCGCGCGGCGCCATCGGCCATGTAGGCGTCGATGGTCGCGGGGTCGGCCACGAGGCGGCGGGTTTCGGCTGCGATGGGGGCGAGGCGGGCAACGGCCAGATCGGCGAGTGCCGGCTTGAACGCGCCCCAGCCCTGCCCGCCGAACTGCCTCAGAACCTCAGCCTTGGTCAGGTCAGCAAGGGCGGCGTAGATGCCCACAAGATTGTCGGCCTCGGCTCGGCCCTTCAGCCCCTGTTCCTCGGACGGCAGCGGTTCGGGGTCGGTGGTAGCGCGCTTGATCTTCTTGCTGATCGCATCGGCATCATCCATCACGAGAATGCGCGCGCCCTCGGCGGGGTCGGATTTGCTCATCTTCTTGCTGGCGTCCTTCAAAGACATGACGCGGGTCGCGGGACCCGCGATCACCGGCTCGGCGATGGGAAAGAATTCCGCGTCGAGCCCCTGCTCCCGGATCGAGGCCGCGAAGTCGTTGTTGAACTTGGCGGCGATGTCGCGGGTCAACTCCAGATGCTGCTTCTGGTCGTCGCCGACCGGCACATGCGTTGCCTTGTAGAGCAGGATGTCGGCCGCCATCAGCGAGGGATAGGCGAACAGGCCGAGCGAGGACGCCTCGGCATTCTTGCCCGCCTTGTCCTTCCACTGCGTCATGCGGCTCATCCAGCCCATGCGCGCCACGCAATTGAACACCCAGGCGAGCTCGGCATGCTGATGAACGCGCGACTGGTTGAAGACGATGTTCTTTTTGGGATCGACGCCTGCCGCGATATAGGCGGCGGCGACTTCGCGGGTCGAGCGGCGCAGATCGTCCGGGTCCTGCCAGACGGTGATGGCGTGCATGTCGACGACGCAATAGATGCATTCATGCGTCTTCTGCATTTCGACATAGCGCTTGATGGCGCCCAGATAGTTGCCCAGATGCAGGTCGCCCGAAGGCTGGGTGCCGGAAAAGACGCGCGGTGTGAAGGGCATGGAGTTCTCTGACCCGGATTTCAGAGCGAGCCTCTAGCGCCTCGCCCACGCCTCCGCAAGGCGGAGGCGGATTTAGCCCTTGGGTCCGGGGCAAGCCTGGCGCAATGCCTTGGCTGCCGCTTCGAGATCGGCCGAGGTCAGTGAGGTCACCACACTGGCGACCGGGGCGATGTTCTGCGCGGTTCCGTCAACGCTGACGATCTGGGCGGTGCCTTCCGGCCCCTCGAACTGCATGGCCATGGCGTTGAGCTCGTTGAACTGGCCCTGATCAAGCATCTGGATCGAGGTCACCTGATTGAGGTCCAGCCGGATGGTGGTCGAGCCCTGCCCGGGCAGGTTGATCTCCTCCAGAAAAACACAGGCCAGCGGCTGCTCGAAGACCAGACGCGCGGGGTCGCCCTGGGGGAAATGGACTTCGAAGGCATTGCCGGCGACGCGCGTGACCGCGCCGGCCCCAAGCGCGCCCAACGAAACCTGACCGCCATCGACGAGCCCGCCAACCAGCTTTGCGAAGAGATCGAGGGTCGATTCCTGGGCCAGCGCGGGCGTCGCTACCCCAATGAGCATCGCGGCGATCAGAACTCGGCTATAACGCATAAGAACTCTCCAGCCCCGCTTTGTCGGCTACACTAGCGTGCCGATCATGTCCATTCGAGGACGATTTTTCCCTTCTCGCCTTCGGCAGCGCGACGGAAGGCCTCTTCGAAATCATCGACCTTCATGCGGCGGGTGATGACCTTTCGGACATCGAGGCCGGATTCGAGCATGGCCAGCATCTTGTGCCAGGTCTCGAACATCTCGCGCCCATAGATGCCGCGCAGGGTGATCATGCGGAAGACGATCTTGCCAAGATCGAAGATGAAGGGCCGGGCCGGGACGCCGAGCAAAGCGACGCGGCCGCCCATCACGAGGTGATCGACCATCTGGTCGAGCGCGGCGGGAGCGCCACTCATTTCGAGCCCGACATCGAAGCCTTCCTTCATGCCGAGCCGTTCCATGACCTCGCGGAGATTCTGGGTCGCGATATTGACGGGAACGACGTCGGCGACCTCGGCAGCGAGCGCGAGGCGTTGAGGGTTCACGTCGGTGATCACAACATGGCGCGCGCCGACATGGCGGGCGACCGCGGCACCCATGATGCCGATGGGCCCGGCACCGGTCACCAGCACATCCTCGCCGACAATGTCGAAGGCGAGCGCGGTGTGGACGGCGTTGCCGAGCGGATCGAGGATGGCGCCCATCTCGTCGTCGATCGCGTCGGGCAAGGGCACGACATTGAAGGCCGGGATGCGCACGTATTCGGCGAAGGCGCCGGGGAGATTGACGCCGATGCCTCGGGTTTCGGGATCGAGATGGAATTTGCCGGCCCGGCTGGCGCGGCTCTTCATGCCGACAACGTGGCCCTCGCCGGAGACGCGCTGGCCGATCTTGAGGTTCTTCACTTCGGCGCCGATGTCGGCGATTTCGCCGGCATACTCATGGCCGGTGATCATGGGGACGGGCACGGTCTTTTTTGCCCAGTCGTCCCGGTTGTAGATGTGGACGTCGGTGCCGCAGATGCCGGTCTTGTGAACCTTGACCAGCACATCCTCGGGGCCGACCTCGGGGATGGGACGATCCTCCATCCAGATGCCGGGCTCGGATTTGGCTTTGACGAGGGCCTTCATCAGATCACTCCCAGTTCCCGCCCTGCATCCTCGAATGCGCCAATGGCAAGTTCGATATCGGCATCCTCGAGCCCGGCCGACATCTGTGTCCTGATCCGGGCCTTGCCCTTGGGCACGACGGGAAAGAAGAAGCCGGCGACATAGACGCCGCGCTTGTCGAGGGCGGCGGCCAGATCCTGGGCGCGCTGCGCTTCGCCCAGCATGACGGGAATGACTGGTGTACTGCCCGGCAGCAATTCAAATCCGGCTTTGGCAAGGCCGGCGCGAAAGCGCGACGTGTGCGACATGAGCCTTGCGCGCCGATCATCGGCCGCTTCGGCGATCTCGATGGCCTTGAGCGAGCCGGCGGTTACAGCGGGCGCGAGCGCGTTTGAGAAGAGATAGGGCCGCGCCCGCTGGCGCAGAAGATCGATCACCGGTTGCGCCGCGGCGATGAAGCCGCCCATGGCGCCGCCGAGAGTCTTGCCGAAGGTGCCGGTGACGATATCCACGCGATCGCGGGCGCCGGTCAGGGACTGCGTGCCCCTGCCCTTGTCTCCAAGGTGTCCGGTTGCGTGGCAATCATCGACCATGACCAGCGCGCCGTATTTTTCGGCCAGCGCACAGATCTCGGGAAGCCTCGCGACATGGCCGTCCATCGAAAAGACGCCATCGGTCGCGATGAGGCGGAACCGGGTGCCATCGACGGCGGCCTGTTTCAACTGGGTTTCGAGATCGTCCATATCCGAGGTCGCATAACGATAGCGCCTGGCTTTGCTCAGCCGCACGCCGTCGATGATCGAGGCATGATTGAGTGCGTCGGAGATGATGGCGTCCTCATCGGTCAAGAGCGTTTCGAACAACCCGCCATTGGCATCGAAGCAGGCGGCAAAGAGGATGGCGTCGTCCTTGCCGAGATAGCGGGCGACGGCCTGTTCCAGTTCACGATGGAGATCGAGTGTGCCGCAGATGAAGCGGACCGAGGCCATGCCGAAGCCATAACGATCGAGCCCATCGCGGGCGGCGGCGACAATCTGGGGATGATCGGCGAGGCCGAGATAGTTGTTGGCGCAGAGATTGACCATCTGGCGACCGCCAACCGTCACGCGCCCGGATTGCGGCGAGGTGATCTGCCGCTCGCGCTTCATGAGGCCTACAGCATCGATTTCAGTGAGGGTGGATTTGAGGTGATCGAGAAATCCGGCTTGCATGGGTCCTCTCCTTGCGGGGAGAGAATAGAAACCTCTAGCCGTTGCGCCGCAAGCGGCGGAGGAGCAGGCCGAGTGGCTGCGCGCCGGTGACGTGGACCATCGCGAAGTAGATAGCGAGGCCAAGCGCTACCAGGCCGCCCAGCGCCAGAAGCTGGACGAAGAGCGGGGCTGTGGTGGCGAGCGCGGGCGCCAACGGTTGGGCAAGGCCCCACAGGATTGCCGCCATGACAACGGACGCCATGATGATCAGGGTGTGGCGTCGCGCGTCGCCCAGCGGCAGCCTGAAATGACCGCGCCGTGCCAGCCAGACCCCAAGCAGCGCCGCATTGACCCAGGCGGCGGCAGAGGTCGCAAGGGCGATGCCGACATGTTTCAGCACCGGAAACAGCGCCAGCGACAGTGCAATGTTGACGACCATTGAGATCGCGGCAAAGAGCGTGGGTGTGCCGGTGTCCTCGCGGGCAAAGAAGCCGGGCTGCAGCACGCGGATCAGGACATAGGCCGGCAGGCCCGCGGCGAACCAGATCATGGTCTGCGCCGTCTCATAGGTGTCGATCGCAGAAAACGCGCCGCGTTGAAACAGGACCGAAACGATCGGCATGGCCAGCGCGATGAGCGCGGTGGCCGCAGGCACCGAGAGAAGCATCGCAATGAGCAAGGCCTGGTTCTGGCTCGCGTCGGCTTCGACATGGCGCCCGCCTTTGAGGTGGCGGCTGAGTTCGGGGAGCAGCACGGTGCCGATGGCGATGCCGATGATGCCGAGGGGCAACTGGTACAGACGGTCGGCGTAATAGAGATAGGCGATGGCGCTGTCGGCGGAGGACGCAATGATCGTGCCGACGAAGATATTGACCTGGGTGATGCCGCCCGCGATTACCGCAGGGATGGCGAGGACCCAGAAGCGCCTGACATCGCTGTCGAATTTCGGCCAATGCAAATGCGGCACGAAGCCGGCGCGACGGATGGCGGCATAGACCATGGCCAGCTGCGCGGCGCCGCCGGCGAGTGTGCCCACTGCGATCCAGATGGCTGTCTGCACATCGGTGTTCGGCCACAGCACCAGCGGTGCCATGAAGGCGATCATGACGATGTTGAGCAGGATCGGGGCGAAGGCCGCCGCCTTGAAATGGCCGAGCCCGTTGAGCACCGCCGCATAGGCCGCCATCAGCGACATGAACATGAGGTAGGGAAAGCAGATCCGGGTCAGCAGGACGGTAAGATCGTATTTTGCCGGATCGTCGAGAAAGCCGGGAACGAAGGGCGCCAGCACCCAAGGCATGAAGATCTCGGCGAGGATGGTCACAACGAGGACCACCGCCACCAGCCAGCTCATGATGCGCGCGGCCCAGCGGCGAGCGGGCTCGGGCCCCTCGCCCTCGAGTTGCTTGGCGAAGAGCGGAATGAAGGCGGTGTTGAAGGCGCCTTCGGCAAACAGGCGCCGGAAGAGATTGGGGAACCGGAAGGCCGCGAGATAGGCATCCGCTGCCGGCCCGGTGCCGAGCACGGCTGCGACCAGCGCGTCACGGACAAAGCCGAGTACGCGGCTACCAAGGGTCAGGACGCCGACGTTGACGAAGTTCCGGTACAGGCTCACCCGTTCGCGACCTTTGGCGCCCGCTCTTCCTGGCCGCCGGGGGTGACGGGCTGGAAGACGTTGAGCAGGGCGTTCTGGATGGTCTTCTGGCGGGTCTTGCTCTCGATCTTATGGCCGGTGAGATCGGTGACATAGAAGACGTCCACGGCCTTTTCGCCATAGGTGCCGATATGGGCCGAACCGATGGTGAGGTTGAGATCGGAAATGGCCCGGGTCAACTGATGCAAAAGCCCGGTGCGATCGAGCCCGGACACCTCGATGACTGTGAACTTTTCCGAGAGATTGTTGGAGACCTGCACTTCGACCGGCAGTGTGAACGGCTTGAGGCGCCGGTTGAGCCGGCTGTCCTTGCCCAGATCGATCTGGATCTGGCGCTTGCCGGTGAGCAGCTGTTTGACGGTATCGATGATGCGCGTCGCCCGCACCTTTTCGTCTTCGTCGGAGGTGAAAGCCCGGCGCAGGCGGAAGGTATCGATCGCGTGGCCGTCGCGGGTCGAAAAGACCTGCGCACCGATGATCGAGGCCTCGCACATGGTGCAGGCGCCGGCAATGAGCGAGAGCAGACGCGGATGGTCCGGCGTGTAGAACGAGACTTCAGTAATGCCTTCGAAGGCCTGAATGCGGATGGCACCGGCAAAGGGATTGTGAGCGGCATCGGCGGCGCGGATCATGCGGGCATGTTCGAGCTGCAATTCAAGCTCGGCGCGCAGCCAATAGTGATTGTAGTGCCGCGCCATGTAGGTTTCGAGTTCGGCCCTGGGCCAGGCGCCCAGCGCCTTTTCGAGCTCGGCTTTGGCGGCGGCGATGCGGTCGGCCTGGGTCACCCGGGAATGGCCACCCGAAAGCAGCGGCTCGGTCGCATAATAGAGCGAACGGAGAAGGGAGCCCTTCCAGCCGGTCCAGACGCCGGGCCCGACGGCGCGGATATCGCAGGCCGTGAGGATCATCAGCAGCGCCAGACGTTGCGGCGATTGGACGATATCGGCGAAAGCGCGAGCGGTGTCGGGGTCCTGAAGGTCGCGGGCCTGGGCGATCTGGCTCATCAGCAGGTGATATTCGATAAGCCAGGCGACGGTGTCGGTTTCGGCCGCATCCAGCCCCAGCCGCGGGCAGAACTTGCGGGCGATACGGGCACCGGCAATCGAATGGTCCTCGGGGCGGCCCTTAGCCACATCGTGCAGAAAGAGCGCCACATACAGTAGTCGCGTATCGTTCAGCGTGGGCAGCAATTCGTGGGTGAGCGGCAGCTCCTGCCGCAACCCACCATTGGCGATCTCGGCCATGACGCCGACGGCACGGATCAGGTGCTCGTCCACTGTATAGTGGTGGTACATGTTGAACTGCATGAGCGCGACGATCTTGCCGAATTCGGGGACGAAGCGCCCTAGAACACCGCTCTCGTTCATTTGCCGGAGGATGCGCTCGACGGTGCGCGGCGAGGTAAGAATTTCGAGGAACCATTCATTGGCGCTTGGGTCACTGCGCACGTCATGGCCGATCAACCTGAGCGAGCGCGTGATGTCGCGGATCGCATCGGGATGAAACAGGAGGTCGTTGCGCGAGGCGACGAGGAAGCTCTTGATGAGATTGAGCGGGTTCTTTTCAAAGGTGTCGGGGCGCGCGGTGTTGAGACGGCCGGACTCGATGACGAAATCGGGCTCGCCCTTGATCGCGACTTTGCCGCGCCGGAACATGCCCGAAACGCGGCCCTTCATGTCGAGCGGCTTGGCGTGATGGAATTCGAGGCTGGTGCAGAAGATGCGGGTCAAATCGCCCACGTCCTTGGCGACGAGGAAGTAGCGCTTCATCATGCGCTCGACGCCCAGCATGCCGGCCCGGCCGGCAAAGCCGAGGCGCGCTGCAAGTTCGGGCTGCAATTCGAAGGTCAGCTTCTCGTCGGCGCGGCCGGTGAGGAAATGGAGGTTACACCGGATGGCCCAGAGATAGTCCTCGGCGCGCTGGAACAGGCGGTATTCGGCGGCGCTGAGCACACCCTTGTCGACCAGCTCGGCGCCGGTCTTGACCTTGTAGAAGTACTTTCCAATCCAGAACAGCGTATTGAGGTCGCGCAGGCCGCCCTTGCCTTCCTTGATGTTGGGCTCGACGACGTAGCGGGTATTGCCGGTCTGCCGGTGACGTTCCTCGCGCTCGGCCATCTTGGCGGCGATGAATTCGGGACCGGTCTTGGGCATGATCTCGTGCTCGAAGCGCGAGACGAGACTTTCGAACAGCTTGGGCTCGCCGGTGAGGAAGCGCGCCTCAAGCGTTGCCGTACGGACGGTCATGTCCGAACGCGCCATGCGGATGCAGTCTTCGACGGAGCGAACCGCGTGGCCGACCTTCTGGCCGAGATCCCAGAGCATGTAGAGAACGTATTCGGTAACCTGCTCGCCCCAGGGCGTTTGCTTATAGGGAAGAATGAAGAGCAAATCGATGTCGGAACCCGGCGCCAGCGTGCCGCGGCCATAGCCGCCGACGGCGGCCAGGGAGATGGCTTCAGCGCCGGTTGGATTGTCGACGGGATAGACATAGCGGGTCGCGAAGTGGTGGACCGCCCGGATGATCTCGTCCTCGGCGGCACACAAGTTTTGCGCGCAGCGGATACCCTTGCCGGTGGCCATCAATTCGGCCTCGGCGGATTTGCGTGCATCATCGAGGGCTCGCCGCATGACCGCAAGGACAGCAGCGCGACCGGCGGCGGATTTGGGGGAATTCTGATCGAGCGCGTGCTCGATTTCGTCGAGGATCACATCAGCGGTTTTGAGGTGAAACTGCGGTTTACGCGGACGAATTTCAGCTTCGGCGACCGGCATCGCGGGCTTTCTTGAGCTCATAGATCAGTTCGAGTGCCGCACGGGGGGTGAGTTCGTCGGCGCGGACCTGATCGAGCATGGCATTTACGGCGTTAATATCGGGCTTTTTGGGCGCCGGAGGAGCGGCAAAAAGCGGCAAATCGTCTAGCACGGGGCCCGAGGGGCCGGAAGAGCGCTGTTCAAGCAAGCCCAGCACCTGGCGGGCGCGCGCCAAGACGGAATCGGGCAGCCCGGCGAGCCGCGCGACTTGGATGCCGTAGGAGCGGTCAGCAGCGCCGGGCACCAGTTCGTGGAGGAACACCACCTCGCCCTCCCACTCGCGGACCGCCATGGTGACGTTATGGACGCGCCTCAAGCTCTTGGAAAGGCCCGTCATTTCATGGAAATGGGTGGCAAAGAGCGCCCGGCAGCCGGTGTCGTTGTGGAGCGCTTCGACCGAGGCCCAGGCGATCGAGAGGCCGTCGAAAGTCGCCGTGCCGCGGCCGATTTCGTCGAGAATGACCAAGGAGCGCGAAGTGGCGCGGTTGAGGATGGCGGCGGTTTCGACCATCTCGACCATGAAAGTCGAGCGGCCATGCGCGATATCGTCGCTGGCGCCGACGCGGGAAAAGACGCGGTCGATCACTCCGATATGGGCCGAGGCGGCCGGAACATAGGCGCCGACCTGGGCGAGGATGGCGATCAAGGCGTTCTGGCGCAGGAAGGTCGACTTGCCGCCCATATTGGGACCGGTCACCAGCCAGAGCGCGCCGCCCGTCAGGTCCGTGTCGTTAGCGACAAAGACTTGATGCTCGGCTTTCACATTGGTTTCGACGACCGGATGTCGACCCGCTTCGATAGTGAAAGCCAAAGAGTCGTCAACACGGGGGCGGGTGAAATTGCGGGTCGCGGCGAGATGCGCCATGGCGGCGGCGACATCCAGCGCAGCAAGGGCATCGGCAACGGCGCGAAGGATTTCGGCCTCGGCAAGGGTGGCTTCGACCAGCTTTGCAAAAATCGCCGTTTCGATCTCAAGCGCCTGCTCATGGGCGCGGGCGATACGGCCTTCGAGTTCGGCGAGTTCGGGTGTGGTGAAACGCATGGCCGAGGCCAAGGTCTGGCGGTGAATGAAGGCGCCGCGATGCGGCTCCTCGAGGAGCTTGCTGCCATGGCCGGCGGGGACTTCGACAAAGTAACCGAGGACGCCATTGTGCCGGATCTTGAGCGACTTGACGTCGGTCTCGCTGATGAGACGCGCCTGCAGGGCGGCGACGACGGCGCGCGTCTCGGATGCGAGCGCCCGCTCGGCATCGAGCCTGTCGCTGTAGCCGCGCTTGACGAAGCCGCCGTCGCGAGCGAATAGCGGCGGCTCGTCTTGGACGGCGCGAAGCAATTCGTTCGCCAGCGCCCCGGGCGCGGCGGCAAGCGCGGAGCGGAGATCGGCAAGCTCCGGAGGCGCCGCATAGAGACCGGCGAGGAGCGTCGAAAGATTCGCCGCTTCGGTGACAGCGCGTGCCACGGCGTTGAGATCACGGGGGCCGCCGCGCGACAAGGCCAGACGGGTCAGCGCGCGGGTTAGGTCCGGTGCTGATTTCAGCGACTGGCGCAGACGCCCCACGAGAATGGGCTCATCGAGGAGGGCGGAAACGGAGTCGAGCCGTGCGTTGATCGCGTCTGCTTCTGCCAGCGGCGAGGCGAGGCGGCGGGAAAGGAGGCGCGAACCGGCCGGAGTTGCGCAGCAATCGATCTCGGCGAGGAGCGAGCCCTTACGCTCACCGCGCTGAGTCTCGAAGAGCTCGAGCGACGCCCGCGTCGATGCATCGATCGCCATGTTCGACGATGACGCCTCAGCGGCGGGTGGGCGCAACGCAAGTGGAACGCCCTTCTGGCTGTCGCGGATATAGGACAGAAGGGCCCCCAATGCGCTGCGCTCGGTGCGCGAGAAGATCGTGGAATCAAGCGTTTCGGGACTGAACTGCGATGCGATCGTTTCGGTCGCGGCATTGGAATCGAAATCGGCGGCGGGAAGCGTCACCAATGACATGGAACCGAGCGTGACCTTGAGCTCCTTGAGCGCCGCCTGGGTCGCTTCGGTCAGCAACAATTCGACGGGGTCGATGCGAGCGAGCTCATCCGGGACGGCTTCGGCGCCAAGCGGCAGGACCATGGTCTCGCCGGTCGAGACATCGGCATAGGCCAGCGCGAAATCGGCCTCGCCGTGGCGGAGCATGGCGAGCGCGGCCAAGTAGTTGGAGGCGCGGGCCGGCAGCAGGTCGTCTTCGGTGATGGTACCGGCGGTGACCAGACGGACGACGTCGCGCTTCACGGGCGACTTGGCGCCGCGCTTTCTTGCTTCTGCGGGATCTTCGACCTGCTCGCAAATGGCGACGCGATGGCCAAGCGCGATGAGCCGTTTGAGATAGTCCTGGGCGGCATGGACCGGCACCCCGCACATGGGGATATCCTGGCCCTGATGCTTGCCGCGCTTGGTCAGGACGATGCCCAGCGCCTGGCTCGCGATCTCGGCATCCTCGAAGAACATCTCGTAGAAATCGCCCATCCGGTAGAACAGCAGATAGCCCGGATTGACCGCCTTGATCTCGAGATATTGCCCCATCATCGGCGTTACCGCCGGCAAGGGCTCACTGCTTTCGGCGGGATCGTAAGGCGCCTGATCCATAGGAACTTTGGGGTTCTCGGAAAGGCCGGAAGCCTAGGTGTTTTGGCGGGCAATGCCAACCCAGGGACGCTAGTCCGCCTTGAATTGGACGCGCCGCTTGCGCGCACCGCCGCCATATTGGTGCCAGGTCTTCTGGGCCGCAATGACGATGTCACGCCTGAAGCCGAGTACGGTGCGCCGCCAGAGCCGTAGCCAGAGGGGCGCAAAAGGAACCTCGCCGATGCGTTTGTCGAGATCGCTCGCAAAGCGCGGCGCGGGGGCCCTGTTGAGGACGTGTTCCTGGATGCAAAGCGCCGGGTCGAGCTGGCGCACAATGAGGCGGCGCGGCAAAGGCTCATATGGATCGAACATGGACTCGTCGTGTGGCTTGCGCAGCATTTCGGGAGCCGCAAGCATTTCGGCAGCGCCGCTGCGGGAAACGATGTAGCCGGCGCGCCCCGCTTCCCAGCTATAGGCTCGGCAGATGGAATGGCCGCCGATCTTGGGCGAGGCGGACTTAAGCCTGATGCGGCGGCCGGAGGTTTCGATACGCAACAGGTCGAGGTGCGGGGCGGCAGCTTGGAAGGCGGCAATGAAGCGCGGCAGGCTGGGCGAGAGCACGGCGTCATCTTCGAGGATGAGAGCGAAGTCGTCTCCGGTCGCGAGAAAGGCACGCATCGCCGCGAGGTGACTGAGAGAAACGCAATAGCCGCCGGTTTCGCGGACGCCAGATTCCATGCGCAGAATCTGCGCGCGCTGGGCGTCGGTGAGCTCGGCCGGCGTCACCGCCTCGATGCGGATGGCGTCGAGGCCGAGGCGGGAGAACTGCTCGTCCATGAAGGCCCGCCTGTCAGTCCGGCGGGCAAGATTGATATACCAGGTCTTCATGGCACCTAGCCTAGCAGCCCGGCGATCAGCCGTCGCGGGAATGAGTCTTCGACGTCGCCACGCGACGCGGCTGGCCTTCGCGCGCTACGCGACGCCGAGTACTTTGCGCCAGGTCCATTGCGGGTCGTAGCCGATGAGATCGCGCGCCTTCTGGATGGAGGCAAGGGTCTCATGCTCGCCGGTCCCCGGCCGCAACGTGCAGCCCGGAAAAGCTGCGGCGACGAGCTCGGCATTGGTCTGCCGCATGATCGTATCCGGCGCCGCGATGGTCATTACCGGCGCGTCCTTGATGTTGGCGTCGATCGACTTGACACAGGCCTGGGCGACGTCGCGGCTATCGACGTAGCCCCAGAGGTTGAACATGCGCAGTTTGGGATCGGCCCAGAACGAGGGAATCTTCTCATAGCTCGTCGTATGATCGGGCGTGTCATAGTAGATGTTGGAGAACCTGAGCCCCACGAACGGTATGCCAAAGCGGCGGTTCATATGCCGCGCCAGATCCTCGGTGACGGCTTTGGAGATGCCGTAGGAGCCCGTGGGGATGGGCGGGTCGTCATCGCTGGTTGGCAGGATTGTTGGGGTCACCCTGTCATAGGGGAAGCCGAGGACGGTCTCGGATGAGGCCCAGACCACCTTCTTCATTCCCTGATGGCAGGCAGCCTGAAAGACATTGTAGGCGATCAGCGTGTTGACGTGGAAACGCGCGGCGCCCGAGAGGTGATCCCAATCGGGCTCGCCATTGGCAGCGAGCTGCACTACCGCATCGTGACCGTAGAGCGCGGCAAAGGTCTGGCCGTAATCGGTGAGATCAGCCCGGATGAAACCCGAGCGTTCGATGCCGGGCGCGGTGCGGTCGATATTGGTGACCTCATGGCCGGCTTCTTCAAGTGCCTTGATGATCACGGGGCCCGATCCCCTGTCCCATGAGCCTGTGCCGCCGGTAACTGCGATTTTCATCTCAATACCTGTCGGTCGCGTGGTGCACCGGACGATAGACGAATTCGGTGAACTCGGCTGGCATCGCAGTGCCGTTGAGGTCTGAGGCCGCGACGCCGACGAAGCCGCCGGTGAAGCTGCCGTGTTCGGCGTGGCCGCCGCATTCATCGGAAATGATCGAGGCATCGAGCGGAGGGCCTGCAGGCTGCCAATTGCCGCCCAGACCCGGCGCATAGAAGAATTGCAGCACCGGGCCGCGGACTTCGATCTTCAAACGGATCGGTCCGGTCTGGGGTAAGGGAATGGGCTCCATCGGGAAGACGATACGGCCATCCGGGTGGCTCGCCGGCGAGGTCATGATCAACAGTTCGCGCTTGCCGTCCGAATGGGCGGTCACCGCGAGATAGTGGAAGTTGTAGCGCCCGTAATAGTGCGTGATGCCGGCAAATTGCCGCTCATCGCTAGGCGAGACATCGACGACGGTTTCAGCGTCGAAGGAGAAATGAACGACGCGGCGCGCCACCAGCGCCTGTTCGAACCAAGAGCCGGGGGATTCGCGGCCAAAGAGCGTGAGCTTGCTGTCGCCGGTCCTGAAGATGCGGTCGGTCTCGGGTGTCCTTAACCACTGGAAGTCCTTATGGAGCGGGCCCTTGAAATCGTAGCGCCGCTCGGACCAATAGGCTGAATCGTCCCGGGTGCCCGGCACATTGACTTCGATCGAAGGCACGCGGCCGCCCTTGACCCACAGCCAGCCGTCGGCGCGCCACTCGGCTTCCTGGATACCGGTTTCGCGGCCGAGCACGCAGCGACGCTTCTGGGTCGTCGGGCGGCCCATGAGATGCACCACATAGGTGCGGCCATCGGGCGTATCGACGATGTCGCCATGGCCCGACCGCTGTACCTCGTTGAGGGGCAAGTCCTTGGCGGTAATGATGTATTTTTCCGGATGGAGTTCGTAAGGGCCATCGATACTGCGCGAGCGCGCCAGGGTGCAGGCGTGCTCGTAGCCGGTGCCGCCCTCGGCGGTCAGCAGGTAATACCAGCCGTTGCGTTTATAGAGATGCGGGCCTTCGACCAGCTTCAGGTCGGTGCCCTGGAAGATGTTCTTGCGCTCGCCGACGAGCTTTTTGGCAATGGGGTCATATTCCTGGAGGGCGATGCCGGCAAAGAGCAGGGGACGTACGCGATGGTCCCACAGCATGTTGACGAACCACTTCCTGCCGTCGTCATCGTGGAACAGCGACGGATCAAAGCCCGATGAATTGACATAGACCGGATCGGACCAGGGTCCTTCGATCGCCGGCGCCGTCACGATGTAGTTGTGGGCGTCCTTGAACGAGCCATCCTTACGCTTGACGTCGGTATAGACCAGATAGAACTGCGTTCCATCGTGGCTGAGGCAAGGCGCCCAGATGCCGCAGCTATCCGGATCGCCGCGCATATCGAGCTGACTTCTGCGCGTGAGCGGGCGGGTGATCAGATCCCAGTTCGCCAGGTCCTTCGAATGATGGATCTGGACGCCCGGATACCATTCGAAGGTTGACGTCGCGATATAGTAGTCCTCGCCGACTCGCAGGATCGAGGGGTCCGGGTTGAAGCCGGGCAGGATGGGGTTGCGGATGACGGACATGGGCTGTTGTTATGGCTCGAATGAAGTCCCTGGCCCGGGACGGAAATATGCCATCAGTTCATTGAGTGCGATTTCACCTAGGTCTGCCTCGATACCTGCTCCGCCCGGTGCAGCGAAGAAGCGACTGACAATTGTCGCTTCGCTTGGCGCATCGGCGCGCATGTTGCCGGTAAGGAGGTGGTCCGGCCCCTTGCTGTAAGAAGCCGTCCACTCGTGCACTATGACGTCGGTAAACGCGACGCTCTTGAGCTTGAGTCGCTTTATGTCCCTATCGAGCGCCAGGCGTGCCATCTGCCAAGCCTGCCTAGATTCCATCAGACGAACCGGTTGACGAGGTTCTCAAGGTATTCCTGGCCGCCCGAGCGAGGCTCGGGGTTGATGTTCTGCTTTTCGACGCGGGCGGCGATATCGGCAAGGCTGCGCTTACCGGTGAGCATGGCCTTGGCCTCGCGGTCCTGCCAGCCAGCGTAGCGGTCGGCAACGAACTTGTCGTAGGTGCCGTCGGTGATCAACGCCGCGGCGCCCTTGAGGCCGCGAGCGAGGATATCGAGACCGCCAATATGGCCGTGGACGAGATCCACCGGATCGAGCGACTGACGGCGCACCTTGGCGTCGAAATTGAAGCCGCCATTGTGAAGGCCGCCATTCTTGAGGATCTCGTAGAAAGCCAGCGTCATTTCCCCGGGATTGTTGGGGAACTGGTCGGTATCCCAGCCGGACTGGAGGTCGTTACGGTTGGCATCGACCGAGCCAAGGATGCCGAGCGAGCGCGCCAGATGCAACTCATGCTCAAACGAATGGCCAGCGAGGAAGGCGTGACCAACCTCGATATTGACCTTCACTTCCTTCTCGAGGCCATAGGTCTTCAAGAACCCATAGACCGTTGCGACGTCGTAATCGTACTGGTGTTTGGATGGTTCCTGCGGCTTGGGCTCGATGAGGATCGTGCCCTTGAAGCCGATCTTTTTGGCGTGCTCGATGACCAGCGTCAGGAAGCGCGCGGCCTGATCGAGCTCCTGCTTGATATTGGTGTTGAGCAGGGTCTCGTAGCCTTCGCGGCCGCCCCATAGAACGTAGTTCGAGCCGCCCAGTTCATGGGTCAGCTCGAGGACGTTCTTTACCTGCCCGGCGGCATAGGCGAAGACATCGGGATCGGGATTGGTCGCGGCGCCGGCCATGTAGCGGCGGTTGGAAAACAGATTTGCCGTGCCCCAGAGCAGGCGGGTGCGCTGCTGCTGCATCTTTTTGGCGAAGATCTCGCCGATGACGCGCGTGTTCTTGTTGCTTTCCTTGAGCGTTGCGCCTTCAGGCGCGATGTCGGCGTCATGGAAGCAGAAGAAGGGGATATCGAGAATGTCGAAGAGCTCGAAGGCCACGTCAGCCTTGAGCTTGGCGCCCTCCATCCCCTTGCCGAACCACGGCCGGTCGAAAGTGCGGCCGCCAAAGGGATCGGTGCCTTCCCAGGCAAAGCTGTGCCAATAGGCGACGGCGGGACGGATGTGGTCTTCCATCCGCTTGCCAAGAACGATCTCGTCCTTGTTGTAGTGATGATAAGCGAGCGGGTTCTTGGATTTGGGTCCGGCGAACGTGACCGGTTTGATTCCCTTGAAAAAGTCAGTCACTTCCGGGCCTCCTCGATGGCGGGGTAGAGTGCGCGATAGCGCGCATATTGGACTTCATAGACGCCGCGGAGCGATGCATCCGGGCCGATGACCCTGCTGATCCTGGGCATGGTCATGACCTCTCCAGGATCGGCATTTTCGGCAGCGCAAAGACCGAGACGCGCGGCGCCGAGCGCGCCGCCATAGTCGCCGTCTTCAGGCAGGGCGACTTCAATGTCGAGCGTCGATGCGATGAGCTTGAGCCAGAGCGCCGACTTGCTGCCGCCGCCGACTGCGAGGAGCCTGTGGAACGATGTTCCGGCATCGCCGAGGACGCGCTGGCAATCCTTGAAGGCGAAGGTGACGCCTTCCATCACCGCCTGGGTCAGCCGGGCCGGATCGGAAAGATGGCTGAGGCCGATGAAGGAGCCGCGCGCGGCGGCATTGTTGTGAGGCGTGCGCTCGCCCGAAAGGTAGGGAAGGAAGATTTCCTCGCCGGGGCCTTTGAAGCCCGCCTCGGCCTTGGCCGATAGCTCGGCCTGCTTCTCGCCGGTGACCGAGGACAGCCAGTTGAGGCTGTCGGTCGCCGACAGGATCACACCCATCTGGTGCCAGGTATCGGGGATGGCGTGGCAGAAAGCGTGGACCGCGCCCGCTGTATTGGGGCGGAAGCGGTCGTTGGAGACAAAGATCACGCCCGAGGTGCCGAGCGAGACGAAGCCCTCGCCGGGACGGATGGCGCCGATGCCGCAGGCGGCGGCGGCATTGTCCCCTGCCCCGCCGGCGACCACGATATTGCCGGCCATACCCCAACGGGCAGCGAGATCCTTCTTGAGATTGCCCGAGGGCGCCGAGCCTTCGACGAGACGCGGCATATGCGAACGGTTGAGACCGGTGACGGCCAGCAGCGAATCCGACCAGTCGCGCTTGGCCACATCGAGCCAGAGTGTGCCGGCGGCATCGGACATCTCCTCGACATGCTCGCCGGTCAGCAGCAGGCGGATGTAAGCCTTGGGCAGCAAGACCTTAGAGATCCTGGCGTAGATGTCCGGCTCATGCTTGCGGACCCAGGCGATTTTGGGAGCGGTGAAGCCGGGCATGGCGATATTGCCGGCGATCTCGCGCAAAGTTGGAAGCGCCGCTTCCATCTCCGTGCACTCGGCGGACGAACGACCGTCGTTCCACAGGATGCAGGGCCGCAAAACCTCGTCGTTCTTTCCGAGCAAGGTCGCGCCGTGCATGTGGCCGGAGAGGCCGATGCCGCGCACGGCGGACATTTCCGCGGGGTGCGACTTGCTGAGCGCGTCGAGTGCCGACTGGCAGGCGCTCCACCAATCGGCCGGATTCTGCTCGGACCAGCCCGGATGCGGGCGAACCGGCTCGACCGCCTTGGCGGTCGCTTCACCGAGCGACTTGCCGGCGCGATCGATCAGAATGGCTTTGACGCCGGACGTGCCTATGTCGAGGCCGAGATAACTCATGAGGCACGTGCCTCAAGACCGGGTGTACCGATAGCGATATTTGCCTCCCCCGAGCGGCCTTCTGGCCGTCTCAACTCTCGTTTGTGCCGCGCCCGCCCGGAAACCGGTACGTTCTATCCTCGGCGCGTAGTCATCTTAGATTGTCGCGCAGAAAAATGCCGATTTCAATGGGTTCAGAGCGGATCTCGGCATCGGGCGAGAGCGCCACCTGGCGGGCGGCGGCAATGGCGGCGCGGATTTCGCCGTCCGGGTTCTGGTCGAGGACGACATCGAGCAAACCCGAGCGGAGGCCCTCGCGGGTGGCTTCGCTCAACTCATGGACGACGACCCGGAGCGGCGTTTTGGGGATTCTGGCATCGAGCGCTGCCATCAGTCCGGCGTTGCCAGCGCCCAAGTTGTAGAGTCCCGCCAGATCGGGGTGGAGATCCAGAAGATGGCGTGCCGCAGCTTCGGTCGCCTGATCCTCGTCGAAGCCCTCGAGCGGCCCGGCAATTTCGATCGAGGGGAACTCGGCCGCCACCGCCTGGGCGAACCCCTCATAGCGCTCGCGATGGTCGCGGAGCGCCATCGAGCCGGCGATGAGCCCTACCCGGCCCCTATGGACAAAACGGCCAAGCAGCGAAGCGGCGGTGCGGCCCGCCGCGTGATTGTCGATGCCGATGAAATGCAGCCGCGAGGAGCCCGGCAGATCGGACACGAGGGTCATCATGGCGATGCCTCGCCGCGTCGCGGCATCGATGGCGCGGCTGACTGAGAGATCGTCGGGCGCAACGATTACCGCGCAATCGACATCGCCGGGATCGAGTTCCTCGAGGCGAGCGACGAGGGCCGCCGTGTCGAGTGCGTGATACGGCGTGGTGGCGAGCGTGACGCGATCGTTGCGGGTGGCGCGGACACGACGCGCGATGGCCGCCGAGAGACTTTGCATGAAGGCATTGCCACCGTCGGGAATCATGAAGACCACACGCAGATCGCGCGAGCGGGCCAGAAGCGAAGCCGAAAGGTCGCGCTGAAACGACAATTCGCGGATGGCGGCCTCGACCTTGGAGGCGGTCTGGGGGCCTGACACCCGGGCGGCCATTGAGCACGCGGTCAACGGTTGCGAGCGACACACCGGCGGTGCGCGCCACATCGTGAACGGTTGCCCGCTTGCCGCCGGCCGGTTCGTCCATTGCCTTCTCCCAAGAGGAAAGTTGGCGGCAAGGCCCGGCGGCGTCAACCTTTTTCGTTTCGTGGGAGATCACAGCTTGGCCGACGCCTGCAAAGCACGCTATCACCCTCGCCCAATCGGGAGGGTGATGATGGGCGCGAGCAAGAAGCCGTTCGGGACATATCAGGGCAAGAGCGTCGAGGAGATCACGCTGAGCTCGGAGACGGGCGCGGAGATCGGTTTCATCACCTACGGCGCTTCGATGCGGAGCTGGCTTGTGCCGGTCGCGGGTGGGCGGCGCGAAGTGGCGCTGGGCTTTGAGAGCTTCGAGCCTTACCCGAAGCACTCCCCGCATCTTGGCGCGATTGCGGGCCGTGTCGCCAATCGCATCGCGGGGGGACGGTTCGAACTGGAAGGCAAGACCTTCCAGCTCCCCGCCAATGAGGGTGTCAACACGCTCCATGGCGGACCTGAGGGGCTGGGGCTGCAGCTCTGGGAGGCCGAGACCGACGCGGCCCAGAATTCGGTCACATTCAGCCACGTGTCGCCCGACGGGGCGATGGGCTTTCCTGGGACCGCAAAGATTTCGGCGACCTACCGGCTCGTGGGCAACAGGTTACGGCTCGAATTCGAGGCGAGCCTCGACAAGGCGTCGCCTCTGAGCCTCTGCCAGCATCACTACTACAATCTGGGGACCGGGTCTGATGTGCTCGACCACCGCTTTCAGATCGAGAGCGGCGCGTTCACCGAGGTCAACGCGGCGCTCATTCCGACGGGCAATATTTTGGAGATTGCGCCCGGCAGCGAGCGCGATCTGCGGCAGGGCCGGATCATGCGTCGGCCGGACGGCACACCGATCGATCATGACGGCAATTATGTGCTCGATGCCGATCGCGACACGACCTTGCCGGTCGCCACGGTAGTCGCGCCCGATGGTCTGATCACGCTGAAGCTGTGGACCGACCGGCCCGGGCTGCAGGTCTATAATGGGGTGATGACCAACATCAAACCGGCCGGCCTTGGCGGGCGGGTTTATGGCAAGTACTCGGGCTTCTGCCTCGAGGACCAGGCGTTTCCAGACGCCGTCCACCATCGGCATTTTCCCTCGGTCTGGTACGGACCGGAGCGGCCCTATCGCCACTGGTGCGAGTTCGAGATCGGGTAGGTCTCCGGCCGTCGCGCTTCCGAACCGGATAGCCGCCGACCGGCTTTCCTGCAATCGTTCTACGCCGCGGCCAGTTCTCCGGCCGTCAGCTTCACCTCGTGCGCGAAGCGTATGAGGTTGGAATAGGGGCAGACGTCGTGGGCGATACGCATCGCTTCTTCGACGTCGATCCGGCTCCAGCCGGGAATGGCGACCGTCAGCTCGGGGACAATGGTGAAGCCCACCCCGTCCTCCCGATCAGCAAAGCTCACATTGGCGCTGACCACGGCGCCTTGCGGGAGTTTGCGGTCCATGCGTTGTGCGGCTGTCTTCAGCGAACCCAGGAAACAGGCCGAATAGCCGACGGCAAAGAGCTGCTCGGGATTGGTGCCGGGCCCGCCATCGCCGCCCATTGGCCTGGGCACCGACAGCTTGACCGAAACTTTGCCGTCATCGGTAAAGCCGCTGCCGGTACGGCCGCCGTCGATCGAGGTGCCATGGGCGGTGTACTTGATCTGCATCGTCGTCTCCATCTGCGAACGTGATGTGGATAGCGCGCCATTCGATTGTGTGCAATAGAATTGTGTGCCATTGATACTCGAGGAGATTGGAATGGTCAAATCGCTTGCACTCGACAAACAGCTCTGCTTCTCGATTTATGCGGCGGGGCACGCGTTCAATCGCTTCTACAAGCCGCTGCTCGAACCGCTGGGGCTTACCTACCCGCAGTATCTGGTGCTGCTGGCGCTGTGGGAGAAAGATGGGCTCGGGATCAAGGCCATGGGCGGGCGGCTCGACCTCGATTCCGGAACGCTCACTCCCCTGCTCAAACGGATGGAAAATGCAGGGTTGGTAACGCGACGGCGACACGAAGTGGATGAACGGCAAGTGCTTGTGCACCTGACGTCCAAGGGTAAGCAGCTCAGGGCCAAGGCCGAAAGTTTTCCCGAACGGATCGGGGATGCCGCGCAATGCAGTTCAGCCGAATTGTCGGCGCTTCGAAAGATGCTGATTCGTCTTCGCCAGGATCTCGACGCGGCGGCCTGAAACCGGGCCGGCCCGGCAGCAGTTGAAAAGCTCACGCCGCGCCTCTATCCAAGGTGTGTCGTCCTTTTCCACTCGCGCAGGCTCAAGCATGGAAAATCCGAACCTGCGTTTGTTGGCGTTAACGGATGGGGTGATCGCCATCACCATCACGCTGCTCATTTTGGAGCTGCGCTTGCCGGAGGGGTTCGGCGCGTTCTCCGATGCCGAGCTCTGGGGGGCGCTGCTGGGACTGTGGCCGCGCATTCTGGCCTATCTGATCTCGTTTGCGGTGATCGGGATCTACTGGATCAATCACCACGCCAAGTTCGCCCACATCGTCAAATCCGATCGTGGCCTGCTGCTGATCAACCTGATTTTCCTGCTCTTTGTCGGTATCGTCCCCTTCACCACGACTTTAATCGCCGAGAATCCGGACTCGGTAGGGACGGCGGTCTATGCGGGCGGCATGATTGCCTGCGGGCTGGCGCTCGCCTGGCTCTGGTCCTATGCCGGCCGGGCGGGACTGATCGACCCCGGTTTCGAAAAATCCGGGCGCACGCGGCTGTTGGTTTCGACGCTGGTCTCGAGCGCCATCTTCGCGGTTTCGGTGCCGCTGTCCTTTGCGCATCCTGATGCCGCGAAGCTCTTCTGGATCCTGATCCTGCCCGCCAATATTGCCCTTCGAACAATCGGGATGATCATCTGGAAGCTCAGGCATCCGGGCGAGCCGATGCCAGGGCGCCCAAGCCGGGATTAATCGCCGCAGGACGGTGTTGAGCCTGAGGAATGCCGGCAGCGGCCGGCTCTTTCAGGAGATCACCATGCGGATCATGAAACTCGCCCACCTTGTCGCGCCGGCGCTACTTATTGCCAGTCTTTCGATGCCCGCCATCGCCCTGGATACGCCCGGTGGGGGCGGCGGTGGCGGCAGCAGCGATTCGAGCAATTCCCAGCGTAGCGGCCCATCCATGGCCGACGCGCGCGCCGATATTGCCGCCAAGCATTGGGAAGACGCGATCGCCAAGCTGAAGCTGATCATTGCGGACAGTTCCAACAATGCGGACGCCTACAATCTGCTGGGCTATGCCTATCGCAACCTTGGCGACTACAAGCGGGCGCAGCAGGCCTATGTGCGGGCGCTGAAGATCGACCCCAACCATGCCGGCGCGCTGGAATATCAGGGCGTTCTCTACGTCAAACTGGGTGAGATCGACAAAGCCAAGGCCAATCTCGAAAAGATCAAGGGCATCTGCGGCACAAGCTGCGAGGAGTACGAGGACCTGGCCAAGGCCCTTGCCGGCTGATCCGCCCGATCGGGCGGCATGCAGTTGCCGCCCGATCTGCGTAACGGCGCAACGCCCGTTGCGGCTTGAGTAGTATTCTACGCTGTGCCGAAATTGATGCGATAGCTCAGCGCCTCGGCGATATGGGGGCGGGTGACCTTATCCGCCCCGGCGAGGTCGGCCAGCGTGCGCGCCACCTTAAGCACCCTGTGATAGGCACGGGCTGAGAGCGAGAATCGTTCGGCAGCCTGCAGCAGCAGCGCCTGGCTCTCACGGTCCGGGTTGACCACCTCCTCTATCAGCGTCGCGCCGGCACCCGCATTGGTCATGATTTGGGGATGCCCGGCTGCGAGATAGCGCTCGCGCTGCCGGTCGCGCGCCGCGCGGACGCGGACGGCGACGGCCGCGGACGGCTCGGCGCTCGAAGGCGCGATCATGTCGGCGGCGGAGACCGCAGGGACATCGACGCGCAGGTCGATGCGATCGAGGAAGGGGCCGGACACGCGTCCCTGATAATCGGCGGCACAGGCGTCGCCGCGCTTGCAGGTATGGCCCGGCGTTCCGGCAAGGCCGCATTTGCAGGGGTTCATCGCCGCGATGAGCTGGAAGCGCGCCGGAAAGGTGACGCGCGTGTTGGCTCGAGCGATCACGGTTTCTCCGGACTCTAGCGGCTGGCGCAGACTATCGAGTACCGCGGGCGCGAATTCGGGCAGTTCATCGAGAAACAATACACCGTTATGGGCAAGGCTCACCTCACCGGGCCGAACCTTCAGCCCGCCACCGACCAGGGCGGCCATCGAGGCGGAATGGTGCGGAGCGCGAAAGGGCCGCCGGTCGCTGAGAGCGCCACCTGCGAGTTCGCCGGCAATCGACTGGATCATCGATACATCAAGCAACTCGCGCGGGTTGAGGGGTGGCAGGATCGAGGGGAGCCGCGTCGCCAGCATGGACTTGCCGGCTCCGGGCGGCCCGATCATCAGAAGGTTGTGTCCGCCCGCCGCCGCCACTTCGAGGGCGCGACGCGCGACCTCCTGGCCGCGCACTTCGCTCAGATCCGGCAGGCCGGAAGCGTCTTCATAGCGTTTGGGCGAGGGGCGCGTCGCCAGTTGGTAGCCACCCAGATGATTGACCAGTGCCAGAAGACTCTCTGGCGCAATGATGGTGACATCGTCGCCGGCCCAGGCCGCCTCGGGACCCGAGGGTGCGGGACAGATGATCCCGAGTTCGCGGGCATGGGCGGCGATGGCGGCGGGAAGGACGCCAGAGGTCGGCGCCAGCCTGCCGTCGAGGCCCAGCTCCCCCAGCGCCACATAGCCTTCGACGGCATCGGCGGGAAAAGCGCCAATCGCGGCCATCAGGGCCAGCGCAATGGGGAGATCGTAGTGGCTGCCCTCCTTGGGAAGGTCGGCGGGGGCGAGGTTGACGATGAAGCGCTTGGGCGGGAGCGAGAGGCCGGAGGCGACGAGAGCGGCGCGCACGCGCTCGCCGGATTCCCGTACGGCTTTGTCCGGAAGTCCGACGATGATCAGCGCCGGCAGGCCCGGGGTCGACTGCACCTGCACATCGACCGGCACGGCCTCAATGCCCTGGAACGCCACGGTCTGTACGCGGGCGGCCATGATTTCCCCCAATCCAATGGGCCAAACCTAGCGCATGGGCTTTCCCGTACGCAAGAACATTTAGGGAACAGCATTGGGAAAGCGGGGCATGCCGAAGTCTTGCCGGGTGTTAACCATGCTGGAATTCCAAAGGGTTAGGGC
>JBEBGE010000120.1:0-3289 GCA_040081595.1 Devosia sp.
GATAATCTTTTTCATGATTTTCCCCCTGGGAGACCCGCGCTGAGCCGCAGGCGAGGCGGACGCTAGTGCAGCGCGAAAATTGCGACAATGCCCGCCATCGCAATTGTTGCAAGTGAGCGGATTCGGCAACACTTTCAGCCCGGACCGGGACTTGCGCGGCTGGGTCTTTGCGATTAGATCGGGCTCGCCTCGGAGGGGTATAGCTCAGTTGGTAGAGCATCGGTCTCCAAAACCGAGGGTCGAGGGTTCAAGTCCTTCTGCCCCTGCCAGGCGTAATCCGAAAAGCCAGCCGTCCGAGGCCGCCTCGCGCTCTTTTTGGCGTCGGCTGGGGCGGTGTCGCTTCGAGGGTGCGCGATGAAGATTACGCTGGATTTGACCGAACTGGTCGGGCGCGGGGCGCTTACTGCGGAGGAAGCCGAGAAGCTGAGGCAACTCGCTGCCGAGGACACGGGCTCCCTGGGCGCCAATATCCTCCTTGGTTTTGGCACGGTCGCTGTCACCCTGGGCCTCGGCGCCTTGATCCCCTCGGTTTTCACCGCCGTCGCCCTTGGCCTTGTCCTTTTCATCATCGGACTGTCGCTCTGGCTCACCAACGGCAAGCGCTGGTGGCTCTTTGCCCAGATCTGCATGACCGTCGGTGCGTTGGCCACCTGGGGCGGCCTGTCGTTCCTTTCGGATGGCTCCCTGGCCGTCAACATGCTGCTGACTCTGGGGCTCGCCGCCGCCGCCGGCGTCGCGCGATCCGGTCTTCTGGCCGTTCTCGCGGTCCTCGCGCTCACGGCTGTGCTGGGCGGAAGCACTGCCTATTGGCACGCAACCTATTCGGTCTCGATCTGGCAACCGACGCTGACGATCCTGGTGCTCGCAGTCCTTTCGATCGCCTTGCTGCTCCTCTCCTCCAACGTCGCGCCAGCCTATGAGCGCGTTTGCCTCATCGGCGCGAGGGCCGCGGTGCTCCTCATCAATCTCGCCTTCCTCATCGGCACGCTCTGGGGCGACTATCCCTTCCAGAACCCCGCGTTTGGCAGCCTCAGCGGGACCTTTGTCACGCCGATGACCTTCACGATCGCCTGGGCGCTACTGCTGATCGGGGTCGGTATATGGGCTGTCCGGGTCAACCGCCGCTGGGTGGTCAACACCGCCGCCGTCTTCGGCGCCATCCACTTCTATACGCAGTGGTTTTCCTTCCAGGGCCTTTCGGCTTTCTCGGTGCTCGGCGGCGGCCTGCTGCTGATTGCGTTTGGCTTCGCGCTCCGCTGGATCAACCAGAAATGGGGTGTACCGGCGGCCGCGGCGCGGGCAGGGGCCTGAGTTCTCGACCGCCGCGCGGCAGTGTGTTTCGAAATCGTGGCCCGAGCGGGTCACCACGCAAGTGACGGATCAGTCGTTCCAATGCGCCGAGATGATCTCGACGGCGTCGCGACGGCCGGCCTCGAAGTCCAGCGCTGTGGCGAAGCGTTGTCCCGCCTCCGCGATGGCGCGAGCCTCGGCGTCATGGCTGCGCACCCATTCGATTTTCTCAACGAAATCAGACATATCGGCTCGAACAGGGACATAGTGTTCGAAAGGCTTCAGTCGGTCATAGTACCACTGACGAAAACCCAGGTCCGAGGCAACCTTGAACACGCAGCAGCCGAACAGCATGCGAACCAGAAAGTTCGACCAGGTATTGGTCCAGCCGTCGATATCGATGGCATATTTCTGGACGAGCCATGTCTTTGCCGGCACGTAGGCGCCAATGAGCCCACTCGACTGGGCCACCCGCCGCCAAGCCGTTCCAAAATCCCTTATGCCAGTGAGCCGGACATCGCAGCCCGGCTGGTCCCTCAATAACATCACCATGCGAATGCGAGCTTTGACGCTGGGATCGGTCACAGCCTCGTGGTCGAAGCCAAGCTGACCGACGCCGTTCAGCGCCCCGCGCCAGACGACACGATCCTGCCGGGCAGACCATTCGAGGCCTTCTTTGGCCAGTTCACGCTCCCGCTCAAAGCCTCGGTGTTTGAAAAAATGTGGGTCGGGAATCGGCAGTTGCTGTTTCGTCCTGCTGGAAGCCGAGAACCGCGCTTGCGAAGGCACGTCGCCGTCGCTGCCGTTGATGGTCATCTCTTGCACCTGCTCGGGACAGGCGTCGAACCAGGCGAGGTTGGCCGCTAGGGTTTCCCTGTTGGCGAGGAGAAACCGCTGCTGCACACCGCGAGCATAGCTTGCCAGATAGCCCCTCGCTGTGCGATTGAGCCGGACGTCGAATGGCCAGAGATCCCCGTCCAGCGTGACTCGGACCTGCCGGGATGCTGCGCCCGGAGCGATGATCCGCTCAAGGGCTCTACCAACCCTTCTTTTGTTCAGCTCTCGGGCGAAGTACCTGCCGATTGCTGTTAACGGGGTCAAAGAGCTTGCAATCCCGCCTGTGGATGGTCCAGCGGTATTGCACTGCCGGTTCAAAGTGTCTATATGCGCAACTTCTCAGCCGCCCGGGGTGACTCGCGCGGCGATTGGCTTTTGGCCGCAAGGCCTTGTTTCATAAGCCTAATAGATTAGAATCGAAGGCAGAACCCATGGCCGTGACGAACCCGATCAAGTTCCTCCAGGAAGTTCGTCAGGAAGTTTCCAAGGTCACCTGGCCCTCGCGCAACGAGACATTGATCTCGACCGTGATGGTTCTGGCGATGGTCGCGCTGGCGAGCATCTTCTTTCTGGTCGCCGACCAGATCATCGCTTTCGGCGTGCAGCAGCTGCTGAGCATCCGCTAGGCGGACCGGGTTTTTAGAGGGCGGAGACGGATAGCGGCATGGCCAAACGCTGGTACATCGTTCAGGCGTATAGCAATTTTGAGCGGAAGGTCGCCGAAGACATCCGCCAGAAAGTCGCCCAGAACAAGCTGACGGACCTGTTCGAGGACGTCATCGTTCCGACCGAAAAGGTCGTCGAGATGCGCCGCGGCCGCAAGGTCGATGCCGAACGCAAGTTCTTCCCGGGCTACGTGCTGGTGAAGATGGAAATGACCGATCAGGCGTTTCACCTGATCAAGAATACCCCCAAGGTCACCGGATTCCTGGGTTCCGGCGACAAGCCGATGCCGATTTCGGAGAAGGAGGCCATGGCCATCCTTCAGCAAGTTCAGGAAGGCGTGGAACATCCCAAGCCCTCCGTCTCCTTCGAAGTTGGGGAGCAGGTGCGTGTCGCCGATGGCCCGTTCGCGAGCTTCAACGGCGTCGTCGAGGAAGTCGACGAGGAGCGCGCGCGCCTCAAGGTAGAAGTTTCGATTTTCGGGCGTCCCACCCCGGTG
>JBEBGE010000001.1:0-147076 GCA_040081595.1 Devosia sp.
AGCACGAACCATAGATTTGTTGATCTTGGATTTCAACACGTTGCTGGGTTTGAACACCAGAACCTGCCGCGGCAGGATGGGGACTTCCTCGCCCGTCTTGGGGTTGCGCCCGATGCGTTGATTCTTGGAGCGCACCTGGAAGGAACCAAAGGAGGAGAGCTTCACATTCTGACCGGCGACCAGAGCATCGCCGATCAGATCGAGAAAGCGTTCGACCAGCTCGGCGGATTCGGTTCTCGAGAGGCCAACCGCCTCATAAACCGCTTCGGCGAGATCCGCCCGAGTGACTGTCTTTTGCGTCATGCCGCAACACCCCCCGCCGCCTCTTGGGTCGTCTTGCCCGTCAGGCGCCCCCGCCTTGAACAGTCAAAAGACTACCCCCCACGGAGAATTATGGCAACGGCCTGAACCCCTTCATCTTTTGTCGAATTCGCCAACTAATCGGCGGCGCTGGCCGGGAGTCGCGGACGATCGAGCAAGACGATGGGCTCGCCATTGTAGAGAGCCCGCGCGAACTCGACAAAACCGAGCTTTGCCGCGACACGCAGCGAGGCGGCGTTGCCGGTGTCGATCATGCAGGTGAGCCTGTCGCGGCTGGCGTTCTGTCCGGCCCAGCCGATCGCGGCGCGAACCGCTTCTTCCGCCAGACCCTGGCCCTGCATAGGTGGGGTCAGCGCCCAGCCGGTCTCCATCGTCCCCTCGAGCGACGGCACGACATTGCGGCGCATGTCGTGGAACCCGCATTCGCCGGCAAAGGCGCCAGTCGCCTTGTGCTCGATGGCGAAGAAACCGAAGCCGAGATAATGCCAGAGCCCGGCAAGTCGCAGAAACCGGCCCCAGGATTGCTCGCGCGTGAACACCGCGCCGCCGATGAAGCGGACGACATCGGGCTCGCTCCACATGCGCGCATAGTCTTCGAAATCGGCCAGCCGGTAGGGCCTCAGTCGCAGGCGCTCGGTCTCGAGAGTCGGGATGTCCGCCAAGCCCGTCACCAGCGGATCAGACTTGCGCCCCAGGTGAAGCCGCCGCCCATGGCCTCGATCATCACCAGGTCGCCGCGCTTGATGCGGCCGTCGCCCACCGCTTCGCTCAGCGCCAACGGCACGGAGGCGGCCGAGGTATTGGCGTGGCGGTCGACGGTGATCACGACTTTTTCGGGCGGGATATGCAGCTTTTCGCCGGCACCTTCGATGATGCGGCGATTGGCCTGGTGCGGCACGAACCAGTCGAGATCGCTGACGCCGTAGCCGGTTTCCTTGAGCACGTTTTCTACCACGTCGGTGATCTTGCCCACCGCGTGGCGGAAGACTTCCTTGCCCTCCATGCGCACGTGCCCGATCGTCTGCGTCGAGGACGGGCCGCCGTCGGTTCTGAGCTTGTCCCAGAAATGGCCGTCCGAGCGAATCGAAGAGGCAAGGATTCCCTGCTCGCCGTCGCCGCCCAGTTCGAGCACTGCCGCCCCTGCCCCGTCGCCGAACAGCACACAGGTGGTGCGGTCGGTCCAGTCGAGAATGCGCGACGTGGTTTCGGCGCCAATCACCAGAGCGCGCCGGGCGATGCCGTTCTTGAGGTAGGAATCTGCGGTCACCATGCCAAAGACGAAACCCGAGCAGACCGCCTGGATGTCGAAGGCGGCGCCGTGATGCATGCCCAGCTTCTGCTGGACGATCGTCGCGGTGGCGGGGAACGTGTAGTCGGATGTGGTGGTCGCGAGGATGATGAGGTCGATGTCGGCCGGCGAAAGCCGCGCGTTGTCGAGCGCGCGGCGGGCGGCGTGGACGGCAAGGTCGGACGTCATCTCGCCGGGCGCCGCGATGTGGCGCTGCTTGATGCCGACGCGCTGCTGAATCCACTCGTCGGAGGTATCGATGGTCTTGGCCAACTCGTCATTGGTCATGATCCGCTCGGGGAGATAGCCTCCCACGCCACGGACGATCGAACGCAATGCACTCACGCCGGTTTCGCCTCTCTGTCGGTTGCGGCGGGTGCCGGCGCCGGCAGCGCCGGGAACCGCCTCATGCCTTCGGAAATCTTGTCGATCAGGCGGCTTCGCGCCATCTCGTATGCCAGCCCGAGCGCGCTTTTGAAGCCGATCTCGTCGGTGCCACCGTGGCTCTTGATCACCACGCCATTGAGCCCGAGAAATACCCCGCCATTGACATTGCGCGGGTCGAGCTTGCGCTTGATGGCGGTCAGCGCCTTGCCCGCGATCATGGCGCCGAAGGTCGAAAAGACGTCGGCCTTCAACACTTCGCGTAGATAGGTACCCACCTGCCGCGCCGTGCCCTCGGCGGTCTTGAGCGCGATATTGCCGGCAAAGCCCTCGGTAACGATCACATCCACCGTGCCCTTGCCGATGTCGTCGCCCTCGACGAAGCCGTGATAGGTGAAGCCCGCCCCACTGGCGTCCTGCAGCATGCGGGCGGCGTCCTTGACCTCATCATGGCCCTTCATCTCCTCGGTGCCGACATTGAGCAATCCGATGGTCGGGCTCTCCATATCGAACAGCGCGCGCGCCAACGCCGCTCCGAGGATCGAAAAATCCACCAGCTGCTTGGCATCGCCCCCCACCGTCGCGCCCACATCGAGCACGATAATGTCGGCGCGCAGCGTCGGCCAGATGGCAGCGATCGCCGGGCGCGATATGCCTTCCATCGGCCTCAGGCACATCAGCGACATGGCCATCAGCGCCCCGGTATTGCCGCCCGAGATCACGACGTCCGCGTCGCCGTCCTTGACCGACTGGATGGCGGCCCACATCGAGGAATTGCCGCGGCCCTTGCGCAGCGCCTGGGCGGGCTTTTCCTCCATCGAGATGACGTTGTCGCAGTGGACCACACGGCTCACCGGCTTCAGCATCGGATATTGCTCGAGGAGCGGAGACAGTTCGGCCTCGCGGCCGTGGAAAATAAAGCTGGTGTTTCGCCGCTCGACCAGTGCCAGCGCGGCGCCATGCACGGCGATGCGCGGGCCTTTGTCGCCGCCCATGGCGTCTACCGATATTCTGATGGAATCTGCCATGCTTCCCGCATTTCAAGGCGTCCCGGCACCTTATCCAATCGCCCTAGTGGCGCAAGTCCGGGTCCCTCAGCGCCCCTTGTCCTTGAGCGCTTTCAGCACGGCAAAGGGCGATTCCTTCCCCGCGTCCTGCGACAGGCCAAGGGCCTCGGCGCTTTCCCCTTCGGCTTTGGGATAAGGATCGATCCCGAGCGCCAGAGTTTCGATGATCAGTCCGCTCAAATCGGCCTCCGGACCGTCGAAATGGTCAGGAATGTCCTCGCCTTCAAGATCAACGAATATCTCGGCTCCGGCCGCACCGGCGAAGGATTTCTCCGCGCCCGGCAGGAACACCCGGTCGATCGGCTCAGCAATCTCCTGGGTCACCGGTTCGAGGCTGATGACGCTGGGCTGGACGATCTGGGCGGTCAACCGCCCGGTCACCCGGATGCCGCCGCGGAACTTGACTGCGTGCAGCCGCACATCGAGGGAGGTAACGGCACTGATCCGCAGTTCCGACGCGATCATCGCACGCTCGGACTCGCCGGGGGTGACGGCGACGTCGCGGCCGGCTGCCGGCATTGAGTCGAGCCTGATACTGGCATCGGCCAGCCTGGGCGCCCCGCTCATGCCGCGGCTCCTGCGAGGGGCGCGCCAGAGATTATCGCCGAGACCGGCAGGGTTTCGAGCGCCGCAGCTTCCTGTCGCAGATATTGGGCAAGATGGGCGGCGCCCGGGTGCCCGGCGCCATAGACGTTGCGCAAGAGTACCGCTTCGACATCCGCGTCGGATCCCGAAAGCGCGGTTTCGAGGTTGGTCGCAAGCCCATAGAAGAGCTCGCTCATCTTGCGCACCTTCTTGGGAACCGCGAGGTCGCCGGTTCCCATTTCGCGCAGCGAGCGGTCCATGTCGCGGAAGAACAGGTCGACCAGCGCCTGGCCGAACGCCCTTGCGTCCGAGTCGGCCCTGAGGCGCTTGAGAAACAGGGCAAGATGCAGCGAGATCATGTCGAAGCGCCCGGTCACCGTGTCGGGCACGCCCCAGTCGGCGTAGAACCGGGGCTGCCGGGATTGCGCCACAATGAAATTGTACGCCGCATACACGGCGTCGTCGGGGGCAGATTTCCGGAACAGCTTGAAAATCATGAGAGATGCTCCTGGCGCAAACTGGTTCCGGAGAGGCTCATCCGCGCTTGCCATGCTAGGCAAATGGCAGCTAAACAATCCGGCGCGTTGCAGCGAGCTTGCGTCTTATTTGAGAGACCCCTTGAAAGTCAAATCCATGCCACTGCGCGCAACCTCGGTTTCCCTTGCCCGCCTGATCGCCGCCGCTCTGGTGGCGAGCAGCCTCACGGCCTGCAGCATGGGCAGCGGCATGTCGCTGGTCTCCAACAAGACCGAGGGCTATGCGATCTCGGACGATGCGCTGGCGCAAATCCGTAACGGACAGAGCGCCGAACTGGTTCTGGTGGTTCTGGGCTCGCCGCAATCGACCAACAGCTTCGAGGGCGAAACCGCCTGGTACTATGTCGAGACCAAGGTCGCAGAGACCGCCTTCGGCATGCGCTCGATCATCAGCCGCAAAGTCCTCGCCATCTATTTCGACAAGAACAAGAAGGTGAAGGACAAGGCGATCTACAGCGCGGCGGACGGCAAGATCATTACGATCGAGTCGCGCAAGACGCCGTCCTATGGCGTCGACAAAACCTTCCTCGAATCCATCATGGACTCGTTCTTCTAGGCGCCCGGCTCAGGCGCGCAGTACCAACCCATCAATGTTGTTCGAATGACCGCAACGCGGACAAACGACAAATTGGTCATTTTGGATTGTGGTTCGCGACACGTTTCGCGTAGGCAATTTGCGCCCGTTCAAGTAGCTGGCGAACACGCGGCCATCGTCCTTGACCGTTGGCTGCCACCTACTTTGCGGCAAGCACCTGATCGGCGAAGCAGCTGCGAATCCTTCCGATTACCTTGGCGCTCCCTTCAAGCTCGTACTTGTCATTGAAGCCGTCAGACGCGAGTTCGATCGTGTGACCGTTCTCGATGAGTGCCAGAAGAGAGATATGGTCAAGGTCCACGATCTCCAGAACTGTCGGGTTCTTGACTTCGGCGGCAACGCGAACCCGGGGATAGAAATCGACCAGCGCTTCCACGGTGTATCTATGCGGATGAGGGAGCCGCCAACTGGAATTGGACAATCGGAGATCCCAGCTTCCGTCCCTTAATTTTGCGAGCGTAAATGTTGTGCCGTCTTCAAAGGTCGTGCTGGCCCAACATTCTTCAAAATTCGAGCTGTCTGGACCGGTTTCGATGTCGCCGTGCCAGCTGCCGTCGCTAAACGGCATCGCAGGCGCGCCACTTGCATCGGCGATCGCGTGGAGCAGGCCCGTGAAAAATACCGCGATGAACAATCGACAGGACATTGCCCGGTGTCTTCCGACTGATGAATTTCCTTAAATGGCATCTGGAGCGTAAGCTCTGAGCCCACGGGATAGCAATGGCAGCGCCCTGGCGACTTCTTGTTTGGGGCCGCTACGCGCGTTCGATTCTCTTCGGACGCTTCGGCAGCGAGATCGGTCGCTAGCACAGCGTCTCCGTGTGGGCAGGTCCCCTGGCCGTTTGAAGACACCGCCGATGCGCGCGATCGCAATCAGACCTGAGAGTGTCCGGCGGGGGCAACTTGCTTGGCCACCGTGTCGAGCACACCGTTGACGAGCTTGGGAGCGTCGTCCTCGTAGAAGGCCTTGGCGATATCGACATATTCGGTAATCACCACACGCGGCGGGATATCGCGGCGGCGCAGGAGTTCGAACACCGCGGCACGCAGGATTGCCCGCAGCGTCGCGTCGATCCGCCCGACCGGCCAATCGCTTGACAGCGCGTTGTCGATGGTGGGGTCGATATCGAGCTGGCTCTTGATGACGCCGGTTACGATCTGGCGGAAGAAGTCGGCATCGGCGGGCAGGTATTGCTCGCCCTCGATCTCGCGGCCCATGACATGGCTGTTGAACTGGCTGAGGGTGTCTTCGAGCGTCTGGCGACCCACATCCATCTGGTAGAGCGCCTGCACAGCGGCGAGCCGCGCCGCGCCCCGTTGATTGACGGGGCGGGAGTCCTTGGCTCTGGGGGCCGGCTCGGTGGGCATGGATGGATCAGCCGCGTTGGAAGGTGCGCACCTTATCTTCGCCCAAGGCGCGGCGGTCAACCTCGACCAAGCGGGCAGCCGCCATGCGGTCGGCGAAGCTGCCGAGCAGCGCTGCAGGCGTCCCGGCGGGTCCGAGACCCTTGTCCACGTCGATGATTTCCAGCCGGTCGAGCAATTCGCCGCCGATGAAGCTCTCGACCAGCCGCGCGCCCGCCTCGACAAACAGCCGGTTGATGCCGCGTCCCGCCAACAGTCCCAGCAGCTCCCTGAGGTCGGCCCGGCCGCGGCGATCAGCGACGGCGATGATCTCGATGCCCGCCCTGACCCCGAGCTCGCGGCCCTTTGCCGCGACCACGGCGGTAGGATAGCCGGTGACCTTGGTGAAGAAGTCGAGGCCTGTGTCGATCGGGCCTGCACCCGCCGCCAGGATCCTGAGCGGTGCCCGCCCCTCGAAACCTTCGAGATGGACCGCAAGGTCGTTGTTTTCGATGGTCGCGCGCGCCATCCCGGCGAGTACGGCATCGGAAGCCGCGCGCTGTCTCTCGATCCAGCGGCGCGTGGTTTTGCCCATGGGGGACGGACTGCCTTGCGCCGCGTAGCCGGTCCGCCCATCGGCGCTCAGCACCATGACCACGGTCACGAAGGGTCGTTTTCGCTTGATGCGCGAGACGTAGCCCTCATTGAGCCGCGACGAAGCCGGATGCGGGCCGGAGGCAACTACAATTCCGGATGCTGCCAACTTGTGCAACGCGTCGCCGGCGCGTGCCCGATCGGGATCGCGCATGCCGACTACCACACGCCCGACGCCGGATTCGACGATCTGGTCGACCGGCGATTTCCGCCCGCCACGGCTCGCGGGCTCCATAGTCAAATAGAGTGTGCGGCCGCGCGCCAGGTCGCGGATTTCCGCCAGCGCCATCGCCTCGGCGCTCGATTGACCACCGGGAGGAGTGACCGCGCGGCCGAAGACCTGCTGGCGCTTTTCATCGACCACCAGCGCACCGACCGTCGGGCCGGGACCTGACGTGCCAAGCGCGGGCGTCGCAAGACGCGCAGCGACGTCGAGCCAGCGCCCATCCAGGTCGGAGAGTTCGCTCAATCGTCGTTTTCGTCGAGAGTCGGGATTTCGCTTTCGCCCAGCTCGGTCAGGAACGAGCGGAAATCGTCGGCCTTGCCGAAATTCTTGTAGACCGAGGCAAAGCGCACGAAGGCCACGTCGTCGAGGCCCTTGAGTCCGTCCATCACGAACTCGCCGATCTGGTCGGAGGTGATTTCCACCTCCCCCAGGCTCTCGAGTTGGCGCACGACACCCGAGATCATGCGCTCGACCCGCTCGGGCTCGACGGCGCGCTTGCGCAAAGCGGTGTTGACCGAGCGCGAGAGTTTGTCGCGATCGAAGGGCACCTTGCGGCCCGACTTCTTGATGACGGTCAGCTCGCGCAATTGCACGCGCTCGAAGGTGGTAAAGCGGCCCCCGCAGCTCGGACAGATGCGGCGCCGGCGGATGGCCGAGGAATCCTCGGTCGGCCGGCTGTCCTTCACCTGCGTGTCGTCATTGCCGCAATAGGGACACCGCATCTAGCTCGTACTCCCCAGCCAGGAAGTTCGTGGGTCAACCCCCACCCTACCCTCCCCCTTTGTGGGGGAGTGTATGCAAGAATCGAGGACCCCGCAGTCGGGTCCCTCCCCCAGAAAGGGGGAGGACAGGCGGGGGTTGACGCACAGAGCCATCGTCAACCCTGATAAATCGGAAAGCGTGCGGTCAACGCTTTCACCTTGTCGCGCACACCGCGCTCGACCGCGCCGTTATTGTCCTCGCCATTGGCCGAGAGCCCATCGAGCACCTCGACCATCAGCTCCGCCACCTGATTGAACTCGGCCTCCCTGAAGCCGCGCGAGGTCGCGGCGGGAGTGCCGACACGAATGCCCGAGGTGATGGTGGGCTTTTCCGGGTCGTTTGGAACGGCGTTCTTGTTGGTGGTGATGAAGGCGCGCTCGAGCGCTTTCTCGGTGGCCTTGCCGGTGAGACCCTTGGGCCTCAAGTCAACGAGCATCAGGTGATTGTCGGTGCCGCCGGTAACGATATCGACCCCGCCCCTGAGCAGTCCCTCGGCCAGGACTTTGGCGTTGGCGACGACCTGGGCCGCGTAGGCCTTGAACTCGGGGGTGAGTGCTTCCTTGAACGCCACCGCCTTGGCCGCAATGACGTGCATCAGCGGGCCTCCCTGGATGCCGGGGAAGATCGCCGAGTTGATCTTTTTGGCGATGTCCTCGTCATTGGTGAGGATCATGCCGCCGCGCGGGCCGCGCAGCGTCTTGTGCGTGGTGGTGGTCGCGATATGGGCATGCGGGAACGGGCTCGGATAGACCCCGCCTGCGACCAGCCCCGCGACATGGGCCATGTCGACCATCAGCAGCGCACCGGTCTCGTCGGCGATGGCGCGGAATGCCGCCCAGTCCATGATGCGCGAATACGCCGAAAAGCCCGCGACCATCAGCTTGGGTCGGTGTTGCTTGGCGAGGTCGCGGACCTGGTCCATGTCGACGCGGCCGTCCTGCTGGCGCACGCCATACTGGATGGCGTTGAACCATTTGCCCGACTGGTTGGGCTTGGCACCATGGGTCAGATGCCCGCCCCCATCGAGGCTCATGCCCAGGATCGTGTCGCCCGGGGTGAGCAACGCCTGGTAGACGCCCTGGTTGGCCTGGCTGCCGGAATTGGGTTGCACGTTGGCGAAGCCGACACCGAACAGTTGCTTGGCGCGCTCGATGGCAAGCGTTTCGGCGACATCGACGAATTCGCAGCCGCCATAGTAGCGCTTGCCGGGATAGCCCTCGGCATATTTGTTGGTCATGATCGAGCCCTGCGCCTCGAGCACGGCCTTGCTTACGATATTTTCGGAGGCGATCAGTTCGATCTCGTGCTGCTGGCGACCCAACTCGTCGCGGATCGAGGCGGCGATCTCGGGGTCGACGCTCGCAAGCCTGGTCGTGAAATCGTTGGCGAAGCGAGCGCTCATGGGCGTTCCCCGATCATGATGGACGGTAGCAAGCGGCAGACAGCGCGATCTATCACGCGGCTTTCCGCGATTCCAAGGGCTGGCGGGTGGCGGCGGTCACAGGACATGGAGGGCTCCCACAATTGAGACAGGGTGCCCAGGCGAGCGGCGCATGCGTTCGCGTTTCCCGATGGTGCCCCATCTTTCTCGCCAGTCGCGCGAACCGGGCGACTATGGCCCAGTTCGTCGCGGCGGGAAACCCCCGCCATTCGCTAGATCTTGGTTTCGAGGCGCCGCCTGAGCTTGGCAAGTGCCAGATTCTGCATCTGAATCTGGGTGGCGCTGACGGGAGCGATGACGACGACTTCGATGCCGGTCTTTTCGTCGATGGCGGCGACTCGCATCTGCGGCCCAAGCTGGGTGAATTCGAAAAGCACCGCCGAGCCGTTGGGAGAGCCGCCCTGGCCGCCCCCCCGGACCATCACGCCTGCTCGAACACCACCGTGCCGGCGGCATCGTGACCGTAGATGTCGTCGCGGAAGCTAACGGCACCCTGCCGGTTCGCCCAGGCGGTGATGTAGGTGGTGTGAAGCGGCATCTGGAAGGTCAGCGGCACATTGACGCTCTCGTTGGACTCGAACATCGCATCCACAGTCGGCAAGTCCCAGCCGCCATTGTCCGCGAGCAGCCACGTCGCCAGTTCGTCGATATTTTCGGCGCGTACGCAGCCCGAGGAATAGAACCGCACATTCTCCGCGAACAGCCCCTTGGCGGGCGTGTCGTGGAGGTAGCAGTCGTAGGGATTGTAGAAGTCGATCTTGCAATGGCCCATCGAGTTCTCGCCGCCCGGGTCCTGGCGGAAGGTGTATTTCACCGCGTCGTTGGTCGACCAGTCGATGTCGGTCGGCTGCAGTTCATTGCCCTTGCCGTCGAAAATCCGGATGTGAAACTTGGTGAGATATTCCGGGTCCTCGTTCATGTACTTGATCAAGTCCTTCTCGATGATGCTCTTGGGCACCGTCCAGTAGGGGTTGAACTTGATCTGGTGGATCTTGGAACTCATGATCGGGGTGGCGCGCTCGACGCGGCCGCACACAGCTGTGTGCCGCGAATAGACTGTGCCGCCCTGGACGGTCTCGATCGAGGCCGCGGGAATGTTGATCAGCAGATAGCGATCGGTCAGCGCGGGCGCGAGCGCGTCGATCCTCAGCGCGTTGAGACGCAATTGCGCCAGCCGGTCGGTGGGGCTCACCGAGAGCGCATAGAACGTCGCTTCATCGACCTTGCCGGTCGGGATGATGCCGTGCCGCACCTGGAACTTGCGCAGGCCCTTGTCCAGCTCGGCGTCGAAGGTGGCGCTGACGGTCTTGGCCTGCGGCATGTCCTGCAGCGAAATCAGATAGCGCTTCAGCGTCGCCACGGCCTTGCCGGTCTTGGTGACCTGCAGGCCGAAAGTGGTGCGGGTCGGCGCCTCCCAGATGTCGGCGGCGGCGAGCTTTTCGTAGTAGGAAATCGCGAGCTGGATATTGTAGGCGGTGTCGTAGCTCAGGATCGGTTCCGGCGTGTCGATCAAGGCCAGTGCCTCGGCATTGCTGCCATCGGCATCGATCGATCGCTTCAGCCGGTTGGTCGCCAGCATGTCCCACACGGACTCGGCCTGGGCCATGGCGGGGAACATTGCGCCTGCGGCAATAGCCGCGGCCGAGGTCAGAAATCTACGCCGGTCAAGAAGCATTCGCCTACCAATCCAAACTGTGATGCGCCCAAGCCGGCGCACCTCATCCAAAATAGCATTGGCCGGCCCCTTGCGGAACGCCGGTCAACCAGCTGTGAAACGACGGGGCGCCGATACGCGTTACGGAGACACGGGCCGACCGGAGGAGTCGCGCCAGCCCGCCAGCTTTCAAGGGAATTTGCGGCGCAAATAAGAAACGCCGGCGCGAAGGCCGGCGTTTGCTGAACGCTGTGGCGCCGCCGCCACAACTATGCTTGTCCCTGGCTGTCCGGCGCGAGCCCCCGCTCCGCCGCCTGCCTAGAGCTTGTAGAGGATCTGGTCGACCCAGAAGCGTTCCAGACGGCCGAGCGCCTTGTTGAGGCCCTCGAACGCACCGCCGTCGAGACCACCAACCTTGTCGATGGACTTGAGATGGCGGTCATAGAGCTCGTCGATCACCTCGGCGACCTCTTCCCCCTTCGGGGTGAGCCGGATACGGACCGAACGGCGGTCTGCACGCGAGCGTTCCTGGAAGATGTAGCCGGTCTCGACCAGCTTCTTGAGATTGTACGAGACGTTGGAGCCGAGATAGTAGCCGCGCGAGCGCAATTCGCCTGCCGTCATCTCGGCATCGCCGATATTGAACATCAGCAGCGCCTGGACCGGGTTGATGTCGTCCCAGCCCATCCGGTCGAACTCGTCCTTGATCAGGTCGAGCAGCCGGCGATGCAGCCGCTCGACGCGGCTGACGGCTTCGAGATATTGGGGCTTCAGGCCTTCTGCCCCGCCCGGCGCCTCCGCCATAACGGCGTTGGATTTGGTAGCCATTGTTGCCTCACTGTTAGTAGTCAGGGCGATTTTCCGCCTCTCATGGGGCCAAACTAGGGGGGCCCAAATAAGATCGGCTTAAGCCGCAGACTTAAAACTATGTTACTGTAAAAGTTCGGGATTTTGGCTTTACGAGGCGTTACGCCGGTGCCGAAAATGGTAACCTCAACAGGGTGTTGAGGTCGGGTTTCTGCTAATCATGCGCCCGCTGGCGCATCCTGAAGCTCAGCACGAAAATCACCACGATCGAGACCAGCAGAACCAGCCGAACGGCAAAGCCCAGCGCGCTCATGTCGACGCTGGAATTGCCCATCAAATAGAGCCCCAGTTCCACCGCGGTGGCCGCCACCAGCAGGACCCCACCCCAACTGGCGCGGATCCACAGCCCCACCGCCGCAAACAGCCGCGCCATGGCAAAGATGGCCAGATAGGTGAAGCCGGTCACCCCGAGCGTCGCGAGCGGGCTCGCGGTGCCCGCGCCAATCCCCAGCAACCGCGCCGCATCGGCAAGGCCAAGCAGCAGCGCAATGATCGCCACGATCCGGACATAGCGCCCGCCAAGCGGGGAGTTGAAATCCATGACGAGGGTTTAGTGGTCCCGATGACTCCCCGCAAGCGGCGGGTGTGGCCGCCTGCCCCGGCCCTCAGTCAAGCCTCCCTCCCCCTCTTTCAGGGGAGGATCAGGGGGGCCGTGTGTACTGACGGCGCAAGTTGCCGCCGACGCCAGCACCAGTGGCTCTCCACCGCGCCAAGGCGCGGCGGTGGGAGCCGCCTGAGCTGAGTCACTTCCCATCCTCGGGGTCACCCCGGCGAAAGTGCTGGCGCTCCCCACAACATCTTTCCCTCCATCGGGTCGCTTCGCGCCGGAAGGTAAACTCCGGCGGGAATCCAGGACGCACTTGGCCCTGCTCGCCGGGAGGTGACCACATTGCCGGGAGACCTCAGTTCCTCGCCCGGTTGACGGCCTTCAAGGAGATGAACGTCGCTGTCGAAACTATCGTCATCTTCCCCCGAGTGTCGGCAACAACAGGGCATTGTCCGGGTTCCTATTGAAACAAGGATGCCGCCGCGTCGAATACGTCTTTGGGGAGCATCAGCAACTGGCTGGCGTCGAAGACCAAGTGGGGAAGGTGACTCTTGATGATCGCGGCAATCACACGCGCTTGACCTTCATCGCGGCGCTTCTTCACCGGGTCACGATCCGGCCGGTGTGAGACCCAGAGCTTGTGCGCTGCCCAGACCCGAGGATCGGGAGCGACGATTTTCACAGGGTAGCCCTTTTCATCGATCGCAACCGCTTCGAAGGGGGGAGCGTTTTCGAGCCACACCAAGCCCTCGATTTCGGCTGCGTTGAGGTCGTCATCCACCTTTCCAATAGAATGCTGTTTGTCACTCCAAGGCGTTGCCCGCATCGGTTTAATGAGGTCGACCATGTAGCCCTGATCGTTTTGGGCACGAAACTGCTGACTTGAGCGCTCGAACGATTTGTCGACCGCCTTGAGTATCGTCATCAGAGACCGATCGGATACCTCATCTGAAACAGTGAACCTGACGCCGGCCCTGATATCCATCAGGATGTCCAGATCGCCTGTCGTGGTGAGTCCCGGATCGACGGCTACGCCTGCGGCGGCTTCATAGGCGAAAATCGCGTTGGTTCCGGCGACCCGGATGCCGGCACCGAGTATTCCTGCGCTATCGATTGCTCGGATGATGCGGGCCCCGGTGCGAGGTACCCGTCCCAGCCCAATCGCCCGGTTGATGGCAGCCTGGCGCTCCATTGCAGCGTCAATTTCCTTGAAGCTTTCTTGCGCTTCGGCTCGACCGCGTTCGAACTCCGCTTTCATACGTTCAGTCGTGGGTGACCTGGCGCCAAGGGATCGCTGCCTACGAATGCCAGCTTTGTCGTAGTAGCTTCGAGCCAGATATTGTGTGCCCTTGCTTTCGGCCCAAACCATGGAGCCGCGAAAGCCAGCTAGTCTCGCTTCCAAGGTTTGGTACGCTTGATTCCTCTGACGCGTGTTCACGAGTTCACGTCGCTGGTCGTTGTTTAGCTCTATGAAGTTCATGGGTTTCAACAGAAGCTCGGCTGTTTCCTTCTTGGTGTTGAAACCGAATATATATAATGAAGACAGTGGCTTCAACAGAAATAACCAGAAACATTGCACAGTGTTGAAACTTGGCCTATTGCCCCTCCCTTCGGCTATGCGAGGCGTCCCAGCCTTCGTCGGGACGACACCGGGGTGGTGTCGGGGTTGACCCAATTGCGAACCGCCAACCCGCTGATCTCGCAGCGGGAACCACTGCTTCACCCCCACTTATCCGCATGTCTTGAACCTGAGCTATGATCTCCCCCGCGTTCACCTTCTTCCCGCGGGCACTGACGAGGTGCCGGTGGACGTGGTGGGGGCGGCAGTCGTGCCGCTCGAGTTCCTTGCAACGGGACCGCTCCTGTATCCGATGGAGCGCTTCCTGGCTGGTGCCGACATCCCCATCGCGGAGAGCGCGGAGCGTCTCGCTTCGCACTACCTTCCGGAGGCGCTTCGCGCTCTCCGTTCGCGGCCATCTGGCCGCGGCACAATCAAACCCGGAGGGTGGCTCCCGTCCGGCACCTCCGGCTGCCTTGCTGGGCGTCCGCCGAATTGGCATCCCCCCTCGCCCCTGATAAAGAGCCGCCCATGAGCGATTGGCCCAAATACGACATGGATTTCCTCAATGGCCGCCGGCAACGGCGGCTGCGCTCCAGCTCTTGGATGCGCGACCTCGTGCGCGAGACTGTGCTGACGCCGGCCGACCTCATCTGGCCGCTCTTCATCATCGCGGGCAAGGGCGAGAGGACGACGATCAAATCCATGCCGGGCGTAGAGCGGCTGAGCATCGATCTCGCCGTCAAGGCGGCAAAAGACGCCGCGGCCGCGGGCATCCCTGCGCTCGCCCTGTTTCCCAATACGCCGGACCATTTGCGCAACGAGAATGCCAGCGAAGCGGTCAATCCTGACAATCTCATGTGCCGTGCGCTCAACGCCATCAAGGACGCGGTGCCCGGGATCGGGCTCATCGCCGACGTTGCGCTCGATGAATATTCCTCCGACGGCCAGGATGGCCTCGTTCGCGATGGCGAAATCCTCAACGACGAGACCGTCGCCGTGATGGTTGAAAGCGCCCTGGTCCAGGCCAGGGCCGGAGCGGACATCATCGCGCCCTCCGACATGATGGACGGCCGGGTCGCGGCCATCCGCCAGGAGCTTGACGCCGCAGGCTTCGAACGCGTCGCGATCATGTCCTACTCGGCGAAATTCGCCTCGGCCTTCTACGGCCCGTTCCGCGAGGCTGTCGGCTCGGGGTCGCGGCTCAAGGGCGACAAACGCACGTACCAGCTGGATTTCGCCAATACAGACGAGGCGATGCGCGAAGTGGCGCAGGATCTCGATGAAGGCGCGGACATGGTGATGGTCAAGCCCGGCATGCCCTATCTCGACATCGTTCGGCGCGTCTCGGAGAGCTTCAACGTGCCGGTCTTCGCCTATCAGGTGAGCGGCGAATACGCGATGCTGAAGCTCGCCGGCGCGGCGGGCGCGATCGATGGCAAGGCAGCGATGATGGAGAGCCTGATGGCGTTCCGACGCGCCGGGGCGAAGGGTGTGCTGACCTATTTTGCGCTCGAAGCGGCGCGCGAACTCGGCCGCTAGTAGAGCGGCGTGCTGTCGAGAAGGGTCGAAAGGCCCAGTTCGGCGAAAACAGCGCGGGCCTCGCTCGAGGCCGGCGCCGGGGGCACTAGCATGAAGGCGGCAAGCGCGATGGCGATGAGGGTGGCGGCGGAGCGGATGAGCATCTGGAAGCACCTCGATATGCTTAAGCAGGTGTTAAGCCCCGTGCCCGCGAACGTCCACAAATGCCACCGGGGATGGTTTACGCAGGCGGGGCCGATTTTCCTCCGCTCTACTCTTGCAGCGCCGCAGCGAAGGGCCATTTGACGGAAATGAGCACGATGGAACGCCCGGACCTTCCCGACCCCACCACCGCCCCCGAACTGTTCGAGGGGGTGCTGTTGCGGCGCGTCATCGCCTATCTCGTCGATGCTTCGATGCTGGTGGCGCTGGCTGCCATTGTCAGTATTTTCGGGGTGATCCTGGGTTTCTTCACTTTCGGGCTCGCCTGGGTCGCGCTCCCCATCATCATCCCCGTCGTGATCCTCGCCTATTACGCGGTGACGCTGGGCTCGCCCATGCGCGCCACGATCGGCATGGCGATGATGGATATCGTCCTCACTCCGACGCGGAATGCGCCGCTTGATGGCTTGCACATTCTCATCCATCCCATTGTTTTCTGGATCACTGTGTGGTTCGCGTGGCCAGTTTCGCTGGCATTCGCACTGTTCACGCCGCGCCGGCAAATGGTCCACGACTATGTCGCCGGCACATTGATGCTGCGTCGGTCGCCCATGCTGCGACATTGGCGTACGATCCACGATGTCGGGCCCGCCGCATAGTTGCCGCGACGCAGTGGCAGGCTTAAGGTCATCCCATTGCCCGCAGGGTGGTCATGACCGACCAGACGCCGGAAAATACCCAGCTCTTTCTCACGGCGCCCATGCCGTGTCCCTATCTGCCCGACAAGCAGGAGCGAAAGCTCTTCACCCATTTGACCGGGCGGCGCGCCGGGGCGCTGCACCACCTGCTTTCCGACAACGGCTTCCGCCGCAGCCAGAATCTCATCTACCGTCCGGCGTGCGAAGGCTGCAGCGCCTGCCAGTCGGTGCGCATCCTAGCCGGCGAATTCGAGCCCGGTCGGCGCCATCGTCGTATCCTCAATGCCAATGCCGACATCGTCATTTCGGTGCGCGAGCCGCGCGCCACCGCCGAGCAGTTCGAGCTGTTCAAGCGCTATCTCGATCTGCGCCATACCGGCGGCGGCATGACGCAGATGAGTTTCGTCGACTATGAATACATGGTCGAGGACACGCCCGTGCAGACCGTGATCGTCGAGTACCGTCAGGCCAGCGCCGAGGGCCGGCCGCTGGTTGCCGTAGCGCTGACGGACGTCATGCCGGATGGGCTTTCGATGGTCTATTCGTTCTACGAGCCGGAGTTGGCGCAGAGGAGCCTCGGCAATCTCGTGATCCTCGATCACGTGCGGCAGGTGCGGCTCGCCAATCTGCGTTACGTCTATCTCGGCTACTGGGTGAAGGACTCGCCCAAGATGGCCTACAAAGGCCAGTTCCATCCGCTCGAAGTGCAGCGCGGTCCCCTCGGCTGGCGGCGGCTCGACTGAGCTTGCACCAGGTCCTCCTCGGCTTCGTCCAGATCATCGCTGGCCTACTTATCCTCGCGGTCTCAATCCCCGCGATACTAGCGTTGTTCGGATTCGCGGTGCCTGTGTTTGACCTCTTCAATCACCTTCAGCTCCTGCTGTTCTTCGGCACGCTCGCGGGCGTGATCCTCGGGCTGATCGTCTTCGGCATCCGCCCGGCGATGACCTGGATCGCGGTGCTGGGCTTTGCGGCTTCCTCATTCACCTTTGTGCCGGAATGGACATCGAGCCTTGCTGCCCGCGCGCCATTTCTCCACGATGGCCCGCCGGTGTTGAAGCTGATGACCCACAACCTCTTCGGGCTCAATTACGACATGCCGCGCGTCGCCGCAGTGATTGCGGCGGAAAATCCCGACATCATCGCGCTCCAGGAATATTTCCCCGAGCAGGTCGAGGGGCTCGATCAGTTGCTCAAGCCCAACTATCCCTTTTCGGTGCGCTGTACCGGCGGCAAGCGCGCCAATCTCGGACTCTATTCCAAAATTCCATTCGACAAGGAGATGGCGAGTGGAGAGTGCCCGACGAGTGCCGTCTCCGGGCGGCGCACGGCGCGTATCATCGCCGGCTTCGTGCTCGAAGACGGCACGCGATTTTCGGTGATGACCACGCATATGGACTGGCCCCTGCCCATCGCAAGGCAGCAGGAGGAGTTCGCCGAGGCGAAAGCCGAGGTCAAAGCCATCGGCGGCCCGCTGCTGCTCGTGGGGGACTTCAACTCGACACCCTGGTCCTATGCGCTCAAGGCTTTCGCGGCCGACACGGGCCTGACGCGCGAAACGCGCAACCTTTTGACCTATCCCGAACGGTTTACGCTGCGCGGCCTTGTCCGCACAGTCTCATTCCTGCCGCTCGACCAGGTGTTCGAGCGCGGCATCGACGTGCATGAGCTGCATCGCGGCGAGGAGACCGGCAGCGACCACCTGCCGGTGATCTTCAGTTTTTCGGTACCGAAGAGCTAGATCTCCATGTCGAACGGAAGGACGCCCTCGAGCCCGCCTTCCGCCGCTTCGACGAGCCTGGCGCCGGCAGCCTGGTGCACGGGGTGGGCGAGATAACGGTCGCGCGCATCGGCATCGCGCAGGTCCATGATGAAGCCATCGCGGAAGCCCTTGCTCAGGCCTTCGGGACTGACATTGGGACCAAAGGTTGCATTGATGAGGCCATCGATCTGGCCGACCAGCGCGCGCAGCCCGTCATAGATCAGCTCACGCCGCTCCCGACTGATATCGTCGCGGAACTTGATGAGCACGATGTGCCGGATCATCGCCTATCCCCCGAACTTGTTGTTGCGCGGGAAGCCCGCGGGCGGCTGCCGTCCGGCCTGGGCGCGTTCGCCCACCCAGTCGCGCAGTTCCACCATCGACTTGTTGAAGCTGCGTCCCGACGTATCGATCCAGGTGAGACCCTCTTTGGCGACAAAGACCTGAGCATCGGAAATGCCGCCATCCTTGTATTTCTGGAGCCGTACACCACGACCTCGCGCCATCTCCGGCAGTTCGCTTGCCGGGAAGACGATCATCTTGCGGTTCTCGCCGATTGTGGCGACCGTATCGCCCGTGGCCGGAACGATGAGCTTTGCTTCTTCGCCGCCCGAGAGGTTGAGCACCTGCTTGCCCTTCCTGGTATTGGCGATCAGTTCGTCCTCGGCGACAATGAAGCCGTTGCCACTGTTGGAGACGACGAGCCGCTTCATGCCCGGGCGGTAAACGAAGAGCGCGACCAGGTCCTGCCCTTCTTCGATGTCCACCATGAGCCGTACGGGTTCGCCCTGCCCGCGGCCGCCCGGCAATTTGTCGGGTGCCAGCGTGAATACCTTGCCGCCGGTCGAGAGCAGCAGCAGCTTGTCGGTGGTCTCGGCATGGATGGCGGTCTTCAGCCGGTCGCCGGCCTTGAAGCCCTTCTCATCGATCTCAGCGGCGTGGCCCTTCATAGCGCGGATCCAGCCCTTCTCGGAAAGGATCACGGTGATGGGTTCGCGTTCGATGAAAGCCGATGCCGCCTCCTCGGCGAAATCGGCATGGGGCGCGTCGGCGAACTCGGTCTTCCTGCGACCCATGACGGTGTCCTTGCCATAGGCCTTCTTGAGGTCACCGATCTGCTTGGTGATCTCGCCCCATTGGCGCCGGGCAGAGTCGATCAGCAGGTTGAGATGCTTTTGCTCCTCCGTGAGCTGCTTGTGCTCGGTCCTCAGCTCGATCTCCTCGAGCTTGCGCAGGGACCGCAGACGCATATTGAGGATCGCCTCGGCCTGGTTGTCGGTCAGCTTGAAGCGCTTCATCAGCGCCTTCTTGGCATCATCCTCCTCGCGGATGATGCGGATGACTTCATCGAGATTGAGATAGGCAACGATATAGCCGTCGAGAATCTCGAGGCGGCGGCCAATCTGGTCGAGCCGATGCTGGGTACGGCGGACGAGGACGTCCTTGCGATGCTGGAGCCAGGCGCTCAGCGCCTCGCCGAGGCTCATCACCTTGGGGGTCGTGCCGCGATCGAGCACATTCATGTTGAGCGGGACGCGCTGTTCGAGGTCGGTAGTCTTGAACAGCTGCTCCATCAGGATCAACGGATCGACAGTGCCGGCGCGCGGCTCAAGCACAAGGCGAATGTCGTCGGCGCTCTCGTCGCGCACGTCCTTGAGCAGAGGCAACTTCTTGGCGAGCAGCAACTCGGCGATCTTTTCGACGAGCTTGGACTTCTGCACGCCATAGGGGATCTCGGTGACCACGATCTGGTAGACACCGCGGCCCTTGTCCTCCTGATGCCAGCGAGCGCGTAGCCGGAACGAGCCGCGCCCGGTCTTGTAAGATTCAAGGATCGAGTCCCGCGGCTCGACCAAAACGCCACCTGTCGGAAAGTCCGGACCGGGCACGCAGTGCAGCAATTCCTCGGCGGTCGCCTTGGGCTTGCTTATTAGCAGCAGCGCCGCCTCGCAAAGCTCGGCGACATTGTGCGGCGGAATGGATGTCGCCATGCCAACGGCAATGCCGGTCGAACCGTTGGCGAGCAGATTGGGGAAGTTCGCCGGCAGAACGACCGGCTCCTCGCTCGCGCCGTCATAGGTCGGTTTGAAGTCGACGGCGTCCTCCGCCATGCCCTCGAGCAAGCGGGTCGCGACGTCGGTCATGCGGGCTTCGGTGTAGCGATAGGCGGCGGCACTATCGCCATCGATATTGCCGAAATTGCCCTGCCCATCGACCAGCGGGTAGCGCATGGAGAAGTCCTGCGCGAGGCGCACCAGTGCGTCGTAGATCGACTGGTCGCCATGCGGGTGGAAGCCGCCGATGACGTCGCCGACGACCTTGGCGGATTTCTTGTAGGGTTCCGAAGGGTCGAGCCGCAGCAGGCGCATGGCGTGCAGGATGCGGCGATGGACCGGCTTCAGCCCGTCGCGGGCATCGGGCAGCGCGCGCTGGGTAATGGTCGACAGCGCATAGGAGAGGTAGCGTTCCTCGAGTGCCTTCCTGAGATCGACAATGGCATCGTCGGGAGGCAGCATGTCGGCGTCGGCGGTCATGGCGATTGTCGGCTCCGGCGAATCATTGCGCCGATGATAGCGGATCGGGATGCGAGCCGCAGGCGGCGCGATTTGTGCGACACAAGCCCAAATGCTATCGCTAGCCAAGGGCTTGGGAGGTCGAATGGTCCGGCGAATCCTATGGACCGCGGTGATCGTGGTATTGCTGGTCATCGGCTTAGTGGCTGGCGTCCGTCGCCAGTATCTGCGCGAGTACTTCACAGGCCTGACCCACGAGATCGCGATCTTGTTCGGCGCGCCGCGGGAAGTCGAACGACCTCCGCCCTCTGTCAAGGTCGGCGAGACGACACTGGTCAGCACCGGACTCATGAATTTCGACATGACCGACGTGAAAGGCTCCGGTCCCACGGGCGATCTCGGGGGCGGCCTTGGTCTAGCCCCCGGAGGCCTGCTGGTCGTGCATGACCGGGATGGATCGGTGCAGTTCTACGACTGGACCGGCGGCACGGTCTCCATTCTCAGGTTCCAACTGCCACCCCTCGATCTCGATGCGTTGCCCAAGACCGGACCCGACGGAAAGGACTTCGACAACGAGTTCATGCGCTATCTCGACATCGAACTCTTCCCGCAGCCGGGCGGCGTGCACGTCGCGGTGAGCTACCTGCACTATGATCGGGGCCACGCTTGTTTCGCGCCGCGCCTCGCGGAGGCAAAGCTTCCGGACGACTGGCGTCTGCCCCTTCCCGACGGCGCAACACCGCGTCAGCTCGATTGGCGAATTCTCTCCGAAATCAAGCCCTGCATCAGTGCGACTTCGAACATCGTTCACAGTCACCAGAATGGCGGCCGCATTGTCGTCGAGACGTCCTCGACTCTTCTGATCACAACCGGCGATTTCTCCAATGACGGACGGTTCGGCTCTCCTCATGTCACCCAACTTGACGACAGTGGCTGGGGGCGTGTCCTGCGGGTAAACCTCAACTCGGCGCAGGTGGACGAGGTCGCCAGGGGACTGCGCAATCCGCAGGGCCTCGCGTACGATTCTGACGGAAATCTCTGGGCGACGGACCACGGCGCAATGGGCGGCGACGAACTCGACCTGATCCGCGAGGGCGGCAATTACGGCTGGCCCGAAGTGACCCTGGGTACCGACTATGTCGTGCCGCGCAACGACAAACGCTATTGGCCTCTCAATAGCCGTCAGGGTCGGCACGATAGCTACGATCCGCCCGCCTACGCCTGGATGCCCTCGATCGCGCCCAGTTCCATCAAGCTCGTCACCGGCCTCAACGAACGGTGGGATGGAGATCTTCTGGTCGCGACGCTGGTCGACGAGACACTGCATCGGTTGCGAATGGATGGAACGCGCGTCGTCTATGACGAGCCGATCCGCATCGGGCGCCGCATTCGTGACCTCGAGATCGCCAGCGAGACGATCTATCTACTGTTCGACGACGGATCGCTGGCGAAACTCGTACCGCACGAAATCCCCCCGGCAGATGGGGACCAATCCGTCGACCTCCTTGGCCAATCCGGATGTTTCGAATGTCACAGCCGCTCCGGCGCGCCTCAGCTCGATCGGGCTTTGGGACCGGGATCGCTTCACAGCAGGGCGTTGCGTACAGCCCAGCCCTCAAGGCCAAAGGGGGAGAATGGACCCGCGAAGCGCTGAGAGCATTCCTCACCGAGCCGGACAGCTTTGCCAAGGGAACTTCGATGCCGAAGCCCAGCCTCTCGCCGGAGACCGTGGAACGCATCATCGATGAGCTGGAGAGCCGCTAGGGCGCGCTGAGACTCTCAATCAGCGCGTCGCGGATTGACGGCGGCGCAATCTGGCGGGCCTCCCAGACATGCATGGCGAGAAAATGGCCGGAGAGCCGGAAGGCCGCACCGACGTCGCCCGGGCCCGGCTCGACATCCGAGATCAGAAATTGCGGTAGCACCAGCAGCCGTTCGGCATAGGGCTGGGCCGCCTCGCGGCTAACAGCGCGACCGGTCTTGGGCGAGGCATGAGTCAGGTCGATAGTGACGCCCGTCGCCGCGCAGGACGAGAGGTCGAGACCGAAACCCAGTTCGTCAAGCAGCGTCAATTCAAAGCGCGCGAGTTTGGCGCCAAGCTGGGTCTGGCTCTTGTCGGGCTCCAGCACTTCGACGGCGAGCCCAAGCAGACGGTCATGCGGATCGCGCTCCGGCAAGAGGCGCAGGTGATCGCAGATCAATTGGTTCGCATAGAGGCGCAACCTGTCGGAGATGAGATCGGCAGCACGGGCATCGATCAGCTCGACCGAGAACGTGCCCAGGTGTTCTTCGAGCCTTGCCCGCCAGGTGAGCTGGACAGTATTGCCGGGCTGCAGAGTTGCCGCGAGTTTGGAAGACCGACCGCCACGCACGAGACCGAGATAGCGCCCTCGTCCCGCAACCATGGTCTCCGCGATGACGCTCGACTCGCCGTGGCGCCGAACGCCGATGATCAGCCCCTGGCCGGACCATTGCATCTAGTGCGGGAACTCCAGCCCCATCTCGCGGTAGCGCTCGGGATCGTCGGCCCACTTCTCGCGAACCTTGACGAAGAGGAAGAGATGCACGGGCACCTCGAAAATCTCCATCAGCTCCTTGCGGCTGTCGGCGCCGATCGACTTGATGGTCTGCCCGCCCGCGCCGAGCACGATCTTCTTGTGGGTGTCGCGGGTGACATAGACAACCTGGTCGATGCGATAGGAGCCATCCTTCTGGATCGTGAACTTCTCGGTCTCGACCGTGGCGTTGTAGGGGATCTCGTCGTGGATGCGGAGAAACAGTTTTTCGCGCGTCACCTCCGCCGCGGTAATCGCCAGCGTCAGGTCGGTCAGCTGATCCTCGGGGAAGTGCCAGGGACCGGGCGGGATGTGCTTGACCGTCCAGTCGAGGAAATCTTTGACCCCGTGGCCCTTCATCGCCGAGATCATGAAGGTCGCTTCGAAACGCAGCTTGCCGTTAAGCGTCTCGGAAAGACCGAGCAGCTTTTCGTGCGCGATGAGATCGATCTTGTTGAGCACTAGCACCCTGGGATGCGGAACATCCGCGAGGCCGACGATCAGGGCCTCGACCTCACCGGTGACGCCGCGCTCGGCGTCGATGATGAGCGCCACAAAGTCAGCGTCCCCTGCCCCGGTCCAGGCCGCGTCCACCATGGCGCGGTCGAGCCGGCGCTTGGGCGCAAAAATGCCGGGCGTGTCGATAAAGACGATCTGAGCCGTCCCTTCGGTCACGACGCCACGAATCTGGGACCGCGTTGTCTGCGCCTTGTGGGTGACGATGGAGACCTTGCTGCCGACCAGCGAATTGAGCAGCGTCGATTTGCCGGCATTGGGCGCGCCCACCAGCGCGATGAAACCGCAGGAGGTTGCTTCAGGTTCGCTCATTGCTGGTCTCTCCACACGCGTTCGCGCAAGAGGAACGCCTCGGCGGCCTTATGTTCGGCGAGCCGCTTGCTCGGACCCGACGCCGCCAGCGGGCTGAAGCCGCCGAGTTCGACTGCAATGGTGAACTCGGGCGCGTGTTGCGGACCGGTTTGTTCGACGACACGATAGGCCGGCGGCTCAAGGCCCTGGGCCTGCGCCCATTCCTGCAAGGTCGTTTTGGCATCGGGGCGCTGACTGCCCGCGAGATCGAGTTGGGCGCCGATGAGACGTTCGAGAAATTCATAGGCAGGGCCAAGACCCCCGTCGAGGTAGATGGCCCCGATGATCGCTTCGCAGACATCGCCGAGAATAGTCTCGTTCTCGCCACCGCCACTGCGCCGCTCGCTCTCGCCGAGATTGAGCTCGGGCCCGAGATCGAGCTGCCGCGCAAGTGCGGCGCAAGTCTCGGCGCGAACGAGTGTCACCAGCGAGCGGTTGAGATCACCCTCGGAGGCTTTGGGGTATTTGCCGAAGAGCATGTCGGCGACAACGAGGCCGAGCACACGATCGCCCAAGAATTCCAGCCGCTGGTAGGATTGTTCGACGCGCTTGGCCGGCGAGATCGCGCTCGAGTGAGTGAGCGCGCGATCAAGCAGCGAGGAATCGGCAAACTTGTAGCCCAGCCGGGTCTCAAGCCGTGCGTGTCCCTTGGCGCGATGACTCATGGAGTCGTGGTGTACTCTTGATAGACCGACTGGAACATGCGGTCCCAGCGGACATTGGCGGGCCACTGCCATATCTGCCAGGGCGCGACATTGTCCTTGATCGAGAAGAAGCGGGCCTCGGCCTTGCCGATGAAATTGGTCGCCTGCACATAGCCGACCTGCGCAAGCACGCGGCTGTCGGCCGAGCGGTCACGGTTGTCGCCCATCATGAAATAATGTCCCGCGGGAACGACATACTCTCCGGTGTTGTCGAGCCCTTCGGTGTCGGAGATTTCCTGGATGGTGTGAGTCACGCCGTTGGGCAGCGTCTCGCGATAGAGAGTGACCGGCGCCTTGGACTGGTCGTCGTTGACGTCCACACCGGTGCCGACCTGCTCGCGCGGCACCATCGTGCCGTTGATGTAGAGTCGGCCCTCCTTCATCTGGATGTGGTCGCCCGGCAAGCCGATGACGCGTTTGATGTAGTCCTCGTTGGTCGGTTCATTGTGGAAGACCGCGATATCGCCGCGCTGCGGCTCGCCTACGGCAAGGATACGGTTGGCCAGCGGCAGCGGGATGGGGAACGAGTACTTGCCCAGCCCATAGGCCCATTTGTTGGCGACGAAATAGTCGCCGATCATCATGGTCGTCTGCATCGACGCGGTGGGGATCGAAAAGGGCTGCCAGAGAAAGGTCCGGAAGATGACCGCGATGATCAGCGCTTCGATGATCACGATGATCGTATCGAGGACCTCGTTCTTGGCCTTCTTCTCGGCTTTGGGCATGGCGGTCTGGCTCATTTTCGGTCCTGAAGTCGCGGTGTACCGCGGGAAGCGTTGGTTACGGGCTCAATACGTCGGGGTCAACCGGCAGCGCCTCGATGATGACGAAGGCCTGCGCGAGACCGTCGTCGTCGGTGATGGTCAGGTGGATGTGGGGCGCATGTCCGGCTGGAACAAGGCGAGCCAGGGCTTTGGCCGCGCCGTTGGTCAATTTCATCGTGGGTTTGCCCGAAGGCAGGTTCACAACTCCGAGATCGCGCCAGTAGACGCCCCAGGACATGCCGGTGCCCAGGGCCTTGGAGCAGGCCTCCTTGGCGGCAAAGCGCTTGGCATAGGAGGCGGCGCGCTGAGCCCGGCGGTCGGATTTCTGCCGTTCGATCTCGGTGAAACAGCGATGGGTGAAGCGCTCGCCATAGCGGTCAAGCACCTCCTGAACGCGGGAAATCTTGCACAGGTCGTTGCCGAGCCCGACGATCATTGCAGCCCCCTGCTTCCCGGCTTGATGGCCGGAATGGCGGCCAGTTCGGGCGGCAAGGCATCGGCCGGGTAAGCCGGGACCTTGTAGCGGGCGAGCGAAACCATTGGCACTCCGATATCGGCTTCGCCGCCGGAACGGTCGATCAGGCAAGCCGCTGCGACGACGTCAGCGCCGATTGTCCTGAGGCACGCGATGCACTCGCGGATCGAAAGCCCGGTCGTGACGATGTCCTCAACCACGAGCACCTTCTCGCCGGGCTCGAGCTCAAAGCCACGGCGCAACTGGAACTTGCCCTCGACCCGCTCGGTATAGATTGCGGGCACGCCGAGATGCCGCGCGGTCTCATAGCCGGGGATGATGCCCCCGACGGCGGGCGTGACGATCTGGCTGATGCCGCCATAGCCCTCAGCGCGGAGCTTTTCGGCCAATGCCCGGCAGAGCTTCTCGGCCTTGTCGGGATGCATGAAGACCTTGGCCTTCTGCAGAAAGATCGGCGAACGCAAACCCGACGAGAGGATGAAATGCCCCTCGAGTAGAGCGCCGCATTCGCGAAAGACCGCAAGGACATCTTCGGTGTTCACACGGGCTCCTTCGGGTCGAGCAGCGCGCCATCCCATTCCATGCGCGAAAGGCTACCCGCCTCGGCGATTGTCGCGCGCTGCACATGGGAGAGGCCATTGGTCAGCTTCAGCGTCGAGAGCACATCGGTCAGCTGCGCGAGATCCCTGACTTCGATCTCGAAAATAAAGCGATGAAAGTCTGGAGAGGCCATGTGCATCACCAGATTATGAATGTTCGCCTCCGCCGCAGCAATGGCGCCCGAGACCTGGGCAAGCGAGCCGGGCCGGTTCACCGCCAGCATTGAGATGGCGACCTTGTGCAGCCGGTCCTCGCGACCGGCGATGTCCCAGCGCACGTCAAGCCAGGCAACGTCGGAATCGTGCAGTTCGACAAGCGCCTCGGAATGGATGGGATAGACCAGGATCGGCGCGTCAGGCCGTAAGATGCCGACCAGACGGTCGCCCGGAACGACGCCCTCTGGAGAGATTACGACCTTGGTGGAAAACCCTAGCTGGGCCATCGCAGCGCGGGCATGGGGACCCGAGTGCTGGTTGCCCGGTGCGCGAAAGCGGAACATGTCGGTGTCGCGGAGCGCGAACCAGCCTTCGGCCTTGTCTGCAGCGGGCAAATCGATCTTCTTGCGACGGCGGCGCTTGATGCCCTTGATGCCGGCGATCTCGGTGGCGAGCGCTTCGGTATCGACCTTGCCCTCGCCCACCGCGATGAGGAGCTCACGCTTTCCTGGATGTCCGAGACTGTCGGCAAGGACGCGCGTCTCGGCGTCGTCGAGCATTTCGCCTTCGCGTTCGAGCAAGGCAGTGAGCAGGTGCTCGCCCATGGCGTAGGCGCGCTGCTGGGCGGCAACGCGCACCGCCCGGCGGATCGCGGCGCGGGCCTTGCCGGTCGCCGCGATGGTCTCCCAATTGGCAGGTGGCAGATGGTTCTGGTCGCGGATGATCTCGACTTCGTCGCCGGATCTGAGATGGGTCACCAGCGGCATGATGGCGCCGTTAATCTTGGCGCCCACGCAAGTGTCGCCGATATCGGTGTGCAGCGCATACGCAAAGTCGATGGGCGTCGCGCCCCGGGGCAATGCGATCAGCCGCCCGCGCGGAGTGAAGCAGAAGACCTGATCCTGGAACAGTTCGAGCTTGGTGTACTCGAGGAAGTCTTCGGCGGAAGCACCGGTGGTCAGTTGCTCGATGGTCTGGCGCAGCCAGGCGAAGGCCTGGCTCTCGCCTTCAAGCTTGTGGAGATCGTCGGTCGCACCCTCCTTGTAGAGCGCGTGGGCGGCAATACCGTACTCGGCGACACGGTGCATTTCCTCGGTACGGATCTGCAATTCGGCGCGCTGCCGCCCGAGGCCGACAATGGTGGTGTGGATCGAACGATAGTCATTGTGCTTGGGGACCGAGATATAGTCCTTGAACCGGCCAGGCACGACCTTCCAATTGGTATGGACGACCCCGAGCGTACGATAGCAATCGGCGACCGTGGGCACGATGACGCGGAAACCGATCATGTCGGAAAGCTGCTCAAGGGCGATCTGCTTGCGGTCGATCTTGGTGGCGATCGACCAGGCTGACTTGACGCGTGCGCTTACCCGCGCATCGATGCCTTCGGTCTTGAGCTTGGCCATCAGCTCCTTGGTGATGGTGTCGATCGTTTCCTTGAAATCGGCCTGCATCTCCGAAAGGCGGTCGGTAATCGCCTTGTAGTGGTCGGGTTGCAGGGTCTTGAAGGCGAGGTTTTCGAGCTCGCTCCGCATGTCCTGCATGCCCATACGGCCGGCAAGCGGAGCATAGATGTCCATCGTCTCGGCGGCGATGCGCTGCTGCTTGTCCTCAGGCATGTGGGAGAGTGTGCGCATGTTGTGGAGGCGGTCGGCGAGCTTGACGAGCAGCACACGAACATCGGCGGAAATGGCGAGGAGGAGCTTCCTGAGGTTTTCCGCCTGGGCTTCCTCGCGGGTCACCAGTTGCAGGCGCTCGATCTTGGTCAGGCCGTCGACGATCTCGCCGATCTCGGAGCCAAAAAGCTGGTCGATTTCGGCCCGGGTGGCGTCGGTGTCTTCAATGGTGTCGTGCAGAAGACCGACTGCGACTGTCGCATCGTCGAGCTTCAGGTCGGTGAGGATTGAGGCGACTTCGAGCGGGTGGTTGAAGAATGGATCGCCGGAAGCGCGCTTCTGGCTCCCATGCTTCTGCATGGCATAGACATATGCCCTGTTCAGAAGCTGCTCGTCGGCGTGCGGGTTATACGCCTGCACTTTCTCGACGAGTTCGTACTGCCGCATCATCGGGAAACGTCACGCTCCGTGAGAATGCCGGGCTAAACCCCCGCCTTCACAAGAAAAAAGGCGCCCGGTTGTCCGGGCGCCCTGTCAATATAGGCTTTCTGCGCCAAGGCGCAATTCAGCGCGGCCTGGCTTTCGGGCCGTATGGTTCAGTCGTCGCGCCGTTCCGGCGGAGCGAGGCTCTCGATGCCGCGGAGCAATTCGTCTTCCGAGATCGTATCGAAGGTGTCGCCGTCCTGGTCGGCCTTGGCATCGAGCAGCGGGGCGGCATGGCGCTCCGGCTCATCGACTTCGACATATTTCTGGAGCGAGTGGATCAGTTCCTCACGCAGGTCGTCGGGCGCGATGGCGCCGTCGCCAATTTCACGCAACGCAACGACGGGATTCTTGTCATTGTCGCGATTCACGGTGATCTGCCCGCCGGCAGAGATGATCCGGGCGCGATGCGCCGCCATCAGGACGAGGTCAAAGCGATTATTGACCTTCTCAATGCAGTCTTCGACGGTGACGCGGGCCACGGACGTCTCCAGCAGGATGGGAATGTGGCGCCCTGATACACGAGGCCCCTGCCAAGAGCAAGGCTCCTACAAGGCTTCTATTAAGAGCACAGTTCGCAGAAAATGCGTTCGCGTTTCGCACCTACTTCGCGAATGCTTTCCGCGAGTTAGCGATGACGACGTTAACAGCGGTCAAAACAGCGCAGTGTTTCGGCCTTGCTTTTGTGACAGAAAAGCGGAATGAGCAACGTCAAGGACCGTCTCGACCCTCGGCGGCTCGACTAAGTTACCTATCCGATGATAAAAAATTATGCTGGGCAGCCTGAGAGGCCGGCCGACCCAGTCAGGAGGAAGACTATGTCTATCGACCCGCGTGAGAAGGTGGTCCTGTTCATAGACGGCGCCAATCTCTACGCGACCAGCAAAGCCATCGGCATCGACATCGACTACCGACGCCTGCTCGCAGAATTCCAAGCCAAATCTTACCTGCTACGCGCCTATTACTACACGGCGCTGGTGGAGGATCAGGAGTATTCCTCGATCCGCCCGCTGATCGACTGGCTCGACTACAATGGCTTCACTGTGGTCACAAAGCCCGCCAAGGAATTCACTGATTCCAGTGGGCGCCGGAAGATCAAGGGCAGCATGGATATCGAGCTGACCGTCGACGCGCTCGACATGGCGCCGTTCTACGATCACTTCGTGCTGTTTTCGGGCGATGGCGATTTCACGGCGCTGGTCGCTGCGCTGCAACGGCGCGGCAAGCGGGTGACCGTCGCCTCAACACTCTCGACCCCCACCCCTATGATCGCCGATGATCTGAGGCGGCAGGCCGATTTCTTCCTCGACGTGGCCGAACTGGCCAAGACGGTTGGCAGGCCCCCCTCGCCAGAACGTACTCCGGCACCGGTACCGGCCGGGATGGACGACAGGGGCAAATAGAATCTGCTAGTCGCGTCGGCGTGACCGTCAGCAATCCGCCAGCCAACTGCACCCTCTGCCCTCGCCTCGCCGCATTCCGGGCCGAGGCACGGGCATTACATCCGGATTGGCACAATGCTCCCGTCCCCAACTGGGGTGACGCGTCGGCGCGGTTGGTGATCGTCGGCCTCGCGCCGGGTATGAAAGGCGCCAACCGGACCGGGCGCCCGTTCACCGGCGACCATGCCGGCGATCTGCTCTATGCCACACTAAAAAAGGTTGGGCTGGCCGAGGGCGACTATCAGCTCCGGCCCGACGACAGCCTTGTGCTCAGGCGCACTCTGATCGTCAACGCTGTCCGCTGCGTTCCGCCCCAGAACAAGCCCACGCCGGAGGAGATCAACACCTGCCGGAGATTCCTCACCGCGACGATAGCCGAATTGCGGCCGCGCGCATTTCTCGCGCTGGGGCGCATTGCGCATGACTCGTTGTTGAGGACCCTGGGCGAGAAGCTGTCGCGATTCCCGTTCGCCCACGGCGCCGAGCACACTCTCGAAGGCGCTACGCTTTTCGACAGCTACCACTGCTCGCGCTACAACACGAATACGGGTGTGCTGACGACGGCGATGTTCGAGAATGTGGTTGGGCGAGCGGCTGCCGCTATCACCTAGCCCCGGCCGCCTTCCTTCATGATGCGACCCTGCTCGCGCTTCCAGTCGCGGTTCTTTTCAGTCTCGCGCTTGTCAAAGCTCTTCTTGCCCTTGGCTAGGCCGATGAGAATTTTGGCGATGCCGCGATCGTTGAAATAAAGCTTGAGAGGCACGATGGTGTTGCCGGCGCGCTCGACACCTTCGCTCAGCTTGCCGAGGTCGCGCTTGCTCACCAGCAGCTTACGCGGACGCCGTTCCGCATGATTGAAGCGGTTGGCCTGCAGGTATTCGGGGATATGTGCATTGATGAGCCAGAGCTCGCCCTTTTCCGGCGAGGCGTAGCTTTCGGTGATCTGTGCCTTGCCCGTGCGCAACGATTTGACCTCGGTGCCGGTCAGCATGATGCCGGCCTCGAGCGTGTCGAGGATTTCATAGTCGTAACGGGCGCGGCGGTTTTCCGCTACCGCGCCTGTCGTGATCATCGCGGGCTTGTTGGGCTTGGTTGCCATCGGATCAGTTGGGCAAAAGCCCCGCATGCGCGAGGGCGAAATCGATCGCCTTCTCGTTGCTTTCGCTGACCGGCATCAGCGGCAGGCGCAATTCGGCACCGCACAGGCCCAGCCGGGCCGCGGCATATTTGACACCGCCGGGATTGTTCTCGAGGAACAGGTTCTTGTGCAGGTGCACAAGCTTGTCTTGCAGCATCAGCGCCGCCTGGTAGTTGCCTTGCTGGCAGGCGTTCTGGAACTGCGAACAGAGCTTGGGCGCGACGTTTGAGGTCACCGAAATGCAGCCATTGCCACCATGGGCGTTGAACCCCAGAGCCGTCATGTCCTCGCCCGAAAGCAAAACGAATTCGGCGCCGAGCCTCGCACGCTGGAGGCTGGCGCGTTCCATGCTGGCCGTGGCGTCCTTGACGCCGATGATATTGCTGTGGGCCTCGTGCAAACGCGCAATCGTGTCGATGGTCAAGTCGACGACGGTGCGACCCGGCACGGAGTAGAGCAGGATCGGAAGCGACGTCGCCGATGCGACGGCGGCGAAGTGCTGGAACAGGCCCTCCTGGGTCGGTTTGTTGTAGTACGGAACAACCGAGAGCACCGCATCGGCGCCGACATCCTCGGCAAACCTTGCGAGCGAGACGGCTTCGGCGGTCGAATTCGAGCCAGCGCCCGCTATCACTGGAACACGGCGATCCGTGACATCCACGCAGATCTCGATGATGCGCCGATGCTCGTCGTGGGTTACCGTCGGGCTTTCGCCCGTGGTCCCTACAGGTACCAGCCCGTGCGAGCCTTCCTTGATCTGCCAATCGACAAAATGCGCAAACGCTTTCTCGTCCACGGCCCCGTTGGCAAACGGAGTGATTAGCGCCGTGATCGAACCTCTCAGCATTTGGTCTTGTCCTCATTTGGCGTGCCCGTTGACCGGGCCGATATGTCGTTTCGGCGCCGAACCGGTTGTCCACCTGGGCATGGCGACCGCTCGGCTGGCTTTGCGGCCCGATTGTGGCCGTCAGGATGCCAAGCCAGGGCCACAGTCGCGCAGCATAGTTTTTCCCGCCCGGCGCGACAAGCAGAGAGCCGCTGGACGCTATGCAAGGACCGAACGGCAACCAATTCTCAACCCTGAACGCGCAGAGTTGGAGGCCGCAAGGGTGGGGCACCTTGTTGGATTTGTTTTGAGGACCAACAGGACCAAGTCATGTTCAACGCTCCAAGGAGGCCCTTGGGCGTCCTTGTGGGCCTTCTGGCCCTCGGGTTGACGCTATTGAGCCTGGCCTTTCCGGCTCCTGCCGCGCCGGAAAGCATCGACCAGATCATCACCGGCGCGATCGGGCCGACCACGACCGTGCCCGGCGACCGGGTTGCCTCGTCAGCTTTTGGCGAAGCGCTCGACCTCGTTTCTGCGGGACGGGCTGCCGAAGCCTACGACTTCGCCGCCACGTTTCCGAGCGCAGTCGAACGCCGCGCGGCGCAATGGGCGGCAATCATGTATGGAAATGGCGACGTCCCCTACCTGTCGGTCCTCGCCTTCTCCAAGGACGCGCCGGACTTTGCCGCAACAGCGACATTCAAGACGCGACTCGAGCAAGCGCTGACCAAATCGGACGCAAGCCCGGCACAGATCGTCGCCTATCTCTCGGGCGCGATGCCAAATACGCTCGACGCGCAGATCGCGCTCGCACTGGCCTATGTGAGTGACGGTCAGAAAGCACGTGCCGCCCGCATCGCGCGCGACATCTGGGTCAATGACTTCCTCGATCGTGCCGGCGAGGACCAGGTATTCAAGGCTCTGGGCAACCTGCTTGCGCCGGAGGACCATTGGGCCCGTGCGGAGCACCTGATGATGCATGACCGCGCAAGCGCGGTCGAACGGTTGCTGCCGCTTCTGAGTCCTGCGCAACAATCGCTGGCGATTGCGCGCAATGCCGTGTCGCGCAACGCCGCCAACGCTAAGAAGCTCCTCGACGCGGTGGATCCCGCCTATCGCGACAACCCGGTCTACCTGTTCTCGCGCGCACAAAGGGCGCGTCAATTCGAGCTCTGGGACGACGCGATCGGCTTTCTCAACGAGGGCAAGGCGAGCGATCCGGATGCGGCGGAATGGTGGTACGAGCGGCGCACGCTGATCCGCCAGTTGCTGGCAGCGGGCGAGGTGAAGCGAGCCTATGGCGCTGCGGCAGGTTACACGCAGGGACCCGAAGGCCGCCTGGTCGAAGCACGGTTCCATGCGGGCTGGATCGCGCTCAGCTTCCTCAAAGACGCGTCGGCCGCCGAGAAGCAATTTGTTGCAATGACCGGGCTATCGAGCTTGCCGGACTCGGTGTCCCAGGCCTGGTATTGGCTGGGGAAGTCGCGCGAGGCCCTCGGTAATGAGAAAGGCGCCAAGCAGGCGTTCACCGAAGCCGCCCGTTACGGCACCATCTACTATGGATTGCTGGCCCGTGGAGAGCTCGGCCTTGCGCCGGTCGCATTACGGGACATGCCCAACGTGCGAGCCAACGACACGGTCTTCAACAACAATGAGATCGTCCGTGCTGTGATGCTGCTCGCCGAGGCCGGCCACGCAGACTATGCGGCGCCACTGCTTCGGAGTTTCGTCAGTGGGCTGACCAGCGGCGGCGAACTCTTGCTTGCGGCACGGCTGGCGCAGAAGATCGACGCGCATCACCTGGCGATCTCGATCGCCGATATTGCCGACCGCCGCGGCAGCCCGCTCGATCTCTTCAGCTTCCCCAAGGACGGGCTTCCCTCGCAACATCTCGCCCAGATCGACAAGGCCGCGATATATGCGATCACGCGGCAGGAGAGCCATTTCCAGGTCGACGCTGTGTCTTCGAGCGGCGCGCGCGGACTTATGCAGTTGATGCCGGCGACAGCCAAAGAGACCGCGAAGAAGGCCGGCATCGCCTACTCCCAGAGCCGCCTCACGACCGATGGTGCCTATAACGCGTTCCTGGGTTCAACCTATCTCGCAACCCAGTTGGCGAGCTTTGATGGCTCGTTGGTGCTTGCGGCGGCCGCCTACAATGCCGGAGCGGGCAATGCAAAGAAGTGGGTGGCGCACTATGGCGACCCGCGCTCGGACAAGATCGACCCGGTGGTTTGGATCGAGCTCATTCCATTTGAGGAAACACGAAGATACGTGCAGCGCGTGCTCGGAAATTACCTGGTCTATCGCGCCCGGCTCGCGCACGAAGACATGACGCTACTCGAGGCCCTTCGCAGCATAAACGGTTAGCATCGCGATTTTCGGCTTGCTAGAAAGCTTGCATGGCCAAGCCGCGTTCCATTCCGTCCGACTACAAGGTCTTTGCGGCCCTGCCAGTCAACATGGTCACCGTGGGCGATCCGCACGAACAGATGGCCGTTCATGTCTCAGGTCAGCTCGGAGGCGGCAGGTTGCCGCTTGTCTGCGTCCCCGGCTATCATCGCAATATGGCCGACTTCGCCGATTTCGTGCGGGTGATGCGGCAGCTCGATCCCGAACAGGTCGTGGTGCTCGTCGACCTAAAGGGACGCGGGCGCTCGGCGGATCGCGCGCGGCGCGACCATTACAGCACAGTCGAGGACGCCTCGGACCTTGCCGAAGTGCTGCGAGCGCTGGCGATCGAGCGCGCCGTCTTTGTTGGCCAAGGCCATGGCGGGCAGGTTGTCATGGCGCTCGCGGCGCAAAAGCCCACGATGATCGCAGGCACGGTGCTGGTCGATGCCGGGCCGGTCGCCGATGTGCGCGGGTTGGTGCGGCTTCGCACGATGCTGGACGATCTCGAGGGCGTACGCAGCGCGCAGGGACTGCGCGCCATGCTGCGGCGGATGCTCGCAGCCGAGTATCCGGGCCTGCCCGAAGAAACACTGGATAGCCTCGCGATGCGCGCGCATTTCATCGACAAACGCAACCGCGCGGTGCGGCTGTTCGACGGGGCGCTGGTGCGGCTCCTCGACGATTTCGATTTCGACGATGTGCTCGTCGCTCAATGGGCGTTGTTCGACGCGTTGGCCCAGGCCCCCCTGCTGATGATGCGCACCCAACTCACCCAACAGCTCAGGCGTGAGACCTTTGACGAGATGATGCGGCGGCGCGATTCAGAGGCCTATGTCATCGAGGGCCAAGGATCGCCTGCACTCCTCGACAACGCAGAAGACGTGCAGCCGATTGTCGAGTTCGTCCGGCAAATTCAGCGACCGAAAAAGGCCGCCTAGCTGTCGCGCTTGCACGGAGGTGTGCCTTCGGGCAAATCGCGCGCCGGTTGGCGAATTGTCTGCTTTCGTGTCCAGCCGCCTTCTATTGCACGCATCGCGGCCGCTTCGGCGTCCTCGTCGGAGGCCTCCATCTCATAAGGCTGTGCCTCCTCCACCCTGGGCGGCGCCGGTTGCGGCGCAGCCTTGGCCGGCGGCGGCGGCGTGGGTACGGCCAGGGCTGGTGGCGGTTCAGGTTTGGTTGGCCGTGGCGGCGGGATTGGACGGCCGGACCAGACCTCACCCGGTCTGCTGGCCGGCCTCGCCTCGGCGGCCGGCGGCGCGGCCGGTGCGAGGGTTTGAGGCGCAGCAACGGCCGCCGGCTCCGCCGAGAGTGCTTCGACCACCGGTGCTCGTGCCAAGCCAAGCCCTGCGGGTTGCTCCTGTGGTTCAAGGACATCGTCCCCGAGCTCGACTTCGAGTTCGAAGAAGGTCGCCGCATCGTCGCCCAGTTTCGCAATTTCAACAGGTGCGACGGCCGCCTCGACCGCAGGCGCCAGAGCCGCGGGCGGCACGGGTGTCGACTCTTCTCTTGCAGTCGGCTCCGGCAAGGGCTCGGGAGGCGTCAGCTCCAGCGCCGCTTCGAGTGCTGCGGCCGCCGCCGCTGACGCCGCCGCATATCCTGCACGGGGCTCGGCCGGGGCCGAGGGCTCAAGCATCGCGGACTGCAACTGGTCGAGAAAGGCCTCGGAAAGTGCGGCGGTCGGGGCGTCCTCAACCGGGGGGACTGGCGCGACGGAAGGACTGGGCGGCCGTGCAACCGGCGCGATGACCGGGGCACGGACCGGCGGCTCCGCTTCGCGCTTCGCGGACGCCGGTGCATCGGACGAAGCGCCGGCCCCGGCCGCCACGGGCGCGGGACGCCTGAGGATCCGTCGCGGAATGTATCCTAGAAACCAGCCAAGCTGGTAGGCAACCAGCATCAGGGCGGCAATCTCTGCGATGTGAACCAGAGTGGAGATCGGTGGCATGATGTCGGGCTAGCCCTTGCTCTTTCGCGCGGCACTCATCCAGCCCGCGACAAGGCCGATGGCGAGCGCGCCTGCAAGGAAGGGCCAATAGAGCTCAAGCAGATAGGTGAGAGAGTCGAGTGTCATGGCTGTCCCCTCCCGATTGTGCCATTTGCCATTTCTCAGTCGCCCTCGCTGACGGTGAAGGCGATCCGCCGATTGGCCTGCTTGCCGGCCTTGGTCTCGTTGGAGGCGATCGGCATGGTCTCGCCATAACCCTCGGCATAGAGCCGGTCGGCGTTGATGCCGCGATCGATCAGGGCGCCCACAACCGCCTCTGCCCGCCAGACGGAAAGCGCCAGATTGATGTCCTCGGCGCCATCGGCATCGGTATGGCCTTCCACATGGACTATCGCATCGGGGCAAATGCGCAGATCGCCCGCCAGTTCATCAAGGGCGGCGCCTGACTCATCGGCGAGCGTAGCGCTGCCCGACTTGAAGACGATGGCATTGCGCGCCGCAAGCTCGGTGACCGTCTCGCGGCAGAGATCGATTGCCGGATAGAGCGTGATATCGCTCGACCATTCAAGGCTGGTGGGCAACGCTGCAATAGTCGCGAGCACGGAATCCCGCGTGGCCTCGTCGGCGACCTTGCCCTCGATCCACCATTTGCCGCCATCAAAGCCGGCGCGGCCCTCGCCCAGTTTCGACATGATGTCGATCGCGGCAATAGCGTCGGTGATGAAGGTCTGCGGCAATGACGGATCGATGGTCACTGCATCGGTAGGTGCGGCACCGGCGATGCTGCCGAAATAGGCGCGCGCAGCTTCGGCCGGCACGGCGCCAGCCAGGGCGACGCCGGTACCCTTCGAGCGAGAGACCTGGAAGAGAAGCCTTTCTGGGATAGCCGGCTTGACGGACGTCGCGGAAGGCGGCTCCTCGCTGCTGAGGGTCGCTTCAGTTGGTGCTGCCGCGGCTGGGACTTCGTTTGAGGCGAGGTCACTTGAGGCGGGCTCTTCCGCGGAGGATGGAGGCTCGACAGAAGAAGAGGGCGCCTCGGATGAAGACACTTCTTCCGAAGAGGCGGTGGGAGGCACCGGTTCTTCGGACGAGTTGGGCGCTTCGGATGACGAAGAGGCTTCCGCGACCTGCTCTTCGCTCGGGGCCAGCACGGTGATCGACTTTTGCCAGTGCGCGCCGGACTGGCTGCCGGCGAGCAGAGACGCCGTGGCCGCCGCGGCATCGGTATCGGTTTCGACGAGGCCGCTGAATGTCCACTGGCTGCCGTCGAAGCTTGCTTTGCCGGTCACGGCATGCGCCAGTGCGTCGAGGCCTGCGAGCACGTCGTCCGAGAAGCCCGAAGGTTCGCCCGAGGCGATCGCGACGCTATTGCGTCCAATCTCACCGGCGCGCACCTCGACGAATGACTTGAGCGAGTCGCTTGGCAGATAACCCGACAAATCCACCGCGCCGGTCTCAAGCTTTTCGGCCACCCAGAGATAGGGCGTGACGATGGGCGCGGCGTCGGGCGCCTGGATCGCGATACGCCAGTCGGCGGGGTCGATCTTGCCGGAGAGCACGTCCTGGACTTCGGCTCGCGCCGTGGCGCTGCCGATACGGCCCGTCAGGGTCCAGTTTTCACCTGACAGGCTCAAGGCGCCCTCGTCCAGGCGGCGCAGCGCGTCGATGCCGGCCTTGGCATTGCCGATGAAGTTTTCCGGGGCACCCGCTCCGAGGATAGAAGAATCGAGGGTCCCCTCGCCGCTGCTTGCGCCCAGGTAGTCCTTGAACTCCTGGCTTGGCGAGAATCCGGTGACGGTCACGCGGCCATTCCCATCCTTCTGCGCGCCCCAGGCATAGGGGGCGATGATCGGCAGCGCCGGCGGCGCCGCAACCTTCGGCTCGGTGACCTCATAGGTCCAGCCGGCGGTCCGCAACCCGGCGATCGAATAGGCCGCTGCGGCCGCGAAGCTCTTCTGCACGGAATCGACGCTGCCCTCGATCGACCAGTGCGAGCCGTCATAGGCGACGGTGCCGGCATCGAGCAGCATCAGGACGTTGAGGCCGTTGCGTGCGGACGCGAGGAAGCCCTCTGGGGCGCCGCCAGCGAGAGCGGCATCATCTGCGGCGAATTCGCCAGCAAGGGCACGCAGGGCGGTTCGCGTCGCCTCGTCCGGTATGAAGCCCTGTAGGGCGAGACCGCCGGCCGACTTGGTGGCGCTGAACAGGAACGGATCGGCAAGCGGCGGCTGGATATCGGCCGCGCCAAGACTGGTGCCCTGGGGCGGTCCCTCGGCGATCATGGACTGCAATGCGGTCAGATCGGCCGGCGTTGCCGCCCGGCCGGTCAGGGTGAGTCGCGTGCCATTGACGGCAAACTCGCCTTCGCTGAGGCGCTCAAGCGCGGCGAGACCGAAATCGAGGGCGGAGGCGAAACGCTCGGGCGCGCCACGCGCAAGTTCCAGCTTGGTCACATTCGCGCCGGAGATAGCACCGAGCCGCGTCCTGGTCCCGGCATCGGGCACAAAGCCGAGAAACCCGATGCTATCCCCCGTCTTGGTGGCGGAAAACGTGAAATTGCCGACCTCGGGGGGGTCGAGGCGGACTTTGGCGCCGATCTTCTGGACCTCGGCGGTGACGGCGGCAGCGATCTCAGCACTTGCCGGCGCTCCGCTGAGCTCCATTGCGCTATCGATGATCGTCGCGTCACCACTCTGCAATTGCAGCAGCGACTTCAACAAAATCAACGCATTGGCCGAGAATGTGCCAGGCTCACCTGAGGCAAGCGCGAGGTTGGTCGAAACCGAAATGCCTGCAGGTGCGATGGCACGAAGCTGGTCGGCAAACGCAGAATCGCCTGCGAATCCCGTGACGGTCGCGGTTTTTCCATCGAAATGGGCCTCCCATTTGAACGGACTGGCGAGTGCCGGCGTCACCTTGAGCGATTCGAGCTTCACGGCAGCCGGCGCCGACTGGGCCAGCGTCGCGAGAATATCGAATGCCGCGGGCGACTTGGCGCGTCCCTCGATCCTGAGGCTGAGATCCTCGAGATCTGCCCGTCCCTGATCCATTTGGGACAAAACGCCGAGGGCATAGGTCGCGCCCGCGCTGAAATCCGCGCCCGGCGGGCCGCCGGACATGAGGCGGAGCTGATCCAAAGCCCCCGGGGCGTCAGCCAGGATGGCGGCGTGACTCCCGTCGTCGGGAAAACCGCCGGCGAGAAGGAGCTTCCCATCCTCTAGTGACGCCGAAAAGGGAAATGGGCTGACAAATTCCGCGAGCGTGACCGCACTTTCGACCGTGCGGACGCCGCGAACGCTCAGTAGTCGTTGCGAGGCCGCGTCGATCATCTGCTGGTTGGTCGCGGTGCCGGACAGAATCGCGTCGCGCCCGTCGACCGCGGCGCTTGCCCAGGCAAATTCCGGCTCGCGCAGTGCCGCGGCCGCGCGCGATCCCAGATCAGCAGTCATGGTCGGATCGACCAGAACAACCGCAAGCGCGGTACCGCCACCCACCGCGATGGCTCCCGCAACGAGCCATTTCAGAAAACCGCCGGCCATTATTTCCCCGAACGACGCTTATGCGCGCCGATGCGATAGCAGGAATCGGGGACGCAAGGAAACCGCTCTATCCATTTGTATGGAGGCAATATTTTGACCTCGGTGTGGTCCCGATGCGAGAGCCGCGGCGGCATTTTCCGGCATCATTCTGCGGTTGTCGGGTCCCAGAAAGCAGAAAGGCCCGGCAGAGCCGGGCCTTTCCAGTCACCGCTTGCGCGGAATGACTTATTCGATGGTCTTGGCAGCCTTGAAGGTCGCCTTGTAGCCGCCGAGCGAGTTGACTTCGCCGGAAACCGACGAGGTGAAACCGCCACCAGGAGCCCAAGCCACTTCGCCCTTGCCGTAGAACAGCGAGGTCGGGCCATTGATGGCATTCGGGCCGTTGGCGATCGCGCCGACTTCGCCCGTGAGGGTGACTTCGTCGGTAACCGCGGCAACGATCTGAGCCGCAACCTGCGAGACGTAGGCACCCGGGAACGCATTGTTGTAGTAGCGCGCGCCGAGGTTGAGCGACACGCCGTCGCTGATCTCGGTGCCAATGGAACCGCCAACGCCCCACTCGCCAACATCGGTCATTTCGCCCGACGCTGCGAGCTTGAAGCCGCTCATATCGAACGACACAGAACCGAGGGCATCGTAGTTGCCATCGTCGTTGAACGCGACTGCGCCAACGAACTTGACCATATCCCAAGTCCCGGTCAGGCCAGCGTGGCCGATCCAGTCACCCACATTGCCGCTGAGAATTTCATCGGTGGCGAAGGAGATGTGAGCCGAGATCGTGTCGTCCGAGTAGGACAGAACGCCGACGGCAGTGCCGTTATTGTTCAGGTCTTCGAGACCGCCACCAATCCAGAGGCCATTGCCCAGATCGGACACGACCTGGATGACGTGGCCACCGGTGTTCACCTGACCGAAGTCGGCGGCAACGCCGGCGTCCACGGACGAGGAAACAAACAAGCCGAGGAAGTTCAGCGGCTCGTCGTCGCCGGACTTGAAGATCGAACCCTTCATACCGGCCATCAGCATAGTGGTGTCGCCGACGCCGACCCAGGCTTCATTCACGCCGATGCCACCGTTCGAGCCGGAAAGCTTCAGGTGAGCGGTCGCGGGACCGAAGGACGACGAAGCGGTGGCCACGAACTGCAGCCAGTAATCAACGCTGCTGGACCAGTCGTTGGCGCCGTTGTTGTTGATCACGTTAAACGTGCCGTTCGTGGGCGAGAACGTCGACATCAGCGTAAGCCCATTGGGGTCTCCGGGACCACCAGTATCGATGTAGTCACCCCAATTGAATTCATACGACACTTCGCCGGTGATCTGCAGGCAGTTGGTATCCGACGAGATCGTCAGACCCGAAAGACCCAGCTCATCGCAAACGTCGAGCGACGTTTCGACGCCCAGATCGGTCGCGAACGCGCCGGTCGAGAGACCCGCCGCCGCCACAGAACCTAGAAGAAGGCTCCTGATTTTCATTGTTGACCTCCAAAGTCAGTCATTTGGTTTGCCGGCTGCCCGGCGGTTTGTCGAAACGCGACCACACTTCTAAGTGTGTGTTGTCGTCGCGTTGCGACCGACAAACGATCCCATGCATGGATTCGCAAAACCGACATTACCCGCGTTCGGGGATGGCGCAACCGCACAAAAGCCAGATTCCCCCAACCGCGTCATGGTTGCGCCACCGATGTTGCAAATTCGGCACATAATTCGAAACCCCCTGTTAATAAGGCTGAATCAACGGTTAAGCCTTGCGGGCGCGGGGCTCCGACGACACAACGCCCTCGGGAAAATGTGGCAGGTGGCTGCACAACCCGCGCCAGAATGAAGACGATCAACATCTCATCGCGGGAAGGTCCGCCCCTAATGCCCTCCAAATCCATCGTCATTACCGGCGGAACCTCGGGAATCGGGCGGGCGGCGGCTCTAGGGTTCGCGTCCGCGGGCTGGAAAGTCGCGATTTGCGGACGGCGGCAGGACCGGCTCGATGCGGTAAGCGGTGAAGGCGCCCTCCCCTGCGCCCTTTCGGTCGACGTCACCGATCCGGTCGCCGTGGCCGAATTCTTCGCGGCCGTCGCGCGGGAGTTTGGCCATATCGACGTGGTCTTCAACAATGCCGGCGTCTCCAGCGCCGCTGCCAGCTTCGGCGATATCGAGATCGAGCAGTGGAAGATGATGATCGATACCAACCTCAACGGCGCCTTCTATGTCGCCCGCGAGGCGTTCCGCGCCATGCGTGTGCAATCGCCCCAGGGTGGCCGCATTATCAATAACGGCTCGATCTCCGCCCATGTTCCCCGCTACGGAGCAGCGTCCTATGCGGCACCCAAGCACGCAATCACGGGCCTCACCAAGTCGATTTCGATCGACGGAAGACCCTTCAATATCGCGTGCGGACAAATCGACATCGGGAACACGCTTACCGATATGACCAAGGAGATGGGCAAGGGCATGCTTCAGGCCGATGGCAGCCTGAAGCCCGAACCCACTTTCGATGTGAAGCATGTCGTCGATGCGCTGCTCTACATGGCGGACCTGCCGCTCGAGGCCAATGTCCAATTCATGACCGTGATGGCGACGGCGATGCCCTATGTCGGCAGGGGGTGAGCGCCGCTCCAAACTCGTCGAGCCGGACCCCACGTCGCCGGACGATCTTGCTAACGTCAGCGCTGTCAACGCCCCGTGAAGAGGACATCGTACTTGACCAAAGGAGAGGGACGAGATTCTGAGTTGCTCAGGCCACTCAAGGCGTTGCCCAGCATGCGCCTCGGCCTCGCGAGCTATTATCGCGAACTCAGCAGATCGAAAGACCCGATCCTGCGTGTGGCGGCCTGGCGCGCCTTGATCGATCTGAACGCGGTAATCCCTAGCCAATACGAGCAACTGATTGCCGACTGCAAATTCGCGGGGGTCCGGCAAAAGGCCTTTGATTTCTTCGAATCGACGTTCGATCACGCCTCGGCGGCCCGCGCCGCAGCAACCGAATCCATCAATCCAGAATTGGCACGTTCCGCGCTGATGGCCGGCCAAATTGCAGGAGATGCCGCCGCCATATCCGCAGCTGAAGAATCCCTGTTCCTCGCTTCCGGCGAACCTCAGCATCTGATGGCCATGGTCACCAACGCCGAGCTGTCGGGAGGCTGGCGTCCGGGCGTCGAAGCCGCCGCCCGCGCAGTTGCCGCGCTCCCGCATCAGAATGCGCTGGCAAGCGTATTCATGAACTTGATCGAGGTCGCCCGCCGGGCTTCGCTTATGGCTGAATTTGCTGAGATATTGCGGCCCGTTGCAGCGCATCCCTACATGGCCGTGCTTCTGACCATGGCCCAGGCATCGTGCGCTCAGATGGAGGGCGATGAGGCAAAATGCATCGCGCTGCTCAAGGGCCTCGATCGGGATCCAGCGGTAGCAAAGGCGTCGGCGCTTTTTCGGCGCAACATCAACCTGACGCTTGGTGCGTGCCTCGACAAGGTTGGCAGGTACAAGGAGGCCTTCGAGGCATTCGTCGTTCGCAACAACACGGACAAGCAGTCCGACAAATTCAACGGACGCGACTATTACGGCCAAATCGACTGGCGCAACAATCTCAAGGTCCCGCCCCTTCCGCCGGACCCGCGCATAGACACGATCCAGATGCTGGGATTTCCTCGTTCGGGGACGACTTTGCTGGAGAACGTGCTGAATGCACACCCGCTCATCGAGACGTTCGAGGAAATCCCGGCGCTGAGCGCAGCAATCGTCCATCTTCGTCGAGTGGAAACATTTGGGCCACCTGCTTCACTTCAGACGCCCGGCCCATTTCTGGAAACGCGATCCCGCTACTACGCTGAAATCGACAGGCGGCGGAAAAAGCCAGACGCATTGTTCCTCGTCGACAAGCTCCCGCTGAACTCTGCCGACGCCCCCTTCACGCAACGCCTGCTGCCTAATCTTCGGTACATCTTTTCGATACGGCATCCGTTCGACGTTGTCTTCAGCTGTTTCCGACAGGCCTTCGGACCCAATGTCGCGATGGCGAATTTCTATACGATCGCTGACGCCGCGAGGCTCTACGACTTCGTCATGAACGCCTGGTTCTCAGTGCATCCACTCAGCGACCCGGCGGTGCACTATGTGCGCTACGAGGAGTTGGTTACGGACTTCGATCGCGTCGTTGGCGAGACCCTTGAGTTCATCGGCGTGCCCTGGAACGACGACGTTCGCGGCTTTGCAGAAAAGGCCGCCGGCCGCGCTACGAAGACCCCAAGTTATCGAAAGGTGCGCCAGGGCCTGTCACTCGGGGTGCAGACGAGTTGGCAGAACTATGAATTCCTGTTCCGGACGCCTGAAACCAAACCCCTCCTAAGATGGACGGAATTTTTTGGATACGAGACGAAATGAGGACCAGCGAAGGCCCACTGCACCGCCACACGCGGCCGGCCACGGTTGCACGGCCGGGAGAATTGGCCATAAGACAAGTGGTTCACTCCTGGGAAAGCTGATGCCCCAAAAGGCCAACACATTACAGCCGGCGCCGGTCGACTCTTCACAATTGTTCGCGCCCCTCGGGCGCGTCGAACTCGCGCGTAAGGGCCCAGCCATTTACTATCCGACGATTCTCGACAGCAAAGACGAGTACATCCGGGTCGGCGGCTATTGCCAGATGCTGGCATTGAAGGTTTTGCCACCCGAAAGGTTCGATACGGTGTTGGCGCTCTGTCATCATCCCGCAATCAAGGAGCGCGCTTTCGACTTCTTTCAAGCTGGGTTGTTGCCGGACCTAGCGGCACACGTTGCCTCGATGCCGTCGACAAACCCAGACACCGTGCGAACCGGCCTCATGAAGGCCGAACTCGCCTTCGACCACGCCGCCGTATGCGTTAGCAGGGCGGGCCTTTTCCTGGTCACCGGGGAAGTCAAGGACCTGGTTCGGGCAGCCCGCGACGTGGAGCATATCGGCGGCTGGCGCGCAGCGGCCGAATGGTTCGTGCGCGCGATGGCCATCTCACCCATCGACCCCTACCCTGCCGCCGAACTTTGTCGGGTCCTTGCCGAAGCCAACCAGTTCGCACTTATCACCGACTTGAACAAGGTTCTAGGTCGCGCCGGGCTCCACCCATTCATTGTCGGAGTCTATGCGGCCAACACTCTGCTTGAGAATGGCGATCCGAAAGCTTGTCTCGCCAAACTCGCGCTGCTCAAGCCGCCGAGCGTTCCTGGCTCGCCATTGGCCAATACGCATGGATATGCACTCCGGTTAGCCGCAGAAGCCCAGGACAAACTGGGAGACTACCAAGCGTCATACCGCAGCTATGTCGAGATGAACCGGGCCGATATGACGCCCGGAATCGACGGCAAGGCGATGATCCGGATCGCACAGCGCGACGCGGCGATCGCCTACCCCAGATTGTCGCCAATGAGCCGGGATGACGTCACCATGCTACTCGGCTTTCCTCGATCAGGAACCACATTGCTCGAAATGGTGCTCGACTCGCATCCCGAGATCGAAGCGATGGAGGAGCCGACGACCTGGGACGCGGCTATGGCTCAGTTGCGGCTCGGCACGAGACCAAAGGCCGCCGCACTTTTGGGTCAGCCCGGGGGGGGCGTGTTTGAAGCGGCGCGGGACCGCTACTACACCGAGGTAGAACGCCGCCGAAAGAAGTCTGGCGCCCGCTTCGTTGTGGACAAGTATCCTATGCGCACGATCTACGCGGTCCCGCTTTCGCGATTGCTCCCTGACCAGAAATACATCTTCTCCATTCGCCATCCGTTCGACGTCGTCTTGAGCTGCTTCCGCCAGCGATTCGAGCGAAACGCTGGCATGGCGAACTTCCACACCATCAAGGATGGAATTGAGTTCTATGATTTCACCATGTCTCAGTGGTTCAGCGTTCACAGCCTGGCCGACACGCAGGTGAAGTATGTCCGATACGACGAACTTGTGACCTCTTTCGACGCGACTCTCCAGGGCGTGCTCGATTTCATCGGCGCCGAGTGGAATGAGGGCGTAAGGGACTTCGCTGAAGGATCGCAGTCGCGCAGCGCACTGACCCCAAGCTATCAGAAGATCCGGCGTGGTCTTTCCATCGGCGTTCAGTCCGCGTGGCGCCGATATAGCTTTCTTTTCGAAGGGCAAGAGGCGGCGCCGTTGCGCAAATGGGCCGATTTTTTCGGGTATGAGAGCAAGTAGGCGGCGAACGCTATGGTCCCCATGGAGCCCCAGAACTTGAACGACGTTCCCTTCGCCGGTGCCGATATTTTCGCGCCTCTACGGCACTTCGACCTGCTCAAACAAGGGGGTAATGCCTATCCCGAATTTCATTCGCACTCGGACGACGAGGTCATCCGCGTCGGCGCCTTGACCGCGTTGCTCACGACGCGATCGATCAAATCGGAACGCTACGAGGAAGTCCTCTCCTTTTGCCACTACGGCATGGTGAGACTACAGGCCTTCTCCTTCTTCGAGTCGATCTACGAACATGAACTTGCGCGTCGCGCAGCCAATGCGGGGGCACAGGGCAGCGACGAGCGAGCGAGGAAAGCCCTGATTGCGGGCCTGGCCACCGACAATCACGAGGTAGGGCTCGCGATGGGTCGAGAGTTCCTCGAGACAGGCGACCCACGGCTGATGCTGCGCGCCATGGAGAAGTCCGAGTGGGGCGGCGGATGGCGGGAGGCCGTTCCGTGGGGCGTGCGCGCGGCGACGCTCGCACCAACGCAATGGCCGATCTTCGTGTCTCTCTACAACGCCCTCAGCCAGGCCAATCAGTGGGAGCTGGTCGAGGAGCTCATCACCATCTGCCTCGCCGCGGGGGTGTGTACGGATGTGTCCCGTGTCTATCTGGCCGACGTGCGCCTTGCCAAGGGCGACCCGGCGCGTGCGCTTGAGGAACTCCGTCCCTTCGAGAACATGGACTTTGCCAATCGACCGGGGATGAAGTTTCTTGAGGGAACGCTGGAGCGTATTCGCGGGGATGCCAGCGAGAAGTTGAAGCTCTATCGCAAGGCCTACGGCCACTATCAAAACATGAACCGAATGGACCGCGATCAGACCGTCAAGCCCATCGTGGCGATCGAGGGCTACAAGGCCCGCGGAGCACTGGTCATTCCTGCATTGCCGCCGGACGCGAGGACCGATTGCGTCATGATGGCGGGGTTTCCGCGCTCGGGCACGACGCTGCTCGAAAACGCCCTCGCCGCGCACCCCTTGGTCGAAACGTTCGAAGAGGTTGCGGCCCTGCGCTCATCGATCGACTACATCGAGCGCGTACTGTCCGAGCGTACGCCGAGGCCGGGAACCGATGTGGAGTTGTATGTTGCTGCCAGGGACCGCTATTACAGCTATGTCGACCGGTTTTCCCGGCGGCCGGATGCGAAGGTCCGCGTCGACAAGCTGCCACTTCGCTCGGGCGATGCGGCCTTCGTCTCCAAGCTCATGCCAGACATGCGGTTCATTTTCGCGGTCCGCCATCCTTTCGATGTCGTGCTCAGTTGTTTCAAGCAGCGCTTTGGCGTCAATCCCGCGATGGCGAACCTGCATACGATCGAAGAGGCTTCGCGATTTTACGCCTTCGTCATGGAACAGTGGTTTTCAGTTCACTCCCTCGATGACCCCAGGGTTCACTACGTGCGCTACCACGAGCTGGTCACCGATTTTCAAAACGTGGCTAGCGGCACACTGCGCTTCCTCGGTCTCGACTGGGACGACGACGTCGAGGACTTTGCGACGAAAGCAACTGGGAGGCGGGCCAAGACCCCCAGCTACCAGAAGGTTCGGCAAGGACTGTCCATCGGCGTCCAGTCGAACTGGAAGAAATACGACTTCGTTTTCAAGTCGCCGGCGGCGGATCCGCTTCGGCCTTGGGTCCGTCATTTCGGCTACGAGGACGCCTGATCCATGCTTGCTACTCTCTCGGCCGGGGCCTTGCTTGGACAACTGATTTCGGCGTTTTCGGGCGCCCATGTGGGATGGTTGCCCTATCTCGATAGTCTCGACCTGATTGATGATGAGATCGTGCGAGTAGGTGCGTTGCGGCTTCGTGCCGAGAGGCGCCTTGTGCGATACGAGCAGTGGGACAATCTGGTCGAGATGTCACGCTACGGCGCCGTGCGCAGCGTCGCCAGCTACTTCTTCGAAGAGGCCTTCGAGTTCGAGCGGGCGGAGAAATCGGCCGCTACGCCCGCCGAGCCCGTTGATGAACTCGACACTGCAATGTTCAATGCGCAATTGAGCTCTGACCTTGACGCGCAAATCGACATCGCGGGCCGGCTTTTCCTCGTGACCGGCAATGTCGACACATTGTTCCTTGCCTCCGCTATGGCGGAGGTGCGTCACGGTCGGCTGGAAGCGGCCGCGTGGACTGCGCGAACGCTGGCGCTATTTCCCGACAACAAGCAAGCGGCGGAGCGCCTGCTTTTGCTTCTCGCAGACGCCGAGGCTTCGGAACACCTGCGGGCTTATGCCGACGCGCTCACTGCGAGCAAACTCGGCGGCGCGATCGTTGCAGTGGCACGCGCGTCGCTTGCGCTGCTGTCGGAGGACCCCAAAGGTGCGTTGGACGCACTTGATGCAGCGCGTCCTGGGGCTCTATCACCTCCCAGAGCCAGCGCGATGCTCGCCGCCCGCGTCATGCGCCTGCGGGGACAGGCGCTGGACCGATTGCGGGACTATCGCGCGGCCGCAGAGGCGTTCCTCGAGACCGGCCGGCGGATGTCGGACCGCAAAGATGAGATTGCCCATTATCGGATCAAGATCGAGGCGGCTGCCAGGTTCGTGGGCTCTGGTGAAACACTTCCGCTGGACTCTCATGCGGTCACAATTGTCGGGTTTCCGGGATCGGGCGCCGAACTGTTGGGCCGCAGCTTGGGAGAACATCCCCTTATTGAAAGTCTGGAAGCCGTTCCAGGTCTCGAGGCCGCGCTGAGCTACCTCCAGCGCAACGCCGAAGAGCCTGCCGCCGAGACGACCGAGAGTTCGGCGGTGAGGAGCGAAGCGGTGCGGCGCTTTCGAGAAGAGGCCCAGCGCCGGCGGCGGAAGGCGAGTGCAACTTGTGTCGCTGCGATTGCGCCGGAGCGTATGGGTTACGCCCAGATTCTGAATGGCCTCGGGCCAGAGCAGCGTTACCTCTTGGTTGTACGGCATCCATTGGATCTCGCGGTCAATTGGGTGAAGCGCGAGGCACCGCTCACAAAGGGAATGCCACAACCCAATGCACTGGAGGAATTTGTGGCGCTCTATGATCTGGTGATGGAGCGCTGGTTCAACACTTTCAAGCGCGATGATCCGCGCGTCTTGGAGGTCCGCTACGAGCGGCTCCTGTCCGACCCTTCCGGTACACTGAAAGCCGCCGCCGGGATATTCGGTCTGCCCTGGGAGGGGGCGAAACTGGCCGCAGGACTTCTCACGGAAAAGGGGAGCAAAACAGAGTCCACATGGCGAGACTATTTGTTCCTCTTTCGAACTGCGGAGGCAAAGCCGCTGCTCAAATGGGCGGAGTTCCTGGGGTACGAAGCAAAGTGACCGTGGCCACCGAACACGAGTTCGACATCTTGCGTCCTCTCACGAGGCTGTCGGCGATTACCGCGGGCGCCCCCGCCTATTATCGGGGGCTCATCGAGGATGCCGACGAGTACGTCCGCGTCGGGGCGCGGATTCAGCTGCTGTCGATGGACTCGGTGGTCATCGACGATTGGCCGGCGATCGTCAGTCAATGCTGCTACGCATCTATCCGTGCGCTTGCGGTCGAACATTTCGAGAAGATTTTCGAGCATGGGCTTGCCCGCCGAGCTGCCGAGACCGTCGCGCCGCAGTCGGACGATATTCGCAGGTCGGGTATGCTGGCGCGTCTTGACCTGGACCAGGAAGCAGTCGCCCGTACCGAAGGGCAGATGTATCTTGCGACCGGCAATGCCAAGTACTTGATTGCCGCGGCGGAAGCGTCAGAAGCGGCCGAGGGCTGGCGAAAGGCGCTGCCCTGGCTGCTGCGTCACCTGACGCTATCGCCGCTGGACTCTGCCGCCGCAGGAATGCTCCTGCTCAATCTCGCGCACGCCCGTGAAGGCAACCTGCTCGAAGATTATTTGCTGACCCTCGAACGGCTCGACCTCCATGCGCACCTGCTTCCGTTCGGGAGGGCCTATCTAGCCTCGATTCGAAAAGACAACGAGGCCTGCCTCAAGGAGCTCGCGCCGCTTACGGACAGGGCTGTAGCCGCCACCGCCAATCTCGCGCCCCTTCTTCAATGGCTCAAGAGCCTCCGCGCCGAGACGCTGGACCGATTGGGGCAATACCAAGACTCGCACAACGAATATGTTGTTCTCAACTCGCTGAACCGGGACTCCAAGTTCAACCCGGCCGAATTCTACGCCCATGTCGAAGCCAGATCGGCGGTCAGGATTCCTCCCCTCCCCGAAGACCCGCGAAAAGACGTGTTCCAGATGCTTGGGTTCCCGCGCTCTGGAACAACACTCCTCGAAAACGCGCTCAACGCCCATCCGGGCATCGAGACCTTCGAAGAAATCCCGTCACATGAGGCGGCGGTCTCCTACATTTTTCGAGTTCCCCGGCGACAGACACCACCCCCGGCCTCACCCGTTGAACTGTTTGTCGAAGCACGGCAGCGCTATTATCAAGAGCTGGATCGTCGGCGCCGGAACCACCTGGCTCGTGTCCTTGTCGACAAGCTTCCGATGCAGTCAGCCGATGCCCGGTTCATCGCACGCCTGTTTCCCGAGCGGCGTTACATCTTTTCGATCCGTCATCCGTTCGATGTCGTTCTGAGCTGCTTCCGGCAACAATTCGCGCCGAACCTCACGATGGAGAATTTCCGGACTATTGCCGACTCTGTGCGGCTCTACGACTTCACGATGAGCGAATGGTTCGGGGTGTTCACTCTCGACAGTCCGCAGGTCCTCTATGTCCGATATGAAGACCTGGTGACGGAGTTCGAGCCGACAATTCGGCGCACGCTGGGATTTCTCGGCCTGCCATGGGACGACGCGGTGCTCGAATTTGCTGCCAGGGCCGAGCAGCGCAGTGCCAAGACCCCCAGCTACCAGAAAGTCCGGCAGGGTCTCTCGATCGGCGTGCAGACCTACTGGCGGAATTATGGATTCGTGTTCCAGACGCCCGAGGCGGAGCCATTGCACAAGTGGGCGCGGTTTTTCGGCTACCCGACGAGCTAGGCAGTCCAGCCGCCGTCGATGATGTGGACCTGGCCGGTCGTGTAGGTCGCGGTCGCGAGGTAGAGCGCCAGCTGCGCCACTTCCTCGGGATTGGCGATGCGGCCGATGGGCTGGCGGGCGATGAAGGCCTTCCTGGCCGCCTCGAAGTCGCCGGTTGCGCGCCAGCGCTCATGCAGCGAGGGGCTGTCCACCGTCCCCGGCGCAATGGCGTTGACGCGGATGCCCCTGGCGGTGAAATCGGCAGCGATCGATTTGGTGAGCCCGATCACGGCGGCCTTGCTGATCGAATAGGCGGCGCGGTTAGGCACCGCCTTCACCGATGAGGCCACGGTCGACATGTTGATGATCGTGCCGTCGCCATGCGCGAGCATCGCCGGCATGAAGGCCTTGATCATCCGCACCTGCGCCCAGACATTGAGATCGAAGGCGAAGGCGAGATCCGCATCGGCCATTTCGAGCACATTGCCGCTCTGAACGATGCCGGCACAATTGAACAGCACATCGACGCGCCCGATCTCGGCGGCCGCCTCGTTGACGGCGTCGGTATCGAGGACGTCGAGAACGCGGATCTCGACATTGGGGATGCCCGCCAATTCGCTGAGCTTGGCCTCGTTGATGTCGGTGGCGATGACGCGCGAGCCGGCTGCCGCAAAGGCCTCGGCGCTGGCGCGCCCGATGCCCTGGGCGGCGGCGGTGATGATCGACACCTTGCCTGCGAGACTTCCCATGAACCACTCCCCTCTTGCGATGGCGGCTAGCTATCGCATCGGAGGGCTCGCCCGCAAGCCGACTTTGGGTGCGTTGTTCGGACCGGAGATTTACTGGTGAGAAGCGCCCTGGCCGCCGTGAACGACGACGCGACCGCGGCCGGCGGACTTGGCCGCGTAGCAAGCCTGGTCGGCTTCTGCCAGGGGATCGTGGGCCGGATCGTCGCTGATCGTCGCAACGCCGACCGAGGCGCCGATGGTGTAGTGCTTGCCGTCCCAGACGAAATCAATGGCGGCAACTGCATCGACGATCTTCTCCGCCACTGCCCGTGCGTTGGCGAGCGGGCAATCAGCAAGGAGGACGACAAATTCGTCGCCGCCCAGTCGCGCTGCGAGGTCGTGGCTGCGGCCATTGCGGCGGATGACTTGCGCGACTTCGAGCAGCAGGGCATCGCCTGCCGCGTGACCGGCGGTGTCGTTGACCGGCTTGAAGCGATCGAGGTCGATGAAGCAGATGGCATGATCGCGCTGCTCGATCAGGGCTTGCCGTTGCGCCTCGGCCAGTGCGTTGGCAAAGGCGGCGCGATTAGGCAGGCCCGTCAGATGGTCGTGATTGGCCGAGTGCGCCAGCCGGCGCTGCATTTCCTGGGTTTCGGTAATGTCCTTGAACACCAAGACTGAGCCGATGAGACGGCCCTCTTCGGTGCGCACCGGCGCCGCGGTGCCGCTGACACCCCTGCCCGTGCCGTCGCGCGAGGCCAGGATGACGTCATTGCCGATGTCACAGAGCTCCCCCGTCATCAGGCACTGCATTACAGGGTCTACAACCGCCTCGCCGGTGGCCTCGGACTTGACGCAGAAAATATCGGCGACACGACGTCCCAGTGCCTCGGCTTCACTCCAGCCCGTCAACAGCTCGGCAATTGGGTTCATGAAGGTGACCAGCTCACCCGCGCCGGTCGAGATGACGCCGTCGCCGATCGATTCGAGTGTCACGCGCAGGCGTTCCTTCTCGTCGGCCAGGGCCAGTTCGGCGGTCTTGAGCCGGGTGATATCGGTATCGGTGCCGATGGTGCGAATGGAATTGCCGGCCTTGTCCCAGGCCACCGGCTTGCCGCGGCTCAGAATCCAGATGTAGTGGCCGTCTCGATGCCGCTCGCGATATTCGAGCGTGTCATAGCCGTCTTCGCCACTGTCCTGCATCGCAACCGTGGCGCGGATGCGCGGTACATCGTCAGGGTGCATCCGTGACAGCCAGGCTTCCTGGTCGGGATTGACCTGTTCGTCGTCGGCATAGCCGCGCATGCTGCGCCACATGCGCGAATAGAACATCTCGTCGGTCTCGACATTGTGTTCCCAGACGCCGGTACCTGCTGCTTCGAGTGCCGAGTTCCAGCGGCTCTCGCTTTCGGCGAGCGCCGCCTCGGCGCGCTTCTGGCCCTCGATGTTGAGCACCTGCACAATCGCGTAGAGCGGCCTTCCAGTCACCTCGCTGCGCAGCGACGAGGCAGAGGCCAACGCCCAAAGTGGCTCGCCGTCCTTGCGGCGCATACGGGTCTCGAGCCGGAAGTCTTCGGACTCGCCGTCGATGAGGCGCTGCAGATGCAACTTGACGATGATGCGGTCTTCCTCGAACAGCATCTGCTCGCTCGAAAGACCGAGGCACTCGTCATAGCCGTAACCCAACATCAATTCGAAAGCCGGATTGGCATAGATCATGCGCCCGTCGACGCCGATCAGCGTCATGCCGACGGCGGCACTCTCCATGACTTTGCGCAGCAGCGATCCGCTCTGATCGAAGCGGAAGACTTGTGCGTCGACTTGCTCGGCACGAATTGCGGACATTGGGTTAAGTTCGCATGGCAAGCTTAATGGCGTACTTACTCGCGGCCGCGTTTGCCCGGGGACTTGCTGAACTTTTGAAGATGATGAACGAGCCGGAAATGTCCGGAAAAAAGAGGGTTTCGAGGGCTCAGACGCCGGACACTGCCATCAGCGACGCCATGCGCCGGGCTGCAAGGTCGGGGTTGTCGAGCACGTTCGCGGCGTCCGCGAGCCGAAAGATTTCGGCATAGTGGAGCGTACTCCGCGCCGACTGCATGCCGGCCGGCATGGTGAAATGGCTCTGGTGACCGTTGAGCCAGGCAAGGAAGACCACGCCGGCTTTGTAGTACTGGGTGGGGACTTCGAAGATCTTGCGCGAGAGCGGCACTGTCGGCGCCATCACAGCACGGAAGGTCATCACATCGTCCTTCGCGAGTGATGCCAAAGCCGACGAGGCCGAGGGCGCGATGGCGTCGAATATGCCGAGCAGCGCGTGGCTGTGATGGATGCCGTCGCCCTCGATCAGTTCGGCGTAGTTGAAATCGTCGCCGGTGAAGCAGAGGACGCCCGCGGGAAGACGGCGCCGCAGATCCTCCTCCTTGGCGTTGTCGAGCAGCGAGATCTTGATGCCTTCGACCTTGGCCCGGTTCTCGTCGATGATGGCGAGGACAGTTCGCAGGTTTGCATCGAACCTGTCGGACCCCCAATAGCCAGCGAGTTGGGGATCGAACATGTCCCCAAGCCAATGGAGGATCACCTTGTCGCGCGCCTGCGACAGGATGCGGCCATAGACGCGGGCATAGTCGTCCGGCGACCGCGCGACACGGGCCATCGCGCGGCTCGCCATCAAGATGGCACGGCCACCCTGGGCCTCGATGAAGCCGATCTGCGTTTCATAGGCGGCGATGACGTCGTCGAGCGAGCGTGCGTCCGCGGGGGCGAGCTGATCCGTTCCGGCGCCGCAGGCGAGGTCGGCGCCGGGCGTGGCGCGCGCCGCGGCGAGCGTGCGGCTGATGAGCTCCTGCGTGGCGTTCCAGTCCATGCCGAAACCGCGCTGCGCCGTATCCATCGCCTCGGCGATCTTGAAGCCGCGGCTCCAGAGGTGCGCGCGGAAGGCAATGGTGGTGTCCCAATCGATGGCAGGCGCGTTCCACGGGTCGGTCTCGCGCCGCGGGTCGGAGACGACATGGGCGGCGGCATAAGCAATGCGGTTGAATTTGGGCACAGATGTTGGCCGAGCGACGGGCGTGCCGACGAGGCGGTAGTCCTCGACCGAGCTATCGGGCCGGGGCAGTCTCACCACAAGATCAGCCGTGCCGGTCACGCCAGGGCCCCCAATATTTTGGAACGTTCCAGATTTTTCAGCGGCGGTTCTCGGGCACATTCCCCCTATTGTCAAGATCGGTGCTTGACAATTTTGGAACGATCCAAATATCCTTGCGCCAGATCAACCAGTTTCAATCTTCGGCGGACGGGCGGCAGCGTGAGCGGCAAAAGGGTCACCATCGTCGAAATTGCGCGAGACGCGGGCGTCTCCAAGTCGACCGTCTCGCTGGTCCTCCAGGCGAGCCCGCTGGTGCACGAGGATACCCGCGCACGGGTGACGGCGGCGATCGAGCGGCTGGGCTATGTCTATAATCGCGGCGCAGCGAATTTGCGCGGCACCGACAGCCGCATCATCGGCATCGTCGTCAACGACCTCACCAATTCCTTCTTCGCCGAGCTCGCAGTTGGCATGGACCGTGTCGTCCAGTCCTCGGGCTATGTGCAATTCCTCGCCAATTCGGCAGAGAATGTGGACCGGCAGCGGCAGATCATTGCCTCGATGCGCGAGCATGGCATTGCGGGGCTGATCCTCTCTCCCGCGCACGGGACCGAAGCCGGCGACATCAAGCCCCTCGTCGAGAGCGGGCTGCCGGTACTTCTGGTGGTGCGCAATGTGCCGGGAACGAAAGCGTCCTCGCTTCTGTCCGAGAACCAGACCGGCATACGCGCTGCGGTGCGGCATTTGCTCGATCTCGGGCATCGGCGGATCGCGTTTGTCGGCGGCTTCGCCGATACGCAGGTGTTCGGTGAGCGCGTCGAGGGCTATCGCGCGGCGCTGAGCGAGGCCGGCATCGCGCCAAGCCCGGAGCTGATCGTCAATTCTGCGCCGTCGCGCGCCGGCGGCGCGGAAGCGGTCGCCACCATGCTGACGCGGCGCGGCGAATTGCCGACGGCTGCCGTGTGCCTGAACGATGCGGTCGCCTTCGGCGTCTGCGACGGGTTGCGCACGCGGCGGCTCGAACCCGGCCGCGACTTCAGCGTCATCGGCTTCGACGATGTGATCGAGGCGCGAACGGCGGTCCCTGCCCTCACAACGGTTTCGGTCGATCCGCAAGGCATGGGCGAGCGGGCGGCGCAGATGCTGCTGCGGCAAATCAATGCCGGGGATCGTGTCGCCGAGATGGTGCGCACATCGGTACGACTGGTGGTGCGCCAGAGCAGCGCCGTGCCGGCGAAATGGTCCAACGAGGAGAGCGTCGCGTGACAGACTGGGGCATTATCGGCGCAAGCACCATCGCAAAGGAATGGGTGATAGGGGCAATCCGCGCGACCGGTGGCGAGGTTGTGTCGGTGATGAGTTCCGACGCAGCGCGCGCGCAAAGCTACGCCGCGGCGAACGGCATTGGCAAATCGACGACCAGCATCGAGGCGCTGCTTGCCGATTCCAGGATCGAGGCGGTCTACATCTCAACGACGAACGAGCTGCATCGGGACCAGACGATTGCCGCGGCGAAGGCCGGAAAGCACGTGCTCTGCGAGAAGCCGCTGGCGTTGTCGCTCGCCGATGCCCATGCGATGCGCGACGCGGCGACGGGAGCGGGTGTTGTCCTCGGCACCAATCATCACCTGCGCAATGCCGCGACGCATCGCGCCATGCGCGAGGCGATTGCCGAAGGCCGGATCGGCAAGCCGCTAGCGGCTCGGGTATTCCATGCCGTGTTCCTGCCGCCCCACCTTCAGGGCTGGCGCATCGACAGGCCGCAAGCGGGTGGCGGTGTCATCCTCGATATCACGGTGCATGACGCCGACACGCTGCGTTATGTGCTGAATGACGATCCGGCCGAGGCCATTGCGGCCACCCAGCAGGGCGGCATGGGTCAGGCAGGGCTCGAAGACGCCGTGATGGGCGTGATGCGGTTCCGCTCGGGCCTCATCGCGCAATTTCACGACGCCTTCACGGCCAAGTTCGCCGGAACCGGCTTCGAGGTCCATGGCACCGAGGGCTCGCTGTTCGGCCAAAACGTCATGACCCAGCGCCCCATCGGCACGGTGACGTTGCGCAACGACAAAGGCGAGACCGCACTTCAGATTGCGCCGAACAACCTCTACGAGCGGGCACTCACCAGTTTCCACGCTGCCATCGATGGAAAGGGCGCGCCGTCGGCGACGGCCGAAGACGGCATCTGGTCACTGGCCACCGGCCTTGCAGTCGCGGAAGCTGCACGCAGCGGCCGTTCACAAAAGATCGAACCGGGATTGTGAGCGCGATGAGCAAGCGCCTCACAGCGGAGCAAGCCGCCGGGCTGATCGCGGACGAGGCGATCGTGTCAGTCTGCTCGTCGAGCGGACTTGGCTGTCCCGATCTGATGCTGAAGGCGATCGGCGAACGCTTCGAGACGAGCGGGCACCCCCGCAACCTGACGACGCTTCATCCTATCGCCGCCGGGGATATGAGCGGCATCAAGGGTATCGATCACATTGCGAGGAAAGGGCTGCTGTCGCGCATCATCGCGGGGTCTTACCCTTCCGGTCCATCGTCGTCCGAACCGCCGCTGATCTGGCAGATGATCATGGGCGACGAGATCGAAGCCTACAATATTCCCTCTGGCATCATGTTCGACATGCACCGCGAGGCGGCCGCGAAGCGACCGGGCGTATTGACCAAGGTCGGCCTCGACACGTTCGTCGATCCGGATCGGCAGGGCTGCGCCATGAACGCGCCCGCGGCGCAAAAGCCGATCGTGCGCAAGATGGATTTCGAGGGCGAGTCCTGGCTCTACTTCAAAGCCATAGCGCCCGACGTCGCGATCATTCGCGCCACCACCGCCGACGAGAAAGGCAATCTCAGCTACGAGCATGAGGGCGCTTATCTCGGCGGCATGGACCAGGCGCTCGCCGCGCACAACAATGGCGGCATCGTCATCGCGCAGGTCAAGCGGATCGCCAAAGAGGGCTCGCTTCGCGCCCATGATGTGCGGGTGCCCGGCGTGCTCATCGACTATATCGTCGTCGACCCCGACCAGAAGCAGACGACGCAAACGCAATACGACCCCGCCATCTCCGGCGAGATCATCCGGCCGCTGGACAGCTTTCACCTGCCCGGCTTCGATATCCAGAAGGCGATCGCCCGGCGCGTGGCGATGGAGCTTGAGGCGGGGACTGCGGTCAATCTCGGCTTCGGCATCTCTGCAAACGTGCCGCGCATCCTCCTCGAAGAGGGCCAGCACGGCGCGGTGACCTGGGTTATCGAACAGGGACCGGTCGGCGGCATACCGCTGCTGGATTTCGCCTTTGGCTGCGCCTCCAACGCCGAGGCGTTCGTGCCATCGCCCTATCAATTCACCTATTTCCAGGGCGGCGGGTTTGACGCCTCGCTGCTCAGTTTCCTTGAGATCGATCGTTCGGGGTCGGTGAATGTCTCGCGGCTGAGTTTCCGGCCGCATGTCACCGCTGGCGCGGGCGGCTTTGTCGACATCACCTGCCGGGCCAGAAAGATCGTCTTTTCTGGCATGTTCAACGCTGGAGCCAGGCTCGGCATTGCCGAGGGTAAGCTGTTGATCGAAAAGGAAGGCCGCGCCAAAAAACTCGTCAAAGAAGTCGAGCACGTCACCTTCTCGGGCCGTCGGGCCATCGCGCAAGGGCAGGATGTGACCTATGTCACCGAGCGCTGCGTGATGAAGCTAACGCCCGAGGGTCTGCTGCTCACCGAGATCGCGCCGGGCGCCGATCTCGCCGGCGATATTCTTGCGCAATCCGAATTCCCGATCGCCGTCTCGCCTCAGCTCAAGACGATGCCGGCGGCGATCTTCGAGCCAGCACCGGTCGGTCTGAGGCTCCCTACAAAACCCGCGAGACATGCCCATGTCTGATCCGCGCATCGCACTCACCTGGGAAGGCCCGGTGGCGCTCGTCACGATCTACCGTCCCGAAAAGCTCAACGCGCTCGACCTCGACATGCTCGAAGCGTTGGACGATGTCTGCGCCGAGATCGAGGGCGACCACCGCGCTCGTGCCGCGGTGATCACCGGCGAAGGCAAAGCGTTCTCAACAGGAGGCGATATCGCCGCGTGGGCGGCGATGACTCCGCCCGAGTTCGGCTTCGAGTGGGTGCGCTTCGGCCATCGCGTGTTCGCGCGGCTGGCGGAACTGCGTGTGCCGCTGATCGCGGCACTCACGGGTCATGCGCTGGGCGGGGGACTTGAACTCGCTGCGAGCGCCGACATCCGCATTGCGGAGCCGCAGGCGACACTTGGCATGCCCGAGACCGGTCTGGGCATGGTGCCGGGCTGGTCGGGCACGCAAAGGCTGGTACGGCGCTTTGGGGCGCAGAACGTGCGTCGGATGGTTCTGGGCGGTGAAATCTTCAGCGCCGAGGAGGCGCGGGCACTGGGTCTGGTCGACCAGCTCACAGAGACGGGCGGAGCCTTCGCCGGAGCCATGAGCTACGCGGAACGGGTTGCTTCACGCGGACCTGCGGCGCTGCAAGTGGCAAAGCTAATGATCGCCTCTGCCGATGGCGAAGACACGGGCACCGCGATGGAAACGATCGCATCGATGCTTATTGCCAAGACCGCCGATCTCAGCGAGGGCGTCGCCGCCTTCAAGGGCAAGCGCAAGCCCACTTTCAACGGAGAATGGTGATGCGCGTGAGTCCCGCGCGACGGGTTGTCGTTAGTCGCCGAACCGAGAGCAAGACGCTCAGCATGCAGATCGGCCCGCGAACGGGGCGGTCGATGCCGCAGCTGCGGGCGGGAATGTGAACCGGCCTCCCGACATCGTCATCATCGGCTCGGGCATTGGTGGCGCGACCGTCGCATCCGGCCTTGCGCCTTCCGGCGCGGAGATCCTTATCCTCGAGCGCGGGGAGCGGCTGCCGCGCCGGCCCGAGAACCGCGACGCGCGGGCGATCTTCCAGCGGGGGTTCTTTCGTCCGAAGGAAGCCTGGTACGACGCATCGGGCGCGGGGTTCGGGCCGGGCAACTACTACAATGTCGGCGGCAATTCGAAATTCTACGGCGCGGTTCTCGTGCGCTACCGGCGCGAGGACTTCGACGCGATCCAGCATTTCGACGGGGTCTCGCCGGCCTGGCCGTTCGCCTATGAGGAACTCGAGCCCTGGTATGGCCGGGCAGAAGCGCTCTACAACGTCCGCGGCGAACTCGGCGACGACCCGACCGAGCCGCCGCACTCGTCCCGTTATCAGTTCCCGCCGGTACCGGATGAGCCTGCAATCGCGCGTGTCCGGGAACGGCTCAAACGAGCCGGGATGCATCCGGCATCGCTGCCGCTCGGGGTCGATCTCGATCAATGGCTCGCGGCGGGCAGGACGCCCTGGGACGCACATCCCGATTCCTTCACGGGCAAGATGGATGCAGAGACTTGCGCACTGGCAGAAGCGTTGCGCTTTCCCAATGTCAAGTTGCAGACCAATGCGCCCGTGCGCCGGCTGTTGACCGAAAGCGACGGCAGACGGATTTCGGGCGTTGAGTACATGGCCGAGGGAGCAGTCGAGACGGTCCGTCCGAAGCTGGTGATCCTCTCGGCCGGCGCGGTGCCATCTGCCGCCCTGCTGTTGCGCTCGGCGAATGACGCCAACCCGAATGGCCTTGCCAACAGTTCGGACCAGGTCGGGCGCAATTTCATGAACCACAATGCGACAGCGGTGATCGGGCTCGACCCGTTCTTTCGAAACGACTCGGTCTATCAGAAGACCTTCGGCTTCAATGATTTCTACCTTGAGGATGGCAAGGGTGGGCCGCCATTGGGCAACGTACAATTGCTGGGCCGAGTCTCGGGCGCGATCCTCAAGGCGCAGATGAAGATGGTCCCCGAATGGCTGCTGTCCATGGTCTCGCGTCACGGCATTGACTTCTATGCGATGAGCGAGGACCTCCCCTCCCCCCTGAGCCGGGTGCGGGTCGATCGCGAGCGGATCATTCTCGACTGGGTCCGCACCAACTGGACCGGGCACATCAGACTGGTTGCCGCGCTCAAGGACGTGCTTCGTCGAGCCGGCTTTCCGATGGTTCTCTCGCGAGCGTTCGACAAACGAACGCCGTCACATCAATGCGGGACGGTGCGGATGGGTAACGATCCGGCGAGCGCGCCGCTCGATATGTTCTGCCGGTCCTATGACCATCCCAATCTCTTCGTCGTCGACGCGAGCTGCCTCGTGACCTCGGCCGCCGTGAACCCTGCCTTGACGATCGCTGCACAGGCGCTACGCGTTGCCGACCACATTACGCGGACAGAGGTAGCAGCATGAGCCGCCCTGTCGCCATCGTTACCGGCGGACGGCGTGGTATCGGCCGCGCCATCGCATTGAGCCTTGCCGGCCGTGGGTTTGATCTCGCGCTCACCGATCTTGGCCCGGCGGGAGAAGGATTCGCCGATCTCGAAGCACTGGGCGCAGAAGTCGCCTATTTCGACTCCGACCTCGCCGGCATCGAGCATCATGCCGCGACCGTGGAGCAGATCCTTGCCGCATTCGGGCACACCGATCTTCTCGTCAATAATGCCGGGATCGCGTCGCCCATTCGCGGGGACTTCATCGAGCTCTCGCCCGAGACTTTTGATGCGGTGATCCGCGTCAATCTGCGCGGCACGGTGTTCTTCACACAGGCGGTGCTTCGAGCCATGCTCGCCGCCGAGTCCTCAGCGCCGCGCGCGGTAGTCACCATCACCTCGTCATCGGCCGAGATGGTCTCACCCGACCGGCTCGACTATTGCATGAGCAAGGCTGCGCTTGCGATGCTGAGCCAGGGGCTCGCCGTCAGGCTCGCTGAGGCGGGAATCGCATCATTTGAAGTGCGACCGGGGATCATCCGCTCGGAGATGACCGCAAAGGTCAGCGAGAAATACGACCGGCTCATCGAGGATGGCATCGTGCCGATGCGCCGGTGGGGTGACGGCGAGGATATCGGCCGCGTGGTCGCTTCGCTCGCCAGCGGCGATTTCAATTTTGCCACCGGCTCGGTGATCGATGTCGGCGGCGGCCTTTCCATTCAGCGCCTGTGAGGCAGAGCATGGCCTATGACTATATCATCACCGGTGGCGGACCTGCGGGCTGTGTGCTGGCCAACCGGCTGAGCGAAGATCCGTCGGTGCGCGTGCTGTTGCTTGAGGCCGGCGGCGGTGACCGGAACCCGCTGTTCCATATGCCGGCGGGCTTCGCGAAGATGACCAAGGGCGTTGCAAGCTGGGGCTGGTCGACGGTGCCGCAGAAGCACATGAAGGATCGTGTGCTCCGCTATACCCAAGCGCGCATTATCGGCGGCGGGTCGACCATCAACGCACAACTCTATACGCGTGGCAACTCTGCCGACTACGACCTCTGGGCCAGCGAGGACGGCTGCAAAGGCTGGAGCTATCGCGATGTCCTGCCCTACTTCAAACGCGCCGAAGACAACCAGCGCTTTTCAGACGACTATCACGGGACCGGCGGTCCACTCGGTGTGTCGATGCCGGCAGCGCCGCTTCCCATCTGCGACGCCTATATCCGCGCCGGGCAGCAGTTGGGAATTCCTTACAATCCCGATTTCAACGGAAGGCAGCAGGCTGGAGTCGGGTTCTATCAGCTGACGCAGCGCGACCGCCGTCGTTCGTCGGCGTCAACGGCCTATCTCTCGCCTATTCGCGGGCGCAGGAATCTCGTGGTTCGGCTCGGGGCACGCGTCACACGCATCGTGCTCGAAGGAAAACGAGCGGTCGGTGTCGAAATCGCGACGTCGGGCGGCACGGAAATCGTGCGCGCCGAGCGCGAAGTACTGGTCTCGTCCGGAGCCGTCGGTTCGCCCAAGCTGCTGCTGCAATCGGGGATCGGGCCGGCCGACCACCTGCGCGAGGTCGGGGTCAAGGTCACCCATGACCTGCCGGGTGTCGGAGGCAATATGCAGGACCACCTCGACCTCTTCGTCATTGCCGAGTGCAAGGGCGATTTCACGTACGACAATGTGGCGAAGCTCCATCGCACGCTCTGGGCGGGTCTTGAATATGTGCTGTTCCGCGAGGGACCGGTGGCGTCGAGCCTGTTCGAGACCGGCGGCTTCTGGTACGCGGACCCCAACGCGCGTTCACCTGATATCCAGTTCCATCTGGGGCTTGGGTCGGGCATCGAGGCTGGGGTCGCCCGGTTGAAGAATGCCGGCGTCACGTTGAACTCGGCCTATCTCCACCCCCGCTCGCGCGGCACCATCCGCCTCGCCTCCGCGGACCCCGCGGCTGCGCCATTGATCGACCCCAACTACTGGTCCGACCCGCATGACCGCAAGATGTCGATCGAGGGCCTTAGGGTCGCGCGCGATATCATGCGGCAGGATGCGCTCAAGCCTTTCGTCCTGGCGGAGCGGCTGCCCGGACCGAACGTGATGAGCGACGAGCAGTTGTTTGACTATGGCTGCGCCAACGCCAAGACCGACCATCATCCGGTCGGTACCTGCAAGATGGGGATCGATACGATGTCGGTGGTGGGACTCGACCTCAAAGTGCATGGCCTCGAGGGTCTGCGTGTCTGCGACAGCTCGGTGATGCCCCGCGTACCGTCCTGCAACACCAATGCGCCGACGATCATGGTGGGAGAGAAGGGTGCGGACCTGATCCGCGGGTTCGATCCACTTCCGCCACAGGTCTTCCGGGCCAATCTCGACCAAGGCCCGCAAGCCGCGTCAATACGCGGCTGAGAGGGCTGGCTAGGCGGAGAGGCGCTCGAGACCGAATTCCTGGAGGTGGATGAGTTCGCGCTCCTTGCGCTCAGCGACTTCGGGCGTGAAACGGCCCATACGGAAACCCGTCATGATTTCGGCGATCAGGCGGGAACGAACTCCATAGGCACTTGGGCTTTCGCCCGGCAAGCGCTCACAAACAATTCGCGGCCAACCATCGGACTGCATGCCTAACCTCGCCAGACGCTGTTCCTTCAGCGGAGCAAGTAGAGCGTATTCTGGTTAGGCCGGATTGAGCGGATGGCTAGAAATTGGTGAGAGATCAGGCGCTTGCGTGCTGACGGGAGACCATATATCCGACGCCTCGAATGGTCTCGATCAGCGAAGGCTCACCGCCACGGTCAATCTTCTTGCGCAGGTAGCGCACATAGACGTCGACGATTTTAGTGCCCGGGTCAAAGCCATATTCCCAGACGCTGTTGAGCAGCCGCTCGCGGCTCACCACCCGGTCGGCATTGGCCATCAGGTAGCGCAGCAGTTCGAACTCACGGACAGTGAGCGCGATTGGCTTGCCGTCGCGGGTCACACGGCGAGATTGCGGATCGAGGGTCAAGCCGCCGATGACGAGTTGGTGCTCGGTTTCGGGTGACTCGCCGCGCCGCCGCAAGGCGACAATCCGGGCCAGCAATTCGTCGAAGGCGAAGGGCTTGGTCAGATAATCGTCGGCGCCCCCCTGAAGACCGTCGATCTTGTCCTTCAGGCTGTCGCGGGCGGTCAACATCAGGATCAGCACCCGCTTATGATCTTCGCGCAGCAGGCGGCAGACTTCCAGACCGTCGATGTAGGGCAGCATACGATCAAGGATAATCAGATCGAACTGCTCCGTACGGGCACGTTCCAGCCCGTCGCGACCATCCTGCTCGATGGCGACCTGATAACCCTCGGCCACCAGGCCCCTTTCGAGGAACGAGGCAATACGCCGATCATCCTCAATAACGAGAATCTTCATCGGTGCAGCTCGGAATCAACAGGCAACATGATCTTGAGGATTGCGCCGCCTCCGGTCCGGTTTTCAAGGCCGATGCTGCCAGCGTGGCGCTCGACGATTTCCTTGGCAATCGCGAGGCCAATACCGAGCCCATCAGCCAGGCTCTCCCCACTGTTACGCCCGCGGAAGAAGCGCTCGAACACGTGCGGCAGATCAGCCTCGGCGATCCCCACACCTTCGTCGGTGATGGCGATCACTGCGTGACCCGCTGCGCGAAGCGTCGTGATTTCGACCGTGCCCCCCGGGGGCGAATGCTTGATTGCGTTGTCGACGCCGATGATGAGGGCTTGCTTGAGTCGCCGGAAATCGGCGTTGAGGTGACAGCCCTCGTCGCCAAGCGAGACCATTAGGGTGATCTCGCGTGGCGCCGCCAGCACCTCGCCCTCCTGCGCCGCAGTCACGATCACCTCATCGAGGCGCACATCCTCGAACTCATAGGGCTGATCCTCGGCTTCCGAGCGGGCGTACTCGATAAGGTCTTCGAGCAATTGGCCAAGCTCCGCCGCCTGTCCCTGGATGCGCTCGAGCGACTGCCGCTGCTCGGTCGGGTCGTCGCGACCCCGCAAGGCCACATCGGCCTCTCCGCGCAGGATGGTAAGCGGTGTGCGCAGCTCATGGCTGACGTCAGCAAGGAATTGGCCTCGGCGCCGGTCGACTTCTCGCAGGCGTTCGTTGGCGGTCCGCAATTCAGCGGTGCGGGACTCGACCTCCGAGCTAAGCCGCACGCCGGCAGTTTCGAATTCGCTTCGCTGCGCAGCTTCAGAGGCAGCGACAGCGCGCCGCAACGACCACCCGAGAAGGCCAAAAACCACGATGGCCAATACAGCGAGCGCTGTTGCGAGAGAGACCAGGCGAGATTGGTCGGCGTGGAGGTTATTGATCTCGGTCTCGATCTCGCCGCGCTCGTCCGCGACCGCCGCATCGAGCAACGGCTCCAACTCGTTGCTCAGCCGAAACAGCACTTCGACCCTGAGCATTTCGAGCGCTGCCATCGTGTCGCCGTTGCGCCGCATGGAAAGCGTCCGATTCACCGCGGCATCGATCGCGTGATAGACCTCGATCATGCGGCGCGAGGCCTCAATCTCGGGCAATTCGCTCTGCATCTCATCCAAACCACGGAGGCTGGCGATTTCCGAACGTGTGGCTTGGCTGAGCCGGACAAGCAGGCGCTCGAGGACAATCCGGTTATCTTCGAGGTCGCGCTTCTTCTCTGCGCCGAGCAGCAAGACTTGGGAGACGGCACTGGAATACCGGCCTGTGGCGCCGACCAGTTGCGACGCCGCATCGAGACGCTCGGTTATAGCTTGGATTCGCCGCGAGGAATGGTCGGCAGTCGAGAGCCCCAGCGCCGCAAGCCCAATCGCGAGTGCCAGCGCAACCACACTTCCGACCTGCAGGGCGATGATGCGCCCGCGCACTCCCATGCCAGTTCCCCTCAAAGGCCCCCATTCGTAGCGCCCGGGGATGGTGGTTGAAAGCGCAATCGGACACCCGCAGGCGGTCTCGGAGCCGTCTAGCTACGCCGGATCGTCCGGATCGCGCCTGCATGCGGGTCGTAGCCGCGAGCCGCGAGAAGGAAGGCGACGATGGTGCAGCCCACTACTACCGCAAGCGAAACCCATTCGACCATTCCGTAAGCGGCAAAACGAATCAGCTCGACGGCGTAGGTAAAGGGATTGGCGCTGGCGATATACCAGATTGCGAAGGCCCCCGCTTCTCGCAGCTTCCACAGCGGGTAGAGCGCCGCAGAGAGGAAGAACATCGGAAAGACGACGAAGTTCATCATACCTGCGAAGTTCTCAAGCTTGGGCGTGTAGACCGAGACAAGAAGGCCGATCGATCCGAGCAGCAAGCCAACGACAATCACCGCGGGCAGAATGTAGAGGAAGCCCATGCCCGGAAAGCCGAAGCCGATAAGCCGCGCCACCAGCACGAAGGCGTAGACCTGCAGGACCGACAGAGCGGTCGCCGCGGCAATCTTGGAGAAAAGCAGAAAATTTCGGGGCAGCGGCGTCACGAGCATTACGCGCATAACCCCCGCCTCGCGGTCATAGACCATCGACAGTGCCGACTGCATGCATTGGAACAGAATGACGATGCCGATGAGGCCCGGCATCACGTATTCCTGGTACTGCACATAGGTGCGATAAGGCGGAATGATCGAGACGCCGAGAAGGTCATGCAGGCCCGCCGCGAACACGATCAGCCAGAGCAGCGGACGGACGAGTGCGGAGAGCAGACGCTCGGTCTGGCGGAGAAATTTTGCGATCTCGCGCCAGACAATGGCCCGAAACCCATACCAATAGGAGAGGAACGACGTCGATCCTCCCCGGCGGTCTGCCGCGATTACTGCGCTACTTGACACTTGGACTCCGGCTGGTCGACACCGAGGGTGTCGAGATCGTTGACTTCGTGGAGGAACTCGGCGAACGGCGCAGAGCCAATCACCGCATTGCTGGTGGCAAGGATGATCGGCATGCGAAGTTGCCTGTCCCACTGCCGAAAGTCCATCCGAACGCCCTTCGATCCATCGAGGAAGAGGCGCTTGCCTTTGAGGTAGGCGTCAATCTTTTCAGGATCGGTCGATCTGGACTTCGCATAGGCGCCGGCGATAGCCCTCACGGCCATCCACGCATCCCAGTCGTATCCGGACATCACCCGGTTGCCTTCGGCAGCGCGCTGGAAGCGCAGCGTCACCTGCGTCGCACTATCCTGATCCCAAGACCAATGCCACTCAGACGCCGTGAGTCCGGTAGAGCCAATCACCGGGCGCGGCAGCAGCGTCGCGTAGTTGAGACCGCGCGAATATTCACCGAGCGAGTCGGCAACGTAGACAACGTCGTAGTCTAACCCGCCAGTGATCAGGAGCGTATCGTGGTTCTCCCGATCTGCGGGGTTGGTGGAGAGCGTGAACTGTTTGCGCGCCACGATCTGGACGGCAAGGCGGTCCGCTGAGGCCTGGAAGGCGTCAGCCATCTCCTTGTCGCGCGGCTGGTCACCGACAAGCATCAGAACCCTCAGCCAATTCCGGTGGCGGAGGAACTGCCCGTAGGCATCCCCGATCATGCGATCCGATGCCGCGGCATGGAGGACGTTTGGCAGGCACATCTCACGCAACGCGTCCTGCGGGGCCGAGACATTGATCATGGTCAGCTTGGTGTCGAGCAAGGCCGGCGCTACCTGGGCCAAGATATCACCGGGCAGATCGACAACCGCGAAACGCTCGCCCGCGGCCGCCATGGCCTTGAGCTTGGCAATCGCATCGTCTGCGTCAGTCGCCATCTGCTCGTCCAGCGATAGCTGTACGTTGGCGGCGTCGGTTATGACCTTCATATCCTCCAGGCCAAGCCGAACTCCTTCGACCGGCTGCAGCGCAGGCGAAATCTCGATGCGTGTGTACGCAACCTGGGGGCGGTAGCGGACGTCATCCTGCAAACCGAGAAACCCCACTTTGGCCGCGAGAGCGTCGGCACCAAGTGCCGGCGCGGCCAAGATCGCAAGGGCGGCGACTGCCGCCGCCAAGAGTGAGCTTCGGCTAGTCATCGATGACGATCGAGTGAGGGACACGGCCGACCGGCACCGACTGCACGGCCTGCAAGGAGGGCATGTCGATGACGGTAATGTCGTCGGAGAGCCCGTTCGCAACGATCGCGGTGTTCTCATCCCTGCTGAGATCGACCGACCATGGACGCTTGCCGGTGAGGATGAACTTGATGACTTCGTGCGACGTACCGTCGATGACGGCAATATGGTTGGCGCGGCCCAGGCTCAGCAGCACCTTGCTCTCGTCTCTGGTCACCGCCATGCCGACCGGGGTCACGTCTTCTTCCTTGAAGCCCGGTGGCACGATGATGAGGCTGTCGCCTTTGATCTCGTAGGTCGTTGCATCGAGGATGAAGATCTCCGAGCTGAGTTCGCAGCTCACCCAGACCTCATTGGCATTGGGCAGATAGATGAAACGCCGCGGGCGGGTACCCACGAGGACGTTCTTGATCACCGCGCCCTTGTCGGCGTCGATGATGTGAACCATGTCCGCGACTTCGGACGTCGCGAAGACAATCTTGCCGCCGGGCATGACGTGAATGCCTTCCGGCTCCGCCCCGCTAGGAATGGTCTGCAGCGCGATACGCGCATTCAGGTCGATCTTCTCGACCGTCGAGTTCTCCTCATCCGAGACATACAGCGCCGACTCATCGTCGGTGAATGCGAAGACCTCGGGGCTCGGCCCCGTCGGAATCGTGTCGACGACCTCGAGGCTGACCACGTCGATCACGTCGATCGCGTCGTCGTCTCCGCAGGCCACGTAAAGCAGGTCGTGAGCCTTGGTGAAGTGCATGTCGCGCGGCCGCCGGCTGGTCGCGATCCGTTTGATGATGTTGTAGGACGGATCGAAGACGACGACCTCATTGCCCTTCTCGGTCGATACGAAGATGTTACCCGTTCCAGCGGCAGAGGCCGGACGCACTGCTGACATCGCCAGCAGCGCCGCCCCTCCCGCAAGAACCGTCCTGCGCTTCACATGCATCACTTCACCACGAACTTGCCTTTGAGGCCCTTGTCTTCATAGCCCGGAGAGTAGAACTCGTATTCGCCCGGCCGGATAGGCACAAACGAAACTGTTATCGTTCCCGCCGCGTCGAACTCGAGACTGTAGATCCCGAACGCCTTCACCTCGAGATCGTTGGCTACGATCTGGTTGACCCATGAGTTCCGCCACAGCTCGGGGGCGAACCAGGCGACCTCGTCACCTCCGTCGCTGGTGACCGACAGGAAGTAGTACTTGCCGGTCTCGAGCTCGAACACCGTCTGCGAGTATTGAAGCTTCTCGGTGTCGATCTTGATTTCGAGATCGGTGCGGTTTGAGGCCAGATTACCCTCAGCCAGCGCTGGTGCGGCGCCCATCGCAACCGACACGCCCGCAACCAAGATCGACCTCATAAATGCGTTCATTCTAGCCCTCCCTAGGATTTTCCTATGGAGACAATCCAGAATGCCTATCGTTCGAACAACCACCGCATAATAATGATCAGTATTGCCTCCCCCAATGAGGCGTGATGTTAGCGATAGGAATAACCTATAGATCCCGGCCTTGGGGCTGGAGGAGGACTCATGCGCACTGTCATTCGTGCCGCGCTCGCCGGCCTCGCGGTGGCGGCCGCAACCGCACTTTCGGGCTTCGCCCCGGAGCACCACAAACTGACGCTCGCCGTCCAGGCGACCGGCACCGTGAAGTGGGAGCTCGCGGCCATGCACGAGCTTGGCCTCGATGAAAAGCACCAGCTCGAATTGACCGTCAACGACGTAGCGGATGCTCCCGCGGGCCAGGTGGCCCTTCAGGCCAAGGGCGCAGACATCATCCTCTCCGACTTCGTTTGGGTGAGCCTGCAGCGCCACCAGGGCAACATGGTCACCATGGTGCCGCATTCCCTTACTGTGGGCGGTCTAATGGTCGATCCAGCAGCCGGCATCAGCTCGATCTCCGACCTCAAGGGCAAGACCATGGCCGTATCCGGCAGCCCGTCCGACAAGAGCTTTGTGATCCTGAGCGCCGACTACGCCAAGGTGATGGGCGGCATCCTCAGCAACGACGCGGACATCAAGTTCGGTGCCCCACCGCTGGTCAACGAAATCTTCACCGGTGGGCAGGCCCAGGCCTCCCTTAACCTGTGGAACTGGAATGCCCGCGCCAAGGTGGCCGGCAAGACCCAATTGATCTCGGTCGGCGATATGCTCGCGGACCTGGGCGTATCGCAGACCCCGCCGCTGCTTGGCTGGACCTTTTTCGAGGACAATGCTGTCGCCCACAAGGACGCCTTCAAAGCGTTCCTCGACGCATCGTTTGAAACCAAGAAGACGCTGCTGAATGATGACGCAATCTGGGAGAGGATCCGTCCAGTCATGAATGTCGGCGACGACGACTCCCTCTTTGTCCAGCTTCGCGACGACTATCGGGCCGGCATCGTCAGCAGCTACGTCGCCACCAACGCCACCAAGACCGCGGCCGAGTCCTTTGCCCTGATGGCTCAGTATGGCGGCCCCGACGTCGTTGGCGACGCGACCGACCTCGCCGACGGCACCTTCTACAAGGGGTACCACAAATAGGCCGTCCCCCAAATGGCCAGCTATTGGCTGGACATGTGGTTGCAGTACCCAGCAAATCGAGAAGCGCTCCGCCAGCGGGCCGCTTCACTTTTCCTCTCGAACTGCTGAGCCCGATCCTTCTTCTACTCGCCTGGCAATTGCTGGCCATGGCGTTTCCAAGCCGGCTGTTTCCAACACCCGTCGAGGTCGCAGTCCGGCTCTATCGGGATGCCTTTTTCGGCAAGCTCCTGCTCGACATGGGCAAGACGCTGAGCCGCGCTGCCATCGCATTCACCATCGCGATGGCCGTGGGAAGCGCTCTCGGGATTCTGCTCGGCCGCGTCTCGGCGATTGACCGGCTGTTTTCAAGCTGGGTGATCGTCGGCCTGAACATGCCGGCCGTCGTCATCGCCATTGTTCTCTATATCTGGCTGGGCCTTACCGAGACTGCGTTGATCCTTGCAGTCATCGTCAACAAGGTGCCGTTGGTAATCACCACGATCCGTGAAGGCGTGCGCAGCTTTGCTTATGAGTATGACGAGTTGGCCCTCGCCTTTCGCATGCCGTTCTGGCGCCGGATGCGGTTCGTTTCGGCACCGCAGCTCATGCCCTATGTGCTGGCAGCGGCGCGCACCGGCTTGTCCCTGATCTGGAAAATCGTCCTCGTGTTCGAAGTCATTGGCAGCGACGGCGGCGTTGGTTTCCGCATCAGCACGCTGTTTCAATTCTTCGACATCAAGGGCATCCTCTCCTACACAACGGCGTTCATCGTGGTGGTGCTCGTCTTCGAATATTGGGTCATGCGACCGCTGGAGCACTCCGTATTGAGATGGCGGACGGACCGCGCCTAAACATCGATATCGCCGAAAAGCGCTTCGCGGTGCTTCCGGCCCCCTTGCTCAAGGACTTCCATCTTGCGGTCGAGCCTTCCTCGGTCGTCGCTTTGGTCGGCCCCTCGGGCGTGGGCAAATCGAGCCTGCTCCGAATGATCGCAGGCGTTGACGACGATTTCAGCGGCTCGATCACCGTCGACGGTGTCGACGCTGCCGCCGCGCCTCCACCGGGCTTCGTGTTTCAGGACGCACGTCTGCTTCCCTGGCTCACAGCAATCCAGAACGTGCGGGCGGTTCGCGCCAGCACCAGCGAACCAAGCGCGCGAGAATGGCTGCGCCGCGTGGGACTGGGCGGTTATGAGGACGCCTATCCGCGCGAGCTCTCGGGCGGCATGCAGCGCCGGGTTGCGTTGGCTCGAGCGTTCTCGGTCAATCCACAATTGCTGCTACTCGATGAGCCGTTCGTCTCGCTCGATCGTCAGATCGTGGCGGAGTTGCAGCAATCATTTCTCACTATGTTCAGCGACACTAACTGCACGGTCATTCTTGTGACCCACATGCCGGACGACGCAGCGCGGCTCGCCGACCGGGCGGTGCTGCTCAATGGCATGCCGGCACACATCGTCTCCGACATCGATCTTGATGTTGCACGAGACAAGCGCACGTCGCAGGATCTTGCTAGACTGACCGCGCTCATTGCCGAGGCCCGGCCGGAGGATACATTGTGACCGCTACTGCACCCGTGCTCGCACTCACCGACGTGCGAAAATCCTATGGCCGCACCGAAGCGCTCAAGGGGGTGACACTGGCTGTCGTACCCTCGGAGATCGTCGGCCTGCTCGGGCCCAATGGCGCGGGCAAATCGACGCTGTTCCAGATCGCAGCGGGACTGTTCGCGCCCGATGGGGGCACGGTTTCGGTATTCGGACTCGATTACCGCTCGAACCCTGCGGCGATCCTCTCTCGGCTTGGCGTCGTGTTTCAGGCACGGGCCATCGACCTCGACATGACAGTGTCCGCTAATCTTGCCTTTCACGGAGCGCTGTACGGACTTTCAGGCGCACTGCTGCGCAAGCGCATCGACGATGTCACCGCACTGCTCGAGATCGGCGACCTCGTCAAGAAACCCGTGCGCAACCTTTCGGGCGGCAACCAAAGGCGCGTCGAAGTCGCGCGGGCCTTGCTCAATGGTCCGGACCTGCTCCTGATGGACGAGCCGTCGGCCGGGCTCGACCCGACCACGCGCGGCATGCTGGTCGAGCACATGCAGAAGGTGCGAGACGAGCATGGCACCTCGATCTTGTGGTCGACGCACCTGGTCGAAGAGGTCGAACACGCGGATAGAATCATTCTGCTGGTGGCCGGGGCGGTCGTGGATGTCGGCACCCCGGCGGAACTGATCGCACGATCGGGTGCGAGCGATCTCACGGGGGCCTATTTCAAACTCACCGGGACTGAGCCGTCCTTGGCCGTCCACGCCTAGCGTGAACCGCCGGGATGGCGCTGACTCCACGCCCCACGGGCGTCGACGCGGGCCGCACGGCCAATTGACGATCTTGGCCATCGGCCTTTCCAATGGCTGGCCCGACTAGACTTGTCACGACGTTTTACGGAGACGGCATGCGCATCTGGTACCTTCTCGTCGCCCTCGGCTTGATCCTGTCGTCGACGCTTGGGCTTCTGGTCATGGCGGGCGGGGCGCGCGGAATTCTGTCGCCGCCCCTTCAGGCTGAACTCACCGTGCAGGATTTCCCCATGCCGCCGGACATGGCCGTCGATCCCGACCGGGTTGCGACTTACATGGCCAGGGAACTGCAGGAACGGCTGGATGACGATGTTGCGATCCGCCTGACGCTGAATCCGGATGTCGTGAAGAAGGTCAAAGAGATCGTACTGCCGCGGCTGCTCAATGTCGTCGCGGTCCAATCGATGCTGCATGACATCCCGGAGCTATCGGCGCTTCTCGACCTTTCGTCCTTTCACCGCACGGTCAGCGGATCGATCACAAGCGCCAATGCCGCCGACGATGTCGCACTGACCGTGCCGAACGCCTTACTGGCCGCCGTTGACGGACAGAAGGTCAAGGTCACAACTACCTCGACCGGGATGCCAGCGCTCGAACTCGGCCCCATGACGGCGGGGCAGAGCCATCAGGTTACCCTATGGCTGGACGCCGATGCGACGGCAACAGAGGCCGACCTCGGCCAGTCCATCCTGCTTGGCGCCGCCAATGGCCAGCGTGGACGTGTCTTGCTCTGGGGCGATCACGGCTGGTTCGGTGCCGATGTCGAAGCGCTGCGCTGGGGGCGCTGGCTTATCGGAGCGGATCTGGGCGCAGTCCTGCTCTTCGGCCTCGCGAGCCTGACCTTGCCTGTCCTGATCCGCCGGAAGGACCGCCCTCGCCCCGGATTGGCCCGCCCGACCGAGACGGCCTGATCAGTTCCGACGGATCTCCTTGATCATCGGCACCCTGGGCGACCGGCCGCCCATTGCGCTCATTTCGGCTTTTCGGGGGTAACCGGCGCGGCTTGTGCGGAGAAGGTCAACATCCCGGGTTCGAACTGGAAAATCCGCTCGCCTACCGTCCCCGACCCGCTACCGGCGGGGTTGCCGTTGACCTTGGCGTCCTTGAGTTGCTGCGCCAAGTCTTCGGCGGTGGCTTCAGGCAACACCTTGTTGGAATCGATCGTGCCCTGGATCTCCTCGCCCTGGGCAATCTTGCCCATTGCCTCGCTGACCTTGATCTTCAGATCGTCCGAATAGGGAAGCTGATAGGCGCGCGGCTGACCCACTGGAAAGTTTTCGGCATCCAGGGTCTGCAGCCAAAGGAACACATGTCCCTTCTCGCCCTGCAGCAAATTGGGTTCGACCACCTGAGCCCAGAGCATGCTGAAGCTGAACGGGATCGGCCCGTCCGAGGGGAGCCCGCGCAATTCGCCAACACCGGTAAAGGTCAGCGGGATAAGCGCGACGGTCACCGCGGTTGCGAGGACCTTGAAGAACCAGTGCAACCGCGACAATAGCAGAACATAGGCGAGGAGTACCGCCACCAGCGCATAGGCTGCCGTAAGGGACAGGATTGTGAAGGTCAATTTGGAAGCACCTGTCCAGTCGCGGCATCGATCGGCCCGCCTTGCCCGCCGGCGCCTGCCGCGCGACCGCCCTCTTTCCCGTTCGAGCGCGTTAACGCAACAAGGCTTTTTGGCGTAGTGATGACGTCGACGACGTCCTGCCCTTTCAGCGTGAAGCGCACCGCCGTCTGCTCATCGCCGGTGCCTTTCAGCTCCAGCGTCTGGTAGTAGATGATCTTCACCGTCGGATTCAGCTTTTCGACCTTGACCGTCACCGGAAGAGGCGCTGAGCCGTTGGCGATGTAGTGCACGGCGTTGACGACATATTCGCCGTCCTGTAGCCCGCGGAAGGCAACGATTTCCTGGTTCAGCGGGTTCGAGATTTCCTTGCCGTCGAGCAGGATCACGTCCTTGAACATGCCCCGGTCGTCGCGTTCGAGGTTCATCAGCCCCGCTTCGCGCTGGTTGTACCAGATGATGTTGCCGGCGGGATCTTCAACGTAGGTGTCCACGTCGTCGGGATTGTTGTCGGGCCAGGTGACGGTGATCATCATCTCCGCCTTGGGATCGACCTTACCCTCGTCCGCCGGCTTGTTGATCATCGCGAACGAAATGAAGAACATGAAGGTGATGGCCTTCAGCGAGTTGAACAGAAGGGCCGAGAATATCTCGAACTCCGGTTCAGCTTCCTCTTCAAACATCGCGCTCGCCCCGCGCCAACAGCGGCAGCAGGGACACTTCCGTGAAGCTGACCGCCGTCTGGCTGATGTCGGTCACCAACGCATCGGCAATGTTGTATTCCAGCCGGAGAAGAATGCCGCCGATCAACCCCGCGATCGTCGTCAGCAATGACACCGCCATGCCCGCGATCATCTGCTGCAATGCGCCGCGCAGGGTATCAACGTCGAAATTCGACAGATCGCCCATGGAATTCAGCATAAGGACGAAGCCGACCATCGTGCCGAGCATCCCGAGTTTATAGAGAAGATCCGTGCCGTAAGTGCCGATCTTGGTGCGCCGGCGCAGACTGGCCCCCAGGCTCATCATCAGCAGATGGGCATTGCCTTCAACTTCCGAGGGATGCTCGCGCGACCGGATGACATCGGCCATGTAGCGGTCGATCAGCCCGCCGCCTCGCGGCAGCTCGGGAACCCTGGTCGAGGTGGCCAGCATGTCCTTTATCTGAAGCGCCCGGCGGTACTCGCGCGCCAGCTCGACCAAGATCCACAGGCAGTGGCCCGAGAAGGCCACGTAGAGGACTGCGATCAATACGGTGATCTTGGATTTGTCAGCACCGAACAGATAGTTCAGCAGCCCGTAGTCATAAGACACGACCGCGGCCACCGCGATCAGCGCCATCAGCAGCACCCATTTCAGCACCGCATCAAAGGCCCCATTGCGGCCTGGTGCCATGATTGCATCAGTAAGTAACGCCATTGTCCGTCCTATCGGTAGCCGCCCGGAGTTTCGCGCCGGCGAAACACCCAAGGCTCTTCAAAAATCGCGCCCAACTGCCACAGGCCGGCTCCCGCTGTGATCGCGTCAGCCATTGCGGCATCGTAGTCTTCGGATTCCTCGTCAAAGGCGAGCGCCATGCCGGCCCTGACCATTGCGGCATTCAAATCCTCGCCACCGCTCTCGCAAATGCCAAAGCGGCGGCCGAACGGGTCCGGATCGCCCTTGTAGGTGCAGGTCACTTCTCCGCGACCTGCCAATAGCTGTAAGTGCCGGAACGCCACGTCGTAACAGCCCCAGAGCTTGCTGTTCAGCTGGCAGGTCTGCCTCTTGTCGGGAGCATCGATGCCCCACAAAATCACGCGCTGGGTGCCGAATTTCAGGATGTCGGCGTCGAGCACCTCGGGCGTTCCGCTGATTCCGGTCTCAGTTGATTGAGCCTGGGCGGCGCCAGTCAGCTCGCCGCTAAGTAGAGCGGTCAACAGGACCATTGAAAGGGCCAATGTCCAGGATTTGCGATTGGGGTGGAGGCGGCTTCTATCAGAAGGCATAAGAAGGCCCTTTCGAAACCAGGAGAGACCAAGAATGCGCATGGTACTGGCCGGGGCGGCCCTGCTCTTGATGGCGACGCCGGTCTATGCGGACCAGGTTGCCGACCTGATCGCCGGAAAGATCAAGGAGTGCCAGGGCTGCGACCTGCATGGGGCGAACTTCAAGAAAGCCGACCTGGCCGGGGTTGACCTGACCGGTGCGATTCTGACGGACGCCAGCTTTCACCGCGCCAACCTGCGCGGCGCAATCCTCACCGGCGTCACCGCCATCGGCACCAATTTCAATCTCGCCGACATGACCCAGGCCCAGATGGCCAAGGGCGATTTCACCCGCTCCATGTTCTTTGGCGCCCTGGTGTCCGGAGGCGATCTTTCGGGCGCCAACCTGACCGAGGCGCGGATGCAGGAGGTGCGGATGACCTCTGCCAAGCTGCCCGGCGCGATTCTGGATCGCGCGATCATGCACGACGCGCTGGTGAACAATTGCGATTTCTCCGGCGCTTCCCTCTTGTCTACGAACCTCGATCGCACCAGGGCTGCGCGTTCCAAGTTCATCGGCGCCACGATGTACGGCGCCAGCTTTGGCAAGGCCGATGCTGCCGCAGCCGATTTCTCGGGCACGACGATCACTCAGACCGATTTCTACGGCGTCGATTTGCGCCGGGCAAAGTTTGACGGCGCCAAAATCACGGCCAGCCGCTTCACCCTGGCGAACACCGACGAGGGCACCTTCGCGGGCGCGGTGCTGACCAACAACTATATGCCCGACGGTCGCCTGCAATCTCAAGGACCCTCGGCCGGCGAATAGGGCGGGTTCACGAGTTCCATCCGGGTCTGCGACTCGTAATAGCCCTTGTTGACCTGCTGGGTGTCTTTGCTCAGCCCTTCCTGGCCCTTCTTGCGCAGGTAGCTCCCCTCGATCAGCACGGTCTGGCCACTGCCGTCGGGATTGGTTCCGACACAGCGGTCGTGAATGAAGGAGCCGCCAACAGGCTCTTCGCCCTCCCGCATCGGGATGTCCTGGCAGTTGAGGTTCCACGGCCCAAACCGCGCCTGGAAATTCTTGCTCAAGACCACCGCGAGGCGGCGGTCGGCATCGCTGGCGCGGTCATCGGTCACGATGCGGATGCCTTGGGACACGCCCTTGTCGTCGACCAGGACCGAGACGAGGACAGGATGGGCATAGACTGAAGTGCCGCCGCGCAAGGCCCGGTATTCGAGCTCGAACGCGCGGGCGATGTAGTCCTTCTCGTCATCATAGGTGAACGCGATCTCGCGCAACCCGGAGGCTTCCGGAGTGCATTGCGCCCAGTCGCCGAAACTTTTGAGTTCGATCGAAATCGGGCCGCCATTGGTGCCGCAGGCGATGATCGCCGCGGCACTGTCGGGGATGACGGTGACCGCCTGGCCGAGTTGGACATTCCAGATGGCGAAGTCCGGCTCGACGTCGGCATTCTGCGCCATCGTGCTACCCGGCTGGCCGGCGAGGCCGGCCGCCATCAGCAGCACCGGCCCAATCCATTCCCTTGCCCGATGCCACATCATTTCGCCCTGAGATAGGAGCAGGATTTGTCGGCCGAGGTATCGAAGTAGAGCACGCATTCTTCGTAGTTTGGCTTGCCGTGACCGACCACGTATTTTTCAAGGTAGGCGACCAGATCGACCAATTGTTGTTCGCTTAGTGACTTCCCCTTGACCGGCAGTTGACCGGCCTCGAAGTCGGACATTAGCAGGCCGTTACAGCGGTCGTCTTTGTAGCTGACGCTGTCGTGATACGGCATCTGCGTGCCCGGAATGCCGCAACGGATCGCATCGTAGAGACCCTGCGCGTCGAGCTTGGTTTCGCGCACATTGGCCGCAGCCCCGCGCGCCATCGGATTGCGCCCCGATACGCCGTCGGCGGGCCAGCCGTGGCAAGCCGCGCAGACACCGACGCGCTGGTAAACCAGCTTGCCCTTTTCGGCATCGCCCTGGGTGAAATCAGGGGTCGCCATAAATTCCGCCAGCACCGCCGAGCTCAGGCACAGCAGGGCCAGCACGCCGAAAGCCGCAGACTTCAGGGCTTGGAGCATAATTCCCAGTCTCAGGATCTAAGGAAAGTCGCTGGCCATCCATGACGGCCGCTGAAGGTCGGATACGGCCGACCAAGATGAAAGGCCGGGCAGGTTTCCCTGCCCGGCCAAAGGTCACAGGCTTCAGAGGCCCAGGATCCACACCATGTTGGCGACCGAGCGGTTTTCCAGCTCGGGGTGACCCCAAGCCTGGCCCGTGGCGCCACCATAGATGGCAATGTATTCCTTGCCACCTGCGGTGAAGGCGATGGGCGAACCCTGGATGCCGGTGCCGAGGTTCATCGACCACTTCACCTCCAGCGTCTTCGCGTCATAAGCCGTGAAGGTGCCGTCCGTTGCGCCGGCCCACATCAGGTCCGGGGTGGACATGACGCCGCTATACATCGGGAACGGCGTCGGCACCTGGGCGACCATCTTGCCCGTTGTCACGTCGACGGCGCTGACCGTACCGGTCTGCGCGCCGGCGTTCGTGCTGGTACCGGCCTGGAAGAGCTGGCCGGGAGTTACGTCGGCGGGTGCAATGGTCTTCACGGCGAGATCCGAACATCCTTCGATGCCGACCGCATAGGCGAGGCCGAGCGTCGGGTTGTATCCCGTCGGGAAGAAGTTCGTACCACCCTGGATGTTCGGGCAGGTGTTGGCTACCGCTCCGGCGCGATTGATCGGGCCAATCGCGTAGGTCTGGAGCGACTTGGTCGGATCATATTCCAGCGGCATGCCGGTCTTGGGGTCGAGGCCCTTCGTCCAGGTCAGCTTCTCCACATACTGGCCCGACTGGATGTAAGAGCCGTTGGTGCGGTCGAGGTCGTAGAAGATGCCGTTCCGGCCGAAGTGAGCCAGAACCTTGCGATCCTCGCCATTGACCTTGGTATCGATCAGCAGCTGCGGCCCGATTTCGTCATAGTCCATATAGTCGCCGGGCGTGTACTGGAAGTACCACTTCATCGCGCCGGTGTCGGCATCGAGCGCGACGCTCGAGTTCGTGTAGAGGTTGTCGCCCGGACGATATTCCGGGTCGAACATCGGCACCGGGTTGCCCGTGCCGTAATAGATCGTGTTGGTAGCGGGGTCATAGGAACCCGTCTGCCATGCCGCCGCCGCCGGTCTTCCAGCAATCGGGGTTGCCGGCCTCGTCGCACTTCCAGGTTTCCGAACCCGGCTGGCCGGGCTCGGGCACCGCATACCAGCGCCACAGCTCGTCGCCGGTGTCGGCCTTGAGTGCAACAAGGTAGCCACGGGTTGCCCAGTCACCGAAGGACTGACCTAGAATGATCTTGTCGCCCACGACGAGCGGTGCGGCGTTGAAGCCTTCACCGTTCACGCCGACGGTCTTGTCCCAGGCCACTTCACCGGTTTCGCCGTCGCAGGCAACCACATGACCGTTGTTCAACACGGTGATGACGTTGTTGCCCGACAGAGAGAGGCCGCGGTTCGCGACAAGAACACCGGCAGTGGCGTCCTTCTCGATACCCGTGTCACACACCCAGACCAGTTTCGCGGCCTTGCCGTCCGAAACGTCGAATTTGTAGGGCGTGCCCCACGGGTCCGACACATAAAGGAAGCCATTATCGGCAAGCGGCGTTCCCTGCATCGCGCCCTGGCCAAAGCCGGACGGCTCGGTGCCGCCGACAGGCGCTGCCGTGATAACCCTGAGCCCCCCCACGTTGCTGGCGTTGATTTCGTTCAGCGACGAAAACCGGTGCGAGCTGTAGTTCTTGCCGACCATCAGCCAGTTTCCGGCTTCGGCCTCGGTCTCCGTGGCCAATAGGCGCTCGGGCGTTACGTCTGCCGCCCAAGCGGGCGCGCCGCTCAAGACCAAGGCTGCTGCGCAGACCCCGGCCAGTAACTTCGTCATTCTCATTGAGATTCCTCCCTGAAAACGGATGCGACACGCATCCATTTGAAGGAACGTTCGCACCGAGCGCCCAAGGCCGGTCCAATCCTCAATATAGGAACATCCTAATATCCCCAGTCAGCGCCTCCCAAAAAGGGGCCGCGGGGCCTTTCATGGAAAGGCCCCGCGGGGTCGGCTACGACCGAAAAAGGAAGGCCGGGCAGGTTTCCCTGCCCGGCCGAAGGTCATAGGTTTCAGAGGCTGAAAATCCAGACCATGTTGGCGGTCTGCTTGGTTTCCAGCTCAGGGTGACCGAAGGTCGCAAGGCCATGCCCGCCACCCACGATGGCAACGTATTCCTTGCCACCGACGGTAAAGGCGATGGGCGAGCCCTGGAACGCGGTACCGACATTGATCGACCACTTCGTTTCCAGCGTCTTCGCGTCATAGGCTGCGAAGGTGCCGTCCATCGAGCCGGCCCATACCAGGTCCGGAGTTGCCATGACGCCGCTATACATCGGGAACGGAGTCGGCACCTGGGCGACCATCTTGCCCGTTGTCACGTCGATGGCGCTGACCGTACCGGTCTGCACACCGCTGTTCGTGCCGGAGCCACCGATGAAGATCTGGCCGAACACGACGTCCGCCGGAGCCACGGCCTTCACCGAGAGGTCCGAACATCCTTCGATGCCGACCGCATAGGCGAGGCCGAGCGTCGGGTTGTATCCCGTCGGGAAGAAGTTCGTACCACCCTGGATGTTCGGGCAGGTCGTGGCCGTTGCGCCGGCGCGAGTGATCGGGCCGATCGCGTAGGTCTGCAGCGACTTGGTCGGGTCATATTCCAGCGGCTTGCCGGTCTTGGGGTCGAGGCCCTTCGTCCAGGTCAGCTTCTCCACATACTGGCCCGACTGGATATAGGCGCCATTTGTGCGGTCGAGGTCGTAGAAGATGCCGTTCCGGCCGAAGTGAGCCAGAACCTTGCGATCCTCGCCGTTGATCTTGGTATCGATCAGCAGCTGCGGTCCGATTTCGTCATAGTCCATGTAGTCGCCGGGCGTGTACTGGAAGTACCACTTCATGTCGCCCGTGTCGGCGTCCAGCGCCAAGCTGGAGTTGGTGTAAAGGTTGTCGCCCGGGCGATATTCGGGGTCATACATCGGCACCGGGTTGCCCGTGCCCCAGTAGATCGTCTTGGTGGCAGGGTCATAGGAGCCCGTTTGCCACATGCCGCCGCCGCCGGTCTTCCAGCAATCGGGGTTGCCGGCCTCGTCGCACTTCCAGGTTTCCGAACCCGGCTGGCCCGGCTCTGGAATCACGTAGTGACGCCAGATTTCTTCACCGGTGTCGACCTTCAGGGCCGCAAGGAAGCCGCGAGTCGCGAAGTCACCGAAGGACTGGCTGATATAGATCCTGTCGCCAATGATCAGCGGCGCGGCGGTGAAGCCTTCACCGTTCTTGCCGACCTGCTGGTCCCAGGCCACCTCACCTGTTTCGTTGTCGCAGGCAATCACGTGACCGTTGACCAGTCCGGTGATCACGTATTTGCCGGCAAGCGCGAGGCCGCGGTTCGCCAGCAGGAAGCCTTGAGTCGGATCCTTGTCGATACCCGTGTCGCAGATCCAGACCAGTTTCGCGTTCTTGCCGTCCGACACGTCGAACTTGTAGGGCGTGCCCCACGGGTCCGACACATAAAGGAAGCCATTGTCAGCGAGGGGCGTTCCCTCGACCGCTCCCACGCCGAAGCCCGCAGGTTCGGTCCCGCCGATGGGCGCTGCCATTACTAAGTGCAGACCCCCAACGTTGCCGGCGTTGATTTCGTTCAGCGTCGAAAACCGGTGCGAGTCATAGGTCCTGTTGACCTGCAGCCAGTTTCCGGCTTCGGCCTCTGTGCCGGCATTCAACAAACGATCGGGCGTTACCTCCGCCGCCCAAGCGGTCGCGCCGCTCAAAACCAGGGCTGCTGTGCAGACCCCGGCTAGTACTTTCCCCATTCTCATCGAATTTCCTCCCTCAGAAACAGATGCAATACGCATCGGTTCAAGGGAACGTTGGCACCGAGTTCACCGGGCCATTCCAATTCTCAGTATTGGAACATCCAATTCGAGCCCGTGCTGGTCGCGAGGCTGTTCCCGCACATGGGGGAGCGAAGCGGGTGCACCGCGAACCGCGGTTGGTCGTGACAAAGTCAGACAGCGTACCCAGCCACAAGCAGACCGCATCACCGGTCAAAGGGCAATCAACTTCCGAGTCGCGGTGGGAAGGACGGATCCAGCATTGCCGTCGGACGCACCCCGGCAGGGATGCGTCAGGCCATTGTTCTACCAAGACGTATTGCTCGTCGCTCTATGCAACAACGGCGATAACTAGCCCGGCGGAAACCGCTTCAGGCCTTCTTCCCCCACTGGCGGATGAACAAGAATCGTACCAGGCCGAGGAAGGTCAGAACTCCTCCCGCAGCGAGAGACAGCCAGTACCCGATCTCCAACTGCGAGACCATCTTGAGCTTGGCTTCGGAAACGGGCTCCACGTAGACCCCTTTTCCAAGGAAGGCGACACCGGACGCTGCAGCCTTGATCTGGCCAATTCCCAGAGCCAGCCCGGCCGCCGCCATGTAGGACAGGCCGACGAACAGGATCAGAAGCATTGCGAGCGACAGATTGATCGGGCCAAGGCGGACCTGCCGTGTCACGAAAAGGCTGGCTGCGAGAAGCAGCATGCAGACCACCAGATATACCCACATGAAGCCGGCAAAAACCGCCGGGAACGGCATCTGGAAGGCAGACTGGTCGATGTTGTTCCTGACTTGGGCCGCCGCTTCGACCCCCCAGGGATGCAATATCATGTCAGCTTCGCCCTTGATCACGGCGATGTCGGTGCTCCACCACGGCTGGAACCATGAGTAGACCATGAAAGCTGCACCAGCGACGAGCAGGACTCGGAATATCCAAACCCCGATCCCTGTACCGCTACGCGTCGTACTTGCCATTTCTGCCTGTGCCATTGTCCCCTCGCGCCCGCCCGCAATCAGGCGTCTGGCTAGTGTTGTGTGATGCTATGCACTGGTTACGGGCGACTGCCCGCCAACCTTGAAAAAGCATCTAGCAACGCGGTTTTCCGCAGGTCAACCCTAGGCATCGCCGGAACCCCAATGAAGGCTATTGGCTTCTCTTGGATTGGCGAAGCCGGCGCTTCAGGCGCGGCGCGGCATCTCGATGACGCGGCCCGCCCGTGGCAGTTCCTCGGTCCCCTCGAGCAGACTGCTGTGCCGGTATTCGTCGCGCGCATAAGCGACAATCTTGTTGAAGATGCCCGCATAAGTGGGAAGCGACATCAGGTGCTTGGGCATCGCTAGGATCACCCGGCGGGACAGCCCTTCGAGGACGAAATAGCGAACCTTCTGGGACACCGCGTCGGGGAGGCCTGGTAACAACGACAGAGGGCAATGAGTGGTTGCGAGACCAGCGGCCACGAGGTCGACAGCTGCGGCGTAAGTCATGGTCGAATAAGAGGGAGTCGCGGCTGGCAGGTGGTGGCGATACCACTCCTCGGACTTCGAGCGCAGGGGCACGTTGGTGTCGATCTCGACGTAGCTTCCCAAGGCTCCGCCCAGGGTCCGCGGCGAGTGGCCGGGCGTGAGTGCCTGCTCAATTTCGGCGGTTGAAACTGTTCTCGGCACCGCCCAGCAAACGGGCTCGACGAACAACTCGCTGACGGCAAACGAGCTACGGTCGTCTGCGATGGCATCCTCGTTGACGATAACACAGTTAAGCTGGTGAAGGCGTAGTTGCTCGACCAGTTCGCCGCTGGTCAGGGCGAACCGAAGTTCGAACTTAGCGAAGCCCGGAGTCGACGAGGCGATGCGAGCAGCGGCCGCAATGAAGGGCCCACGCAGCGTCGGCGGAACCCCCATGCGCAGCGTCACCGCGTTATCGACAAAACGCTTCTCGTGCTCGCTGACTGCTTGATCGAGCCTGCGAAGCATTTCCTCGGCAAGTTTGAACCAGTATTCGCCGGAGGGCGTGAGGCTGATAACGCCGGTGCGATTTCGCTGGATGAGTTGGGCTCCCAGCTTTTCTTCGAGCTTGCCCAACTGCTGCGAGATCGAGGGTTGAGACAGCCCTACTCGACGCGAAGCCTTCGTAATTGAACCGGCTACCACCACAGCCTGAAAGATCTGAAGCTGCTTGAGCGTGATATCCATACTGCCTCTCCTCCGGGCAGCGATAAGACCACAATGGCTTACATAAGAGAACTCAATACATGGTCGCAGGTCCGCCGCACCCCGAGGGACTTGCGGCGAATTCCGATGTAATCGATTTCAGTTCGCCGAGGGGGCGGACGGCACGTAGTCGGGCGAGAATGTCAACAGATAGGCGATGACGTTGTCGATGTCGGCCTGTTCGCCGAGACCGGCAAACGTCATCTTGGTACCCGCGACGGCTTCCTTGGGTTTGTGGAGCCACGGAACCAGGGACTCGGGCGTCCAGATCAGCCCGGCGGCGCCGGCATCAATCATGGCCTGAGAGTAGTTGTAGTCCAGTGCGGTGCCGGCCACGCGCCCCATCAACTCGTTGAGTTCCGGACCAACCTTGTTTTTGGCTCCCTCGCCTACTGCGTGGCAGGCCGCGCATTTCTTGAACACCGTCTCGCCGGCCAGCGGGTCGCCGGCCGCAAAGGCCGGCCGGATCACAACCGACAACATCAGGGCCCCGAAAAGCAGGGTCTTGTTCATGTGCTGGCATCCTCTCCTGGCTGGCTCATCGTGGCGACTTTCGTGGCCGAAGGGTGGCAGCTGAGTCAACGGCCTGATTGTCGCTCCCTTTTGGAGTAGGCGTTGGGGCTGCAGGTTGCGGTCGTTCGTGGGCCGTCCGGCGCCATCGCCGGACGCCGAAAGGCGCGAGAGGAATGACGAGCGGCGGCAAGCTCGTCAGCATCGGCCGCCACTCGAGACTGAACTCGAGAAGGTCAATCCGCGACTAAGCGTCATCGATTGCGACCCGCTCTTCCTCACCAAATAGGATGACGTTTAGGCGGCGCCTATTGGTCTCGCCAGACCGCCAGGGCCGATGGAAGGCCCGTCAGATCGTCGATGATCGCGCCGGGTGACAGGTTCTCAAGCGGTACGCTCGAGTAACCATTGCGCAAACCAACCGAGAAGATCCCGGCATTGGAGGCCGCCCCAATATCGGCAGCACTGTCGCCAATCATGATGGCATCGCGCTGCGTTACTCCCAGACGAGACAAGGCGAAGAGCAGCATGTCGGGCTGCGGCTTGGTGGCGAGACCCGAGGGGCGCGCCTGATCGCCAAGGATCACTCCGAAATACTCAGTTAGCCCGAAATGGGCCAGGACGGTGTTGGCCGGTCCCTGCAGCTTGTTAGTGACCACGGCCATCGCACAACCGCGGGCGGAGAGTTCGTTGAGGCAATCCATGGCGCCCGGCATCAGCGTCGTGCGGCCGGTCAGATGTCGCGGATAGATGCCGACCATCCGCTCGACCATCCGGCGAAGGGCATCGGGGTCAAGCGCCCTGCCCCGAGCGGCGAAAGCCCGCGCGACCAGTGGGCGCACGCCATGGCCGACCATTTCGCGTACGTCGGTCTCAGGGAAAGGCGCAAGGTCTTCCGTCGCCATCAGTTCGGCGACAGCGAGCGTGATGTCCGGAACCGAGTCGACCAGCGTCCCGTCGAGATCGAAGAGGACGGCGTGGGGCATGTCTTTGGCGGTGCGGGGACGCTGCGGCGACAGCAGGTTAAGTTCGGCAATGTTGATCATGGACGAAGTGTCATGCAGCGATGGTGGAGAGGGAGGCGCGGCGCAGCGCCTCGATATTGCGGGCATAGGCGGTCGCGCCGCCGGCAAAGATGGCCGAACCTGCGACCAGTACGGTTGCTCCCGCCGCGACGACGCGAGGGGCGCTTTCGGGGGTTACGCCCCCGTCGATCTCGATGTCGATCTTCCTGCCGCCGATCAGGGCCTTGAGCCGCGCAACCTTGTCGACCACAGCGGCGATAAAGGCCTGCCCGCCGAAACCCGGATTGACCGTCATCAGGCACACGAGGTCGAGGCGATCGAGGACGTATTCAATTGCCGATTCCGGCGTTGCCGGATTGAGAGCGACGCCGGCCTTCTTTCCAAGGCTCCGGATTGCCTGAAGCGAACGATCGAGATGCGTGGTGGCCTCGGCATGGACAGTAATTGTGTCGCATCCCGCGTCCGCGAAAGCCGCCAGCAGCGGATCCACGGGCTCGATCATGAGGTGGCAGTCGAACACCGCCTTGGTGCGATTGCGAAGCGCCTTGATGACCGGCGCACCGAAGGTGATGTTGGGGACGAAATGCCCATCCATCACATCGAGATGCACCCAGTCGGCGCCGGCCGCCATGATGGCTTCAACCTCCTCGCCAAGCCTTGAGAAGTCGGCGGAGAGGATCGAGGGGGCGATGAGGGTCATGTCGATTCCTTACGCTCGCTGTCGAGGCCGCCTGAAAAGACGCGGCTGGCGAGAATGTCTTCCGCCGAGATCGTCGACAGCTCGGTCACGCCCACTGGTCCCTTGGTGCTTTCGAACAGCCGGTTGGCCTGCCGCAGGCGCGCCCGATCGAGGGCGTTGCGGATCGAACGAGCATTGGCGAAGTGCGGCTGCTTGCGGCGTAGCGCGATATACTTGTTCATCGCCGCCTTGGCCGCCGGGTCGAAATGATAGTTCTGCGTCGCGAGCATGCTCTCAGCGATGGCGAGCAATTCGCCGTCCTCGTAATCGGGGAAGTCGATATGGTGGGCGATGCGCGAGCGAAACCCCGGATTGGACTGGTAGAACTTGTCCATGCGATCGGCGTAGCCTGCGAGGATCACGACGAGATCGTCGCGCTGGTTCTCCATCACCTGCAACAGGATCTCGATCGCCTCCTGTCCGTAGTCGCGCTCATTGTCGGGCCGGTAGAGATAGTAAGCCTCGTCGATGAACAGCACCCCGCCCATGGCACGCTTAAGGACTTCCTTAGTCTTGGGCGCGGTGTGGCCGATGTATTGACCGACGAGATCGTCGCGCGTCACAGAGATCAGGTGGCCCTTGCGAACATATCCCAATCGATAGAGGAGATCGGCCATCCGCAGGGCAACGGTGGTCTTGCCGGTGCCGGGATTGCCGGTGAAACTCATGTGAAGGGTCGGCGTCGTCTGGCTAAGGCCCATGCGCTTTCGCGCGCGATCGACCAGCAACAACGCCGCAGTCTCGCGGATGCGCTGCTTGACGGGCTTCAGCCCCACCAGTTCGCGGTCGAGTTCGTCCAGCACCTCGGCGACGCCCGACTCGCGAAAGTCCGCAGCGAGATCGACTTCGGTAATGAGTTCCCCGGTGTCGGGAAGCGCCGCAGGCGGCGCCTCCCCTGAGGGTGCAATCGTGGTCGACATCAGTACTCTGTGGTCATGGTAATATTGACGGTGCGGCCCGCAACTTCGGTCCGGGTCATTTTGAAAGTCGGCTCGACCTTGGGACGGTTGACGATGAAACTCAGACGCACGGTTTCGAAGCCGCGCGTCGAGTCAAAGGCATTGATGCGGATGTAGAAGTTCGGGAACGCCTTGCGGCAGGCCTTCAACTCCATCATCACGCCGGCGGCGTCGCGCAAGTCGAACATCGGGTTGCCCCACATTTCCCAGAGGTAGTTCCTCGGATGCGGGTCGTCGGTATATTCGATGCCGATGGCCCATTCGTTGCGCAGGCAATACTCAATCTGCGCGATGATCTGGTCGTCGGTGAGGTCGGGCAGGAAGGAGAAGGCGCCCTGGGTGACTTTCATTTGGCTTGATCCTTTCAGGGCTCAGTAGCTGACTTCGGCGGTCGGCTGGTAGTCCGAGGTGTCGGTCGATTGATAGTTGAACGAGATGTTGCCCCAGGTATCGAGCGCGGCCTCGACCGGCTTGCACCACTTGGCGGCGGCGCGGAGAATTTCCGGTCCCTCGTTGATGATGTCGCGACCTTCGTTACGGGCCTGCACCATCACTTCGAGCGCAACGCGGTTGGCCTGGGCACCCGCCTGGATGCCCATGGGATGACCGATGGTGCCGCCGCCGAACTGCAGAACTACGTCGTCACCGAACAGGTGCAGCAACTGATGCATCTGGCCGGCATGGATACCGCCCGAGGCGACCGGCATAGTCTTTTTGGTGTCTGCCCAGTCTTGCTCGAAATAGATGCCGCGCGGCAGGTCGATCTCGTTCTTCAGTTCGCGGCAGACATTGTAGTAGCCCTGCACGGTCATAGGATCGCCCTCGAGCTTGCCGACGGCAGTACCTGCGTGAATGTGATCGACCCCGGCGAGGCGCATCCATTTGGCGATGACGCGGAACGAGATGCCGTGGTTCTTCTGCCGGGTATAGGTGCCGTGCCCCGCACGATGCAGGTGCAGGATCATATCGTTCTGGCGGCACCATTCGGCGATCGACTGGATGGCGGTGTACCCGATGATGAGATCGACCATAACGATGACCGAGCCCGTCTCCTTGGCGAGCGTGGCACGACGGTACATCTCCTCCATCGTGCCGGCGGTAATGTTGAGGTAATGCCCCTTGATCTCGCCGGTATGTGCCGAAGCGCGATTGACGGCTTCCATGCAGTAGAGAAAGCGGTCGCGCCAATGCATGAAGGGCTGGGAGTTGATGTTCTCATCGTCCTTCATGAAGTCGAGGCCGCCCTTGAGGCCCTCATACACCACGCGGCCGTAGTTCTTGGCGGAAAGGCCGAGCTTGGGCTTGGTCGTCGCGCCAAGCAGCGGACGGCCGAACTTGTCGAGGCGCTCGCGCTCCATGACGATGCCGGTCGGCGGACCCTTGTAGGTCTTCACATAGGCAACGGGGAGCCGCATGTCCTCGAGCCGGGCTGCTTTCAGGGGCTTGAACGAAAAGACATTGCCGATGATCGACGCGGTGAGGTTGGCGATCGAGTTCTCTTCGAACAGGATCAGGTCATAGGCGACATAGCAGAAATACTGGCCTGGATTGTTCGGCACCGGTTCGACGCGATAAGCCTTGGCCCGATACTGGTCGGCGGCAGTGAGCCGGTCGGTCCAGACCACGGTCCAGGTTGCGGTCGAGCTCTCGCCGGCGACTGCGGCGGCCGCTTCTATCGGATCTACACCATCCTGTGGGGTGATGCGGAACAGCGCAAGGATGTCGGTGTCCTTGGGAACGTAGTCGGCATTCCAATAGCCCATCTGCGCATATTTGAGGACGCCGGCCTTATAGCGTTCCTTACCTCGGATTTCGGTCGCCTTGGCGTCCATGATGCAGTCCTTTCTATCGAGCCGTCACGCGGCCTTGGTCTGGGTGGAGATGCGCGGGTCAAGCGCGCCGGAGGCGTAGCGTTTGGCCATGTCGCTCATCGGGATGACTTTGATCTTCGAGGCATTGCCGGCTGTGCCGAAGGCCTCGAAGCGCTCGCGGCAGACCTTGCGCATGGCCTCGATGGCGGGCTTGAGGAACTTGCGTGGATCGAACTCGCTGGGATCGGTCGCCCCGACCTTGCGGAAGGCCGCGGTAGCGGCGAGCCGGAGATCGGTGTCGATATTGACCTTCCGTACGCCGTGGCGAATGCCGCGTACGATGTCCTCGACCGGCACGCCCCACGTCTCGCGCATTTTGCCGCCATTGGCGTTGAAGACATCCTGCCATTCCTTGGGTACCGACGAGGAGCCATGCATGACGAGGTGGGTGTCAGGAAGCAGCTCGTGGAGCTTTTCGATAATGTCCATGGCGAGGATTTCGCCCGAGGGCTGACGGGTGAACTTGTAGGCGCCGTGACTCGTACCGATGGCGACGGCAAGGGCATCGACATGCGTGGCGGCGACGAAGCGCTTGGCCTCCTCGGGATCGGTCACCAGCATGTGGCGCTGAAGCGTCCCCTCGAAACCGACGCCGTCCTCGGCCTCGCCCGCTCCAGTTTCGAGCGATCCGAGGACCCCGATCTCGCCCTCGACCGAAGCGCCGACGTAGTGGGCGAGGCGCGCCACGTCCGAGGTGATGCCGACATTGTAGACGTAGTCCGATGGTGTCTTGGCATCCTCCCGGAGCGAGCCGTCCATCATCACCGAGGTATAGCCATGCTGGATCGCACTGAGGCAGGTCGCGACATTATTGCCATGGTCCTGGTGCATGCAGAGCGGAATGGCGGGAAACATCTCCTCAAGAGCATCGATGATGCGGCCAAGCATGATGTCGCCGGCATAAGAACGGGCGCCCCGGCTTGCCTGCAGAATGACGGGGGCATCGACGTCACGCGCTGCCTCCATGATGGCGAGCGCCTGCTCCATATTGTTGATGTTGAAAGCCGGCACGCCGTAGCTGTGTTCGGCGGCGTGATCGAGCAGTTGGCGCAGAGTGATGCGAGCCATTCAAATCTTCTCCAGAATTCGTGTCTTGTTCATGAGTGCCGCAACACCCGGCAGGGTCGATGCGGCGTCGCCTTCCTTTGCGACATGCGCGAGCAGGAGTGGGCCGGCATAGGCCGGCATCAACGGGACGATAGCGTCGATCGAGGCGTGACGACGCACCGAGCAGGCCGGAGCGTCATTGACGTAGAGGTCGCCGTGGACCGACAGCATCAGAGCAAAGCTCCGGTCATCGAGTTCTTCTTCGGCATGGAAACGAAGGTTTTCGAGAAGGGCGACCGCACCCTCAGGCAGCGATCGAGTCTGCCGCTCGGCAACAGCCCCGACGCAGTCGGGCACGAACTGCACCTCGTGCTTGAGCTCCTCGGCCAACGCGCGCGCGACCGGCTGAATGGAGAGCACCGGATTAGCGACGCCTTTGGGCCGGTCCAGATGCGCCATCACGACCACCCGGGCGCCGCGGGACAGCAGGTCCTCGATGGTCCGTGCCGCTGCGGCGACGCGCGTACGGTCGCTGACTTCGCCCGAAACGATCGGAACATTGAGGTCCGCGCGAAGCAAGACGGTTTTGCCCGCGACTTCGGCTTCCATGATCGAAGGCAAGTTCATGCCGCGGCCGCCTTCCTGCCGACGAGATCGAGTCCCGCCTCGACCGCGGCAGCTGCGGTAATGCCGAAATGTTCAAAAAGCTGGGCGGCGGGTGCGCTGGCGCCAAACTCGTTCATGCCGATGAAACGACCGCGCTCGCCGATCCAGCGGTCCCAGCCGAGCCGCGCCGCAGCTTCGATGCCGATCCGCGGTGCCATACCCAGGATCGCGGTGCGAAGTGCCTCCGGCTGGGCCTCGAACAACTCCCAGCAGGGCATCGAGACGACGGCAGTGGCGATGCCATGGCGGCTGGCCAACTCGTCCGCAGCCGCGGCAGCGATCTCAACTTCAGAACCGGTGGCGAGGAAGGTGAGATCCCTCGGCCCCGCCGTTTCGCGCAGGACATAAGCCCCGGCAGCCGAGAGATTGAGGTCCGGCTCGGCCTGTCGCAGCATTGGGAGGCTTTGCCGCGACAGGACGAGGACGCTGGGACGATCGCCGGTGCGAAGAGCGAGTTCCCAGCATTCCGCCGTTTCGATGATATCGGCCGGACGGAAGACGTTGAGATTGGGTGTCGCGCGCAGCATCGCAAGATGCTCGACGGGCTGGTGGGTGGGACCATCCTCACCCAAGCCGATCGAGTCGTGGGTGAGGACATAGACAACGTGCTTGCCCATCAACGCGGAGAGCCGGATTGCGCCGCGCGCATAATCGGAGAAGCAGAGAAAGGTCCCGCCATAGGGAATGAAGCCGCCATGGAGGGCGAGACCGTTCATCGCCGCAGCCATGCCGTGTTCGCGGATACCATAGTGGATGTAACGGCCCGAGAAATCATCGGCCTTCACGGCCTTCATTCCCGGTGTGATGGTGAGGTTGGAATGCGTGAGGTCCGCCGAACCGCCAACTGTCAGATTGGTCTGTTCGTTGATGACGGTCAGAGCCAGCTCCGACGACTTGCGTGTGGCAACTTTGGTGCCGGCGCTGAAATGTGACTTCTTGAACTTGGTCAACGCGTCGAAGGCGCTGTCAGCAACCTGCCCGTGAAGCTGGCGCAGGAACGCATCGCGCGCCGGACTCGCCGAGAGCTCGGCCTCCCATGCGGTCCTAAGTTGGGCGCCACGCGCCGCCACCGCGCGCCACGAGGCACGGACGCTCTCGGGAATTTCGAAGGGGGCTTCGGGCCAGCCTATGATGCGCTTTGCGGCTGCGATCTCGGCGGCACCAAGCGGCACACCGTGGGCCTTTTCCGATCCCTGTACGCTCGGCGCGCCCTTGCCGATGACCGTGCGGCAGGCGATCAGAGTTGGACGCGTACTCTTGCGGGACTTTTCGAGCGCCGACGCGATGGCATGATGGTCATAGCCGTCGACTTCAATCGTGTTCCAGCCCGAAGCACGGAAGCGCTGCAATTGGTTGGTCGAGGTCGCGAGCTTGGTCGGTCCATCGATCGAGATCGCGTTGTCATCCCACAAGACCACCAGATGGCCGAGACGCAGGTGGCCGGCGAGGTCGATCGCCTCCTGGCTGATGCCCTCCGCAAGGCACCCATCGCCGGCGAGCACATAGGTGCAATGATCGACAAGGCGCGATCCGAACCGCGATTCCAGCATGCGTTCCGCAATCGCCAGGCCGACAGCTGTGCCAAGTCCCTGCCCCAGCGGCCCGGTCGTCATCTCGATGCCGAGCGTATGCCCGTACTCCGGATGACCCGGCGTCTTGCTTCCAAACTGGCGGAAGCGCTGAATCTGCTCCATCGACATGTCATCATAACCGAGCAGATGATGCAGGCCGTATTGCAGCATCGAGCCGTGGCCAGCCGAAAGCACGAAGCGATCCCGGTCGGGCCAGGTGGGTTTGGAGGGGTCAATTCGGATGAAGCGGTTGAACAGAACCGTCACCACATTGGCCATGCCGAGCGGCAGGCCGGGATGACCCGACTGCGCCGCCTCAATCGCGTCCATTGCGAGAACGCGCAGGGCGTTGGCCATCTTGGCTTCCGTGATGTCGATCTGCGACATGGCGGTCATCCCTGTCCAGTTCGCTGACATCTGGTTCATCTGGTCTCCCCCCTCATGAACTGCGACGCTTGCGCTCGACCAATTGCAGAATGAGCGGTGTCAGGATGAGCTGCATGGCAAGGTCGAGCTTGTTGCCAGGCATGACGATGGTGTTGGCCCGCGACATGAAAGAGTCGTGGATCATGGACAGCAGATAGAGAAAATCGATGCCGCGAGGATCGGCGAAACGGATCACGAGCATCGACTCGTCCGGAGTCGGAATCCAACGCGCAATGAAGGGGTTCGACGTATCGACGATCGGCACGCGCTGGAAGTTGATTTGCGTGCGCGAGAACTGTGGCGTGATGTAGCGGACATAGTCGGGCATGCGCCGGATGATGGTGTCCATCACTGCCTCGGTCGAGTAGCCACGGCTGGCCTTGTCGCGATGGATCTTCTGGATCCATTCGAGGTTGATGACCGGCACGACGCCGATGCGGAGGTCCGCATGCTTTGCGACGTTGGCAGTATCGGTCACCGCGCAACCATGGAGGCCTTCGTAGAAGAGCAGGTCCGACGGCTCGAACTCGCGCCACGGGCTGAAGGTACCGGCGGGCACGCCAAACTGCCTAGACTCCTCTTCGTCGTGCACATAGGTGCGGGTGCGGCCATTTCCGGTGCGGCCATATTCCTCGAAGATCGATGCGAGCGTGTCGAGCTCGTTGGCGTCGGCGTTGAAGTGGGAGAAGTTGGGATTGCCGTTCCGCTCCTCTTCTTCGATCTTGGCTTTCATGTCGGCCCGGTTGAACCGATGGAAGGCGTCGCCCTCGATGAACGAGGCGGATACTTTCTCGCGCCGGAAAATCAGTTCGAAGATGCGCTTGACCGAGGTCGTACCCGCGCCAGATGAACCAGTGATCGAGATGATAGGATGGGCGGCGGTCACGTCGAGGGCTCCTAGTTTCTGAACAGTCCGCGCGAGCCGAACAGCGGTGAGCGCAGGCCGACCGGGTCCTGGTCGGTCAGGTAGTGACGGATCTGGATGACTTCGTCGCGGGAGCCGAAGACGAGCGGCACCTTTTCGTGCAAGGAAGTCGGCACCCGGTCTAGAATCGGGTTCTTGGTGTCGGTGGCGAGCGCTCCGGCCTGCTCCATGAGCATGGCGACAGGATTGGCCTCATAGACGAGGCGCAGACGACCGTTGCCGTAGCCCTTGCGGCTGTCGCCGGGATAAAGATAGACGCCGCCGCGGATCAGAATGCGGTAGGCGTCGGCCACCATCGAGGCGATCCAGCGCATATTGAAATCGCGGCCATGTGGCCCGGTCGCACCCTTTTTGCAGTCATCCACGTAGTGGCGGATGCCATCGTCCCAGAACCTGTAGTTGGAGACGTTGATGGCGAATTCTTGCGTCGCATGCGGGATTGAGACCGAAGCGTAGGCGCGCACGAATGTCTCGAGGCGCGGCGAGTAGACGAAGATATCGGTGCCGGCGCCGAGGCTCACCGCCAGGGCCAATTGGGGTCCATAGACGAAGAAGCCGCCCGCCAGCTGGTTGCGTCCTGGCTGAAGGAAGCTTTCGAGCGGGTGGAGATCGGGGGCGCCCTTGACCGGCAGGATAGAGAAGATCGTGCCGATCGACACGTTGGTGTCGATATTGGACGAGCCGTCGAGTGGGTCTGTCGCAAGGGCGAGCGGCGCGGACTTGTTGAGCACGATCGGATGATCGAGTTCTTCAGACGCATAGAGAGCGACAGGCGTGTCGCGGATGGCTTCGAGGATTAACGCATCGGCATGATGATCGAGGTCCTTGGGGACATCGCCCCCTGCCCCGGCATTGCCGTTGTTTCGCGTGCCGCTGAAGGCCGTGCCGAGAGCGCCGAGCGTAACGGCTTCGCGGAGCGCTACTGCGCCCTTGGCGAGTCCGGCGATCGTCGCGACCACCTCGTCGGCGAAGGCGCCCCCGCGGGCACGGTGATCCGCCAGATACTCCGTCAGCGTGTAAGCGCTCATTTTAACTCCCCGGTCGGCTCCTGGCGCATTCGCACTTCTTGCCGGTCGGGGTTCGCGGAACTCGCGGCGCCTCCGACACACCAATCAGAGACGCAGTCGGGTCATAAGTAAAATTTGGAGTCTTTACGTTCGACATAAGATTCCCTAATACGGCGCTCATGGGAGAGTTCACGCTTCGGCAGCTTCGGACACTTGTGGTGGTTAGCAACCACGGTAAGATCGTGAGTGCATCCAAGACATTAGGCCTAACCCAGCCGGCCATCTCGCTTCAGATCCGGGAGGCGGAGAGCGTTGCCGGAACTCCCCTGTTCGACCGCCTACCCGACGGCATGCGTCCCACTGCCGCAGGCCGCGCGGTCATCGAAGCGGCCCTCGCGATCGAGGAGCGGCTGCGTATCCTCGCCGACGAAGTGCGGGCGATCGCGGGAGGGCGGCGCGGTCAATTGCGGCTGGGCGTAGTCTCGACCGCCAAGTACTTCGCGCCCTCGATCATGGGTGCGTTCATGCGCGCGCATCCCGATATCGAGATGACGCTGTGGGTTGGAAACCGGGCCGAAACGATCGCCAGCCTCCGGGACCATAAGATCGACGTCGCGCTGATGGGCCGGCCGCCGCGTGAGGTGCCGGTTCGTTCGGTGCTGTTCGGCCAGCACCCCTTCGTCATCATCGCGCCAATCGACCACCCGTTGGCGGGCCAAAAGAGCATCCGCAAGGAGCGGATCGCGCAGGAGCATTTCCTGATCCGCGAGCCGGGGTCCGGAACTCGTATGGCGCTCGATATCCTGCTGAGCGAAGTGCCCGGACGGCTTGACGATCCAGGCGTCGAGATGGGCTCGAATGAAACGATCAAGCAGGCGGTCATGGCAGGGCTCGGCATCGCGCTGATTTCGGCACATACGATCGCGCTCGAGGTCGAGCAGAACCGGCTGGCGGTGCTCGATGTCGAAGGCATGCCGATCCGCCGGCAGTGGTTCCTCGTCTCGCGCGCCGACCGTACGATCACGCCGGTCATGCTGGCTTTCGAGGATTTCCTGCAGCAGAAGGGCGCGGAGTTCCTGCCCCGGGTCGCGGGCGCCTGAGCCCCGGAATCCGTGGGAGACTCGTTGATCCTCGCATGCCAATTTCAAACATAAGCAAGAATGGGAGTAACTCGACATAGGGATATCGAACGCAATCAGTGCCCCCAATGACCGAGTTCGACCGCCGCACGGCCAATACCCTGATCAACCTCGACATGACCGAGGTGCAGTTTTCGACGGCCGTAGGCAAGCGTGGCCTCGCCGGCGACAAGCGCGCGGAGGTCACCGTCCACCAGCTTCGCGTCTTCTGGGCGGTTGCGCGGTCGGCGACGATGACCCAGGCCGCCAAGCAACTCGGCCTTGCCCAGCCATCGCTTTCGCAACAGCTCGCCAAGCTTGAAGCGACCGTCGGTACCAAGCTCTTCCATCGCCGCTCCGGCGAATTGAGCCTTACCCAGGCTGGGACGTTTCTGTTGCCCCGTGCCGAGCACGTCCTGCGGGGAATGCGCGAACTCGAAGACGGTCTCGACCAGTTCAGCGACGGGAAACGGGTCACCATACGCATCGCTGGTATCAACTCCGTGCTGCGCGTTATCCTGCCTGCGGCGATCGAGAAGATGCGCCTCGCCACTCCCGATGTCGACTTCGACATCCAGGAGAGCGCTCCGGCGGAAACCCTTGAAATGCTTTACGGAAGGCGGATCAATATCGGCCTTCTGGCCGCCAATTCGGTGGCGCAGGACGGGGTCGGTTTCGTGCAGGTTCCGATCGTCGAAGACCCAAGCGTGCTCGTGGTTCCAGAGCAACTGAAACTTGATGGCGTCCACGATCCGGAGCAGGATCTGGAGCCCTTCCAGTTCGCGCAACTCAATCAGACGGTGAAGTTCGTCTTTGGGACGCAGCACGATCAGCGTGTCGATGACTGGTATGACGGGATGCTCCCGGACCATCGCACGGTGGCGCAATGTCGTAGCTTCGAGGTTGCTCTAGGCCTCGTCCGCGCCGGCGCCGGCATCTGCATCGCGCCGGCCCTGTCGGCGGTGACCGGACGGGGTCAGACCTCCGGCGTGCGCCTCTATCGCATTGGAGCACCGGCCCGCAGGATCGTCGCCCTGGTGCCGTCTCAGTACCGCCGGATGGAACCCTATTCGACTCTCCTGGATACGCTCCAATCGATCGGCGAGGCGACCGCCCTACCGCCCATTTCGCCGACGCCGCCCTTTCTCGATCGGCCATCTCTCTCCAACTTCTAACTGTCGAACGGCGTTCTCTATCCAGGCTCTAACCGATAGATGGCGTCTATCGCGCGAATAGCTTGTCGAACCCGAGAGTTTGAAACAGCCTTCAACCGTAGTGGCAATTTCGCTGCGACATCGTGAGGAGAAAATCATGGCCTGGAATAAGCCCAAGCTCGTCGAAGTGCCGGTCAGCATGGAAATCAACATGTATTTCTGCGCGACCCGCAAGTAGTCCAAACGTCCGTCGCGGGTTCCAGCCATGCTTAGCATTGTTGTCTTGGGAGCCGCGGCGGGTGGTGGCGTCCCGCAATGGAATTGCGGGTGCCCGAATTGTCGGTCCGCGCGCAACGGCCATCCCGAACTCAAATCGACGCAAGCGTCGATCGCCGTGAGCGCGGACCAGCAGCACTGGTTCCTGATCAACGCTTCGCCGGACCTCCGTCAGCAGATCACCAATACCCCGGTGCTCCATCCCCGCGCTGGGGAACTCCGTCACTCACCCATCGCCGGGGTGATTCTGACCAATGGCGAAGTTGACGCGCTCGCGGGGCTGCTCTCGTTGCGCGAAGGATCGGCGTTCAATCTCCATGCCCATCGCCGCGTTCTCGGGATTCTCGATGACAACCCGATCTTCAACGTCTTGCGACCGGAGTTCGTGCCGCGTCTCCCGCTCGAACTCGGCAAGACGTTCGAGCCACGCCTGCCGAGTGGTGAGTCCTCGGGCCTGAACATCGAAGCTTTCGCCGTGCCCGGCAAGATCGCACTTTATCTGGAGGCCAACGACGATAATGCCGAGGGGGACACAGTGGGTCTGGTCGTCTCCGACAAGGCCCGTTCCAAGAAACTCGTCTTCCTCGCAGCCTGCGCTGACGTGACACCGGAGATCGAGGCGCGGCTCGATGGCGCGGATCTGGTCTTTTTCGACGGAACACTGTGGCGCGACGACGAGATGCTCGCGGCGGGACTTGGCAACAAGACCGGTCAGCGCATGGGGCACATGGCGATGGCCGACACCATGCCCGCCCTTGAACGGCTCGCGATCGGCAAAAGGGTCTTTTTGCACATCAACAATTCGAACCCGGCGTGGAGGGCCGACTCGCCCGAACGCAAACAAGCCGGGGCGGCAGGCTGGATCGTACCGGCCGACGGGATGGAGATCACACTATGAGCGCAATCACGTCATTCTCGGTACCGCTTGATGCGCCGCTCGACAGCGCCGAGGATCTCGAGTCGCTGCTCCGCCATATCGGGGCGACGCGTTACCACAGCCTTCACCCGTTTCATAAGCTGCTGCATGGCGGCAAGCTCAACAAGGGCCAAGTGCAGGCGTGGGCCCTCAATCGTTACTATTACCAGAGCTCGATCCCGATCAAGGACGCGATCGTTATTTCGCGATTCCGCGATCGCGACACCCGAATTGAATGGCGACATCGCATTGAGGATCACGACGGCAATGTCGGCACGGAAGGCGGCATTGACCGCTGGCTGAAGCTGACGACGGGACTAGGGCTTGATCCCGCATTCGTCGAATCTGCGGAGGGCATTCTTCCCGCGACACGCTTCGCTGTGGACGCCTATGTCAATTTCGTGCGCGACCGCACGCCGCTTGAGGCAATCGCCTCGTCGCTGACCGAGCTGTTCGCGCCGAACCTGCACGAAGAGCGCATCGCGGGCATGCTCGAGCACTACGATTTCATCCATCCGGGCGTGATGACTTATTTCCAGCGCCGGCTTGAGCAAGCGCCCCGCGACGCCAATTTCGCACTCGCCTACGTGAAGGCACATGCCCACACCCGCCCCGAACGGCAGGCGGTGTGCAACGCGCTGATCTTCAAGACCAATGTACTTTGGGTCCAGCTCGACGCGCTCTATCATGCGTATGTCGAGGGCCACAGGCCGCCCGGCGCTTTCGTCCCGCAGGTTCCCTGATGGACGGGGAAGGCGACGGCCCGGCTCCAACCAAGGTCGCGCCGGCGGCGCGGCGGCGGATGAGCGTGAACGAGTCCAGCATTCCAAAACTCGCGCGTGGCGTACAGTTTCGCTTCGATGACGTCCGAAAGCGCTGGGTGCTGCTGGTGCCCGAGCGGGTGCTGGCGCCGGACGATATCGCGGTGGAGGTCCTCAAACTGTGCGACGGCGCCAAGACCGTGGCAATAATGGCGGATGAGTTCGCTGCCAAGTATCTCGCACCGCGCGAGGAAATATTGGGCGACGTCGTCGCCATGCTGCAGGACCTCGCCAATTCCGGCTTCCTGATCGAAGCCAAGGGAGCTTCCAAATGAGCCCGACCCTGACGGACGCGAGCCCGATCCTGTCCGATGCCGGCGGGCGCGCCGATGGCATCGCTGTTCTGGAGAGCGGCCGTTCGATCGCCGAGACCTATGGCATTCCCCTCGCCGTGCTGCTCGAACTCACGCATCGGTGCCCGCTTCAATGCGGCTATTGCTCGAACCCGATCGAGATGGAGCGTTCGGGCAACGAGTTGACGACCGAGGAATGGAAGAAGGTGCTGACTGAGCTCGCGGAGATCGGCGTTCTGCAAGTCCACTTTTCGGGAGGTGAGCCTACTGTCCGCAAGGACTTGGTGGAACTTGTGCAGCACGCGGCCGATCACGGGCTTTACACCAACCTCATTACCTCTGCAGTGCTCTTCGACCGCGACAAGCTCGAAGCGCTCGCCGACGCGGGCCTTGCCCATGTCCAGATATCCTTCCAGGCCAACGATCCGGTGCTCGCCAACCGTATCGGCGGCTTCAAAAACGGCCATGCCAAGAAACTCGAAGCGGCCAAATGGGCGCGCGAACTCGGCTTGCCGCTGACGGTCAACGCCGTGATGCACCGGCAGAACCTGCACCAGCTCGGCGATCTCATCGACCTCGCGGTCGATCTCGATGCTGACCGGATCGAGGTCGCCAATGTGCAGTATTACGGATGGGCTCTGAAGAACCGCGCCGCGCTGATGCCGACGATAGAACAGATCGACGAAGCGACGCGGATTGTCGAAGAGGCGTCGGCGCGTCTCAAAGGCATCCTCGAGATCGACTACGTGGTGCCGGACTATTACGCGATCCGGCCCAAGAAGTGCATGGGCGGCTGGGGTCGGCAATTCTTCAACATCACGCCGGCCGGCAAGATCCTGCCCTGCCACGCGGCGGAGACGATCACCGATCTCAAGTTCGATTCCGTTCGCTCGAACCATTCGATTGCCTGGATCTGGAACAATTCGGAGGCCTTCAATTCGTATCGCGGCACCGGCTGGATGCCCGAACCATGCAAGAGCTGCGAATTCAAGGAGGTGGATTTCGGCGGCTGCCGCTGCCAGGCCTTCGCATTGACGGGCAAGGCGGGCAATACCGACCCGGCCTGCTCGCTCTCTCCGCTCCACGACTCCATCTTCAAGACGGCCGAGCGCGAGGCCGCAACCGGAACCAACCGCTACATCTATCGCAACTTCGCGGGCGGCACTCTGGAGCCCGAACCCGGCCATGATGCCTGACGGTGCCGGTGCCGCGTCCGATCTTTTCGCACCGCTGACGACATCGATGCTGCCCGTCGGGGACGGGCATGTCCTCTATGTCGAGACCGTCGGCACTCCGGACGGGGTTCCTGCGATCTTTCTCCATGGCGGCCCGGGCGGCGGGTCGCAGCCTTCGCATCGGACATTGTTCGACCCAGCGCGGCACTACGCCGTGTTGTTCGACCAGCGCGGTGCTGGCCGAAGCACACCGTCGGGCGAACGCCGCGGCAATACGACGGCGCATCAAATTGCCGACATGGAAGCGATCCGAAAGGCGCTGGGGATATCGCGCTGGCTGGTTGTCGGCGGGTCCTGGGGCGCGACCCTGGGGCTTGCTTATGCGGAGGCGCATCCCGAGCGGGTGCTGGGGCTTGTGCTGCGCGCGACTTTCCTCGGAATGCGCGGCGAACTCGACCGGGCGTTCGGCAGCACGATGGAGGCGATCTATCCTGGACTCCACCGGGACTTCATCGGTGTCCTGCCGGAGGCCGAGCGCGCCGATCCCCTGCCCAATTATTGGCGGCGGATTCTCGACCCCGATCCGGCGATCCATCGGCCGGCTGCTATTGCCTGGCATGACGCCGAACGCATCCTCTCGGTTGCGCGGCCCGCGGCAACCCGGCTTGATCCCGCCGCAATCCATGCCGCGTCTGGGCCGCTGCCGAGCACGCCATTCATGGAAGCGCACTACTTCTCCCATGATTGCTTCCTTCAACCCGACCAGCTTCTGCAAAACGTCGGCAGGAATGACGGAATTCCGGGCGTGATCGTTCAGGGGGCGCTCGATCATCTCTGCCCGCCAGCCCAGGCAGGCGCGCTTGCCTCAGTGTGGCCCTCGGCCCATGTTGACCTCGTCGAAGACGCGGGGCACGCTTTGAGCGAGCCCGCGATCAGTGCGGCGGTTCGCAGGGCGGTCGCCGCTTTCGCTTGAGGTCTGCCATGTTGCTCGGGCTTTTGACGCTCGTTATCGTGGGTTTCTCGCCGGTCACCGCGTGGGAAGGGAACGGCGCGCACTGGACGATCTCGAACGACGTCATCACGCATGTGCCCGGCGGCGGCGACTTCATCAGTTCGGAGGTGTTCGAAAGTTTCGAATTGAGTTTCGACTGGAAGATCGCGCCGGGTGGAAATTCCGGGGTCTTCTATCGCGTCAATCCGGACCTGGGACCGGCATACGAAAGCGGGCCGGAGTACCAGATCGTCGACAACAAAGGCCATTCGGACGGGAAGAATCCGCTGACTTCGGCGGGAAGTGCCTTTGGGCTCTATGCGCCTGCCCGTGACCTCACGAGGCCTGCCGGCGCTTGGAATAGCGGAAAGATCGTCGTCGTCGGCACGCATGTCGAGCACTGGCTCAACGGCGAAAAAATCCTCGAATTCACAATGGGTTCAGAGGATTGGCTCAGGCGCGTCGCGGCCAGCAAGTTCACGGCGTGGCCCGAATTCGGGACGCAAGCGAGCGGCCATATCGTGCTGCAGGATCATGGAGCCGAGGTCATGTTCAGGAACGTCTTGGTGCGCGTCCTGCCGTAGGGTAAGGGGCGCAGAATCTGCATGTGTCGTTGATTACCCCTTATCCCGCACATTATTCTTCGCAGCCCCGAACCATGTCATGGTGATAACCATGAGACTTCGCACCCTCGCCCTTCTGGGACTGCTCGCCGCGACACCCGCCTCCGCAGTTTCCCTTACCTCCTCGCAGGTCGGGGAGATCTATTGCGCGGGGCGGCTGAGCGGGGACATGGCGCCGGTCTTGGCGATCCTCAGCCCCGAACTCGCCGAACTGGTCGGCAAGGCCCTGCCGGGTGGGGTCGACGCGGCCACGGCGATCCAGTGGCAGGGCGAGAGCGACTACGCCAATACCTGCCAGGCGGTTGGGGCCAGCGGAACTTTCGAAAGCCCGGAAGTGATCATTGCCTTCGGCTATCGCGATCCGGCCAAAGCCGGCTACGCCGACAGCCTCGTCCTCAGGTTCATCGACAAGCGGCTGAGGATCGACGATATCCGCTTCGGGACCAAGGGCACCCTGCGCGAGCGCCTCGCCAACCCTTAATAGGTTGCGCGACCGCCGCTTAGGTCGAAGACGGCGCCGGTAGTGAAGCTGTTCTCGGCGGTCGACAGCCAGCAGATCATTGACGCGGCTTCGCTCAACTCCAGCATGCGACCGCGCGGGATCTTCGAAAGGATCATCTGGAGGAAGGCCGGGTCCTGGCTCATGGCCATGGTCGTTTTGGCCACCGCGGGCGTGACGGCATTGACCGCGATGTCGAACTTGGCGAGTTCCTTGCCCAGCGACTTGGTCAGCGCGATCACGCCGGCCTTGGTCGAGGAATAGGCGGGAGCGCCGGGATTGCCTTCCTTGCCTGCTACCGAGGCAAGATTGACGATGCGGCCGTAGCCGGCGGCGATCATGTGCGGCACGACCGTGCGGCAGACATAGAAGGTGCCGACAAGGCCGATGTGGACGACGTCCTCGAAGGCCTGGGGTGGGTATTCCCATGTATTGGCATTGGGGCCGACGATCGCGGCATTGTTCACCAGGATGTCGATCTTGCCGAAACGGGCGAGCGTCGCCCTGACCGCGGCTTCGACGCTATCGAGCTTGCCGATATCGGCGCTGACGGTCTGCACCTTGCCGGTCTTGCCGTGCTTGGCCTCAAGCGCGTCGAGCAGCTTCTGGTCGCGATCCCAGATCGCAACCGAGGCGCCGTTTTCGAGCATGCGCTCAGCCACGGTGAGGCCGATTCCCTGCCCGGCTCCTGTGATGATGGCGACGCGGTTGGCGAGATCGTAGGAATTCATCTGAATGGGTCCGGGATGGAGAAAGGGCGCCGATCTTTCGACCGGCGCCCCAAAGAGTTCAACAAGAATCAGAAGTTGAAGTTGTCGATGTTGGAGGCATCGAACGTGGTCAGTTCTTCCTGCGCAATCATCGAGTTGTTCTCGGCGATCGTCACCTTGCCGAGGCCCGGGACGTCGAACGACTGGCCAACTTCATTCTTGATCGAACCGTCGAGAACGCCCTTGGCGAAGTAGACCGCGACAAGGCCTTCATTATACGGCGACCAGAGCTGGAAAGCCTTCACTGTGCCGTCCTTGATGAAGTCGCGCATTTCGCTGGGCAGGCCGAGGCCGGTCACGTGGACCTTGTCGGCGATGCCGCGCGACTGAACGACCTGCGCGGCCGCTGCGATACCCACGGTCGTCGGCGCAATCACGCCCACGAGGTCGGGATAGTTGGAGAGCAGTGCTTCCATTTCAGTGGTCGACTTCTCCGGCTGATCGTCGCCATAGACGGTCGCGACGAGCTTCATGTCCTTGTACTTGGCGTCTTCCGCGAGGGTTTTGTTCATCGCGGCAATCCAGGTGTTCTGGTCCGGAGCTTCAGTGGTCGCCGAGAGAATGGCGATCTCGCCCTTGTAACCGATGAGAGAGCCCATCAATTCGACCTGGTTCGGCCCGGTCTTGGTGAAGTTCACCGGCAGGATGGTGGCGTCGCGATGGCTTTCATTGCCGACGAGGTCGCCATTCACGGTAAGGACGAGGATGCCCTTCGCCTTGGCTGAATCGAGAACCTGGTTCAACGCGTCGGGGCTGTTCGGCGCGATGCCGATGACGTTCACACCGCGCTGAATCTGCGCTTCGATGAACGGAATCTGCGATGTCGCCTCGGCGGTCGCCGGGGCCACGAACTCGAATTCGCAACCGATCGCCTTGCACGCGTCCTGGAACCCGCCAGTGATCGAGTCGAAATACGGGTTGCCGGTGTTCTTACCGATATAGACGATCTTCAGCGGATCGGCGGCAATCGCGCCGGTTGCCATGGTCAGGCCGAGGGCCAGACCGAGCAGCATGGATTTCTTCACTTCAGCTTCCTCCTGTTGGTGCCGTTTAGGCCGGCGATATGCCCGCTACCTCTGGGTGCGGGAATAGATGAAATTGGTGGCGATAATTGAGATGATGAGCAGCATGCCGAGCACAACGAGCTGCACAGCGGGCAGCACATTGGCGACGATCATGCCGGTGGAGACGATGACGAGCAGCCAGGCTGCAAGGAATGTTCCGAGAATGGTGCCGCGGCCGCCGAAGATGTAGGTGCCGCCCAGCATTGCCATGAGCACCATCTGCAGTTCCTGCCCGAGCGCGAGATCGTAGCGCACCGAGCCGAGGCGCGAGGCGGTCATGATACCTGCAAACGCCGCAACAACGCCGATCAATAGGAACAGGCCCACCTTGATCCGCGCGCTGCGGATGCCGGCGTGCTTGGCCGCAGTCTCGTTGGTGCCGATCTGGTAAATCTGGCGGCCGAAGATGGTGCTGCCCAGCACCACGCCGAGGACGATGGCGAGGATGAGGAACAGCATGACCGGCAGCGAAACGCCTTCAAAGCCCGCGCTGGGCAGCGCCCCAATCATGATGCGGTCGACGCCGATGAACCATTCGGGCACGCGGATGGAGGCGTCGCCGGCGATCCCCTGCGCGAGGCCGCGATAGAGCGTCAGCGTGCCGATGGTGACGATAATCGACGGCAGCTGGAGCCAAATGACAAAGAAGGCGTTCACGACGCCCATTGCGAGGCCAGACACCAGCCCCGCAACGACTGCAAGGGGGATCGGCACGCCATTGGCCTGCAGCCACGCGAACACCGCGGCCGAGAGCGCCATATTGGCAGCAGGGGAAAGATCGATCTCGCCGGCGATGATCACCATGGTGAGCACCAGCGCCACCATCGCGACTTCCGAGTAGATGGTGAAGCTCTTGAGGATGTAGTTGACGTCGAGAAAGAATGGCGAGAGCAGGCTGCCGGCAAAAACGCCGATGATCAGCAGGATCAGCGTCATGGTCTCGGGACGGATGATCACCTGCTGCCAGCGCGGCGTGGCCGGGGCGGCATCCTGAACCTGCGGGGCGGTGGTCTCGGCGCTGCTCACGCGCGCACCCGCTTGAGGTTGACCACGCCCTGCTGGCGCACAGTGCGGTCGATGAGCAGCGCGATGAGGATGACGCCGCCATAGATCGCGGCCTGCCACTTGCCTTCGATGCCGAGGAGCGGCAGTGCGGCCGAGACGCAGCCCATCAGCAGCACGCCGAGCACAGTGCCAAGGACCGTGCCGACGCCACCATTGATCGATACGCCGCCGATCACTACTGCGGCGATCACCTGGAACTCGAAGCCGGTGCCAGTATTGGACGGATTCACGAAGCCCCAGCGGCTCGCATACATGATGCCGGCGAGGCCCGAGAGGGCACCGGAGATGGTGAAAATGAGGAGCGTGACCCTGGTGACGTCAATGCCGCGCAGCGGAGCCGCCACCGGGTTGGAACCGATCGCGAAAATCTGCCGACCGAGGCGCGAGTGGTTGAGAAAGAGATAGGTGAGGATCGCGACGCCGAAGGCGATGACGACGATCCACGGGATGTTCATGCCTTGCCAAGAGCCAATGGGCGGGATGGTGAAGGGCGACGTCTGCGACAAGCCCTTGAGCTCAGTCGGAATCCACTGCCGGTCGATCTGCTTGGCGTTCGAGAGAATGAAGGTCACGCCGCGATAGAGGCTCAGCGTGCCCAGCGTCACGATGATGGCGGGCAGGCGGAAAAGCTGGATGAGAACGCCGTTGATGAGGCCCAGCACCGCACCCGTCGCGATAGAGAGCGGGATGCCGGTCCACCACGGCACGTTGAAGCCGAACCAGGTCTCGTCGAAGCGGTACATCATGCCGCTCATCATGGCCGACACGCCCAGCATCGAGCCAATCGAGAGATCGACGTGGCGTGACACCAGCACCATCATCTGGCCCATGGCGCCGATCATGATCAGCGGCACCAGCAACAGGATGATGCGCAGCTGGTCAGTGGTCAAGAACTGCGGCTTCCGCCAGCCGACATAGAGGCAGAACAGCACGATCATCACGACGATGCCGGCTTCGCGCTTGCGGAGGAGGTTCATCACCGCGTTCATGCTGCGCGCTCTCGCGTCTGCGGCACGGCGGCACTCATGATGCGCTCCTGCGTCGCCTCGGCCCGTGGAATGTCGGCGGTGAGCCGGCCTTCGGACATCACCAGCACGCGATCGCAGAGCGCCAGCAGTTCCGGCAGCTCGGAGGAGATGAGGAGGATTGCGCGCCCCTGGACGGCGAGTTCGCCGATCATGTCGTAGAATTCGGCTTTGACGCCGATATCGATGCCGCGCGTCGGCTCGTCGAGGATCAGCACACTCGGATCGGTGAGCAGCCAGCGCGCGAGGATCGCCTTCTGCTGGTTACCGCCCGACAGCTCGCCGATCGGCTGGCGGAGCGAGGCGAGCCGGATGCGGAGTTTCTTGACCGCGTCGTTGGCGAGCGCGCGCTCCACGGCGCGGCCAATGAAACCGGAGGGCGCGATCTTCCTGGGCACCGCGGCCGAAATGTTCTGCTCGACCGACAAGGTGCGGAAGATGCCCGCGATAGCCCGGTCTTCCGGCACGAAGGCAAGGCCGAGATCAATGGCCTGCGACGGATCGGTGATGCTGACGTCCTTGCCGTTGATCGACACGGTGCCGCTCTGTGCTGGAGCGACACCGAATAGCGCGCGCGCGACATCGGTTCGGCCGGCGCCGACAAGACCGCCAAGGCCCACGATCTCGCCTTTGCGCACCTCGAAGCTGATCTCACTGAAAACGCCGGGTAGAGTCAGCCGATCAACCTTGAGCGCGACCTCTCCGATCGTCGTCCTCGCCTTATGCATATATTCCTTGAGTGGCCGGCCGATCATCTGGCGGATGATATCGGCGTCGGTGAGGCTCGAAATGGATTCGGTCGCGATCTTGTTGCCGTCTCGAAAGATTGTGACGCGGTCGCAGAGGGCGCGCACTTCCTCGAGTCGATGGGTGATGAAGACGATCGAACGGCCCTCGCCGCGGAGGCGGCGGGCTATGCCGAACAGGGTGTCGACTTCCTTCGGCGTCAGCGGCGCGGTCGGCTCATCCATGATGATCAGCCGGCTGTCCGAAGCCAATGCGCGGGCAATCTCGACCATTTGCTGATCTGCGATCGAAAGGCCACGCATGGGTCGCGTCACGTCGATAGACACACCGAGAAGGCCCATCAGGGCACGCGCGTCGCGGGTCATGGCGGCCCATGGGACGCGCGAGAGCGGCGGGCCGCCGGATCGGCCGAGAACCAGATTCTCGGCGACGGTAAGATCCGGAAACGAGATCGGCTCTTGGTGGATCAGCGTGATGCCGAGCTTCTGGGCGACGATGGGCGAGGTCACTTCGACGACCTTGCCGTTAAGGGTGAGCGCGCCGCGCGAGGGGCGGTGAACGCCCGCGAGAATTTTGGCGAAGGTCGACTTGCCCGCGCCGTTCTCGCCGAGCAGGGCGTGGATCTCGCCGGGCATCAGGTCGAGATCGACATCGCGGAGAACTTCGATCGTGGCAAAGGTCTTGGAAATCCCGCGGGCGGAAATCAACGCGCCATCGGTGCCGGGCAACGTGTCGACCATGTTCAGTCGCCCACCGGAACAGGAGAGTCGGGATCAATGAGCCTCTGCGCTTTGAGGTCGGACCAGAAGACGGCAGGAATGGCGGCTTCCAGCGAAGCCAGATTCTGCGTCACTTCGGACGGTCGGGCGGCGCCGGGAATTACCGAAGCGACGATTGGATGGGCGAGGACGAATTGCAGAGCCGCGGCCGGAAGCGCGACCTTGTGGGCGGCGCAGATGGCTTCGATGCCGCGCACACGCGCCTGAATTTCCGGCGGCGCCTTGCCATAGGCATAGTGCGGCGGACCCGAGGAGCCGGTGACCAGGATGCCTGAGGCAAACGGCGCGCCAATGATGACTGAGACGCCGCGTTTCTGCAGGCCCGCCATACCGCGATTGAGACTTTCCTGATCGAGCAGCGTATAGGGCATGGCGACGAGGCAGAAATCGAGATCGACGCGGGTGGCGATGGTTTCGAGCGCCAGGTTGTTGTTGATGCCCATGCCATAGGCTTGGATATCGCCGGATTTCTTGAGCTCGACCAGCGCGTTGATGCCGGACTCGACGAGCTGCTTTTCGTAGTCGGCCCGCTTGTCGCCGTGAAAGCCGGCGTCGAGATCGTGGATCACCAGGGCATCGATGGTGTCGAGCGCGATGCGCTGCAGCGCTTGCTCGTAGGAGCGCATGATGCCGTCATAAGTGTAATCGAAATTGACCGCGAAATTGAGCCCGCCGGTCCAGGGCGCACGGTCAAAGGTCGAAGGGTCTTTTGGACGTTGGAGTGTGCGGCCGACCTTGGTGGTCACCTGGAACTCGCGGCGCGGCTTGATGCGCAGGAAGCCGCCGAGCCGGTGTTCGGAGAGGCCGCGACCATACCAGGGGGCGGTGTCGTAGTAGCGGACGCCCGCGTCCCAAGCTGTGTCCAAGGTGGCGCGTGAGTCGGCCTCGTCGACGCGGCCATAGAGTTCGCCCAAATGGGCGGTGCCCAGCCCGAAGACCGGCAATTCCAGAGTAGTCTTGGCAATACGCCGGCGGGCGGTTCGCGCGATCGTCACCGGTTGGTCTCTCCCTTTGAACGCGTCGGCTCTGGGGGCCGGTTCTGCGTGTCGACGGGTAAGTTGTCAGACAAAAATTCGTTTGACAAGTTTTTCTCGTGACGCCAAACCTGCCATCGTCCGGATCGCCGCACAGATGGCGACCGGCAGAGGGAGACGCCGTGCAAACACGGATCCGCGGGACTTATCCGATGCTCTACGCCTTCTTTTCGGAAGGGGGCGAGGTGCTACGCGCGCCCTTCTCGCGGCAAATCGAAGCGGCCGTTGCGGCAGGTGCCTCGGGGATCGCGGTGCTGGGGCTTGGCACGGAGGTGGGGAAACTCAGTCGGGCCGAGCAGCGGCAGATCGTGAGCTGGGTTGGTGCCGATATCGCCGGGCGGCTGCCGCTGGCGGTGGCGATAGCCGACGGCAACGTCGCGGACATGATCGAGAGCGCGCGCTTTGCGCGCGAATCCGGGGCGGCATGGCTGATCCTGCAGCCGCCGCGGCCGCCGATCTCTGGGCCGCAGCTGGTCGACTTCTTCGGGGCAGTCGCCGATGCGGTCGATTGCCCGGTTGGTATCCAGAACGCGCCAGAGTTCCTGGGCGTCGGGTTGAGCGCTGCGGAATTGCTGGCGCTGCGTGAGGGCCATCCGAATGTCCGGGTCGTCAAAGCCGAAAGCAGCGCAGTGGCCGTCGCGGCACTGATCGAGAAGATCGGTCGCGATATGGACGTCTTCAACGGCCGGGCGGGGCTCGAGCTTACGGACAATTTTCGCGCCGGGGTTTCCGGCATGATCCCGGGCATCGAAACGATCGATCTCCAGGTTGCGGTCGAGCGCGCTATGCGGGTCGGCAACGAAGCCGAAGCCGAAGCGCATTATCGCAGGCTTCTCCCCGCCATCGCGTTCGTGATGCAGGGGCTCGCGCATTTCGTTCTCTACGGCAAGCTGATTGCCGCGCACCGGCTCGGGCTTGCCCCCAGCGCCCGGCGCAATCCCACCGATCTTCCAACCCCCCATGGGCTGGCCTGGGCGCGGCGTCTCGCCGACGAACTCGGCCCCCTCGCCGCCTGACTGGAGACCTAGATGGCCCGCATAACCGATGTCCGCACCACGATCTGGGAATGGGTGGGACCCGTTGCACCCATGCCGCCGCATTTCTGCACCACGGCGAGCGACCTCGTCTCGGACGTGACTGGCTCGATCTCGGGCTTCCGGTTCCTCGGCTGGCTGGTGGTCGAGATCGGCTGCGACGACGGCACGATCGGCATCGGCAATGCGGCGCTGGCGCCGCATGCGACGAAAGCGGCGATCGACACCTATCTGAAGCCGCTGCTGATCGGCACCGATCCGCTCGACAACGAGTACATCTGGCAGTCGATGTATCGCCGCACCCTGCCCTTCGGGCGCAAGGGCATCGGCATGACAGCGATCAGCGCGGTCGACCTCGCCATTTGGGACGCCAAGGGCAAGATCCTCAAACAACCCGTGTTCAAGTTGCTTGGCGGCCGGACGAAATCCAAGATCGAAGTCTATGCCAGCCGGCTCTATTCGCAGCCGCTCGACACGCTGTTCACCGAAGCCAAGGCCTATGCCGACCAGGGATTTAAGTCCGTGAAGCTGCGTTTCGGCTGGGGTCCTAAGGATGGGCTCGAAGGGCTCCACAAGAATGTCGCGCTAGTGAAGACCACTCGCGAAGCCGTCGGCGACAACGTGGACATCATGGCCGACGCCTATATGGGCTGGAACATCGAATATGCGAAACGGATGTTGCGCATGCTGGCCCCCTTCAACATGCGCTGGGTCGAGGAGCCGGTCATTTCCGACGACCTTAACGGATATGCCGAACTCAAAGCCATGAACCTGGTCGCCATCTCGGGCGGCGAGCATGAATATACGCTGCACGGCTTCCGCCAGGCGCTCGACCTCAAGGCGTTCGATATCGCGCAGTTCGACGTCAACCGCGTCGGCGGGATCACCGCTGCAAAGAAGATTGCCGATCTCTGCGAGGCCTATGATGTGCTCGTGATCCCGCATGCCGGCCAGATGCACAACTATCATGTCTCGATGTCGAGCTATGCCGCACCGATCTCGGAATATTTCCCCAAGGTGCCGGTCGAAGTTGGCAACGAGCTGTTCTGGTACATTTTCGACGGCGAGCCGGTAGCAAAGGACGGCTACATCAATCTCGCCGACGACAAGCCCGGTTTCGGACTGACGCTCAAGACACCCGACGCCAGTTTCAAGTTGACGCGCTGAGATGCCCAGCTTCCCGATCATCGACACGCATCTGCACGTCTGGGACCAGACGCGCCTCAAATATTCTGCTTTCGATGGCAGCCCGCTGTTCAACCATCCCTATCACGTCGAGGACTACCGGCGCGATTGCGGGAAGGTCGAGGTCGAGGCGATGGTGTTCCTCGAGTGCTATGCCGATTTCTGGGAGGGTGGCGGCCAGTATCTCGAAGAGATCGAGTTCGTCGAGGATGAGCAGAAGCGCGATCCGCGCATCAAGGCGATCATCCCGATGGCGCCTGTCGAATGGGGCACGAAAGTCGTGCCCATTCTCGATCGCATGCGCGACGAGCATCCCAGCGTTCGCGGTATTCGCCGGATCATGGAATTCGACGCCGATCCCCGCGCGCTGACGATGAGCGCTGGGTTCATCGAGGGCGTCAACCTGCTCGAGACTTACGGCTGGTCGTTCGACATCAACCCGAACTACACGCAGATGGGCTTCATCCGTGACTGGGTGCCGAAGATCAGCCAGGGTGTGCCGCTGATTCTCGATCATTGCGGCAAGCCGGGCATCAAGCAGGGCGCGATCGCCCAATACCGCGAGGACGTCAAAGACCTCGCCCGTCATCCAAATATGTGGATCAAGCTCTCCGATCTGCCGCCTTATGCCGGGCCGAACTGGACCGCTGACGATCTGCGCCCCTATATCGAGGCGACGCTTGAGGCGTTTGGTCCCGAGCGGACGATCTATGCAGGCGACTATCCTATCCTGTTGCAGTCGACCAGTCTGACCGAATGGGTCGAATTGCTCGATGCGGCCTTCTTCGACCTGGGCTTGAGCGAGGCGGAGACGCGCAAGATCTATCGCGACAACGCGAATAGCTTCTATCGGCTGGGGCTCTGAGGAACGGGACGTGACCGGCAAGGCGAAAGTGGCAGTGATCGAAACAGGCGGCAAGGCTCCCGATGCCTTTGCCGCGCTGATTGACGAGTCGCGCAAGCCGCATCATCGCTCAGATTTCGGCGGCCCGGTGCTCGAGCGCCGCTCCATCTCCGAACAGGTCGCCAACCGCATCCTCGCCATGATCAAATCGGGAAACCTCAAGTCCGGCGACCGGTTGCCGACCGAGCAGCAGATGGGCATTGCCTTCGGCATTTCCCGGCCACCGCTGCGCGAGGCGCTGAAGGCCCTGACGCTGATGGGCATCCTCGAGAGCCGGCAGGGTGGACGCTACACCGTAACCGACCTTTCGCCCTCGCGGCTCGTTGCCCCTTTCAACGTCATGCTGTCGGTGGGCGATTATGACGTGCAGGAGCACTTCGAGGCCCGCGCGGTGGTCGATCTGGAGTTGATCCGGCTTGCCACGATTAATGCGACGCCCGAGCAACGCCTTCGCATTCTCAAGCACGCGGTCGACGGCCGAGCCTTTCACAACGACCCGGTAGCGTTCCGGCTGCTTGATATCGAGTTCCACCAATCGCTCAACGACGCCGCCGACAATCGCCTGCTCGCGGCGCTGGCACAGGGGCTCTACGATATCGGCCTCGATGTGCGGCGCGTTGCGAGCGGGATCCCGGGCAATATCGAAAAGAGTGTCCAGCAGCACATCGAGGTGGCCGAGGCAGTGATGGCCACCGACCCGCCGACGGCAGTCGCGGCCTATAGGCGCCATCTCGAACATGTGCGCGACACGACCATCGCGGCGATGGCGCGAACGGGAGACAGCTAGCGCATGGCCGCAGTCAATTTCTTCGGGCCAGATACGGATGCGTTCGTCGATTCCGTCCGGCGCCACGCAGGCGAGTTCACTGCCGAGACCGGGCTAGACCTCAATCTGCGGATCATCCCAAGCGACGAGTATTTTTCTAACAAGATCCACTCCTATCTCGACGGTGAGGACGCTGCTGACGTCTTCATGTCCGGACCGGTACTGGTCTGGGAGCATGTGGCGGCCGGCTATGTCGAGCCGCTTGACAGCCATGTTGCCGGTGCCGGCGCTGCGTTCGACCTTGCCGATTTCTTCCCCTCGCTGATCTCAAGCAATCGCTGGACGGGCCGCTTCGGAGACGCGCTCGGCACGGGGCCGCTTTGGGAAATCCCGGTCAATTATGAGGCTTACAATCTGGCCTATGTGCCGGCGCATCTTGAACGCTACGGGGTCGGCGTTCCCGAAACCTGGGAGCAGTATTTCGCCGCGTCCAGGCTGATGCAAGAACGCTCGAGTGGTGGTGTTCGCGGCTTCGCCCAGCGCGGCGTCCAGGTGTGGCACACAATGTATACGGGCTATGCCACGCAGTTCTGGTCCTATGGCGCTCGGGATTTCGATAGCAATGGACGCTGCGCCATCGCCTCACCAGAGGGTATCGCAGCAACAACCGACTTTGTCGAAACCTTGCGTCAATGCGGCCCGCCGCAATGGCTCGATCAGCGATGGTATGAGCTGGCGATGGACTTCTGCGCCGGTAAGTATGGCTTCATCGTCGACTCCGATCACTACACAGCCTTCTACGAGAATCCAGCCGTGTCGACCATCGCCGGCCGCACCGGTTATGCGGCGCCCCCATCCGGACCGACAGGCATCCGCGCCTCCAATATGTGGACGTGGTCGCTCGTGATGAACGCGCGCTCGCGGGTCAAGCCGAATGCCTGGCGCTTCATCGAGTGGGCGGCGGGAAAGAACTTCCTGCTCCGTTCGACTTTCGAAGGTAACATGAACCCCACGCGGAAAAGCACGTGGGACCACGAGCGCTTCCACGAGGCCTCGAAGGGCTGGGGCGAATTCCCGCTGGTTGCGCGCCGATTGGTCGAACGCGAAGCCAAGGTTTTGGTGACGCCGTCGCCGCACTATCTGCGCCTTGCCGACCGTTGGGTGCGCGGGCTGCGCAATATCTACGCGGGCCAAAACGGCACCGCGGAAGCACTTGAGCTCGCGGCAAGAGACATCGACGCTATTGTCAGGAGTGAGACCAGTGCCTGAACAGATCGCCTTTCGGATGAATCTATTTCCTGGTCAAGCCGCGGAGTACCGCAAGCGTCATGACGAGATCTTCCCCGAACTCGCCAAGGCGTTGAAGGATGCGGGTGTGTCGGATTACTCGATCTGGCTGGACGCGGAGTCCTGCCACCTGTTCGGGATCCTGACGCGAGCAGACGACCACACGATGGAGCAGTTGCCCGATACCGAGATCGTCAAGCGCTGGTGGAAGTTCATGGCCGACATCATGGCGACCGACGCCGACAACGTGCCGGTGCAGATCCCGCTCAAGCGCGTGTTCTACCTTAAGTGAGCACAGCTTTTGTCATCAAGGATCTGCGTGTCTTCGTCGTCTCGCCCGAATCGAAAGGCGGCGACTATTTCCAGCAAGGCGGGGCGACGCATTGGCTGGTCGACAGCCTGATCTCGAACCCCATGTCGGGTTACGCGAAATATCGGGAACGGCGCAATAGTTGGGGCATCAATGTCCTCGGTTCGCTGGTCGTCGAGATTGAAACCGCAGACGGGGTCGTGGGGGTCGCCACCGGTTCAGGAGGCATGCCGGCGGCATGGCTCATCAAGAACCACTTCGCGCGGTTCCTCGTGGGCGAAGACGCGCGCAATACCAACCGCATCTGGGACGAACTCTATCGCTCATCGCTTCCGTATGGCCGCAAGGGGCTGCCGGTGATGGCAATAAGCGCAGTTGATCTGGCGCTGTGGGATCTGATCGGCAAGGTGCGGAAAGAGCCGGTCTATAACCTTATCGGCGGCAAGAGCCGCGACGAGATCAGCTTCTACTGCACCGGCCCCGACGCCGGCGCGATCAAGGCGATGGGCTTTTGGGGCGCGAAAGTCCCACTGCCCGAAGGCCCCTTCGATGGCGAGGATGGGCTGAAGCGAAATGTCGCATTTCTCACCGCGCAGCGCGAGGCAGTGGGTCGGGGCTTTCCACTTATGGTCGATTGCTACATGTCGCTGACACCCATGTACGCGATCAAACTGGCGGAAGCCTGCAAACACCTCGACATCCACTGGTGGGAAGAAGTGCTCTCGCCCGAAGACATCGATGGCTTCCGCCAGATCAAACAGGCGCATCCGACGATCCGATGGACCACCGGCGAGCACGAATATACGCGCTACGGATTCCGGCGGCTGATCGAGGAGCGGACCATCGATATCCTCCAGCCCGACGTGATGTGGGTGGGCGGCCTGACCGAGTTGCTGCGCATCGCGGCGCATGCGTCGGCTTACGACATTCCGGTTGTGCCGCACGGCAGCGGCCCCTATTCGTACCATTTCATTGCCAGCCAGACCGGCCCTGCCTTCTGCGAGTACGTGGCGGCGAGCCCGGATGGGCAGACGATCCAGCCGGTGTTCGGCGGGCTTCTCGCGGGCGAGCCCCTGCCGCAAAACGGTACGCTCCGGATATCGGACGCGCCGGGCTTTGGCATGGAACTCACAAGTCGCCAGGGGCTGATCGCGGTTTGACTGGCGACGATTGAGGTCTTCCTAGTCCTTATCGTCGTTTGCCGGTCTCAACGCGGCCAGGACTTTGTCCGTATCGGCGCCGAACGGCCGGCCCGGGTGGCGAAGCTGTCCGGGTGTCTTCGAGAGATTGGCGACGACGTTCTGCATCTTGACGCCGCCGACCTCGGCGATCATGTGGCGCGCCTCGTAATGGGGGTCCTCGAAGATGTCCTTCATGTCGAGCACCTTGGCGATCGCGGCATCGACGCGGCGGAACTCGCTCATCACCAAATCGAAGGAGCGCTCTCCAATCCATGAGGCGACAGCTTTTTCGAGTTCGACACGGTTTTTGCTACGCGCCTGGAAGGTGGCGTAGCGCGGATCGCCGCTGAGCCCGACAAGCGCAAGGATGCGATTGGCGACGCTGTCAGCAGAGCTCGAGATGGCGACCCAGACGCCATCGGCGGTACGATAGGTGCCGCGCGGGACGGTGTAGGGAATGCCGGAGCCTAGCCGCGGCTGCAGGTAGCCCATGTGGGCATAGGCCGAAGGCAGCGGCCCCATGATCTGGAACATCGAGGTCAGGAGGTTGACATCGATGACCTGCCCCTCCCCGGTCCGCTCGGCGTGGCGCAGCGCCACCATGATCGAGAAGGCCCCGACTAGTGCGGTGACTTCGTCGGTGACGGCGATGGGGGGGAGCAGCGGTGGACCGCCCTCCTCTCCCAACAGACCCGAGAACCCGCTCAGGGCTTCGGCAATCGTCGCAAAGCCGGGGAAGGACGCGTAGGGCCCATCCTGGCCGAAACCGCTGACGCGGAGGATCACCAGACCCGGGTTCTTCCTCAGCAATGCATCTGGCGAAAAGCCGAGTGCCTCGAGCTTGCCCGGCCGCATGTTCTCGATGAGCACATTGGCGCCGTCGAGCAGCGCCCAGAGCGCAGACTTGCCCGCACCGGTCTTGAGATCGAGAGCGATGGCCGACTTGTTGCGATTGACCAGCTTCCAGAAATAGGAATCCGTTTCGCCCGGGCCGATCCAGCCCATTCGCCGCGTCGGATCGCCGCCGGGCGCCTCGACCTTGACGACGTCGGCGCCGAAGTCGGCAAGGTAGCGCCCTGCCCCCGGACCGGCCACCACCGTCGCCAGTTCGACAACTCGCACGCCTTCGAGCGCGGCTTTCGACATCACGACTCCTTGCCCGCCCGCATGGGCAGCAGCACCGCGCGCTGGAACGCGCACACCAGTTTCCGGTCCTGATTGAAGCCTTCGGTCTTCACCGAGAGCACACCTTCGCCGGGGCGCGAGGCCGAGGGGCGCGCGGCGAGAATTTCACTTTCGCCGTAGAGTGTGTCGCCGTGAAAGACCGGCTTGAGATGGCGGAGATCGCTAGTACCCAGATTGGCGAGCGCGCGGCCCGAGATATCGGGTACGCTCATGCCGAGCAGCAGCGAGTAGATATAGGTGCCGACGACGACATTGCGGCCGAAGATTGTGCTCGCCGCGTAGGCGCGGTCGATATGGATAGGACTTGTCGCCATGGTGAGCATGCAGAAAAGGTGATCGTCGGCTTCTGTAACGGTCTTGCCCGGCCAATGCAGGAAGCGATCGTCGGCCTCGTAGTCCTCAAGGTAGCCTCCAAACCGTTCCTGCCTTGCGTCAAAGACCCGCCCCACATCAAACCTCGAGCACGATGGTCGGCGCGCCGGTCTTGACCTCGTCACCCTGACTGATGAGGATTTCGCGCACAGTACCGGCGAAGGGTGCAGGCACTTCGACCTGCGTCTTGTCGGTTTCAACAGTGTAGAGCACCTGCCCTTCGGCCACCGCCGCGCCGACAGCCACCGCGATCTCGGCGATGACGACTTTGTCGACCGCATCGCCAACCTTGGGCAACTTCAGAGTGGAACGCATGTCTCGCCTTGGTTCATTGCTGCTTGTCTGGTCGCTAGATCGCGGCGCCGGTCGCCTTGTCGAATAGCAGCGCTTTGCTGGCATCGATGGCGACGTGGATATTTTCTTTGAGGTCGGGCAGCCGGTTCGCGGGCACCCGCAGCATCAGCATACGCTCGTCGGCGACAAGATCGGCATTCCCCGTCCGCGTGTAGTCGTCGGCCAGCCGGACTTCGACGCCGGTATCGACCGGAACGACGCCGATATAGGATTCGGGCTCAAGTCGCTCGACCAGTTCGACGCGGCAGGCCATCGAGGCTGCCCCTCCGCCGCCCGGTCCGGCGTGTTCGGGTCTGATGCCGAGGACAACGCTTTCACCAGGCGCCGGAACGGACGCGGGGTTGCGCGGCGTGGCGACGATTTGGGTCGTGCCGATTGCGAGCGTCGTCTGGCTGCCTCGCGTGAGGACCTTGGCCTCGATGAAGTTCATCGCCGGGCTGCCAATGAAGCCGGCGACAAAAATATTGGTTGGCTGGTGGTACAGCATATGCGGCGTGTCGTACTGCAGCAGCTTGCCGCGCGAAAAGACCGCGACGCGGCTGCCTAGCGTCATCGCCTCGACCTGGTCATGGGTGACATGGATGGTGGTGACATTGAGCCGCGTATGGAGCCGTCCGAGGGCGCCGCGCAGTTGAACGCGCAGCTTGGCGTCGAGATTGCTCAACGGCTCATCGAGCAGGAAGGCCTCGGGGTGGCGAACGATGGCGCGGCCCATGGCGACGCGCTGGCGCTGGCCGCCCGAAAGCTGACCGGGCTTCTTGTCGAGCAATTCGCCCAAATCAAGTATGCGCGCCGCCTCGTCGACGCGAACCTTGACTTCGTCGCGCGGCATTTTCCGGAGTTCCAGCGCGAAAGCGATATTCTCGCGCACGCTCATTTGCGGATAGAGCGCGTAGTTCTGAAACACCATTGCGATGTCTCGGTCGCGCGCGGCGATGGTGTTGACCACCTTGGAATTGATGGCGATCTCGCCGCTGGTGATGGTCTCGAGTCCGGCAATCATGCGCAGCAATGTGGACTTGCCGCAGCCGGACGGCCCGACAAACACAACGAACTCTCCGTCGGCGATGTCGAGATCGACGCCGGTAACGGCAACCGTTCCGTCGGGATAGGTCTTGCCGACATTCCTGAGACTGATCGAACCCATTTCCACCCTGTCAGAGGCGTGCCAACAATGCCTTGAGGCTTTCCGCCGCATGCCGGAGAACAGCGTCACCCGCCTCCCGCGCCTCGCAAGCTAGGCGACAGGCGGCAAGCTTGTCAATCGTTTGACTACACCTAATCAATCGGTTGACCTCGAAAAATGCGATGGCTATGGTGCGGCCAAATCCGGCACCGCAGCCGCCCTGGGGAGGGGCAGCAATGAGCAGCAATTCCACTATCACCGATGTCTGTGTCGCTACCATCCAGGCGCAGCTGCCGGCGCCGGTCATTTTCGGCGACTGGGTTATGAAGATCCGGGAGTTCGCCACAGTGCGGGTTCGCACGTCCACGGGCCACGAAGGCTGGGCATTCACGCTCACGCGCGACGGCGCGGTCGCCGAGCAGATCCGCAAGTCAATTGCGCAGGTTTATGCCGGCACCAAAGTCGACGATCGCGAGGCGACGTTCAGGACTGCCAAGGGGCGCACTTATGGCTCGCACAGTGCCGGCGTTGGCCTGCGGGCGCTTTCAATTGTCGATCTCGCGGTTTGGGACGCAGCAGCAAAGGTTGCCGACAAGTCGATCGCAGAATTCTTGGGCGGCGCCGTCAAGCCGATGCCGGCGACGTGCATCATCGGGTATCCGCCGGCGATCATGCCGCCGGAGAAAACCGGCGCGCAGGTGGCGGAGTTCTATGCCAACGGCTGGCGGCGGTTCAAAGCCCCGATGGCCGCGACGTGGGAAATCTCGGCGGCGCGGCTTCGCGCGGCGCGTGCGGCGGCGCCCGATGCATGGCTCGGCACCGATCTGGTCTGGATGTTCAAGACCGTGGACGAGGCGGCAGCCTACGCCAACAGCATCGCCGACATCAACATGGGCTGCATCGAGGACATCTTTCCCCCCGGCAATGCCGGAAAGCTCGCCGAATTGCGGAAGCGCGTCCCAATGCCGATCTGGTTTGGCGACGAACAGGGCGGCTCCTATTTCCCCGAGGCGCTTATCATGGCGAAGTCGGTGGATCGCGTACGCGTCGACCTCACCTGCATGGGCGGCATCACTGGCGGCCGCGCCATCATCGACGAGTGCCTTGCGGCCGATGTCGATTTCTGTCCGCACATGTTCCCGCATACGCACAGCCAGGTGTTCAGCGCCTGGGGCTTTGACGACAAGCCGATCGAATGGGGTGTGCCGTGGACGGGCGTGCACCCTTATGACGACGCGCTGGCGCAGCCGGAGATTATCAAAGACGGAAGCGGACTGATGAAGGCGCTTCCGCAAGGTCCCGGCTTCGGCAAGATGATCGACAAAAATTGGTGCCTGTCCCAACCGCACCAGGATCCGGACCACATTCTCGACTAGGAGGTTTCGATGGCCGACGAGCCGGTCGTACCCGCCGACTACACATCCAATCTCTTCGACATACGCGGCCGCATCGCGGTGATAACTGGCGCCGGCAGCGGGCTCGGCGCAGCAATTGCCACGGGTTATGCGCAGCTTGGCGCCAAGGTCGTTCTCGCGGACATCAACGCGGCGGGGCTCGAGGCGACGCACAATATTATCGCTGACCAGGGGCACGAGTCGATCATCGCCAGGCTCGACGTTACCAAACGTGACGCTTGCTTTGCTCTCGCCGAGAAGGTGAAAGCCGAGCAGGGGCGTGTCGACATCCTGGTCAACAGCGCCGGCTCGGCCTTCCGTAGCCCTGCCGAGGAGTTCCCCGAGGACAAGTTCAACTTCATCCTCGATCTCAATCTGAAGGGGACCTATTTCTGCTGCCAGGCGTTTGGCGGCGTCATGTTGAAACAGGGCAAGGGTTCGATCATCAACATCGCCTCGATCGGCTCGTTCGTCGGCTATCCTTGGGCCAGCGCCTATCTCGCCTCCAAGGGCGGCGTGTTACAGATCACCAAAGGCATGGCGCTAGAATGGCGCGACCGCGGCGTCAGGGTCAACGGCATCGGTCCAACCCTGATGGAGTCCCCGCTCACCAAGGCGGCGGCGTCGACCACCTCGATCACCGCCGACTTCATCAAGGCGCGGATGCTGCGCCCGCGCCTCGGCCTGCCGCGCGAGTTGATCGGAACCGCGGTGTTCCTCGGCAGCGATGCGTCGGAACTCGTGACCGGCCACATCGTCATGTGCGACGACGGCTATCTGACGGCCTGAGGAGCAAACAATGGCCAAGCTCACTCGCATGCATCACACCGGTTTCACCGTGAAATCGCTCGAGCGCTCGATCGCCTTCTATCGCGACATCCTTGGTTTCGAGCTGGCATTCCAGTGGAACCCGCAGGCGCCCTATATCGGCGAGCTCGTCGGCTACCCGACGGTTGATCTCCACGGCGCCATCCTCAGGTTGCCGGGTACAGATGTCTGCCTCGAACTGCTCGAATACCGCAATGTCAAACAGGTGGCCGTCGACATGGGCAATGGAAACATTGGCAACGGCCACATCGCATTCAATGTCGACAATTTGCTCGAACTCTATGCGGCGCTGGTGAACAAGGGCGTCAAGTCGGTGTCCCCGCCGGTGGCGCCGACTATCGGCCCCAACAAGGGCGGCAAGGCGGTCTATCTCATCGACCCGGACGGATTCCGTGTCGAGTTGATCGAGAGCGCGCAGAACTTCGGGACCTACAAGCCTGAATGAATTGAGGCGCGGAACGACGCGCCGGGAGGATTGAGACTTGGCTAAGATCTGGAACAGGCAGGCGGTGCTTCGTGCCCTCGACGATGCGATGGCTGAAGACCCCGCCGTCATCATCATGGGGGAGGACATTGCCGCGGCGGGCGGCCCGTTCAAGGTGACCGAGGGCCTGCTGGCCGTGCACGGGCCCGATCGGGTGATCGACACACCGATCTCGGAGATGGCCTTTCTTGGCGCAGCGGTGGGCGCCGCCGTCTGCGGGATGAAGCCGGTGGTCGAGATGATGTTCATCGAATTCATCGGCGTGGCGCTCGACGAGTTGACCACGCAGGCGGCGACGATGCGCTTCCTGTCGCGCGGCAAGTTGACCGTGCCGATGGTGGTGCGGGCCTCGGCCGGGGCCGGTCAGGGCTTCGGCTGCCAGCACAGCCAGATGCTCGATCACTGGTTTCGCGGCACGCCGGGCCTCAAGGTCTGCGTCACGTCCAACGCTCGAACGACCTATGGCCTCTTGCGCTCGGCCATCGACGACCCCGACCCAGTGGTCGTGCTCGAGCCGCGGGTGCTCTATGCGGAACGCGAGGACTATGAGTTCGACAAAAACTATCGCATCCCGCTAGGTACCGCCGAGGTCGTCCGCTCCGGCAAGGACGCAACGGTTGTCACCTGCGGGGCAATGGTTCGGGTGGTGAAGGAAGCCGCCGAAAAGACCAGCGCCAATATCGAAATCATCGACCTGCTGACGCTCTGGCCCTGGGACCGGAGAACCGTGGTGGAATCCGTGCAGCGGACAGGCCGCCTGGTGACGGTCGAGGAAGCGACGATGGGCAGCGGCTGGGGCGGCGAAGTCTGCGCGACAGTCTCGACCGAATGCTTCGGCAAGCTCAAGGCGCCTCCGCACCGGATCACCCTGCCCGATGCACCGGTACCCTATAGCGGTGCACTCGAGGCGCGCTATCTTCCCAATGCCGACTATGTGACGCAGCAAGTCGATGCGCTGGTTGCGACCAATAGGTCACCTGCGCCCTGGTGGAGGATGGCGTCATGATCTCCAATTCCAACTCGCCTCTCGCGCGCCGCGAGGCGCTGGGCGACAGGCGCGAGCAGCTCGTTCGCATGATCGAGATTCGCAATGTCGAAGAGCGCATCCAGAAACTTTTTGCCGAGGGACATATTCGCGGCAGCACGCACTTGGCCAATGGCCAGGAGGCGGTCGCGGTCGGGATTGCGCGTGCGATCGACCCTGACGATATCGTCACCTGCACCTATCGCGGCCATGGGCATGCGCTGGCGCTTGGCGTAACCCCGCAGGGAGTGATTGGCGAAATCTGCGGACGCGTCATCGGTTGCGCTGGCGGGTTGGGCGGCTCGATGCACCTGGTCGAACCGAGCGTCGGGCTGTTGCCGACCTTTGCAATCGTCGGGGCCGGCCTGCCGGTCGCTTGCGGAGCCGCGATGGCCGCACGGGCGCGCGGCAAGGACCGTGTGGCGGTCGCGATCTTCGGAGACGGCTCGACCAATATCGGGGCTTTTCACGAGTCGCTAAACTTCGCCGCGATCCGCAAATTGCCGGTGGTGTTCGTCTGCGAGAACAATCTCTATGGCGAATATACGCGCATCCAGCTGACCACTCCGGTGGAGGACATCGCAATACGGGCCACGGGCTACAACATTCCCGGGATCATCGTCGACGGCCAGGACGTGGATGCCGTGGCCGCGGCGATGGCAAATGCGGTTGCGCGTGCCCGGGCCGGCGATGGACCGAGCCTTATCGAAATGAAGACCTACCGCTATTCAGGTCATTCGCGATCGGACCCGGCGACCTACAGGCCGGCCGGCGAACTCGACGCCTGGCTCAAGCGCGACCCGATCAACATCTTCGCCGACCGGCTCGAAGGCGAAAAGGTGATCGCCTCGGGCGAGTTGGCCACGTTGTTCGATGACGTGCGAGTTGCAGTCGAGGCGGCGACGCAGGAAGTGCTCGCCTCACCCGCCCCGGACATGGCAGAAATTCTCTCGCATGTAAGCGCGCGTTCGGCAGGTGGAGACCAAAGATGGAATTTCTGGTCGAAATAGAAAACCTCTGGCCGCCAGACGGCGATGAGGAGCAGAAGGCCGCGCTGGTCAAGGCGGAAGCTGCGCGGGCGAAGGAGCTGGCGGCCGAGGGAATTCTGCGCAAGCTGTGGCGCATTCCGGGGACGGTCTGTAATGTCGGGCTCTGGGACGCCAGTGACGCGACGGTGCTGCATCAGGCGTTGAGCTCACTGCCCTTCTTTCCATGGCTGTCGATTGAGGTGCGGCCGCTGGCGGCGCACCCCAACGATCCACAGAAGACCTAGCTATGCAGCAACCGGTCCGGCGCAGGTCGTGCCTCACAGTTCCCGGCGGCTCCGACAAGATGCTGGTCAAGGCGCACGGTCTCGACGCCGACGAAATCGTCTTCGATCTCGAAGACGCGGTCGCACCGGATGACAAGACGGCGGCGCGGGAGAAGGTCGCTGCGCTGCTCGCGACCCCCGCGTGGGTGCAGAGGACCGTGGCGGTGCGGATCAATGGCATCGGCACAGTCTGGTGGCGGGACGATATCGCCGCGCTCGCCGGCCTGGCGCATCCACAGCTGACGCTGGTCGTCCCCAAAGTCGAAAGCGCCTCGGACTTCGACACGCTCGAACAACACCTAGGGGCCCGAGAGGCCGAGAGCGGGCGGGGTCCCAAGATCGGGCTACAAGGGTTAATCGAGACGGCGGGGGGGCTGGTTCGGGTTGCTGAAATCGCGGGGGCGAGCGAGCGGCTTCAAAGCCTTATCCTCGGTTATGCCGACCTTGCCTCTTCTCTGGGACGAGGTGTGGAGGGCGACTGGAGCTTTGCGCAGAACATGATCGTGCTGGCGGCGCGGGCGAATGGATTGCAGGCGATCGATGGGCCCTATTTTGCGTTCGGCGAGAGCCAGGAGCCGGCGCTGGTTGCCCGTAGCATGGCTGTAGCGGGCTTGGGCTTTGATGGAAAATGGGCGATCCATCCCAGCCAAATCGGAACGATCAATGCCGCCTTCACTCCGGGCGAAGCCGAGGTCGCGCAGGCCCGCGGAATTGTCGCCGCGCTCGATGCCGCCCGCGCCGCGGGCAACGGCGCGACGACGTACGAGGGCGGCATGATCGACGAGGCGATGCGCGCGGGCGCTGAGCGCATTCTGGTCCGCGCGGACGAGAGGGTCTGGTTGTGACGCCCCTCCTCGAAGGCGGCACGGATGGACCTTATTACGACGATCTGAAGATCGGCGACCGGTTCGATACGGCGCCGCGGGTCGAGCTGACGAGCGGGCTCGCCGCGGTGCATCATTCCATTGTCGGTGGACGGCTGGCGCTGGCGCTCGACTCCCGGTTGGCGCGGGAGGTGACGGGCGGACCTTTCGCCAACCCGGCGCTGGTCTGGGATGTGGCCATCGGGCAATCGACACTGGTGACGCAGCGGGCGATAGCGAACCTCTTCTACCGCGGCCTGGCGTTTCTGAGGTCGCCGTCGATCGGCGACACGCTGAGCACGGTGACGACGATTGTTGGTCTCCGTCCGGTGTCTCCAAAGCCCGGACGACCACCGCGTGGGCTCGCCGTGATGCGCATCGTCACGAGCGACCATGAGGGTCGAACGGTGCTCGACTTTCACCGCTGCGCCATGCTGCCGGCAAAGAGCGAAGCTGGCGGCGGTCCCCAAGGCGAAATCGAACCGCCGGTGCCAACGATGCCATCAGAGGCACTTGCGCGCGCCATCTCGCATTGGGATCTCTCCACCCTTGCCAGGGTCTCGCCCGGTCCTGCGTTCGGAGACCTTCTTACTGGCACGACCTATGGTGTCGCGGGCGGCGATCTCGTCAGCAGCGCACCGGAACTGGCGCGGCTCACGCTCAACCTCGCCGCTGTGCACCATGACCGCACGCTCGTTGCCGACGGGCGGCGGCTTGTCTATGGCGGCCATACGATCGGGCTGGCGCTGGCCAAGGTGACGCGCGCCCTGCCTTCGCTGGCAACGGTGCTCGCCTGGCATGGCTGCGACCATACCGGGCCGGTGCATGAGAACGATACGCTGCATGCGAGCGTCGAAATCGAAAAGCTCGAGCCTTTGCGGCAGGGCGGGCTTGCGCATCTGAGAGTGCGCGTACGCGCGAGCGATGAAGCGGGCGCCGCGTCAGACGTTCTCGACTGGCGGCTGATCGGGTTGTTTCCATGAGCGGGATTCTGTCGGGGCTCAGGATTGTCGAGGGCTCGGCTTTCGTCGCCGCACCGCTCGGCGGCATGACACTGGCGCAATTGGGGGCCGACGTCATACGCTACGACCCGATTGGCGGCGGGCTCGACCACGGACGCTGGCCGTTGGCGCCGGATGGGCAAAGCCTGTTCTGGGCCGGGCTCAATAAGGGCAAGCGCTCGATTCAGATCGACCTCAGGGCGCCCGAGGGCCAGGAGCTGGTGGCGCGGATCATCACAGCGCCGGGGGAGAATGCGGGGATCTTCCTGACCAATCTGCCACCGCGTGGCGCGTTGGCCTATGAGGCGCTCAAAGCCAGACGTCCCGACGTGATTATGGTGCAGCTCACCGGCAATCCCGACGGCAGCAGCGAGGTCGACTACACGGTTAACCCGGCAGCGGGTTTTCTGTCGGTCACTGGACCGCGCGGAAATGAAGAGCCGGTCAACGCAGTCTTGCCGGCATGGGACATTGCGATGGGCGAGATGGCGGCCGTCGGGGTGCTCGCGGCCGACCGGCATCGGCGGCTAACTGGCGTGGGCACGCTTGTCAACCTTGCGCTGAGCGATGTGGCATTTGCTGCCGCTGCCGCGCTGGGACGGCTGGCGCAGGCAGAACTCGGCACTGTCGCCGAACGCGATGGTAACAACCTCTATGGCGCCTTCGGCCGCGACTTCGCCACCGCCGATGGGCGGCGCATCATGCTGGTGGGGCTCACGACCCGGCAATGGAAAGCGCTGACGCTCGTCACCGGCCTCGATGTGGGGACCATTGAGGAGCAGACCGGTATGGACCTGCTGACCGAAAGCGGACGCTACACGGCACGGGACGCCATCGCCGAGGCATTGGCGCCGTGGGTTGCGGCGCGGACGCTTGCCGAGCTTGCAACAATCCTCGATGCAGCCGCGGTGTCCTGGGGACCCTATAGGTCCTTTGCGCAAATGCTGAGCGAGGACCCGCGTGTGTCACCGGTCAATCCAATGTTCTCGCGCATCGCGCAGCCCGGCATCGGTTCGATCCTTGCTGCCGGCTCTCCCCTCTCCTTCTCGGTGGCCGAGCGTTTGCCGCCAAGGCCTGCACCGCAACTCGGCGAGCACACGGACGAAATTCTTGCCGAGGCCGGACTCAGCAGCGGCGAGATCGCGGTGCTTCACGACCGTAAGATCGTGGCGGGACCAAAGCCTGGTTAGGATTTCGGCGGGCGTGTGAGGGAGCCGCGGACGATCAGCGCAGGTGGCGTTTCGATGACGACGTCCTTGGACTCGCGGCCATGGAACATCGCGTCAACTTCGTCGACAGCGCGCGCGCCCATCTCATCGAGCGAGGTCTTGATCGCGGTCAGCGGCGGCGACGTGTAGATGGCATCCTCGGCGTCGAGGGTGATGATCGACATCTGCTCGGGCACCTTGATCTTGCGCTCGAGCGCGGCCGCGAGCGCACCGATGCCGACCAGAAGGTTCGAGGCAAAGACGCCGGTGACACCCCACTTGGCATCGAGCAGCGACATCATCGCGTCATAGCCGCCCTTGCGGGAATAGGGCCCGACGGCATCGATGAATGGGGGAAGTTCGGATTCTTTGACGCCCTTGATGAAGCCGGCACGCCGCCGCTGCGCAGTATCCAGCTCATCGGGGGCCCCGATGAAGGCGAGCCGGCTGTGGCCGTATTCGGCAAAGGTCTTGGCGGCCAACATGCCTGCGGCAAAGTCGTCGACGGTGACGCTGCGGCCGATCTTGGAGCGGCGGTTGACGAACAGATGCGGGATCGGATTGTTCTCGATCGCCTCGACGAATTCCTGTGACTGGGTCGAGACCGCGATGATCATGGCATCGACGCGCCGCTCGCTCACGAGGCGCAGATAGACCGAGGTCGAAGTCGCCTCGTCGTCTACATCGGCGACAAGCATGACGTAGCCGAGCTCTTCGGCGCGCTGCACGGCACCGCGAACGATGGCGGCATAGACGGGGTTCATCAAGTTGGGGAGCATGATGCCCAAGGCGCCCGACCGACGGGTGCGAAGGTTTCGTGCCAAGGCATGCGGCCGGTAGTTGAGCCGCCGCGCTTCATCGATGATGGCCTGGCGCGTTTCAGGCCGAACGCTGATGCCGCCGCCGCTCAGGACCTTGGAAACGGTCGACACGTCGACCTTCAAAGCCTGCGCTATGTCCTTGAGCGTCGCCGGGCGTGACGGCCCTTTGTTTTCGCCGGCATCCGTCAAGCCTTGCCGCTCCGATAATGGAAAAGGAGTTGTGCGTCAGGTTCATACCGATAGCAACGCGCGGTCAATCCACCATCCACAGCCAAAGATTCCCCGGAAACAAAGGACGATTCATCCGAAAGGAGCCACGCGACAGTTGCGGCAACCTCTTCGGGTTCGCCGATTCGCTCCATGGGATGGATGATCGACATTTCGCGCTCGGCCACCGCACTATCCGGGCTTTCCCGAATGACCTGCTGCACCAGCGGGGTGCGGATGGCCCCGGGCGCCACCGAGTTGGCGCGGATCCCGACCGGCCCGTACTCAACGGCGATATAGCGCGAGAGCGCATCAATGCCGGCCTTGGCGACATCATAGGCGGCCCACATGTTGAAGGCGGCGCGGCCATGAACGGACGAGACGTTGACGATGGCGCCGACGGTCTTGTGCCGCACCCATGTCTGGATGGCCTCGGAGGCGCCCCAGAAATGCGACATCAGGTTGACGCGGATCACCCGCTCGACCTCGTCCACGTTGGGCTCGTGCAGATTGCCCATCACGGCGATGCCGACATTGTTGACCCAGCCCCCGAGCGGCGCCAGGGACTCGGCGGCTTCCCGCGCCGCCTTGAGCATGGCGCGATCGGACGCGTCGCCGCGAACGACCTTGTGTCCCTTGCCCAGGCTTTGCTCGAGCCGATCGGCGCCTTTGGGGTCAAGCTCGAGCCCCACGACCTTCCAGCCGTCCCGCGCCAAGCGGTTGGCGATGGCAAAGCCAATGCCCGATCCGCTGCCGGTTACCACCACGCTACGCTGGTCCATTTCCACCCCTCCTTGCCCCATTCCGCAGCGCCCGATCCTCCGGCTGAAACGATGCCGGACGCGCAAAGCGCTGCTTTCGGGGTTCGCCTAAGCCAAACGATTGACTACCATATTCCCGGATTTACGCAATCGATTGACTAAGTGTTGACGCCGGTGCTAGCGTTTGCTCAAGACCGACGAACTCATCGTTGGCTTATCCACCAGGGAGGGGGATAGATGGACGATACCGACCAGAAATTTGCTGCCAATCGCCGCCGCGTCTTGCAGGCATTGGCCGCCCTCGGTGTGTCCGCAGGCGTGCTCGGCCGCATGGGCACTGCCTTCGGCGCAGATTTCGACTGGAAAAGGTTCGCGGGCACCAAGCTCAGCATCCTGATGACGGGCGACGAAAACGACCATCGCGCCCTCGCCGACCTCATGCCGCAATTCGAAGCCGAGACCGGCATGACCCTCGAGGTCACCTCGCCGGCGCTTGGGCCGCTGATCGAAAAGACCCTGCAGAATCTGCAGGCGCCGCAATCCTCGTTCGAACTGATCGAGTTCCTCGGCTTCCTCACCACCCAGCAGGTGGGCGCCGGCTATTACGAGCAGCTCAACTCGTACATCGACGACGCAACCCTGACGGCGCCCGACTGGGATGTCGGCGACTTCCTCCCGCCGGCTATGGCTAATGTCGGCTATTTCGACATGGCGACCAAGACCGTAGGTGTCGGCAAGGACATCTACGGCATCCCCGGAATGCATTCGGGTTCGGTCATCTATTTCTACCGCAAGGACCTGTTCGACGCCGCCGGACTCAAGCCGGCATCGACATGGGACGAGTTCAGGGCCGCCGCCGAAAAGCTCAACAGTGCCGATGTCGCGGGCTGCTCGTTCATCGGTGCCAACGACTTCTCGCTGGCAACGGTCGACTGGTACACCCGCTTCATCACCACCGGCGGCAAGCTGATGAGCGGCAGCCCGGGCACCAAGGACTTCAAGCCGAATGTGGATTCGGCCGAAGGCGTAGGCGCCCTGCAGATGCTGATCGATGTGCTGCCCTTCGCCCCCAAGAACGGCACCAAGTACGGCTTTGCCGAAAACGTCGACGGGTTCTCGACCGGCAAAATCGCCCAGATGATCTTCTGGTCGACAATCGCCGGCCCGATCTTCAATGAAGAGAACTCGATGGTCGCCGCGACCACGGGCACGGGTCCCGTTCCGGCAGCGGCGGGCCAGACACCGCGCGCCATCCAGGGCGGATGGGGCATGGGCATTCCCAAGAATGCCGACCCCGCCAAAAAGCAAGCCGCGTGGCTTGCCCTCACCTGGCTCACCAGCAAGGCGTTCAACAACTACGAAGTCGAAAAGTATCAGATCGATGCGTCGCGGACTTCGACCTTCAACGACCCGGCCCTGGTGGCGAAGTTCCCTTACCTGCCGGACTCGCTCAAGGCCGCATCGACCGCCGATGTCATCCCGACTTCGCACATCCCGGAATTCTTCCAGCTCAACGACATCATGAACGTCGAGTTCAATGCCGCGCTGATCGGAACGCAGGATGCCAAGACCGCCTGCCAGAAAGTGCAGGCACAGTGGGAGGACGTGCTGCGCAAGGCCGGTCACCTGGCTTAAGCTCAATGGGGGCGGAACAGTTTCGCTGAGGAGCAGTTAATGACCTTCGCGAGCGCATCCGCCCCCGCCCGGTTCACCTTCGGCAAGCCCGAGAACACCAAGCTCACGCTGTGGCTGTTTCTCGGGCCTTGCGTTGTCTATCTCATCGCGTTTTCGGTCTACCCGCTGATCCACAGCCTGAGGCTGAGCTTCACCGATCTGACCGCCGCGAGCGGCACTGGCAATTTCGTCGGCCTTGAAAACTACCGCGCCCTGATCTTCGATCCGCTGTTCTGGAATGCGGCGAGGAACAGCGCAGTCATGGTCACTCTGGCCGTTGCCCTTCAGGTGGTTCTGGGTGTGGCACTTGCGATGTTCTTCAACCTCCATCTACGCGGCTCGTGGATCGTGCGCGGCATCCTGCTGCTGCCGATGCTGATGACGCCGATTGTCGTGGGCGTGATGTGGCGGGCGCTGCTTAACCCAGATTGGGGGCTGGTCGACTGGGCCATCCGCCTCATCGGGATCGAACCTCCCGACTGGCTGGGCTCGGTCGACATGGCGATCGTGACGCTGGTCCTCGTCGATTCCTGGCAATGGACGCCGTTCGTTTTCGTCATAGTGTTCGCACGGTTGCAGGCGTTGCCGCTCGAAGTGTTCGAAGCGGCCAATGTCGATGGCGCCGGACCCTTCACCACGTTCCGCCGCATCACGCTGCCCATGCTGATGCCGGCGATCGTCTTCGCGGCGGTGTTCCGCGCAGTGGATGCATTCCGCTCGTTCGACCTGATCTATGGGCTGAGCTACGGCGGACCGGCGCGCGGCACAATCACCCTCGCCTTCTTCGCGTTCCAGAACGGCTTCCAGTTCCAGAACTACGGCTATGCGGCGGCGGTCGCCTATTCGATGTTGCTGGTTCTCGCGATGGGCACCACAGTGATGCTGCGATATGTCCAGATCCGGCCGGGAGCGCGCTGATGAGACCGGGCCGCTTTGTCGCCTACCTGACATTGATCGCGCTGGGCCTGATCGGGGTCGCGCCGTTTCTCTACCTGGCGGTGCTTTCGACCAAGAAGCGCATCGAGATCACGGCGCAGGTGCCACCGACGCTCAATTTCAACTGGGCGCAGATCGCCAAGAACTACAATGAGGTTTTGTTCGGCCAGGGCATGCTGAGCTTTACGGTCAACTCGCTGATCGTCGTCGCGGTGGCGACGGCAATCGCCATCGTGATCGGTACGCCTGCCGCGTACGCGTTCTCGCGGCTCAAGTTCAAGCGCTCGGACTCGCTGGCCTCGACCATTCTTTCCATGCGTTTCATGCCGCCGATCGCGGTCGCCATCCCGCTCTTCATCATGATGAAGTTCGTGGGGCTCACCGATAGCTATGCGGGACTGGTGCTGCCCTATGTGGCGTTCTCGCTGCCGCTGGTGGTGTGGATCCTGATCGGGTTCTTCGACGAAATCCCGCGTGAGATCGACGAGGCGGCAATGATCGACGGCGCGACGCATTTCCGGATCCTGTGGCGGGTGATGCTGCCGATCATCCGGCCGGGCCTGTTGACCGCAGCGCTGTTCGGCGCGCTGTTCATCTGGAACGAGTTCCTGGTCGCGCTCTATGTCATCGACTCGCGCGGGCTACAGACGATCTCGCTTGGCGCGGCGACGCTGGTCAGCGCACAACGCCCCATCGACTGGAACATCGCCGCCGCGGTGGGCGTGGTTACGGTCATTCCGATCCTCATCTTTTCGCTTTTCGTCCAGCGCTACATCGTGCGCGGGCTAACCGCTGGAGCCGTCAAATGAACTACGACAGTATCAAGCCGGAACTCATCGCCGAGAACCTGGGCTGGCCCGAAGGGCCGACGATCATGCCCGATGGCAGCGTTACCTTCGTCGAGAGCTATCGCAGCCAGCTGACCGCGGTGGGCAAGGACAAGGTCGCCAAGCGTCTTGCGTACACGGCCGGGGCGCCCAATTCGTCGGTCATAGGTTCCGACGGCGCGCTCTATGTCTGCCAGAACGGCGGAACGGTCGGGCCGTGGCGCGCGGCGGAAATGGTGCTGCCCTCGATCCAGAAGGTCAGGCCCGGTGGGAAAGCCGAGATCATCTGCAGCGAGGTCGAAGGCGTCAAACTGAACGGTCCCAACGACCTCGTCTTCGGGCCGGACGGCACGCTCGTGTTCACCGACCCGGGCACCTACAACCCGGCCAATCCCGACCCGAGTTACATCCACGCCATTGCGCCTGACGGCAAGGCGTCGATCAAGGTGAAATTCGACAAGCCGACTTTTCCCAACGGCGTCGTCGTCGAGGTCGATGGCTCGATCGTCTGGGACGAGTCCTATACCGGCCATGTGCAGCGGCTCCGGCCCGATGGAAAGATCGAGGACCTCGGCCGCATGCCGGGCAAGAACCAGCCGATCCTGGACGGCATGGCCATCGCCAAGGACGGCTCGCTGCTGGTCACCGATCTGGTCGGCGAGGGCTTCCACGTTCTCGCCCGCGACGGCACACCCAAGGGCTTCGTGCGTACCGGCGGCTGCCCGACCAACCTCGCCTTCGACGGCGAGACGCTTTGGATGACCGATGCGAGCGTTCTGGCAAGCAGCGCCGACCCCAATTACGCCGGGCGGCTCTGGCGCATGCATTTTTCGGGCGGCGGCGCGCCGACCTACAAGGGCACAATCACCGTACGGGGCGCCACATGAGCGGGCGCGAGAAATTTCCGGGCCTATCGCACAAGGGCAAGGTTGCCTTCGTCACCGGCGGAGGTTCGGGCATCGGACGAGAGACAGCGCTGACCCTTGCCGATCTCGGAGCGGACGTTGCCGTTCTCGACTGGACCAAGGGCGCCGCACAGGAGACCGTCGCCGAGATCGAGCGGATCGGGCGGAAGGCCCTCGCCTTTACCGGCGACACCGGTGACGAGACGACAGTTGTCGACGCCTTCGCCAAGACACGTGCGAAACTGGGCGAGATCGATGTCGCGGTCGCCTGCGCGGGCGTGCTCGGACAGGGCGGACCGGTGTTCGAGACGCCGGTCGCCGATTTCGAACAGGTGATGGGTGTCAATGTGCGCGGGGCGTTCCTCGTCGTGCGCGAGGCGGCCAAGGGGATGCGGAAGCGGAAGAGCGGCGCCATCGTCGTGCTTTCAAGTCTCGACGGCCTCCAGGCCGAACACGGCATGTTCTCTTATTGCGTCTCGAAGGGCGCGCTGTTGAACCTCGCGCGCGCCGCGGCGCTCGATCTGGCCCGCGATCATGTGACCGTCAACGCGGTCTGCCCCTCAGTAACCTTCACGCCGCTGCTTGAAGGCCGGCTCGCGACCATTCCCAACGGCGACGAAGTTCTTGCTTCCTACGCGGAGCGGCATCCGCTCGGGCGGGTGCTCACCTCGCGCGACATCGCCTCGGCGATTGCCTATATCACCTCGCCAATCGCCACGGGCATCACGGGCGCGGCCATTCCCGTCGATGCCGGGATTGGCGCGACCTGGGACAATTTCCGTGATCCGGCCTGGATCCGCGAAGGTCGGTAGGGCTACGTTCCCTTGGGGATGATGCGGAAGTCCGGCAGGTCGCGCAGCGCCAGTTCGGGACCGGCGGGCGAATAGACGACAAAGAGCTGCATCGGCGCCGGGCCGGTATTGAGCGTCGAATGGAACCGGCTTTCGGGCACGAAGATGGTGCAGCCGGGCGTGACCTTTACGGTGATTGGATTACCCGCTTCGTCTTCGACCATCTGTTCGCCGCTGCCGGCAATCACGAGAATGATCTCCTCGGCGCCGGGATGGTTGTGGCGGGTGTGACCCTTGCCACTCGGCAGATCGACGATGCCGCCCGAAAATGTCTTGGCACCGTTGACTTCGGGCCCCACTGTCAGCGCCAGCCGACCCCAATCGAAGCCGAAGGCATCGACGTCCTTGGGATAGACGAAGTAGCGATCCTTCGCGGTCATGATTTCTCTCCCTTTGTGCGCAGCGGCAGCGACTTGAACATGTCGACCTGGGCGGCGATGGCGGTCTCGACCGGCAGGCGCTCCATCGAACTGGCGCCATAGAAGCCGTGGCAGCCGGGGCAACTGGCGAGGATGTAGCGTGCATCCTCGGGCGTGGCGATGGGACCGCCATGGCAGAGGACGATGACGTCAGCGCGCGCGGCATGCGCGGCGGCAGCGATGGCATTGATCTCCTCAGCGCATTGCGCCAGTGACTTCGCGCCCTTCGCGCCGATGGCGCCGCCGGTGGTGACTCCCATATGGGCTACAACGATGTCGGCGCCGGCTTGGGTCATTGCCCGTGCCTCGTCGGGATTGAAGACATAGGGCGTGGTGAGCAGATCGAGGCCGTGCGCCTCTGCGATCATGTCGATCTCAAGCCCGTAGCCCATGCCGGTCTCTTCGAAGCTTTGCCGCATGACGCCATCGAAGAGCCCGATGGTGGGGAAGTTCTGGACGCCGGAAAAGCCCATGGCTTTGAGCTCGGCGAGAAATTGTGGCATCAACACAAATGGATCGGTGCCATTGACGCCGGCAAGGACCGGCGTGTGCTTGACCACGGGCAGCACCTCGCGCGCCATATCGCGGACGATCTCGTTGGCATTGCCATAAGCCAGTAGCCCGGCGGCCGAGCCGCGCCCGGCCATGCGATAGCGGCCGGAATTGTAGATAATGATGAGGTCGATGCCGCCGGCCTCTTCCGACTTGGCCGAAAGGCCCGTGCCCGCGCCGCCGCCGACAATGGGCCGTCCGCCAGCCACCATGCTGTGGAACTTGCGCAGCAGTTCGGCGCGCGGAATTGCTGGCACGGGTGCCTCCTTAGGGCCTGATCTCGAAAAAGGCGCCGGCCGCCGCTTGGGCGAAAGCCGGTTCATTGATGTGCAGCGGGAGCCGCAGGAGACGCCGCCGGTCGGTCCATCTGACAGTTTCGGAAAGGCCCGCGAACAACGCCGCGTCGGCCTCGGGATCCCAGAAGGCGCCGCCTTCGATATCGAGCGCTGAGACGCCGCGCTCGGGCAGCAGGAAGCGTACCGGGCCCTCGCATTGATTGAGTTTCATGCCGATCCATACGCCCATGGCATGGCACTCTTCGGGCGTCGTGCGCATCAGAGTAACATTGGCATTGTGCTGGTAGAAGAGTCGGCCCTCATATTTCTGCGGGACCGTCGCGCGGGCCCAGAAATTGACCATGTCACAGGCGCCCACCGATCCGACATAAGGGATGCCGGTTACTGCAATGCAGTCGAGCCGCGAGGGCCGAGCCGGCAGAACGCCGCCAAAGAGCAGGTCTGCAATCTCGGTTGTCGTCAGGTCGATGACGCCTGAAAGCAGACCGCTCTCGACCAGGGTCTCCATCGTTCGCCCACCGGTGCCGGTGGCGTGGAAGATGATGGGCTCGAACTGGTTGCGCAGAAGATCGGCGGTCTGGGTCACCGCCGGAGTCGTCACGCCAAACATGGTGAGCCCAATCGCGGGTTTGCCGCTGTCCAGCACCGGCGGACGCTCGCTCATGGCGGCGATGGCGTCCGCGGCGTGCGTGAGCACTACCCGGCTGATGCGGTTGAGGCCCGCGAGATCGGTGACGGCCGGCATCATCATGATATCGGAGACTTCGACAAAGGCGGAGGTGTCGCCGGATGCGAGCGTCGAGACCATGAGCTTGGGGATGCCGATGGGCAGGGCGCGCATGCCGGCAGTTGCGATCGAGGTGCCCCCTCCTCCACCGATTCCGACAATGCCGGCGATGCCGGCCTGGTCATGCATGAAGGCAGCAAAGGCATCGGCCATGGCGGCGACGGCTATGCCGCGGTCGCTGCCGATGAGCGGATTGGTCTTGCCGTGGGCCGCGACAGCGCCTGCAGCGATATCAGGGATGATCGTCGGCGCTCGCGTGCCGACATCGACAATCACGGGGTCGCTGCCGTGTGCACGAATGCGCTCGGCAAGAAAGGCAAGTTCCTCGCCCTTCGTGTCGGCCGTGCCAACAACGAAAATGCGCCCCATGCACACGCCTCCCCGCGGGCGCCGGCTCCTTTGCGGCCGGACCGGCATTTGTCCGCTTCACATTCATAGGCGAAGCCGGCATGGCGTTGCAAAGGATTTTGAGATGTGCGTATCATTTTGGTATGGGCGTCTCACATCTGCTGGAACCAGAGATCGCAATACAGCGGACCGGCGCGCGCGAGCGCACGCGGCGGATGATGCTGTCGACCGCGACGCGGATGATGCAGGCGGGAGAGACGCCATCTGTCACGGGCGTCGCTGAAGCTGCGGGCGTTTCGCGCGCCACAGCCTATCGGTCATTCCCGAGCCAGGCCGCTTTGGTCGAGGCGGTGGTCGATCAGGGACTTGGTCCGATCCTCTCCTGGTCGTCGGACTCCGAAGACGCCGAGCTGCGCGTCGTCGATCTTCTCGAAACCTCTGCGCCGCGCATCCTCGAATTCGAAGCGACCTTCAAGGCGGCGCTGAAACTGACGCTGGAGCAATGGGCCGAGCGGCAGGCGGGAACGAGCGGCGACGAGCCGCCCTTCCGGCGCGGGCATCGTGTGCAATTGCTGCAGCAGGCGATCGCTCCGCTCAAGGGGCGGCTGGACAAGGCGCAGTTCGGCCGCCTCGCAAAGGCGCTGTCGCTGGTCTACGGGCTCGAGGTGCTGATCGTCCTCAAGGATCTATGGGGGTTAAAGCCCGCCGAGGTGAGCACAGTCTCCGTCTGGGCCGGCCGCGCGCTGGTCCGCGCCGCAATCGCCGAAGCCGAGACGGGCAAGAACAAATCTCGCCGAGCGGGGGCAAGACCCCGTGACAAAGCTAACTAACATGTTAGCTTGTCGGGGCGGGAAAACGGAGGTGACGGCCTGAAGCGCCAGGAAGCGCGGGGCTTTGCCAGGAAACAAGGAGATACCCCAGCCTGTTTGGGGAAATGAGGCTGGCGAGGAGCCGGCCACGAGAGCGCTAAAGGGAGGAACCACATGCGCAATGCAACTAAGAGCGTGCTGGCCGGCTTGGGCCTGCTGCTTGCCTCGAGTACCACCGTACTCGCCCAGGAACTGACCATCCTGTGGGCCGAATGGGATCCGGCCAACTACCTGCAGGAGTTGGTCAACGACTACCAGAAGGAAACCGGCGTGACCGTTAAGGTCGACACCGTTCCCTGGCCCGATTTCCAGACCAAGGCTTTCACCGAATTCAACGCCCAGGGTTCAGCCTACGACCTCGTCGTTGGCGACAGCCAGTGGCTCGGTGCTGCTTCGACCGGCGGCCATTATGTGGAGCTGACCGACTTCGTCAAAGCCCACAATCTGACCGAGACCATGGCCCCTGCGACCATGAAGTACTACTCGGAGTATCCGGGCAGCTCGGGTCACTATTGGTCGGTCCCGCTGGAAGGCGACGCCGTCGGCTGGGCCTATCGCAAGGACTGGTTCGAAGATCCGACCGAGATGGCCAATTTCAAGGCCAAGTACGGCTACGACCTTGGTGTGCCCAAGACTCTGAACGAACTCGTCGACATCGCCGAGTTCTTCAACCGTCCCGCCGAGAACCGCTACGGCGTTGCGATCTACACCCAGAGCTCTGGCGACGCACTGACGATGGGCGTCGAGAACTTCCTGTTTGGCTACGGTGGCTCGCTGGGCGACTTCGCCAACTACAAGGTCTCAGGCCTCTTGAACTCGAAAGAGTCGGTCGAGGGCCTCGAAGCATACAAGAAGCTCTACAGCTACGGCCCTCCGGGCTGGGGCAACTCGTTCTTTGTTGAAGTGAACACCGCGATTGCGCAGAGCCAGGTGGCTATGGGCATGAACTACTTCGCATTCTTCCCCTCGCTGGTGAACGAAGCGACCAACCCGAATGCCAAGGTCACTGGCTTCTTCGCCAACCCGCCCGGTCCTCGTGGCGACGACTTCGCGGCATTGGGTGGTCAGGGCATCTCGCTGGTCTCCTATAGCCAGAACAAGGACGAGGCCATGAAGTTCCTCGAGTGGCTGGTCAAGGACTCGACCCAGAAGCGTTGGGCCGAGCTCGGTGGCTACACGGCTGCGACCGCAATCCTGAAGTCGGACGAGTTCCAGAACGCCACGCCTTACAACAAGGCGTTCTACGAGACCATGTTCAAGGTCCGCGACTTCTGGGCTCTGCCGGAATACGCCGCTCTGCTCGATCAGGCTCAGCAGGGCTTCTACGACTATGTGGTGAACGGCAACGGCACCGCGCAGGAAGCCCTCGACAAGCTCACGGCGACGTGGGTCGAGACGCTGAAGGGTGCCGGGTATCCGGCCGAGTAACACGCTACGACCAATTCCGGGGAGGGAAGGCATTCCCTCCCCGGGACTCTTTCGACGGGGGACCGCGCCTTGACCAACATGATGACGACGCTCGATCCGAAGTCGCGCGCTGCAACTCGCGGCTGGAGCGACATCACCATCCGAAATGTGTTCGTCATCCCGACGGTTGCGTTCCTCATCATCTTCAACGTCTTCCCCCTGCTCTATTCCCTCGGCTTTTCGTTCACCGACTTCCGCGCCTCGAGCAAGGCGCCAGTGAATTTCGTCGGCTTCAAGAACTATTCCGACGTCCTCGCCGATCCCGTGATCTGGCGCAGCTTCGCCACCACATTGTGGTATGTCATCGTCTCTGTCGCCGGTCAGTTCGTGGTCGGCTTCGGTCTCGCGCTGCTGCTCAACAGGCCGATCCCCGGCAAGGGGCTGATTACGACGCTCCTCCTCCTGCCCATGATGCTGTCGCCGGTCGTGGTGGGCCTGTTCTGGAAGCTGATCTACGATCCGTCCTGGGGCATCCTGAATTACGCGCTGGGGCTGGGCAAGATTGCCTGGCTGACCGACGCCAAGCTGGCGCTTTACGCCGTGGCAATCACCGATATCTGGATGTGGTCGCCGTTCGTGATGCTGCTGTCGCTGGCGGGCCTTTCGGCCGTGCCCAAGCATCTCTACGAGGCTGCCTCGATCGACCGCGCGGGCAAGCTCTACACCTTTTTCCGCGTCACCCTGCCACTGGTCGCGCCAATCCTTCTGATCGCTGTCATCTTCCGCACCATGGAGGCCTTCAAGACCTTCGACATCGCGTTCGTGATGACCGGACAACCGCAGGCGGAGCTGATTTCTTCACGCCTTTACAAGATGGCGTTCGCGCAGTGGCAGACGGGGCCCGCTTCCGCCCTCGCCTATATTATCCTGATCATGGTGCTGGGCATCACCAACATCTACGTCAAGTACCTCAACAAGGCCAAGGAGCGCTGAGATGGCTGTCGTTTCAACGCGCGCCGGACGCTGGGGCAACCGCATTGCGATCGCCGCGGTCGTTGTCATTACGCTGATCTTCCTGTCGCCGATCTATTGGATCACCACGACGGCATTCAAGCCGCTGGTGCTATCGACTTCGGTGCCACCCACTGTGGTTTTCCAGCCGCAGATCACCCCGTTCGTAAAACTGTTCACCAAGCGCGCGCAACTGACCGCGCCGGTTGACCAGGCGATCTACGATGCCGCTCCGTGGTGGGAAAAGCTCGTGCTCGATGGCGGCGAGAGGCTGGCGCGGGATGGGAATGGCAAGGTGCAGTTGTCGGCCTACCCCGACCGCTTCATCAACTCGCTGATCATCGCCATCACCTCGACGTTGCTTGCGGTTTCGATGGGCACCATCACCGCCTACGGATTCTCCCGCTTCAGAGTGAAGGGCGAGGCGGATCTCTTGTTCTTCATCCTCTCGACGCGCATGTTGCCGCCGATCGTCGTCGCCATCCCGATGTTCCTGATGTACCGGGCTGTTGGACTCAACGACACCCATATCGGTCTCATCATCCTCTACACCGCATTCAACCTCTCGTTCTCCGTGTGGCTGATGAAGGGCTTCATCGACGAGATTCCGAAGGAGTATGAGGAGGCTGCTCTCGTCGACGGCTACACCCGCATGCAGGCGTTCTGGAAGATTGTCCTTCCCGAGGCGGCTACCGGCATCGCGGCAACGGCCGTGTTCTGCTTCATCACAGCCTGGAACGAGTACGCGTTTGCACTGATCCTCTCCAATCGCCGCGCGCAGACCGCGCCACCCTTCATCCCCAGCCAAATCGGCACCGGTCTTCAGGACTGGACCGTCATCGCCGCCGGCACGGTACTGTTCCTGCTGCCGGTTGCAATCTTCACCTTCCTGCTTCGCAATCACCTGCTGCGCGGCATGAGCTTTGGCGCTATCCGCAAATGAATGTCCGCGTCTTCAACCAGAAGTTTCTGGGGCCCGGCTCGATCACCTTCATGGTGGCCGGCATCATCTTTCTCTGCCAGCCCTGGATTGCGTTCCTGCATACTTGGAGCGTGCTGGTCATGTTGATCGGGCTCATCGCCTTCAACGTCTCGGTCCACATCCCCCCGCCGGTGCAAAGCATCGACGAGGACGAGACGACGCGGGAGGGCCACGGACATGGCTGAGATCGAGCTGCGGAATGTCGACAAGCACTTCGGCGCCCTACACGTCATCCGCAACGTCAACCTGACGGTCAAGGACAAGGAATTCGTGGTGTTCCTGGGCCCTTCGGGCTGCGGCAAGACCACGACGTTGCGCGCCATCGCCGGACTCGAAGACATCGACAGCGGCGACATAATGATCGATGGAAAGCCGGTTCAGGATGTGCACGCCTCCGAGCGCGATGTCGCCTTCGTCTTCCAGAACTACGCGCTCTACCCGCACCTGACCGTTTACGAGAACATGGCGTTCCCGCTGCGGGCCGTGCGTCAGTCGCGTGACGAAGTGGATCGGATGGTGCGCTCGGTCGCAGTTTCGCTGGGTATCGCAAATCTTCTCAAGCGCCGCCCGTCGCAGCTTTCCGGCGGCGACATGCAGCGCGTGGCGATCGGGCGATCCCTCGTTCGGCGCCCCAAGGCGATCCTATTGGATGAACCGATCGGTTCGCTCGATGCCAAGCTTCGCGAGGGGATGCGCGTCGAGCTCAAGCGGCTGCACCTTGAGAATGGCTCGACTTCAATCTACGTCACCCACGATCAGGTGGAAGCCATGTCGCTCGCCGACCGGATCGTTGTGATGCACGATGGTGCGCTGCAACAGGTGGGCACGCCGTCCGAGGTGTATCTGCATCCGGCCAATCTGTTCGTCGCCCAGTTCATCGGCTCGCCGGTCATGAACATCTCGCCGACGCGGGTCACCGAGACCAGCGGCAAGGCGCAGATAGCCGTCGATAGTGAATCGTTCGAGCTGCCCTCCGAACTTTTGGGGATGCTGCAACAGAAGAAAGCTTCGCAGGAACTTTCGCTGGGCGTGAGGCCTGAGGGCGTGTTGGTGAGCAGGGACCAGAAGCCCGGCTACAGACCGCTCCAGGCCCACATCATCCAGCCCTTTGGCGGATTCGACATTGTCGACCTGAAGGTTGGTGAGCAGGTCCTTCGCGCAAGAACAACTGCCGGCTATGTCGATAAGGCCGGCGAGACGGTCTTTGCCCGGATCGATCCGGCACAGGCGCATTTCTTCGACACCAAGTCGGGCGCCTCGCTCGATATCCGTCTGGGCGAGTAACATGGCGCGCATACGACTCGAAAATGTCAGCAAGACCTTCGGCGCTTTCACGGCCGTCGAGGATCTCGACCTGGACATCGCCAATGGCGAGTTCTTCGTTCTCCTCGGACCAACGGGTGCCGGCAAGACCACGACGCTGCGCATGATCGCCGGGCTTGAAAAGCCGACCGTGGGTCGCATCTACATCGATGAGACCGACGTCAACGAATGGGGTCCGGCCGAGCGCGACGTGGCGCTCGTCCTGCAGCAATATTCGCTCTATCCGCGCCTGACGGTGCGCGACAATCTGAGCTTCCCTCTTCGCTCCCGGGCCCGGCGGATGTCGCAATCCGATATCGACGATCGCATTGCCTACGCCGCCAAGACGCTCAGGATCGAGCATCTCCTCAACCGCAAGACCGACAGGCTGTCCGGCGGCGAGATGCAGCGTGTTTCAATCGGTCGCGCGATCGTGCGCGAGCCGCGCGTGTTCCTCATGGACGAGCCGCTCTCGGCCCTTGACGCCAAGTTGCGCGAGGCGATGCGCGGCGAGCTCAAGGACCTGCAGATGCGGCTCAAAGCGACCTTCATCTTCGTGACCCATGACCAGGTTGAAGCCATGACCATGGGCGACCGCATGGGTGTGCTCAACCACGGCAAGATCATCCAGATCGGCAAACCACACGAGATCTACAACAACCCGGTGAACACGTTCGTTGCAAGCTTCGTCGGTTCGCCTGCCATCAACCTGCTGCCGGGTGCAGTCGCCGGCGGGCGCGCTGTGGTGACGCCACAGAGCTTCGAGCTGCCCCTCAATGGCCGCGGCGGCGAAGGCAACGCCTATATCTTCGGTATCCGTCCGGAGGATGTGGAAGTCGCGGGGGGCGCCCCCGTCGAAGCCAAAGTCCACAACATCGAGAACCACGGCATCGAAAAGATCCTGACTCTGCGCGCCGGCACGCATCTGGTCCGCGCCGCGGTGCCGGCCAAGGTCAATGTCGCCGTCGAAGAAACCATCCGCTTCGGCTGGAAGGCCGAAAAGGCAATGATCTTCGAGGCGGCGACCGGGATAAACCTTGCGAACAGGGCCGCATAAGTCGGCAAGACAATCGAGACTTGGAGAGCATCATGGCTGACAACAACTATCCCAGACTCCACAACGCCACCTGGCCCGGCGTCGTCGGTAAGGGCGCGCCCGGCGCCGAGCCGATCATCCCGCTTGATACGCTGCTCAAGCTCACCGCCAATGCGCGTTACGAAGGTCAAAAGTTCGATGGTGTCGATCTCTGGCTCGCCGACCCCCATATCTCGATCGATTCCAGCAAGGACGACGTCAAGCGTGTCGCCGACCATATTGGCAACTTTGGCTTGACAGTCGGCTCGTTCGTCGCGCCGATCTGGGGCGGCGCCGGCGGCGGCTCCGCCATGGGCGATACCGACGACGTCAAGAAATTTCTCACCCAGGTCGAGAAGGCCTGCCAGATCGGCAAGTGGATGCGCGATCTCGGAATCCGCCCGACCGGCGGCGTGCGCGTCGACTCTTCAACGGGTGTCGAGGCGTGGGACGCCGACCCGGCGGGCAATACGAAAAAGATCGCGGAGACTTTCCGCCAGGCTGGAAAGATCGCTCAGAACTACGGCGAGTTCATTGTGGCCGAAGGCGAGATTTGCTGGGGCGGCATGCATTCGTGGCGCGAAAACGTCAAGCTGCTCGAAATGGTCAACCTGCCGGGCGTCGTCGGCTATCAGGCCGACATGGCCCATTCGATGCTGTTCGTGCTAGGCGCGAACGCCGAGAAGGACCGCATCCTGCCCGCCGATTTCGACTGGTCGGACAAGGCCGCTCTCGATGCCGCCTATCACAAGGTGGCGGATGCGCTGCGCCCCTGGACCTATGATTTCCACGTCGCGCAGAACGATGGCACGACCTTCGGCTCGGGCACGCACGAAAAGACCGGGCGGCACTGCCAGATCGACGACCCCAACGGCCGTCTGGATGTCACCAAGCATGCCGGCTATTGGCTGCGTAACGAGAAGGGCGAACTAACCAAGAAGATGCGCCACATCTGTTGGGACGGCTGCATGTTCCCCAACGAGGTGATGGAGCGGCAGGAGACCTGGAACAAGATACTGGGCGCCATGGTCAAAGTCCGGGCCGCTCACGGCTGGGTTGAATAGGGGGACGCAATGACCAAACAACTCAATGTCGGCATGGTCGGCTATGGCTTCATGGCGCGGGCCCATTCCAATGCATGGGCCAATGTCAGCCACTTCTTCGAGACCGGCTACAAACCCGTGCTCAAGGCAGTGGCTGCGCGCAATGTCAGCAAGGTGCGGCATTTCGCCGAGATGTGGGGCTATGAAAGCGTCGAGTCCGACTGGCAGGCGCTGATCGCCCGCAAGGATATCGACGCGATCGACATCTGCGTGCCCAACGATCTCCACGCCGAGATTGCCATCGCTGCCGCCAAGGCGGGCAAGATGGTACTCTGTGAGAAGCCCTTGGCCCGCACCGAGGCCGAAGGCAAGCCCATGGTCGATGCCGTCGAGAAGGCGGGCGTCCCCAACATGGTCTGGTACAATTACCGGCGTGTGCCGGCGGTGACGCTGATCAAGAACATGGTTGAAGCCGGCAAGCTCGGCCAGGTCTTCCACTATCGCGCCAAGTTCCTCCAGGACTGGACCATCAGCCCCGATGTGCCGCAAGGCGGCACGGGCACGTGGCGGCTCGATGTCGACGCGGCCGGCTCGGGCGTCACCGGCGACCTTCTCGCCCATTGCCTCGATACCGCAATCTGGATCAATGGCGGCATCTCTTCGCTGACCGCGATGACCGAGACCTTCATCAAAGAACGCAAGCACGCCGAGACCGGCAAGGTGCAAAAGGTCGGCATCGATGATGCCGCGGCCGTCCTCACCCGCTTCGGCAATGGTTCGCTCGGCACGTTCGAGTCGACCCGCTACGCGCGCGGCCACAAGGCCGGTTATACGCTCGAAATCAACGGTGCCAAGGGTTCGCTGGCCTGGGACCTCCACGATCTCAATCGCGTTCAGTATTTCGACCACGGGGTCGAAGGCGCGCAGCGCGGCTGGACCGATATCCTCGTCACCGACGGCGACCATCCGTATCTGGGCAAATGGTGGGTACCGGGCCTGATCATCGGCTACGAGCACAGCTTCACCCACCAGGTCGCCGATTTCCTCGACGGGCTCAAAACCGGCAAGCCGGCCGCGCCGACTTTCCGCGACGCGCTTGAGACCAACCGCATCTGCGACGCCATCATCGCGTCGGGCAAATCCGGAAGCTGGGTGAACCTCTAGCCGGCCTCTATTCGGGATACGACACATGCGTCTCGGCTTCGACTTGCTGCTTTGGACCACCTTCGTCACCGACGAACACTGGCCGATCATCGAAAAGCTCAAGGCGACCGGTTTTGACGGCGTTGAAGTGCCGGTCTTTGCCGGCAAGGTCGAAGAATACGCCGCGATCGGCCGCCGCCTTAGCGACATGGGCCTCGCTTCGACGGCGATCGCGGTCATTCCGGCCGGTAGCGCCATATCGCCCGATGCCGAGGAGCGGCGAAAAGCCCTCGACGGCCTCAAATGGCTCTCCGATTGCACGGCCGCGCTGGGCGCGGACACCTTTGCCGGGCCCTTCCACCAGCCGCTCGGTATCTTCAGCGGCAAGGGGCCGACTGCCGATGAGGTCGAGTGGTGCGCCGATGTCCATAAGGCGGCGGCGCAATATGCGGCCAAGGCCAATGTCAGACTCAGCGTCGAGCCCCTCAACCGCTTCGAGTGCTATTTCCTCAACACGATGGAGCAGGCGGCGGCGCTGGTGAAACGCGTCGATGAGCCGAACTATGGCTATCTGTTCGACACTTTCCATACCAACATCGAAGAGAATGACGTCCCTGCTCTGATCGGCAAGACTATCGGCCAGATCAACCACGTCCACATCACCGAAAACAATCGCGGCGTACCGGGCGCCGGCCATATCCGCTTCCAGCCCATCTTCGATGCGCTGAGGCGCGGCGGCTATGACGGGTGGCTCACCATCGAAGCCTTCGGCTCCCCCCTCCCCGATCTCGTCGCCGCCACCAAGATCTGGCGGCCGATCTTTGATCGGATCGAGGATGTGTACGAGAAGGGCTATGGCCTGATGCGCGACGGCTGGGCCGCGGCCAAATAGACGGTATTTGGTGAGGTCTGGCGGAGAGGATCCCGGCCTCGCGCATGCTCCATAGAGTTCGAAATACTGGTCTGCGTCCTTCGAGGAAATTCGCGACGACATGACGTTGAGGCAATTCAGGCTCGCCGCAATCGCCTCGATAGGCATGGGAGCTTGGTCAGCGCCGACGGGTGCGGGGCGGAAATCAAGCTAGGCTCAGGACTCATTGATCAGAGCCAGAAGATGACGGTTGCGGCGATGCAGATGGCCGACATGAATGTGTGGGCGCAGCGGTCGTAGCGGGTGTGG
>JBEBGE010000078.1:0-12197 GCA_040081595.1 Devosia sp.
GTACATGGCCGATGACCCGGTCCTTGTGACCGGGATGGCCGATGCCGAGCCGGATGCGGCGATAGCCGGTGCCGATCTTGGGGTCGATCGAACGCAGGCCATTATGGCCGCCATTGCCGCCGCCGATCTTGACGCGTGCCTTGCCGGGGACGAGGTCGAGCTCGTCATAGATAACTGTCACGTCGGCAGGCGTGAGCTTATAGAAATTCATCGCCGCTTCGATGCTGTCGCCCGAGCGGTTCATGAAGGTCTGCGGCTTGAGCAGCAGCACCTTCTCGCCGGCGATGGTGCCTTCGGCGATGAGGCCGGAGAACTTCTCGCGGAACTGGGTGATGCCATGGCGCGAGGCAATCGCGTCGAGGCCCATGAAGCCGATGTTGTGGCGCTGGTTGCGGTGCTTTTCGCCCGGATTGCCGAGGCCCACGATCAGGTGCATCGCCCGACTCCTGAAAGCGGTAGCAGGGCGGCCGTGAAGGCCGCCCCGATGCCAATCTTACTTCTTGGCGTCCTTGGCCGAAGCCTTGGCGGCGCCGGCGGCCGGAGCACCCGCGGCCGGAGCCGCTGCGGCGCCCGCGGCGGGAGCCGCTGCGGCAGCCGCATCGGCGGCGGGAGCCGCCTCTTCGGACCGCATGGCCGACGGAGCGGCAACGGTCGCGATGGTGAGGTCGGCTTCGTGCGTGCGGACCTTGGTCCCCTTGGGGAGGGTGATCGAGGAAATGTGGATCGAGTCGCCGATATCCTTGCCGGTGAGATCGACCACGATCGCCTCGGGAATCGAGTCCGCGGGAGTGGTGAGCTCGATCGTGTGATGCACGATGTTGAGCACGCCGCCGCGCTTGATGCCGGGGCTTTCCTCTTGATTGATGAAGTGGACCGCCACCTGCACGTTGAGCTTTGTGTTGGCGCCGACGCGGAGGAAGTCCACGTGCATCGCCTTGTCGCTCACCGGATCGAGCGCATAGTCGCGCGGAATGACACGGTGCTCCTTGCCATCCACGTCGAGAGTGATGACGTGGGACAGGAAGCCGCCGGCATAGATGCGCTTCATGGCTTCGTTGTAGGAGATCGAAACGGGCAGGGGGTCTTTCTTGTCGCCATAAATGACGGCGGGAATCATGCCTTCGCGACGCAGTGCTCGAGCGGCCCCCTTGCCCACCCCGCTCCGCGCCTTGGCCGTAAGAGTCGTTGCCATGGAACGTATCCTTGGGTTGGTGCAGCTTCCGGCGTACCGGAAATAGCTGCGCGCCCGTCCTCCAGGGGTGACAGGCGCTTCATGGCGGCGGGATATAGAGGAAAGGCCCTAACCCGGCAAGTGCAGCCTATTTGGGCGAGGAATAGCCCTTTGGTGCCTCCATCATCAGCCCGATCAGATGTCCGTCCGGATCGCGGATGAAGGCCATCCAGAGGTCATGATCGGGCATGGGGGCGATCAGGTGGGCCTCGCTCTCGATGGCGACGCCCTTCTCCCTGAGCTCCTTTTGCGCCAGCGGCAGGTCGGCGACACGAAAATAGAGGGCGCCCTGGGCGACCAGGGGGCCCTTGCCCTCCTCGGGTGGCGACAGCATCAGGCGCGTTCCGGCGCAGTCGAAGAAGGCGAGGTCGCCGTAGCGGTAGAGCTTTCTGAGCCCGAGGGTCTTTTCGTAGAATAGCTCGGAGCGGTCGGTGTTGCTGACCGCCACGGCAATCTGGCCAATCTGGCTGAGATTCATGGTCCGGCCCTCCTTGCTGAAAGCCTAGCTGAGGGTTCAGCCGTCGGCCAGACCCGCGATCCGGGTGCGCAGATACGCTCGCACGGCCTCGTCCGGGGAGAGCCCGATCGCGAGGGTGAGAGCCTCGCGGGCCTCCTGCCGTCGGTCGAGTTCGACCAGCACGTGCCCGCGCGCCGCCCAATAGGGCTGGTAGTCGCGCATCCGCTTGTCGCCGCCCAGCGTCTCGATTTCGGTCAGGGCCGCTTCCGGGCCGTCGCGCTCGCCGATGGCGAGCGCCCGGTTGAGGCTCACAACGGGCGAGGCCGTCAGCATCAGCAGGTGATCGTAGAGAGCGATGATCGCGGGCCATGTGGGGATGCCGCGCATCAGGCGCGCGACATGGGCGGACTGGATGGCGGCCTCGATCTGGTAGCGGCCGCTGGGACCGTGGGCATTGGCACTGCGCAACACGGCTTCCGCGAATTCGATTTCGGAGTCATTCCAGAGGCTTGTGTCCTGCTGCTCAAGCGGCACATAGGCACCGGAATCGTCGCGGCGGGCCGGGCGGCGCGCCTCTGCATAGTGCATAAGCGCCAGCAGGCCCTTGGCCTCGGGCTCTGCAGGCAGGAGCGAGACAATGAGACGACCGAGCTATATGGCTTCGCCTGCAAGTTCGGGCGTCGCCGGGGTCCTGGAATGGGTCCAGCCCTTGGAGAAGGCCGCATAGACGGCGTCGAGGACCGCGCCCAGGCGCTCTGGGAGGTCGGCGGTTTCGGGAATGGCGAAGGGCACGCCGGCGTCGCGGATGCGGGTTTTGGCGCGGACCAGCCGCTGCCCCATGGTGGCGGGCGAGATCAGGAAGGCCGAGGCTATGTCCTTGGCTGTCAAACCCAAAATGGTCTGCAAAATAAGCGGCGCCCGCATCCCCGCCTCAATCGCCGGATGGGCGCAGGCGAACATCAACGCGAGGCGGCGGTCGGGAATTGTTCCGGCTTCGTAGCGCGTCTCTTCAATTTCCTCGGCGATAAGCTTCACAGTTGCCTCCCCGGCGGAGCGGGTCTGCCGCCGCCGCAAGCCATCGGTCTGGCGGCGACGGGCCACGGTCAACAGCCACGCGTCCGGATTGTCCGGCACACCATCGGTGGGCCAGAACCGGAGCGCGGCGGCGAAGGCCTCGGCCAGGGCATCCTCGGCTCCGCCGACGTCGCGGGTCCGGGCTGAGAGGAACGCGACGAGGCGGCCGTAGGAATCGCGGGCGACCCGTTCCGCGGCCCGGCGCGCCTCGTCATCGCTGCTCACTGTTTCCAGTCGCCCTTGGCGACGTAGAGAGGGCGGATCTCGATCGAGCCATATTGCGAACTTGGGCAGCGGGCCGCCCAGGCGATGGCCGCATCGAGGTCGGGCACATCGAGCATGAAATAGCCTGCGAACTGCTCCTTGGTGTCTGCGTAGGGACCATCGAGCACGCCGGTCTTACCGGCGCTGACGCGAACAGTGGTCGCAGCGCTGCTCGGCTCCAGCCGCTCGCCTGTGGTGCCGACGCCGGCCTTGGCGAGGGCCTCGTTGAAGGCGGCATAATCGGACCAGAGGCTTGGCGGCGCCTTGGCGAGGGCGGCTTCGTCGTGGTGGATGAGCATCATGTAACGCATGGATTGGTCTCCGTTGAGGCCGGAACACTCCGGACGCTACAATGACGGAGGCTGCGGCGCCATTTCGACTCCTTGGACCAAGATCGTCTCAGCGCGTGTCGAGCTTGCGGATTTCGATATGACCCCAGATCGCGGCGGGGCACTTTGCCGCCCATGCCTGAGCTTCGTCCATGCTCTTGGCCTCGATAAGGAAATAGCCTCCGAGCTGCTCCTGGGTTTCGGCATAGGGGCCGTTATGGACCTTGAGCTCGCCGTTCTCGATATGCACGGTGCGGGCATTAGCGGTGATGCCGAGACCCGAGGTCGATACGAAAGCGCCAGCCTTCTCAAGCGCCTGTTGATAGGCGCTCATCTTTTCCACCCACATCGCCATCTCGTCGGCGGGCAGCGAGAGTCCGCCCTGTTCGTTGGCATAGAGCAGAAGCATATAGCGCATGATGGGTCCTTTCTTCGGCCGGCTTGGCCCTTCAGGACAATGTCGCGCGAGCAGGCGCGGTTTGGACAGGCCGGGCCGAAAACTAATCCAGCAGGCTCGAGACGCTCTGTTCGGCCGCTGTGCGGGCAATCGCTTCGCCGATCAGCGGGGCGATCGAGACGCGGCGGATGTTCTTGGCGGCGCGGACGCTATCGGTTTCCTGGATCGAGTCGGTGATCACCAGTTCCTTGAGCTGGCTGGCGGCGACGCGCTCGGCGGCGCCGTCCGAGAGGACGCCGTGGGTGATATAAGCGGAAACCGAAGTGGCGCCGGCTTTCATCAGCGCTTCGGCGGCATTGACCAGGGTGCCGCCGGAATCGACGATGTCGTCGATCAGGATGCAGTCATGGCCGGCGACCTCGCCGATGATGTTCATAACCTCCGAGACTCCGGCCCGGGGGCGGCGCTTGTCGACGATGGCGAGGTCGGCATTGATGCGCTGGGCAATGTTGCGGGCGCGGGCGACGCCACCCACATCTGGCGAGACGATCATCAGATTGTTGGCGTCGTAGTGGGTCTGTATGTCCCGCGTCATGACCGGCGCCGAATAGAGATTGTCGGTCGGGATATCGAAGAAGCCCTGGATCTGGGCGGCGTGGAGGTCGAGGGTGACGACGCGATTGACCCCGGCCTCGGTGATCAGGTTGGCCACCAGCTTGGCCGAAATGGGGGTGCGGGAGGCCGATTTCCGATCCTGCCGCGCATAGCCGAAATAGGGGAGAACCGCGGTGATGCGACGGGCCGAGGAGCGGCGCAGCGCGTCGGTCAGGATCAAGAGCTCCATCAGGTTGTCATTGGTCGGGAAGGAGGTCGACTGGAGGATGAACACATCCTCGCCGCGCACATTCTCGTGCACCTCGACATAGACTTCCTTGTCGGCGAAACGCTTGACCGTGCAATCGGTGAGGGGGAGCTCGAGATAGTCCGAGACGGCGACGGCCAGGGCTCGGTTCGAGTTGCCGGTGACCAGCTTCATGGCGCATCCCTCATGAATTGGCGGCTGTGTATAGCGCCGGCACGGCGGGCGCAATGCGCCATATGACGCAAATGTAAATGACGTGAGACCGGCTCAAACCAGCCCGATGATGGCGATCTGCCGGCCCGTATTGGTGCCGTGATGGGTGGCATAGCGGTGCGAATAGTAAGCGCCCGGGTGGGCGTAGGTGCAAAGTCCGAGATTGGAGACCGTGCCGGCACCGACCGCCAGCAATTGGGACTGCAGGAACCCTGGGATATCGAAATGCTCGCGGCCGCCGGGCTCCGGAACCGAAATATGGGCCGAGGCCGCCTCGTCGAGGACGGCAATGGCGGCGGCGGTTTCCGGCCCGACCTCGTAGTTGGCCAGGGAGATGGTCGGACCGATCGCTGCGCGGATCCTGGCCGGATCGGCCCCGAGCGCCATCATGGCCGCAACCGTCCGCGCGACGATGCCGCCCGCCGCACCCTTCCAGCCGGCATGGGCGGCGCCGACGATGCACGCCTCCGGGTCGCAGAGCAGGACCGGGGCACAATCGGCGGTCAGGATGCCGAGCAGGAGATCACGGCGATTGGTGACCATGGCGTCGGCTTCGATGGCAACGCCGGGCTGAGGCCGGTCGGTGAGGGTCACGACCTTGGTCGAGTGAACCTGGCGGAAGACGACCAAATCGCCAATGCCATGACCTCCCATGGCGTAGGCGGCGCTGGAGCGGTTGGAAACAACGAGGTCCGGATTATCGCCCTGGGCAATGGACATGTTGTTCGACGCCAACTCGCCCATGGACCGGCCACCCTGGCGGCCGAAGAAGCCATGGTGGACCGGCAGGTCGGCGAGCACCTTGCTGGTGGTGAAGGGCGCGCTCATCTAAACCCCGCGGGTTTGAGACCGGGAGAGTGCGCGCAGAGCACCTTGAATAATGTGCCCATCTGCGACGGCGCGCTGAGGCGTTCGACGGCGCGGGCGATATTGCCGGCCTCGTGCGGATTGGCCTTGGCCAAAGCCTTGGCCCTCTCGCCAAGTCCGAGCCGCAGCAGAAACTCGCCCTGTTTGGCGAGCGGGGCTACGGCGAGGCCGGCGGCTTTGGCAGCATCGGCGAGGAGACCGAAATTGACGTGGGCCGAGATGTCGGTGTCGCCGGGGTCCGCAAGCAGATCGGTGAAGGCATGGTCCTTGACGGCTTGGACGGTCTCGCCCGTCTGGGTGCGGTCATAACCATAGTCGATGGCGAGGATCGCACCGCCCTGCAGCGCCACCTTGCGGGCGATGCGCTGCATGGCCTCGGCGGCGCCGGCGGGCAGTTCGAGAATCTCGCCCGAATAGGCGCCGCGCACTTCGGCCGGCGCCGCCGATTCCGCGATGACGACAGGCGAGAGGCCGAAGGCCCGGTCGCCTTCATGGAGGCCAACGAGGCGCTCGTGCCAGCCATCATCAGTGCGGACGAACTGCCGGATGGGGAGGGCGTCGAAGAACTCGTTGGCGATGACAAAGATCGGATCTTCACCAACCGCGTCAATCTCATCGGACCAATAGGGATTGTATTGCGCGAGGCGCTTGGCCTGTTCGGCCCTGAGGTCGGTATTGGATTCAAACAATTGCAGATGCGCGGCGTCGAGGAAGCCATCCGCTTTGGAAGCCGCGCGGAGCGCGTCGGCCATCAGTGTGCCGCGGCCGGGTCCGAGTTCGAGCAGGGTGAAGCTTTTCGGCTCGCCCATCTGCTGCCAGAGATTGACGACGAAGAAGCCGATAAGTTCGCCGAAGATCTGGCTGATCTCGGGTGCCGTGATGAAGTCGCCCCCAGCACCGATCGGGCGACCCTTGGCATAATAGCCGTGACGCGGATGGCCGAGGCAGAGCATCATATAGGTTGCGAGCGAGATCGGGCCGGTGGTCCGGATCTGTGTGTCGATCTGCGTGGCCAAGGACAGTTCAGCCACGGGGGCGAACCATGGCGTTGGCGATGAGTACGATGCCGGTCGCGAGCAGAGGGAGGTTCAGGACCATGCCCATGGTGAGCCAGCCGGTGCCGAGCAGGTAACCGAGCTGAATATCGGGCAGCCGGAAGAATTCGACGAAAGTGCGAGCCAGCGCATAGCCGATGCCGAAGATGCCCGCCGCGAGGCCGGGACGCCTCAAGGCGCCGAAGTGGTTGGTGGCGATGCGGACAACGATGAAGAGAAGGACGCCTTCGAGCAGAGCCTCATAAAGCTGGCTTGGGTGACGCAGCACGCCCTCGGGATCGGTCGGGAAGATCACAGCCCAGGGCAACGATGACGGCGCGCCGTAGAGTTCGGCATTGATGAAGTTGGCCAAACGGCCGAGCAAGAGGCCAATGGTAGAGATGGCGCCCAGGAGGTCAAGGCTCGACAAGATGCTGCCGCCCTTGGAGCGGGTGAAGAGGGCCATGGCGAGAATGATGCCGACGAGCCCGCCGTGAAAGCTCATGCCACCGTCCCAAACGGCCAAGATCTGGCTCGGGTTCGCGAGATAGAAGCCCAGATTGTAAAAGAGGACGTAGCCGATGCGGCCACCCAGGACGATGCCGATGACGGCCCAGAAGGCGAAGTCCCAGATCGCGGGGGCGGGGAAGGGCGGCTTGCCGTTGGCCCAGAGTAGCGGGCGCCTCAGCAGAATCGTCGCGTACCAGGCGCCGAGGAAGACGCCTGCCAGATAGGCCAGAGCGTACCAGCGAATGGCGAGGGGCCCGATCTGGAGGGCAATGGGGTCAATCGGCGGGAAGGGCAATCGATGGTCCTCGAGTGTGCGACCTTGTAAGCCGGGCACGGCTCTGGTCAAGCCGGTGCGATGCTCCTAAATAGGGGCTCAACCTGATGTAGCCGGAGCACTCAAATGGCCCAGTCCAGCCGGATTCTCGACGATGTCGGTCGCCTGATGAACAGCGCGGCGGGGGTGGCGGACGGGGTGCGCCGCGAAATCGAAACCATGGTCAAGGCGCAGGCCGAGCGGTTCGTCATGGATATGAACCTGGTCAAGCGCGAGGACTATGACGCGCTGCGCGAACTGGTCCAGACCCAGAGCACTGAACTCAGGGCGCTCAAGGCCGAGGTCGCGGCGCTCAAGGGCAAGCCGGACGCCGCGCCTAAGCCGTGAAGATCGCCGTCATTTCCGACATCCACGCCAACCGCATCGCGCTCGAGGCGGTGCTGGAGGATATTGCCCGAGAGGCGGTCGATCTGACGCTGTGTCTCGGCGATCTGGTTGCAGGGCCGCTCGAGCCCAACTGGACCGTCGATATTCTGATGGATCTCGACATGCCGACAGTGCGGGGCAACCACGAGCGCTTCCTTGTCGACAATCCCAAATCGCGGCTCGGCCCGATCGACCGTTTCGCCCTTGAGCAAATGGAAGACCGGCATCGCGGCTGGATCAGCCAATTGCCGGCCACGATGGCGTTGCTCGACGATCTGTTCCTTTGCCACGGCACGCCCGACTCGGACGAAGAGCCCTGGCTTGACGGTTGGTGGGAGGGGCGGCGTTCACGGACGCCGGACGAGGCAGAGGTCGCCGCCAAGGCCGAGGGCTTCAACTTTCCGGTGCTGCTCTGCGGCCATACCCATGTGCCACGCGCAGTGCGGCTCCGGGATGGGCGGCTGATCGTCAATCCGGGGGCGGTGGGGCTGCAGTTCAATCAAGGCTCCCCCGATGCGCGCTACGCGCTGATCGAGCGGCGGAACGGGCGCTGGGCCGCGACCTTCAAGGCAATTCCCTACGACCACTTCGCCGCCGCGCGGCTGGCCGAGGCCAATGGCTTTCCGCAATGGCGCGATGCGCTGATCGGCGGATGGGTGTCAGCGGACGGGCTGTTTTAGCGCTGTCTCAAAATGTGACAGCAATTTCATAGTGGGCAAGTCGCAGCGCGGCAGGGCGGCGGCCAACCTCAACTCCAGTCTTTACCGGACTCTCGCTGGGGTACGTCCGTCAGCGGAGTTTCCCCAAGGTCCTGTCGCCCGGACGCCGAAATTAAGGGGTTCTTAACAATCACGGCTCGATCATCCACAGAAGAAAGCCGCAAGGGCGCTTCCCCGCTATCGGCGGAATCAGCACCTTGGCCTAGGGTCAATCCAAGGCACCGCCTCCGGCTTTCCGCGTGCGGCAAGTACCTTTGCGTAAAGCGTAAATCGGCCTAGCGGCCACAATCTTCACACGCTTTCCAAGGCGGAAACCTATGGCCCTTCTTGAATTCGAGCCCGATCGTGCGGCCCACCCGGTCGACATCATCGAGCAGATCGCCGCCATCAACGACTGGAGCTTCGAACGCCAGGATACGGACGAGATTTCGATCTCGGTCCGGGGTGGCTGGAGCGACTATCACGTCTCGTTCAACTGGATGGAGGACCTTGAGTCGCTCCATATTGCCTCGGCCTTCGACCTCAAGGTGCCGGATGCGCGCCGTGTCGAGGTCAAACAGCTGATCTCGTTGATCAACGAGCAATTGTGGATCGGGCATTTCGATATCTGGAATCATGAAGGCGTGATTCTGTTTCGCAACTCGCACCTGTTGACCGGTGGCGCGGATGTGACCCCGCAGCAATGCGAGGCGCTGCTGCGTTCGGCGACCGAGAGTTGCGATCTTTACTACCAGGCGTTCCAGTTCGTCGTGTGGGCGGGCAAGCCTGCCGGCGAGGCGCTGTCGAGCGTGATGTTTGAGACCGTGGGCGAAGCGTGAGCCGGTCTTTGATGTGCGCGCGGTCGAACCGCCAAACCGGCCACTACTTTGGCTGATCGCGGCTTGAGCGACATCGGCCCGGTCGTCCTGATCGGGGCCGGCAAAATGGGCCTCGCGCTGGCGCGCGGCTGGATCGCGGGTGGGTTGCCGGCCGACCGGCTGGTGCTGGTCGATCCGCAGCCCAGCGAAGCTACCCAGACCTTTGCCGAGATCGCGGGCATTTCAATTCTCGATTCTCCGATCGGGGTGCTGACCCATGTGATGGTGATGGCGGTCAAGCCGCAGGTCATGACGCAGGTGATGGCAGAGGTTGCGCCGGCCGTGGGGCGGCAGACGCTGGTGATTTCGATCGCCGCCGGCATCTCGCTCGAGGCACTTGCGGCGGGGCTGGGCACGCAGCGGGTGATCCGCGCCATGCCCAATACGCCGGCGCAGGTCGGCAAGGGCATCACCGGCGCGGTCGGGCTTTCGATCTCGGCGACCGATGTCGAGGTAGCCGGGGACCTGCTGGGCGCGGCGGGACAGTTGATCTGGTTCGACAGCGAGGCCAAGCTCGATGCGGTGACGGCGGTCTCGGGGTCTGGGCCGGCTTATGTATTCTACATGGTCGAGGCACTGGCTATTGCCGGAATGCGGCAGGGGCTGGAGCCGGCGCAGGCGATGCATCTGGCCCGCCAGACGGTGATCGGAGCGGCGGCGCTGATGGAGGCGGATACGTCGCCCGTCTCGGTGCTGCGGGAGAATGTGACGTCGCCCAAGGGGACGACCGCCGCTGCGCTGTCGGTGCTCATGGCGCCCGACGGGCTCGAGGCGCTGATGGACCGCGCGGTGCAGGCCGCGCGAGCCCGCTCGGAAGAACTGGGCCGCAGCTAGAACAGAGTTTTAGATATCCTCGGTCAGCTTCAGCCGGTCGAGGACAGGGCGGTCGCCGGGCTCGACCATGCCGACAAAGAACTTCATCACGGTGCGCTTGCCGTCGGCGGGGAGGGCGGCGATGGCGGCGTCGATGCGGCTGGTTTGCGTCGCCGAAAGCGTCTCGAAAAAGCGGCGGCCCTTCTCGGTGGCAAAGAGCAGGCGCTGCCGGCGGTCGGCATCGCCGGTCTTCTGCTCGATATAGCCATTGTCGATGAGCTGGCGGAGGACGCGGGCAAGGCTCTGCTTGGTGATCTTCAGAATATCGAGAATGTCGGCGACGGGCATGCCGGGCTTCAAATTCACGAAATAGAGAACCCGGTGATGGGCGCGGCCAAAACCCTGGCGCTCGAGCATGGCATCGGCATCGCCGACGAAGTCGCGATAGGCGAAGAAAAACAGACCCATGACATCGAGCGGCATCGCATCGGCCGCGGATTCTCCCGCATTTATGTCAGTACTATTGACATTTATTTTCGCGGGTGCCATTGTCTCTCCAGCAAAGCGATAGTCGCGACTTATCCCAAAGCCCCTCCGGTTTGCCAAGGCCGGGGTGCTCGGGCAAGATCGGCGAAGGGAAGAGCGGAGCCTGCGACGTTTGCAGGAATCGCAAGGAGAGGACAGATGGCACTTCCAATGGACCAGCGCGATGGCTGGATCTGGTTCGATGGCGAATTGAAACCCTGGAAGGACGCGAAGATCCACGTCCTGACGCATGGGCTGCACTACGCCAGTTGCGTGTTCGAAGGCGAGCGCGCCTATGGCGGCGAGATCTTCCGCTCGCGAGATCATACGGACCGGCTGATCAATTCGGGCAAGACGCTCGACTTCACCATTCCCTACAGCGCCGAAGAGATCGAGGCCGCTAAACGCCTCGTGCTCGAAAAGAACAACCTGACCGACGCCTATGTGCGGCCGGTCGCATGGCGCGGCTCGGAAGAGCTGTCGGTTCCCGGCCGCAACAACAAGGTGCACTTGGCGATCGCGAGCTGGGTGTGGCCGTCCTATTTCTCGGTCGAGGAAAAGCTCAAAGGCATCCGGCTCGAATGGAGCAAATGGAAGCGCCCGAGTCCCGAGACCATTCCCTGCAAGGCGAAAGCCGCCGGGCTCTACATGATCTGCACGTTGTCCAAGGACGCGGCCATGGCCAATGGCTACGCCGACGCATTGATGCTCGACTATCGCGGCTATGTCGCCGAAGCGACGGGCGCCAACGTGTTCTTCATCAAGGGCGACGAGATCCATACGCCGGACCCCGATTGCTTCCTCAATGGCTTCACGCGGCAGACGGTGATCGCGCTGGCCAAGGAGAAGGGCTTCAAGGTCATCGAGCGGCACATCATGCCGGAAGAGCTCAAGACCTACGACGAGTGCTTCCTCACGGGCACCGCAGCGGAAGTGACACCGGTGCAGTTGGTGGGTGAATACAAGTTCACGCCGGGCAAGGCCTGCGAGACGCTAATCAACGCCTATACCGAAGCGGTGACTCCCAAGAAGGTCGCGGCGGAATAGGTTCACACGGCGCGTCCGTCTGATCGTTCGAGACCTGCTTTCGAGCGGGCCTTGTTTTTTGCGGTATCGCGATGCGGCCATTGGTTCCTTGGGACGAGCGGAGACGCCGGGCCGCCCACGGCGCCCGGGTTTGATCTTGTCGCGGCCAGAAGGCCGCGAACGGAGAGCGCGAAGCGCCTCCGGAAGGGTAGTGGCGAAGCGAGACGCTTCGCGCTCTCTCGCGATGGGGATGTCGGCACCAGCTTGGAAGCGGCTCCGTAACTGCAGGAGCCGGTCCCGTTGCGAGGAACCCGAGCGG
>JBEBGE010000079.1:0-12168 GCA_040081595.1 Devosia sp.
GTCCCCGCCGGCAGTTAGAGTGGCCGCCATCGCCGAACTGGTCTTTAGCCCCCGGTCGCGTGGCGAGGCTCCGGCCTCACTATCCATGCGGTCGACCCGCTCCGGGGTTCGGAGCCTCGCCATGCCGCTTCTCAGCAAGCGGCAATGACCACCCCAAACCCGGAGGCACCTTGCCGATGGACGATCAGGCTCGCCTCGCACCCGGCAAAAAATGCCGCTTTCTCCCTTTCCTGCCGATCACTCGATCCGAACTCGGAGCCCAAGTCCTTGATTTGCGGGCCGATCCAGACTGGCAAGGCGCTTGCATCGCAAGCCATGGATTATTGTGTCGTCCGAGGTCTGTCCTGTCGCACCTGACTGTCAGCTATGTCCCGGCAAGTCCCGCGAGCGTCTCCGCTCCGGCGACCGATGCTGTGCCGGCTGAGGACAGTCCGCTCGGTTTCCTTGCGGCGCTGGGCGACCAGTTGCTGGGCAGCAGCGCGCCGCCGCCGGTGCCGGTGATTGCCGAATTCGGGAGCGATATCGAAGCACCTTCCGGCCCAACCGCCCCCGTCGAACCGGTGGTGCCGCAAGTTCCCGGCGCTCCGCCCGCGCCGGCCAATACCGAACCAGCAGCCGCTCCGGTGCAGGGCGCCGAACTCCTGGCGCAGCTGAACGAGGCGCTCTCGGCCCTGGCCGAGGCGCTGGGCTCCGGCCAACCTGTCGATCCTGATCTCATCAAGCGGGCCAATGATGCGGCCCAGGCCGTTGTGAATCAGCTTGGCATCCCGCTGCAGCCGTTCATGACGCCGGCGGCCCCAAACGACGATCCGTTCGCGCTTGCGGCTCTGGCTCCATCCCGGCCCGAGGACGCACACGGCGCCACTGTTACCGTGGCACCGGGCGCCATCGTTGCGCCACCGGCATCGGACGCGTTCGGCGGGCTCGCCGCGACGCTGGCCAATCTGCTCGGCGTTCCGTCCGATGGCCCGCCGCCCAAGGAAGGTCCTGCCCCGAGCATCCCTCTCGTCATCGCTTCGACGCCATCTGCGCCGCCATTGCCAGCCATTGCCGCGCTCGCGACCAAGCTCGCCGATGTTGGCAGGACGCTCCAAGCCGAAGCGCCAGAACTTGCGCATAAGCTCGAGGCGCTCGGCAAGGTGCTCAACGCAGCCGAGGCGCAGCCGGATCTGCTGCGGAACCTGACCACGACATCGGACGCGCGCGGAACCGACCTCGACAGGCTGGTGCGCAACCTTATCGATGCAAAGGCGATGGCTGCGCCCCTATCGCAGCTTGCCGCGCCGCCGCCCCTCAGGGCCCCGGCTGAGATCATCGCGGCGGCCGCGACTATCGATGAAGCCGTCGCCCCCTCCGATGCGGATACGGCTCATGTCGCGCAAAGGCTGACGCTTGCTGCGACCAGTGCCGTGACCGAGACGGCACGGACCAGGGTCGTGGCTGAAGCCAAGCCCGATGCGGCCCCGGTCCAGGCGGCCACTCCTGCAGCCGTTGAATCCGCTCCGGCGCAGAATGTCGCAACGACCGCCATTGCGCCGCACGCCGCCCCGATCGCGCGCGGGCTTCAAACGGCCTATCAGCCGATCGCCGCACAGGCCGGAACCGTGCCGCAATTCGCCTTCGAAATGGTGCGGCAATTCCATCAGGGCCAGTCGCGCTTTACGATCCGGCTCGACCCGCCAGAATTGGGCAGGGTCGACGTGAAGATGCATGTCGATGCTGCGGGCAATGTGAGCGCGCGGCTTACGGTCGAGCGCGCCGAAACGCTCGACATGTTCCAGCGCGACCACCGTACGCTTGAGCGCGCCATGGCGCAGGCGGGGCTCGACAGCAACAAGACCAGCCTCGAATTCTCGTTGCGGCAGAACCCCTTCAGCATGTCCGGCCAGGGTGGGCAGGGCGGCAATGCCTATGCGCCGTCCTTCGAGGGCGGGCTCGACATGGCCGAGGACGAGAGTGCCATCCCCTCGGTTATTCTTTATCGCGGCACCGCCTCTTCGGGCGGCGTCAATCTTTTCGTCTAGGAGCTTATCATGGCTGTCAGCGGCATTTCCGGTTCCTCCCAGACCAGCGGGATATCCTCGCGCCAGGGGATCGCGGACAATTTCGATACCTTCCTGCAATTGCTGACGACCCAGCTCAGGAACCAGAACCCGCTCGATCCGCTCGATACCAACCAGTTCACCCAGCAGCTGGTGCAGTTCTCCTCGGTCGAGCAGCAGCTCAAGACCAATGAGTTCCTGTCGGCACTGGTGGGCGCCAACACCAACAGTGTGCAGACGGCGGCGGTCGGCTTCATCGGCAAGACCGTGACGGCCTCGGGCACCCGCTCGGAACTGGTCAATGGCGAAGCGGTGTGGAACTTCAAGCTCGCGGACGCTGCGACTGTCACCGTCAGCATCAAGGATGCCGACGGCAACAGCGTCTATACCCAGACCGGGCCGCTCCAGGCCGGCCAGGGCGCATTCAGCTGGGACGGCACGACCAATACAGGCGGCAAAGCTCCTCCCGGCACCTACCAGATCCAGATGGTTGGGGTGAATGCGGAGGGTAAGACAGTGCCGATCTCGACCGAGACTACGGGGGTGGTGACCGGGGTCGATTTCACCGGCAGCGAGCCGGTGCTGCTGGTCGGCGCGGCGCGGGTCAACCTCTCGGGCGTCACCTCGGTCAAGCAGACGGCGACGTCTTAAGGCGGCATTTACCCTGTCGCGGAGCTGCCACATTCGGGAATGGAACGCCGTTCTCTGATTGCGCCGAAACCCTTGATTTCTGGGCGATTCCTCAAATTCAGGCCGCGGAATTTTAACGGCTTGTAAGCTTTAGCTTAGGCAAATTTTAAGCGCGATCCGCTAGGCTCATCCCAAGGTCAGGTTGAGTCAGTGAGTAAAATGACCGTACAAATGCGCCCACGCGTAAAGTACGTTATCGGTCCGGACGGAAGTCCGTTGACGATTGCGGATTTGCCCCCGAAAACGACCCGCCGCTGGGTCATCCGCCGCAAGGCGGAGGTAGTTGCGGCTGTTCGCGGGGGACTGCTCTCGCTTGAGGAGGCCTGTGCGCGCTACACGCTCAGCGTCGACGAGTTCCTCAATTGGCAGGCGGCCATCGACAAGCACGGCCTGGCCGGGCTCCGCACCACCTGGATCCAGCACTACCGCGAGGGCTGAGCCCCGGAGGTCAGCCGTTGTCCCCGGAAATGCGGCAGGTTTTGCCGTGTTTTCGCATTCCGCACCGGCTTGTTAAGACCTTCTTTACCATCCGCTAGGTAATTTTTGCCTATGGGGTCGCCACCATCTCGGCGATCAGGGGCAAGTCCGGGTGCGGATGTGAACGGTTTCCTGCAGGTCTTCAACCGCCTCGGTCTGGCGCGGATCGCGGCTATGGGCGTGGTCGCGGCTCTGCTGCTGGGCTTTTTCGCCTTTCTCATCATCCGGTCGTCGAGTCCGCAACTGGCGCCGCTCTATACCGGCCTGAGCTTTGAGGACTCGGCGGCGATCGTCGAGGAACTGCAAAAACAGAATGTCCCCAACGAGATTCGCGGCGACGGCGACACGATTCTGGTGCCTCGCGACCAGATCACGACCCTCCGCATGTCGTTGGCTAGCAACGGCCTGCCCACCCGCGGCCAGGTTGGCTACGAGATCTTCGATCAGCAAAGTTCGCTGGGTGCCACGAGCTTTGTCCAGAACATCAACAATGTCCGCGCCCTCGAGGGCGAGCTTGCCCGCACGATTTCGTCTCTGGCGCGCATCAAGAGTACACGGGTCCACCTGGTCTTGCCCGAGCGAGCATTGTTCTCGCGCGACAAGAAGGACCCGACCGCTTCGATCGTTCTGTCGGTACGCGGCGAGCTGTCGGCCGGCGAAATCCGGGCCATCCAGCATCTGGTGGCTTCGGCTATCGAGGGGCTGACGCCTAATCGCGTGTCAATCGTCGACGATACTGGCAACCTGCTCGCTGCCGGCGTCGGCGAAGACGTGGCCGGAGTGCTTGCCGGTGAGGCTGAGGAACGCACAGTCGGGGTCGAGAACCGGCTGAAGTCTCGCATTGAAGAGCTGCTTGCAAACGTGGTGGGCGATGGCCGGGCCCGCGTCCAGGTGAGCGCTGAGCTCGATCTGACCCGGATGGTCAAGACCGCCGAGACTTTCGATCCGGATGGGCAGGTGGTGCGTTCGAGCCAGACGCGCGATGTCGCCAATCAGTCGCTAGGCGCCGGGCCGAGTGGGCAGGCCTCGGTCTCGGCGCAGGTCCCGGGATCGGGCAGCACGGCGGCCGGCGGAACGAGCGAGACGGGCTCGACCACCGAAGAGACTACGAATTTCGAAATCTCCAAGACGTCGCAGACGCAGACCACTGACCCGGGCGGGATCAGGCGGCTGTCGGTCGCGGTGGTCGTCGACGGCACCTACACCACCGACGCCGCAGGGGCGACCAATTATGCGCCGCGCGACCAGGCGCAGCTCGACCAGATCAAGGCGCTGGTGCAATCGGCGATCGGGTTCGATCCCAATCGCGGCGACCAGATCACCGTCGCCAATATGCAGTTCGCAGCCGGTCCGATACCGCCTGCAATTGGAACGGAAGGGCCCGGACTTTTTGACTTTACCCGCGACGACCTGATCGCCGGAGCACAGATGCTGGTGACTTTGATCATCGCCCTCGCCCTGGTGTTATTCGTGATGCGGCCGCTGCTGAAGCGGGTCCTGACCCCAGAGGCCGCGCCGCTGGCCCTGCCGCAGAGCGCAGAGGTTGGGACCGGCATGACCGTGGCTGCCCCGACGATGGCGGGCGGACCGCAGATGCAGGCGCCGCCGCCCGGCATGGAATTGGTGGAGGAGACCGGTCCGCGTCCTCCAAGGGTTCCCGCATGGATGAACAACGCCAAGTCGATGGGTGAGGCGCAAGCGCAGACGCTCAAGACGGTCGGAGCCCTGGTCGACGAAAACCCCCGGCAGGCCGCCCTGATCGTGCGTGACTGGATCTCGAGCGCGGCGTGAGATGAAAAATGGCTAGCGCACCCGCCCAGAGCATGAACAAGCAGTTGGTCATTGGAGCCGACGCCGCGCAGCGGACGCTGTCGGGCGACGAAAAGGCGGCAGTGCTGCTGCTGGCGCTCGGGCCCGATTTCGGCAAGACCATCCTCTCCGAACTCGACGAGATGGAAATCAAGATCCTGTCGCGCGCTATGGTGCGGCTGGGGCCGATCACCCAGCAGATGCTGGACTCGCTGTTTGTCGAGTTTGTTACCACGATCTCCTCCAATGGATCCTTGGCGGGCAATTCCGACACGACGCAGCGGCTGCTGCTCTCGTTCCTCCCAACCGACCGCGTCGACGCCATCATGGAAGAGATTCGCGGGCCGGCGGGCCGCAACATGTGGGAAAAGCTCTCCAATGTTCAGGAGGACGTTCTCGCCAACTACCTCAAGAACGAGTACCCGCAGACCATCGCGGTGGTGCTGAGCAAGATCGCGACCGATCATGCTAGCAAGGTCCTCGCGGTATTGCCGGAAGAGCTGGCGATGGACGTGGTCAAGCGCATGCTGTCGCTCGATCCCGTGCAGAAGGAAATCCTCGAGAAGATCGAGACGACGCTGAGGACCGAATTCATGTCGACCCTCAGCCACTCCAAGCGCCGCGACAGTCACGAGCAAATGGCCGAGATATTCAATTCGTTCGACCGCCAGACCGAGGCGCGGTTCATCACTTCGCTGGAAGAACAGAACCGCGACGCTGCGGAGCGGATCAAGGCGCTGATGTTCACCTTCGAGGACCTGAGCCGCGTCGAGTCCGCCGCGATCCAGACACTGCTCTCCAAGATGGACAAGAAGGATCTGGCTCTGGCGCTCAAGGGTGCCAACGACCAGGTCAAGGAATTCTTCTTTGCCAATATGTCGGCGCGCTCGGCCAAATTGCTCAAGGATGACATGGAGGCCATGGGCGCGGTGCGACTCAAGGATGTCGACGATGCGCAGGGCCGCATGGTGTCGACTGCCAAGGACCTTGCCGCCAAAGGCGAGATCGTCATCCAGAAGACCAAGGCCGATGAAGAGATGGTGGCGTAATGCAAACCGCTCCGGTCAAATTCAATTTCGATCTCGACCTCGGGCGGCGCCAGGAGCGCAACTCGATCGTCAGCGATACGGCGATGGCGGCCATGCTCGCCAAAGCCCGGGCCGAGGGATACGAGCAGGGGCTCGCAGACGGCGGGCAGTCCGCCGCGGCGAAAGCGGCGCAGAGACTGACACTGGCCGCCGAGTCCTTGGCCGGCCACACGGCGACCATGACCGCGGCGCTCGACGACCGCACGCGGCAGACCCTGGCGGAAGCGGTGGAACTTGCCGCAACCATTGGCCGGAAGCTCGCGGCGCACCTGTTGGTGCGCGAGCCGGTGGGTGAGATCGACGCGCTGTTGACCGAGTGCCTCGCCTCGCTCGATGGGGTGCCTCACCTGGTGATCCGTTGCGCGCCTGAGCTCGCCGACGCCATTCGTGAAGTCGCGACCGTGCGGGTCTCGGCATCGGGCTTCGCAGGCCGGCTTGTGGTTCTTGGTGACCCGGAGCTGGCGCAGGGCGACGGCAAGATCGAATGGGTCGATGGCGGACTGGTTCGCGACCGCGCCTTGCTCGAAGCCGAGATCGATGGACGCATCACCGCATATCTTGCCGCGAAAGGCATCTCGCGCAGCAGCATGGCCAACCTGGCGGCCGGGGAGAATGAGCAATGAGTGGCGGAAACGATACGCTCGGCCTTGAAGAGATGACCGCGCCGGAACGCGAGACGCAAACGCCGCAGGGCGAGCGCACGGCGGCCGATCTCGAAGCGGTGTTCGACGTACCGGTCCGCATTTCGGTGGTGCTGGGGCGGGCACGTATTCCGGTGTCGTCGCTGCTCAAGATGGACGTGGGAAGCGTCGTCGAACTCGACAGGCAGGTCGGCGAGGCGGTCGAGATCTACGTAAATGAGCGGCTGGTGGCGCGCGGCGAAATCGTCCTCGTCGAGAACCGGTTGGGCGTGACCATGACTGAAATCATCAAGGCAGGCTGAGGACCCGAAATGAGACTCCTGATCGTCGGCGCACTCGAAGGGCAACTCAGCGAAGCCACCAAACTCGCCATGCAGGGCGGCGCAAAAGTCGCCCATGCGGCCACCACCGAGATCGCGCTCGCTTCGCTCCGCGCCGGTCGCGGCGCAGACCTGCTGCTGGTCGATGTTCTGGCCGACATCGCAGGGTTGATTGCAGGGCTCGAGGCTGAGCGCATCCATGTGCCGGTCGTTGCCTGCGGCACCGAGACCAATGCGGCTGCGGCGGTGAATGCCATTCGGGCGGGGGCCAAGGAGTATATTCCGTTACCGCCCGATGCCGAGTTGATTGCGGCGGTGATTGCCGCGGTGGCGCGGGAATCGCTCGACTTCCTGTTCCGCGATCCGTCCATGGCGCGGCTGGTGCAACTGGCCGACCAGATCGCGCCCTCGGATGCTTCGGTGCTGATCACCGGCGAGAGCGGCACCGGCAAAGAGGTCATGGCCAAGTACCTCCACTCGAAATCCAAGCGCGCCTCGCGCGCTTTCATTTCGATCAATTGCGCGGCGATCCCCGAGAACCTGCTCGAGAGCGAGCTGTTCGGGCACGAGAAGGGCGCCTTCACGGGTGCCGTTGGCCGGCGGATCGGCAAGTTCGAGGAAGCGTCCGGCGGAACGCTGCTGCTTGACGAAATCTCCGAAATGGACGTGCGGCTTCAGGCCAAGCTTCTTCGCGCCATCCAGGAGCGCGTCATCGATCGCGTTGGCGGCGCGCGACCGGTGCCGGTCGATATCCGTATCGTCGCGACATCCAACCGCAATCTCAACGAGGCCGTCCGCGGCGGCACGTTCCGCGAAGACCTGCTGTTCCGCTTGAATGTAGTCAACCTGAAGCTGCCGCCCCTACGGGATCGTCCCGGCGACACGGTGGCGCTGGCCGACCATTTTGTGGCGAAATACTCCAAGGCCAACGGCCTGCCGCCCCGGCAGCTGGCGCCCGAGGCGCGGGAGCAATTGCTTCGCGCACCCTGGCCGGGCAATGTGCGCGAACTCGAAAACACCCTGCATCGCGCAGTATTGCTGTCGCAGGGCGAGATCATCGGCGCCGAAGCGATCGTGTTGCCCGATGGGGCCGGACTGCCGGACGTCGTGCGCATGGCCTCGGTCGCTACCCAGGCGGCACAGGTCGCCGAAACCATCTCACGGACCATGGTTGGGCGCACGGTCGCCGATGTCGAGCGCGACCTGATCCTCGAAACGCTCGACCACGTGCTCGGCAACCGGACACATGCCGCCAACATCCTCGGTATCTCGATCCGGACGCTGCGCAACAAGCTCAATCAATATGCCGACGAGGGAACCCGAATTCCCGGCGCCGGCGAGCTACGACGTGGGGCGGCATAGCGCGTGGCCGATATTTCCGATTCCGGGGGACTGAAACTCCCCGACTTCAAGTTCCCGAGCCTCGCAGCGATCAACAAGACGCTGCGCTCGACCGATATTGGTCTCGCAATCGGGATCATGGCGATCATCGTCGTCCTGATCCTGCCGCTGCCGGCAATGCTGCTCGATGTGCTGCTCGCAATATCGATCGTCTTCTCGGTCCTTATTCTGATGACGGGTCTCTTCATCCAGACGCCGCTGGAATTCTCGTCCTTCCCAACGGTGCTCCTGATCGCTGCCATGATGCGGCTCGCGCTCAATCTCGCCAGCACGCGCCTCATTCTCGCCAACGGCCACAATGGTCCGGACGCCGCAGGCCATGTCATTGAGGCCTTTGGCAATTTCGTCATGCGCGGCAATTTTGTCATCGGCGTGGTGGTGTTCGCGATTCTTGTGATCGTCAACTTCATCGTTATCACCAAGGGCTCGGGCCGCATCGCGGAAGTCGCCGCGCGCTTCAACCTTGACGCCATGCCGGGCAAGCAGATGGCAATCGATGCCGATCTCTCAGCGGGTCTCATCGATGAGTCGACGGCGCGCGAGCGGCGCAAGACGCTGGAATCGGAAAGCGCCTTTTTCGGCAATATGGATGGCGCCAGCAAGTTCGTGCGCGGTGACGCGATCGCGGGCCTGCTGATCACCTTCATCAACATCATCGCCGGCATGGTGATCGGCATCCTCCAGGAGGGCTTGAGTTTCCAGGAGGCGGCCAACAACTACACGTTGTTGACTGTCGGCGACGGCCTCGTCAGCCAGATACCGGCGCTGATTGTTTCGACCGCGGCGGGCCTGCTGGTCTCAAAGGCCGGCGTGACCGGCTCCGCCGACAAGGCGTTGGTGGCACAATTCACCGGCTATCCCAAGGCGCTCGGCATGTCGGCGGCGGTCGTCGGCGTGATGGCATTCCTGCCTGGCATGCCGATCCTACCGTTCCTTGCGCTCGCGAGTGGAGTGGGGTTCCTTGCTATTCGCTCAACACGCCTCAATGCTTTCAAGCTCGCCAAGGCAGCGATGGATGCCGTTGCAGGTGCGCCAGCTGCGACGAGCACAGAAGACTCGCCGATCACCGACAGTCTCAAGATCGATGAGCTCAAGCTCGAACTCGGCTACGGCCTGCTGCAACTGGTCAAGGAAGACGAGTCCGGGTCTGACCGGCTAACTGAGCAGATCAAGGCGCTGCGCCGCCAGCTCGCCGGCGAACTCGGCTTCGTCATGCCGCCGGTCCGCATCCTCGACAATATGCAGCTCGAGCCCAACGACTACACCGTCAAGATCAAGGAGGTCGAGGCGGGACGCGGCCGGATCTTTGCCAACCAGCTCATGGTCATGGATCCTATGGGAAAGGAGATCGGCCTGCCAGGCAACCACACGACCGAGCCAACATTCGGTTTGCCGGCAACCTGGATCGAGCCGGCATTGCGCGACGAGGCCGAGATCAAGGGCTACTCGATTATTGATCCCTCGACGGTGATCTCAACGCACCTGACCGAGGTGCTCAAGGCCAATGTCGCCGACCTGTTGAGCTACGCAAATGTGCAGTCGCTGCTCGCGGGCCTCAGCAAGGACCAGCAGAAGCTGCTCGAGGATATCGTTCCGGGTCAAATCTCGGTCTCCGGCATTCAGCGCGTGTTGCAGTCGCTGCTGGCCGAGCGCATTTCGATCCGCGACCTGCCGACCATTCTGGAGGGCATGGCCGAGATCGCGGGTTCGGGCCGTTCGACGCAGATGATCGCCGAACACGTAAGGGCGCGGCTATCGCGGCAGATTTGTGCGGCCAATCTCGGACCGGATGGCAATCTGCCCCTGGTGACGCTTTCGCCGCAATGGGAGCGCGACTTTGCCGAGGCGCTGGTGGGCGACGGCGCAGATCGACACCTCGCCATGGCTCCGTCCCGGCTGCAACAGTTCATCCTCTCGGTGCAGCACGCCTTCGAGAATGCCGCGCAAATCGGCGAAATCCCCGTGCTGATCACCTCGCCATCCATTCGCCCGCATGTGCGCGCCATCGTCGAGCGGTTCCGGCCGCAGACGGTGGTGATGAGCCAGAACGAAGTGCATCCGCGCGTCCGATTGAGGACCATCGGAGCGGTCTGAGGGAACCTTGGCGGCCCCAGTTCGTTGCGGCTTGTCACCAGAGGGGGCACCTGATGAAGCTGTTTCGCTGCGACCATTGCAGCAATGTCCTCTACTTCGAAAACATTCGCTGCGAGCAATGCGGACATCGGCTCGGCTACTGGCATGCGACCAACATGTTGGTGTCGCTCGAGAACGAGGACAGCCATTTCATCGCGCCGGTCCTGCCGGGCCAGAGATTCGCCTATTGCGCCAACGCGGCGCACGGTGCCTGCAACTGGCTGGTGGAGCACAATCCAGGCAGCGATCCGTTCTGCCGCGCGTGCCGGCACAATGAGCTGATCCCATCGACCGACAACCCGACGGATCTCGGGCGCTGGCGGGAAATCGAGCGGGCCAAGAAGCGGCTGTTCTATTCGCTGCTGAGATTGCGGTTGCCGCTCGCGACGCGCACACAGGATGCGTTGCACGGGCTCAGCTTCCGATTTCCCAAAGAGGACGTCATGAGCGCGCCAGTGCTGACTGGGCACGAGAACGGCGTCATCACCATTGCTCTCAAGGAGGCGGATGACGCACAACGCGAATATCGCCGTACGCTGCTGCACGAACCCTATCGCACGCTGCTGGGGCATTTCCGGCACGAGGTGGGGCATCATTTCTGGGACATACTGGTCGGGAGTTCTCCGGCGCTCGAAGAGTTCCGCGTTCTGTTCGGGGATGAACGCAGCGACTATGCCGCCAGCCTGCAGCGTCACTACGAGCATGGGGCGCCGCCCGATTGGCAACCGGGCTACATTTCGGCCTATGCCACCTCACAGCCGTGGGAGGATTGGGCGGAAACCTGGGCGCACTACCTCCATATCGTCGACACAACGGAGATGGCATCGGCATTCGGCGTCAGCCTCGATCCCAAGGTCGATGTCGAGGGGGACCTGACCAAGCGGATCGATTTCGATCCTTACGGTCTGGCATCGATCGAGAGCCTGATTGCCAACTGGGTGCCGCTGGCATCGCTGATCAACAATCTCAACCGCGCCGTCGGCCAGCACGACGCCTATCCGTTCGTGCTAGGCCCAAGGGTCATCGAGAAGCTCGGCTTCATCCAGCAACTGGTGCGCGAGGCCGGGCGGGTCCAATGGACGGTTCCCGGTGCCGAAGGGCCGATCCCGCTCAACACTCCGGCAGGCTGACGCTCAGCCCGCCGAGCGAGGTTTCCTTGTAGCGCACATCCATGTCGCGGCCGGTCTGGCGCATGGTCTCGATGCAGGCGTCGAGCGGAACGATGTGCTGGCCGTCGCCAAGCGCAGCCAGCGAGGCGGCGGCGACAGCTTTGACCGCGCCCATGCCGTTGCGTTCGATGCAGGGGACCTGCACCAGTCCACGGATCGGGTCGCAGGTCATGCCGAGGTGATGTTCGAGTGCGATCTCGGCGGCGTTTTCGATCTGGGCATTGGTGCCGCCCAAAGCGGCGCAGAGGGCGGCAGCGGCCATGGCAGACGCAGAGCCGACCTCACCTTGGCAGCCGACCTCGGCGCCCGAGATCGAGGCGTTGGATTTGATGAGCCCACCGATCGCGGCGGCGGTCAGCAGCATGTCGGGCACCTTGTCGCGCGAGGCGCCCGGGACG
>JBEBGE010000121.1:0-3208 GCA_040081595.1 Devosia sp.
AATCCGACAGCTCGTGCTTGTACATCGCCGCGAAGATCTTCGAGGGCAGCGTCGCGCAATCTGAACCGGCCAGCGCGGCCTGCTTGACATGCTCGACATTACGGATAGAGGCCGAGAGGATGTTCGTGGCGAAGCCGTAATTGTCGTAGACCCGCCGGATGTCGCGGATCAGCTCCATGCCATCGATGCCCTTGTCGTCCGGGTGGAAGGCAAGGCCCGCGTCGAGCTTCATGCTGCGCCAGGCCGTCGCGCCGAGGTCGCGACCCCATCCCGCTTCGAACAACCAATCCCAGTTTATGCGTCCACCGGCCCGCGAGGCCGCTGGCGACTTAGAGTCTGATTCCAAAGTTTCCATGATTTTTCAGAGGCGCACCAGTCGGCGCAGCATGAGTTGGATCATGGCGAGCTTGAGGTAGGCGAGGGCGGTTGCGGCGAGGCACTCGAAGTGCTTGGCGAGGCGGCGGTTGCGGCCCATCCAGGCGAGGGTGCGCTCCACCACCCAGCGTCGTGGCAGCACCTCGAAGCCTTTGGCCGTGTCGGAGCGCTTTACGATCTCGAGCTTCCAGTCCCCCATGGCATTGAAGGCTTCGGTGAGCTTGTGGGCATTGTAGCCGCTGTCGGCCCAGACGTGCTTCAGCCCGGGAAAGAGCTTCTTGAGCTGCTTGAGCAGATCGACGGCGCCGTCGCGATCCTGCACATTGGCAGGGTGCACGGTCGCGTTCAGCAGGAGGCCCTGCGTGTCGGTCGTGATATGGCGCTTGATGCCCTTGATTTTCTTGGCCGCATCGAAGCCGACCGAATCAATCCGTGCCCCCCTTTTTCGGCGCCCTTGACGCTCTGGCTGTCGATGATGGCGGCCGAGGGCTCGGCGTTGCGCTGCATTCTCTCCCGCAGCATTTTCAGGAGCGCGGCGTGAATGTCATCCCAGAGCCGAAGCTGCACGAACTCCTGGAAATAGCCATACACCGTCGGATGCGGCGGGAAGTCCTTGGGCAGCATGCGCCATTGGCAGCCGGTTCTGAGCAGGTACAGCAGCGCGTTCATGACCGCGCGCATGTCGGTCGTGCGTGGACGTCCTCCGCGCCGCGCCGTCGGCATCAGCGGAGCAAGCACAGCCCACTCCGCATCGGTCAGATCGCTCGCATACCTTTCGCCCGCGCGGCAATGCTGTGCGCGTGTCGCATCCGTCCACATGGTGGCCTCCCCGAATCAATGCCACCACCCTTGAATCACAACCGATTCAGGGGATTCAAGAAGTTTCCAAACCGACACTTAGCTTCCTCCGCGGTCGCGTGGCCGTGGTCGTGGAGTGCGATCCCACGGAGCACGCAATCGTAGGCGGCGAGGCTGTTCGGCGGCTTCCGTCTTCCAAGGTCCAACTGACTATGGCGAACAGCTGGCTGCATGGTCCCTGCGACTTGCGCGGCGATATGATCTTGAAACTCGAATATGTTTGCGACGACGCCATCGTAGCGCTCCGACCACAGCTGGTTACACGTCTCAGTGTCTACCAGCTTGACGGAAATGCGAAGGCGATCACCATCTCGACGAGTGGTGCCTTCGACGACATATCTGGCACCCAGATCCTTGTTCACTTCGCGGGCATCGACAAGCCTGCCCCTGTAGGCGAACGCCGACTGGCGAGCAATCACGCAAAAGTCCCTCCCACGCGACAAGGCGGAGGTTATCTCATCCACCAACCCGTCCACCAAATAGTCATCGCCTGCCCCACTGAGGTTGTCGAAAGGCATAACGACTACGGCTGGCGGCCCACCATCACGGCTGATTGCGGGCCGATCGTGTGTCGGAGCGGCGCCTGTCATGGGACCGATTGGATAGGGAGGAGATTGGCGACTGACGAGCGGGTTGAGCTCCGAGGAATGCGCTTCCCGAACGTCGGCCACGAACCGAAGTCCTTTGCGGGCGATGGTGCGGATCAGCCGTTGCGACTCGCCCGTGTCGCCGACCGCCTGCCGAGCGGCAGTAATCCTGCTGTACAGCGCGGATTCCGAAACGATGCGGCCGTTCCACACCTCGGCGATCAGGTCGTCCCTGCTGACCACGCGGGTGCGATTGCGGACAAGGAATAGCAGGAGATCGAAAACCTGCGGCTCGACGCTCATGAGATCGGCCCCGCGGCGCAACTCTCTCCGCTCAGTGTCGAGCGAGTAATCCTCGAAAAGGTAGGTCATTCCGTCGGTCCCTTACCTGAGCCGGCGTGCCGCGTCCAAAGGAAAAACCAAGAGTAAATTTGGGACAAGCCAAGAGTACCTCAAAGCCCTCCATGGGACCAGCAGGCATAAGTGCGTGGCACCCCCGGGTGATGCCTGCGAATGTCCAAATTTTCTTCAGCTGTCCGGAGTTCCGTCATGAGATCAGCACGCTTGCTCCTGGTCGCGCCGCTGGCGCTGTTTGGGGTCGCTACCCTGAACGCACAGTCGCAACAGCATGGACCCATCGGGCTGAAGCTCACGCCCATTCTTGAGACGCAGACAACCTTCACCGGTCAGCCGATCCGCTTCCCACAGGGCGAGAACCAGCTGGTCGCCGTGCTCGCTGAAGTGGCACCTGGTGGCCAGGTCGGACGCCACATGCACCCCGTGCCGCTCTTCGTCTACATGCTCGATGGCACGCTGACCATCGAGATGGAGGGCCACGGGACGCACGCTTTTCAGGCCGGCCAGGGTTTCGCCGAGGTGATGCACACTTGGCACAACGGCCGCAATCTGGGTGACAAGCCCGCGCGGTTCCTGATCGTCTTCGCCGGCCAGAAGGGCACTCCCAACCTCATCCGCCCCTGATTGGCGGGCTCGCTTCTGCTCACCGACCCCACCGTCGAGACGAAGCCGCAGCTACGAGGCGCAACCATGACGACGTTCGACCCCGCCAAGTACAAGGAGACCACGCGCGAGCAGTGGCAAGCGGCCGCCAAGGCTTGGAACGATTGGGGTCAGCTCTTGCGCGCATGGCTCGGGCCGGCGACCGAGATCATGCTCGACATGGCCAAGATCGGGCCAGGTGACCGGGTGCTCGATATCGCGGCCGGTGCTGGCGATCAGACCTTGCAAACAGCGTCCCGGGTTGGTCCAAACGGCTACGTCTTGGCAACCGACATCTCGCCCAGGATCCTCGAGTTTGCCGCGTCCAACGCTCACACTGCCGGCCATACCAATGTGGAAACTAGAGTCCTCGACGGCGAGAACCTGGA
>JBEBGE010000122.1:0-3183 GCA_040081595.1 Devosia sp.
CAGCCGCACGACGTCGACATCAAGGCGCTGATCCGCCTCGCGACGCTTTACGACACGCTTTTCGCTGTGAACCGCTCCACGGCGGATGCTCTGCTCGCGGCGCTTTGACCAGATGGTCAATATTGACCCGATCCTGACGCTGTGAGCAAACTGCCCATAATCATGGCCGGGCGGGGCCGACAATAAGAGTCAGGACGGGGGCGGGTGACTTTCGACGCAGTTATCGACGTGCAAGGCGTCACCAAGGCATTTGGCGGGCTCAAGGCGGTCAGCAATTGCTCGCTCAAGGTCGAGCGCGGCTCGGTCACCGGGCTGATCGGGCCGAACGGGGCGGGAAAATCCACCCTGTTCAACCTGGTGGCCGGCAACATCGCCCCCGATAGCGGGCGCATCATTTTCGACGGCGAGGACGTGACCGGCCTCAAGCCCTACGAGCTGTTCGGCAAGGGCATGCTGCGCACGTTTCAGATTGCGCATGAATTCTCCAACATGACGGCGCTCGAGAACCTGATGATGGTGCCCGGCGCGCAGACGGGGGAGAACCTCTTCGCCAATTGGCTGACCCCTGGTGCGGTCAAGCAGCGCGACATCGCGGTCAAGCAGAAGGCCAATGATGTCATCGAATTTCTGAAGCTCTCGCATGTGAAGAACGAGCTGGCTGGGAACCTGAGCGGCGGGCAGAAAAAGCTGCTCGAACTCGGGCGCACCATGATGGTCGATGCCAAGATCGTGCTGCTCGACGAGGTGGCGGCGGGCGTCAACCGCACACTGCTGCAGGATCTCGCGGCCAATATCGAGCGGATGAACCGCGAGCTGGGCTATACGTTCTTCGTCATCGAGCACGACATGGACCTGATCGGCCGGCTCTGCGACCCGGTGATCGTGATGGCGGCAGGCGAGGTGATCGCCGAAGGACCGATGGCCGAGATCCGCGCCAATCCGGCAATCGTCGAGGCCTATTTCGGCACCCCGGTCGAGGCGGTGGCTTAGTATGCCCGTCATCGATGTCAAAAACGTCATCGGCGGCTATGGCGGCGCGCCGATTCTCAACGGCGTCAATGTGGCGATCGAGCAGTCCGATATCGGGGTGATCGTGGGGCCAAACGGGGCAGGAAAATCGACGACGCTGAAGGCGATCTTCGGGCTACTGAAGGTTAGCTCGGGTCAGGTGCTGTTCAACGGGCACGACATCGCCAATTCGCTGCCCGACAAGCTGGTGCCGTTGGGGCTGAGCTTCGTGCCGCAGGAAAAGAACGTCTTCGTCTCGATGACGGTGCAGGAAAATCTCGAGATGGGCGCCTTCATCCGGCGCGACGATATCGGAGATACTCTGGCATCGGTCTATGACATGTTCCCCCCTCTCAAGGAGAAGCGCAAGCAACCGGCGGGTGAGCTATCGGGCGGGCAGCGGCAGATGGTGGCGATGGGGCGCGCCCTGATGAGCCAGCCCAAGCTGCTGATGCTGGACGAGCCTTCGGCGGGGCTCAGCCCGCGCTATGTGATCGAAATTTTCGAAACGATCGTGCGGGTCAACAAGGCCGGAGTCGCGATCCTGATGGTGGAGCAGAATGCGCGGCAGGCGCTGACCTTCGCCTCCAAGGGATTCGTGCTCGCCAATGGCCAGAACCGCTTCACCGGAACCGGCGCCGAGCTGATCGCCGATCCGGAAGTCGCGAGAAGCTTCCTTGGGGGATGAGCATGCAGAGAAAAGTCCCCGCCACCATGCGGCCCCATGTCTTGTTTGATGTGCGCTGCGCGCCGCTGGAGGGCTAGTGATGGACGAGCTGGTCTTCTTCATCAACAAGGTGGTGATCTCGGGCACGGTGATCGGCTCGATCTATGCACTCGGCGCGGTGGGCATCACCGTGGTCTATGGCATCCTGCGCTTTGCCAATTTCGCGCATGGCGACGTGATGACGCTGGGCGCGTTCCTGACCTATGTGCTGGCGGCTGGACTTGCGGCGATGGGCATGAGCGCGCCGCTGCCGCTGGGTGTGCTGATGCTACCGATATCGATGGTGCTGGCTTCGGTCGCGGCGAACGGTATCGACCGGGCGTTCTATGCGCCGCTCCGGCGGAAGGGCGCCACCTCGATCGCGCTGCTCATCGCATCGATCGGCGTGACGCTGATGCTGCAGGGCGTCATCCGGCTGTTCGCGGGCACGGCGACGCGCACCTTCTACGATTTCGAGCCCAAGGTGATCTTCCGGGTCGATCTGAGCGCGCTCGGCGCAGCGCGGCCGATCACCATCACCGAGCCGCAATTGCTGATGGTGATCCTCACTTTCCTTGCCGTGCTGGCGCTGCATCTGTTTCTCACCCGCAGCCGGCTGGGCAAGGGCATGCGCGCCATGTCGGACAATCCGGACCTGGCGCAGGTCTCGGGCATCAACACGGCCCTGGTGGTGCGGGTCACATGGGTGATCGCGGGGGCGCTGGCAGCGATGGCGGGCACGATGCTGGCGATGGATGTGTCGCTGAAACCCGATCTCGCGTTCAACATGACGCTGCCGCTGTTCGCGGCCGCGGTGGTGGGCGGGCTCGGCCAACCCTATGGCGCAATCGCGGGCGGGTTCCTGGTGGGGTTCGCCGAAACGCTGGCGGTGTTCGACTGGTCGGTGTTCGTCCGGCCGTTCAATGCGTACCTGCCCGAGTGGGCGCAGGCGAGCGCGGGGATGAGCCTCGTGCCGACCGAATATAAGCTGACGGTCGCGTTCGTGATCCTCGTGATCGTGCTGCTGGTCAAACCGACCGGCATCTTCAAGGGCATATCGACATGACCCGCCGCGTCCTCATCGCCTATGTGGCGCTCATCGCGCTGATCGTCATTATCGGGGCGACGCGAGGCGTCTCGACCGCGATGCTGCTGACGGTGGTCGCCTCGATCTATGCGCTGGTGGCGCTGGGGCTCAATATCCAGTTCGGCTATGGCGGGCTTTCGAACCTCGCCATCATGGGCTTGCTGATGATCGGCGGTGCGTCGGTCAGCTCGATCTCGATGCCGATCAATATGAGTTTCTGGAATTCTGACGGGCCGATGCTGCTCGCCCGCGCCATCGGCGCGGCGGCGGCAGGCGCGGTACTGGTCGTCCTCGCGCATCAATTGCCGCGGATCGGCGTTTCCAAACGCGTCACCGGCTGGCTGACGCTGCTCGCCTGGTTCATCGGCTATGTGTTCTACCG
>JBEBGE010000026.1:0-41336 GCA_040081595.1 Devosia sp.
TATGTCATCGGCGCGCTCTGCGCCGCCGGCATTGCGATTGCGGCGGGTGGGGCGGGCGGCGGCCTCATCATCGCTGCGATGGTGCTTTCGGGTGTTGCTGGAGGCGCGGCATGGGCGGCGGTGCCGGCGTTGCTTAGGACGCGGTTCTCGGTCAACGAAATCCTCTCGAGCCTGATGCTGAGCTATGTGGCGCTGCAGGTGCTGGGGTATCTCGTGGGGGGGCCTTGGAAAGACCCGAACGGCCGCAACTTCCCGGCGACAGCGCCGCTGCTGCCGGACCAGACCCTGCCGATCCTTGTCCCAGGGACGACGATCCATCTGGGCATTGCGGTCGCTATCGTGCTGCCTTTCGTTTTCTGGGCGATCATGGCGCGCTCCGTCTTTGGCTTTCAAATTCGCGTGGTCGGCAGCGCCCCGCATGCCGCGCGCCATGGCGGCTTCGACAGCAAACAGACGATCTGGCTTGCCATGCTGATCGGCGGGGCGATGGCGGGGCTCGCCGGTGCGCTCGAATTCTCCGGGGCGCTCAAGAAGATCGATCTGGGCTTTCCCTCGGGATATGGTTTTACGGCCATCATTGTGAGCTTTCTTGGCCGGCTGCATCCGCTTGGTTGCCTGATCGCGGGCATCATGCTGGCGGTGACTTATGTGGGCGGACAATTGGCGAAGATTTCGGTCCATATTCCGGATTCGACGGCGGGAATCTTCCAGGCGATGATGCTGTTCTTCATCCTCGCCAGCGATATCTTCGTGCGCTACCGTTTGCGGATCGTCCGAGCGCCCAAAGCCGCGCCCGTTCCGGTGCCGGGGGAGTGAGCCGATGAATTTCGACGTCATCGCCTCGATCATGACCGTGGTGGGTCTATCGACGCCGATCCTCCTGGCGGGGTTAGGCGAACTGGTCACGGAAAAGAGCGGCGTTCTCAATCTTGGCGTCGAGGGCATGATGCTGCTCGGTGCGATTGGCGGCTTTGCGGTCGCCGTCAAGACGGGCAATCCCTGGCTCGCGGTCATGGGGGCTGCCGCCGCGGGGGCACTTGGCGCATCGCTGTTCGGGTTCTTCGCGCTGACGCTCAATTCCAACCAGGTGGCGACGGGTTTGGCGCTGACGATCTTCGGCACGGGTCTCAGCTCGCTCCTGGGCCTGAGCTTCACGGGCCGGATCGTGGTGCCCTTCGGTTCGCTGTTTCCGGCGGCGCTCTCCAAAGACCCGTTCTGGCAGGTGCTCTTCGGTTATTCGCCCATTGTCTATTTCGCGCTGATCATGGTGGTGCTGGTCACCTGGTTCCTGCGTTCGACGCGAAGCGGACTTATTCTTCGTGCTGTCGGCGAGAACGACCTGAGCGCTCATTCTATCGGCTATTCGGTGGTCGCAGTGCGCTACGCAGCGGTCGCCTTCGGCGGCGCGATGGCCGGTATCGGCGGCGCCTATTTCTCGCTGGTGATTACGCCGATGTGGGCGGAGCGAATGACCGCGGGGCGGGGATGGATCGCGCTGGCGCTTGTGGTGTTCGCGGGGTGGCTGCCCGGGCGGCTCTTGATCGGCGCTTATCTCTTCGGCCTGTTGATGTGGTCCGAACTCTTCGCCAAGGGCGGCGGTTTCACCGACTACCTGCCGGCGCTGCAGGCCGTGCCGTCGCAATTCTGGGCCGCGATGCCCTATCTCATGACCGTCGTCGTTCTCGCCATCATCTCGTCGCGCCAGGCGGGTGGCGGCAATGCCCCCGCTTGCCTCGGCAAGCCATTCCTTCCTTCCTCTTGAGGAATAACTCCAACTAGAAACGCCACGAAACAGGAGACGTCCATGGCTATTCTAACTCGCCGCAACTTCATCCAGGCCGCCGGCGCGGCCGCAACCCTGCCGATGCTGGGTTCTCGTGCGTTCGCGCAAGAGAAGCTCAAGGTCGGCTTCATCTTCCTCGGACCGATCGGCGACTACGGCTGGACCTGGGCTCACAACAAGGGCCGCGAGGCGGTGGTTTCCGCCTTCGGCGACAAGGTGGAGACGATCTACACCGAGAACGTGCCGGAGGACGCGAGCGCAGTCCCGGCAATCCGGGACCTCGCCAATGCCGGCTGCAAGCTGATCTTCACGACCTCCTATGGCTACATGGACCAGACGATCCAGGTGGCGAGCGAGTTCCCGGATGTGAAGTTCGAGCATTGCACGGGCTTCAAGCGCGCCGACAATGTGTCGACCTATAATTCGAAGTTCCACGAGGGTCGCGCCGTGCTCGGCACCATCGCTGGCATGGTCAGCAAGTCGGGCTCGCTCGGCTACCTCGGCTCGTTCAAGGTGCCGGAAGTCGTACTCGGCGTGAACTCGTTCATGCTGTCGGCGCAGAAGAAGAACCCGAATGCAACGCTCAAGGTCGTGATGATCGACTCGTGGTTCGATCCGCCGAAGGAGGCCGCGGCCACCGACACGCTGATCAACCTGGGCTGCGACGTGATCACAACCCACACGGACAGCCCGGCGGCACTCCAGATCCTGGAGCAGAAGGGGTTGTTTGGCTTCGGCCAGGGTGCGGACATGTCGAGCTTTGCACCGAACGCCCACCTCACCGCGATCGAGGACATCTGGGGCCCGTACTACGTCGAACGCACCCAGGCGGTGCTCGACGGCGCCTGGAAGTCGGCCGACACATGGGACGGCTTCAAGGAAGGTACCGTGGTGATCTCGCCCTACAGCAAGTCGCTGGGCGCTGACATCGTGGCCGAGGCCGACAAGATCCAGGCGGGCTACAAGGATGGCTCGTTCAACATCTTCACCGGCCCGATCTACGATCAGGACGGCAATCTCAAGGTCAAGGACGGCGAAGTCATCGGCGATGGCGACCTCGCGGTCATGGATTGGTTCGTCAAGGGTGTCGAAAGCGCCGCGTAAGCGTGCGCAGCCCAACAGAGGCGGGCCGGTGGCCCGCCTCTCGCACGTCAGGGGTTTGAATGACCGACTACGCGATCTTTATGGAATGGCTGAGCTTTGCGGCGCGATGGACGCATGTCGTCACGGCCATCGCCTGGATCGGGTCGTCATTCTATTTTATCGCGCTCGACCTGGGCTTGCGCAAGACGCCGAGCCTGCCGCCGCTGGCGCATGGCGAAGAATGGCAGGTGCATGGCGGCGGATTCTATCACATCCAGAAATATCTGGTGGCACCCGAATTCCTGCCCGAGCACCTCACCTGGTTCAAATGGGAGAGCTATGCGACCTGGCTGAGCGGCTTCTGCCTGCTGATCATCGTCTATTATGTGGGTGCGGATCTTTTTCTCATCGACCGGCACGTGCTCGACATTCCGCAATGGGCGGCGATCGGGATTTCGGCGGCGTCCATCGTCATCGGCTGGTTCGTTTACGACACGTTGTGCAAGTCGCCGATCGGCAACTCAACCTTCGGGCTGATGTTCGTGCTGTTCGTGATCCTGACGGCAATGGCCTGGATCTACACGCAGCTCTTCACCGGGCGCGCGGCGATGCTGCATATGGGCATCTTCACGGCGACGATCATGACCGCCAACGTCGCGGCGATCATCATTCCCAACCAGACGATCGTCGTTGCCGATCTGAAGGCGGGACGGGTGCCGGACGCCAAGTATGGCAAGATTGCCAAGCAGCGCTCGCTCCACAACAACTACCTGACGCTACCGGTGATCTTCTTCATGCTCTCGAGCCACTATCCGCTGGCATTCGCGACGCAGTGGAACTGGATCATCGCGTCGCTGATCTTTCTCGAAGGCGCGATTATCCGGCATTGGTTCAACACGCGCCATGGGCGCAAGGGCAATCCGCACTGGACCTGGCTCGCCGCGATTGTGATCTTCCTGGTGATTGCGTGGCTCTCGACGGCAGGCAAGCCGGGCAATGGGCAGGAGGAGGTGGCATCGGCAAGCGCCGGACCGTTTCTCGCTGCCCAGCATTTCCCTGCCGTTCGCGACGTGATCGGCGGGCGTTGCGCCATGTGCCATACGGCGGAGCCCTTCTACGAGGGAGTCCTCGAGGCGCCCAAAAATGTCCGGCTCGACAGCGACGCGGCGATTGCCAACCATGCCGAACAGATCGCAGTCCAGGCAGGCTACGCGCGCGCCATGCCGCCGGGCAATGTCACTGACATGACCGACGAGGAGCGCGCCCTGATCGTCGCCTGGTACCGCGAGGCAACGAGCTGATGGAGCGCGGCGACGTCAAAGTGCTGCGCGGACGCGTGCTGAGCTTTGTCGAGGAGCCGCAAGGCGTCGATGACGCCGCGAGCTATCGCTACATCGAAGACGGGGCGGTAGTGATCGGCGGCGGCAAGATCATCATGGTTGGTGAGTTCAACCCCAAGGCCGCCGCCCATCACGAGGTGATCGACCACAGGCCCAACCTGATCATGGCGGGGTTCATCGACCCCCATATCCACTTCCCGCAAATGCAGGTGATCGGCTCCTATGCCGCCAACCTAATGGAATGGCTCAGTACTTATACCTTTGTCGAGGAGCAGCGCTTTGCCGATGCCGTGCACGCCAAACGGATTGCCCGGCGTTTCTTCGACGAGTTGATCCGGCACGGAACGACCAGCGCCGCCGCTTATTGCTCGGTCCATCCGCAATCGGTCGATGCCTTCTTCGAAGCCGCGGCCGAGCGCGACATGCTGATGCTGGGTGGCAAGGTGATGATGGATCGCAATGCCCCCGAGGCGCTACGCGACACTCCGCAATCGGGCTATGACGACAGCAAGAGGCTGCTCGCGAATTGGCATGGCAAGGGCCGCGCGCACTACGTCGTCACGCCGCGCTTCGCGATCACTTCGACGCCTGAACAGATGGAAACGGCCGAAGCCCTGGCGAGGGAATTTCCGGACGTTCATATCCAGACCCATGTGGACGAGAACCTGGCCGAAGTGGAGCTGGCGCGAGAGCTCTATCCGAACCTGCCCGACTATCTGGGTATCTATGAGCGCTATCATCTCCTCGGTCCCAAGACACTCCTCGGCCACTGCATCCACCTCACTCATCGTGAATGCGAGGTGCTGGCAGAGACGCAATCTGTCGCGGTGTGGTGTCCGACGAGCAATCTCTTTATCGGCTCGGGCTTGTTCGACCACGACAGGCTGCACAAGCATGGTGCCCGCATCGCGGTGGCGACAGATGTCGGCGGGGGCACGAGCTATTCGATGCTGCGTACGCTCGATGAGGGCTACAAGGTGCTGCAATTGCGCGGGCAGCGGCTCAATCCCCTGCGGTCCTTCTACATGATGACGCTTGGCAATGCCCGGGCGCTGTCGCTGGACGACCGGATCGGCTCGATCGAAGCGGGTCGAGACGCCGATCTGGTGGTGCTGGACGCGCGGGCAACGCCGCAGATGGAACTCAAGATGGAGGCGGTGACGAGCCTTTCAAATGAATTGTTCCTGCTTCAGACATGCGGCGATGATCGCGCAGTGGCCGAGACCTATGTTATGGGCAAGGCGATGAAGTCCCTGTTGCCCGCATGAGCATGTTCTCGGTGCCATTCCCGCGTGGCGGGAATCCAGAGGGCAATGCCCCGATCGATGTGGGCGACCCCTGGAGTCCCGCCTGCGCGGGAATGACACTGTGGCTTGGACCAGGTTCATGGGAGCGAGTTGATGACTGAGTATCTCGATAAATCGGGTCTCAAGATCGACACGCAGCTGGCCGTCTTCGTGGAACAGGAAGCGCTGCCCGGGACCGGTATCGTGGCGGACCGCTTCTGGTCGGGGCTGGCGGGGCTGGTGGGTAGATTCATGCCGCGCAATCGCGAATTGCTCGGTATTCGCGATCGGCTGCAGAGCCAGATCGACGCGTGGCATCGCGCGCATGGGCCGGTGGCGACAGACCCCAAAGGCTATGAAGCGTTTCTGAAGGAGATCGGCTATCTCGTGCCCGAGCCCGAGGATTTCGAGATCGAGACGTCGGGGCTCGACCCGGAGATTTCGACGATCTGCGGACCGCAACTGGTTGTGCCGGTGTCCAATGCACGATACGCGCTGAACGCGGCCAATGCGCGCTGGGGTTCACTCTACGACGCCCTCTACGGTACCGACGCGATTTCGCGCGAGGGAGACCTCGCGCCGGGCAAGGGTTTCAACGCCAAGCGCGCGGCGGCGGTGGTCGCGTGGGGCGCCAAGTTCCTCGACGACACGTTCCCGCTGCTGCGCGGAAGTCATGCCGAAATCACCGCCTATGGCGTGCGCCTGGGCATTCCGGTGTTCGATACGGCGCGCGGGACGAGCGCGCTGAAAGACCCTTCGCAATTTGCCGGCTACGCCGACGGGCAGGTGCTGCTCAAGCATAATGGGTTGCATGTCATCCTGCAGATCGACCGGAAAAGCCCGATCGGCACGGCACATGCGGCGGGGCTTGCCGATATCATCATCGAAAGCGCACTGACCGCGATCCAGGACTGCGAAGACTCGGTCGCGGCGGTGGATGCCGAGGACAAGGTCGGCGTCTATCGCAACTGGCTGGGCTTGATGAAGGGCACGCTCAAGGAGACGTTCGAGAAGGGCGGCAAGCAGGTTCATCGTGAACTCAACGCGGACAGATCCTTCATCGCGCCGGACGGCAAGACGCTGACCCTCAAAGGGCGGGCGCTACTCCTGGTGCGCAATGTGGGGCACCTGATGACGACGCGGGCGGTGCTTGATCCCAAGGGCACGCCAATCGGCGAGGGCCTCCTCGATGCCGCGGTCACGGCCCTCTGCGCGATCCATGACAAGGGCGCCAATTCGAGAAGCGGCGCGACCTATGTGGTGAAGCCCAAGATGCACGGGCCTGAGGAAGTTGCCTTCGCCTGCGAAATCTTCGGCAGCGTCGAGGCGATGCTGGGGCTCAAGTCCAATGCCATCAAGATCGGCATCATGGATGAAGAGCGGCGGACCTCGGCCAATCTCAAGGCCGCGATTCACGCGGCGCGCGAACGGGTGTTCTTCATCAATACCGGTTTCCTCGACCGGACCGGGGACGAAATCCATACGTCAATGGAGGCGGGACCGGTGCTGCGCAAGGACGATGTGAAGTCCGAGAAATGGATCCAGGCCTATGAGGATCGCAATGTGCTGATTGGTCTCGCGACCGGCTTTTCGGGCCGGGCGCAGATTGGCAAAGGCATGTGGGCGCGGCCCGACGACATGGACGCGATGCTGGCGTCGAAAGCGGCGCATCCCAATTCCGGCGCCAATACAGCCTGGGTGCCGTCGCCCACGGCGGCGACACTGCATGCGCTTCATTATCATCAGGTCGATGTGTTCGAGGCGCAGAAGCGGCGGCACAATCAGTCGACACCGGGCCTCAGCGAATTGTTCTCGATGCCGGTATTGGATGCCAAGGGGCTCGACAAGGCGGCGGTCACGCGCGAGGTCGAGAACAATGCTCAGGGCATACTGGGCTACGTGGTACGCTGGGTCGACCAGGGCGTCGGCTGTTCCAAGGTGCCGGACATCAACAATGTGGGGCTGATGGAGGATCGGGCGACCTGCAGGATTTCGTCGCAGGCGATCGCGAACTGGCTGAAGCATGGGCTGGTGACCGAAGGCGAGGTGACGGCTGTCTTCGAACGCATGGCCAAAGTGGTCGATGAACAGAACGCGGGCGATCCGCTTTATTTGCCGATGCACGGCAATTTCGGCTCGATCGCATTCCGGGCGGCGCTCGATCTCGCGCTCAAGGGTGCAGAACAACCCTCGGGCTATACCGAGCCGCTGCTCCACGCTGCGCGCGAGCGTGTGAAGCTCGATGGCGAGAAGCGTGCCTGAGCGACAAAGGCCCTAGTGGTCGTATACGGGAAGCTGGATTGCGCTCGGATGGGCGGGGTCGTGAAAGATCTCGATCTCGGCCTCAAGCAATTGGGTCGCGGTGCCGAAGGGTTCGTCCGAACCGGTGTTGCGGGCATACCGGGGATGGGCGCCGCTGGCGACGAGCACGCGCAGCCGGTGGCCGCGCCGGAAGCAGTGGGCCGTGGCGTGGAGCTTGAAATTGAGCTTCCAGATGTCGTCCGGCATGGCGGGATCGGCGGAAGTCTTGCGGATGATGCCGTCGCAGATATTGATCGAGCGGCCGCTGGGGTCGACATCGCAAAGCTTCAGAAAGAGATCTGCGTTGGGAAGGCTGGCGCGGGCATAGAGGGTCACACGCACGTTGCCGATGATGGTCAGGCCGGAGACCAGCGGCTCTGAGGTGTAGACCAGAACGTCGTTCCGAATTTCGAGAGGCGCCTGATCGATGGGGCCGGCGCCGGTGAAAGCAAAGATCGCGCCGCCGAGATTGGGCGTCGGGTGACGTGGATCGTAAAAATAGCCGTCGGGTGGCGAGGCTTTGACCGGGCGTTGCGAGAGGATGCCCTCGGGATGGAGGTGCCAGATCTGGCTATCGGGTGGACCGGGCGGATAGGCATCGAAGGCGCGCCATTCATCGATGCCCGAGATGTGAAGCATGACCGGCTTTTCCGGCAGGCCCGCGCCCTTCAGATGTGCGTCCATCCAGACCAGCGTTTCGCGGATAGAGTCGGTCTGAAGTTCCGGGCTCACATGGAACCACGGCCCGACCTTGAGCTGCGGCTGCTGGCCGGCATCGACCAGCGTCTGGTAGTCGCGAAGCAACTGATCGACCATGATGTCGTACCAGCCGGAGACGAAGCTCACCGGTGGGGTGCGCGGGCCGAGGCGGTGGGTATGATCCATCGGCTCCCAGAACGCATCGGCGCCGATGGCCGCTTCGATCCAGTGACGCCAGAATGGCACTTCGGCCCCGGTCAGCAGGCGATCGGCATTTTCGAGCGGCAGGCTCATTGCGGCGCGGGCGGTGGAGCGATCGACGCCACCTGACATGACGCCGCGAACGACACCGGAAGCGCCGCGCTTGATGGCGTCGATCAACTGCATCCAGCTCAACCAGAGGCCCAGATGAAACGCACCGCCCGGAAAGACCACGGAGCGGAACTCGGCGCTGGTGACCTTGACCGACATGGCCGACTGCCTGGGCAGCGCATCGGAGATGGCCCATTGCACATAACCCAGATAGCTCGGGCCGGTGGTGCCGAGGCGGCCGTCGAACCAGGGTTGGGCCTTGATCCATTTGAGGGTGTCGAGGCCATCGTCGCGCTCGTTGGCGAGCGGGTTGAATTCGCCTTCGGAACGGTCGGTGCCGCGACAGGCCTGAAGCACGACATGATAGCCGCGCTCGGCATAGAGCTCGGCCACGACCTCGAAGCCACGCAGACCATAAGGCGAGCGCATGAGGAGTGCAGGATGGGCGCCCGGAAGGCGAGGCGCAAAATGAAAGGTCTCGAGGGTGAGGCCGTCACGCATGGGGACGGCGATGTGACGTTCGCGCGAGACGCGGCAGAGCGGACGCGAGAGGCCGGCGGCGCGCGCGAGGAAATAGCTCGAAAGGCTCATCGGGCGGCAGCGCCGCGGATTTCAAATCCGTCAAGGAACATCGTGCCCGGCCCGCTCAAGTCCCTGGAGCCCTACCCACTTGAACTCGATCGAAGTGGGTAGGGCTCCAAGTCGTTGAATTGTCGCGTGGTCGAACCAGAAAAGCCTGCAACTCTTCTTGACCACGCTTCAGGCAGGGTGGGTCGGCACGGGAGTCGCGTCAAGTGCGGGCCCGAACAGAGCTGGGGACGTGGTTGAGAGAAAACTGAGTCTTCGGGCGAAATGCGGTGCAGGTCAGGCGGCCCGCTGGATCGTTTCAAACATGCGGTATGTGTTGCGACCCGCTTCCTTGGCGTCGTAGAGCGCAAAATCGGCACGGGAGACCAGGTCGTCGCGTTCGTCGCTCGAGGCGGTGGCGATGCCGATGCTGACGCCGATCTTGGCCGTGTGCGCGCCGAGCTGGAAGGGCGCGCCAAGAGCGGCGACGATACGGGCGGCGAGCGCGCGCAGTTCCTCGGCGTTCATGCTGCCGCTCAGAAGGATCATGAACTCGTCGCCACCAAGGCGGGCGACAAGATCGGCAGCGCGGACCAGGGGGGTGAGGCGTGCGGCGACCTGTTTGAGCAGGTCATCACCGGCCTCGTGGCCGAGGGTGTCGTTGACCGCTTTGAAACGATCGAGGTCGAGCGCGAGCAATGTGAGTGGCAATGGCGCGCTGCGTAGCCGCTCGGCAAATAGCGCGCGGTTGCCGAGGCCGGTCAGCGGGTCGTGCGTGGCACGGAACAGGGCTTCCTGCCGGGCCTTATCGAGTGCTGCGGTGGAGCGCGCGAGACCGATGAGCAGGAGGACGACGATGCCGAGGACGATGACCACGACCCCGATTGCGGCGGGAATTGCTTCGCGCAACAGCGCCGCGCCGGGCCGCTCGGGAGTCCATTTGAACCAGGCGGCAAATCTGCCGGCGGCGTCCGCGATCGGGTAGGCGGCCTCGCCCGGGAGAACGCTGGCGATAGCGTCGAAATGGGCGTCGCGGATCAGGTAGTCGTCCATCAGGTTTTGGGCAACATCGGCGTCGAGAAGGCGGATGGCGACGTGCAGGTACCATTTGCCCGACGGCTGCTCGTAGCCTTCCCAGTCGGTAACGATTGGGAGGATGGAAATGAAGGCCGGGCGGCCGCCGATGCTGACGAGATCGGTGACATGGGCGGGCCATTCGGCTTTGCCGGCCTGGTAGGCTTCGGTTTCGGCGACAAAGGCCGGAGCGCGGAAGCGGACCGCAAGCGGATCGATGATCTGACGCGTGCCGGAGTATTCGGCGGTCTCAACCTCCTCGCCCTGGCGCGCGGCATAGACGGGGTTGAGTTCAGGATCGAGCAGGAAGATGAGGTCGTGTCCGTAGTCGGTGAATTCCTGGTAGCCGAAATAGGTGTCGATCCACTCGTGGTCGACACCACCTGCCGCGGCGATAGCGTCAACCGCCTGATACCAGAGGGCGAAGCCGCCCTGGGCGCCTTCGAGATCTTCACGGCTGGCTTCGATCATGCGGGCGACCAAACCGGTCTCGCGGGCGAGCGCACGCTCATCGGTCCCAGCGGCAGACCAAACGACGAAGGTGGCGCCGATGGCGAGCGTCAAGACAACGGCACCCAGAACCGGCAACATGATGGCCAGCGAGAAGCGCCACTTGATGTCCGATCTTGCCATAGCCCCACAGCCTCTTAGCACTTGCCGACAATCATGCGTTGTGCGGGTTGGCAGAAGGTTGGGGCAGAGAGACGACGCGTAATTGTCGTTAACGGCTGGTTACAGCGGGGACGAGCGGTCAGGCGACCTGGGAGACCGGATGGGTCTCATAGACCGTGCGCATCAGGCCTTCCAAGGCGCGCAGAGGAAGGGGCGGCGAGAGCAGAAAGCCCTGGAGCACATTGCAGCCAAGGCGGGTCAAGATCATCCGCTGGTCGTCGGTCTCGACGCCCTCGGCGGTGACGTCGATCTTGAGGGCATGGGCCAAGCGCACCATGGCCTCCACGATCGCGACCGAACTGTTGCCCGGACCGATCTGGGCAACAAAGGACCGGTCGATCTTGATACGATCGACGGGATAGCGCTTGAGATAGTTGAGGGAGGAATAGCCCGTCCCGAAATCGTCGAGGGCGACGCGGACGCCAGCGGTGCGGAAGGCACGGATGGCATCGGTCGCGACATGGGAGTCCTGGAGCAGGATGCCTTCGGTGATTTCGATCTCGAGATCCTGCGCGCGCATGCCCGCCTGCCGCAGCCGGTCGAGTACCCGATCGTGGAAGCCGGGATTGCGCAGCTGCACCGGGGAAACGTTGACCGCAACGGTGAGCCCACGGAAGCGCGCGCCAACGGCACAAGCCTTCCGCAGTACGAAGTCGCCGAGCGCTTCGATGAGTCCGCTGTTTTCCGCGATGGGCACGAAATGCGCCGGCGAGACCTGTCCGAGTTTTGGGTGATGCCAGCGCGCGAGAGCTTCGACACCGACGATCTTGAGCGTCGAGGCATCGTAGAGGGGCTGGAAAGCGACGGAGAGTTGATCGTCCAAGCGCAGCGCTTCTCGTAGTTCGGCTTCGATGGTGCGGCTCGAATGAAGCAATTCACTCATTGCCTCCTCGAAGACCACCGCGCGATTACGCCCCGTGGCCTTGGCTTCGAATAACGCGATGTCGGCGCGGCGGGTCAGCTCGCGACCATCGGCATCATCGGATTCGGCCTGGGCGATGCCGATCGAAACGCCGAGGAAGGCCTCACTGCCTGCGACCTCGAACGGCTTGCCCAAGGCTTCAATGATGCGGTGGCTAAGGAGCAGCGGCTCCGAAACGCCGTGGCGATGGCGCAGAAGGACGGCGAACTCATCGCCTCCCAGACGCGCCAGGAGGTCGTCAGGACCGATGGTCTGGCGCAGACGCTGGCCGACATCGCGGATGAGGTCGTCGCCCGCCTGATGGCCAAGCGTGTCGTTCACCTGCTTGAAGCGATCGAGATCGAGCATCAGGACACCGACAGTGATGCCGGCCGGCCGGGTTAGAGCGATCGCACGCGCCAGCGCGTCGTCGAAATGGATGCGGTTGGGCAGGCCAGTCAGTTGGTCGTGTCGGGCTTTGTGTTCGGCATCGGCTCGGCCAGAGCGCAATTGCATGGCGGAGCGCCAAAGCTTGTCGAGGAGAATGAGGACGACAATCCCGGCAAGCAGGAAGGCGCCCGCGAGAACAGGGGTTGTCTGGCTGACGATGGCCTGACCGGGCCGGCTCAGCTTCCATTCGAAGAAAGTCACGAAGCGGCCGGCGCCGTTGAACAGGGGCAGTGTACCCAGATCCGGGCCGGAAGATGCCAGCGTGGTGAAGACCGGAGCATCGATCAGGTATTCGGCGCTGAGTTTACTAGCGTATCCTGCATCGAGATGAACGACACTGACGTGGAGATACTCGGTGCCCGCTGCCTGCTCGATATCGCCGGTATCCGAGATGAGCGGTGTGACGCTCACGATTGAGGGCACGCTGCCCACCAAGGTGAGGTCAGAGACGCGTGGCGGGGTCTCGGCATTGCCTTCATTGTAGGTGGCGACCGCACCCGAAAGGATTTCCGCTCTGAGCCGATAGACGAGGGGCATGACCGCGGGCAGTTTGGCAGCGACGCTCGCCGATTCAACGCGCTGGCCATTGTTCATGGCATAGATCGGCTGGTTTTTCTCATCGAGGATGAAGACCTCGTCGTGACCGAAGAAGTCCTTCATCCAGGCACCAAGATTGATGTCGATCCAATAAGGATCATAGGCGAGCTTGGAATGGACGACGGCATCGTCCCAGATGCTCACGCTTTCCTGCTCATGGGGCAGGCGGGCGACCTGAGTGTCGATGACATGGCGAGCAAGCGCCGTCTGGCGTGCGAGGCTGAGCGCGTCGATATTGCTGGCCGACCAGAGGACGAATCCGATCACCGCGGCAGCGGCGAGGCTGAGGCTCACGAGGGCCGGCGCGAGGACGCTGGCACCATAGCGCCAGCCCTTCCGAATGCCTCCCTCTTCCCCCATTCAACGCAACTCAACACGACCACAAGATCGGCAATCTAGGATGCCAGCCTTGCGGATATGTTACCGCTGAGCGTGTTTCTGGGTAATTTGGGAGCCTTTCTAGCCGTTCTCCTTGAAGAGAACCTCGCGGTCCTGGGTGAAGTTGGCGAGGAGCGGCAGGCTGGCGCCACCCATGGCCCTGGCGGCATTGCCGATGCTGCCTTCGACCAGTTGGAAGGGTGAAAGCCCCTGGCGATTAACCTTCGTAAGGGCCTCGCGCGTGCTTGCGATAATGCGTTTCCTGACCTCGGCCGGCACAGCGCCATCAATGATGACGGTTTCGACATCGATGACGGCGACCGCAGCAATAATGGCGTGGGCGAGGCTGTCGGCCACTTCGCCGATCCATTCGTCCAGGGCGTGGCCGAGGTCGCTGCCCCAGTCGTCGGGGGAACGCCACAGTATGCTGGCATCGCGTCCCTCGGCGATCAGCTTGCGCTCAAGGACATAAATCGAGGCGACACCGATCAGTTGCTTGGTGTGGGAGCGCGGGTCGACGCGGCTGCCGAGGGCCGGCATGGAGCCCAGTGCGCCGGCGTTCTGGGTGCGACCCGGGAACAGGTGTCCGTCGAGCACGAGTCCACCGCCGATGAAGGACCCTAGAAACACATAGAGATAGTCGATGTGATCGGCGCCGGCGCCGAACATCAATTCGGCGGCGCAAGCGGCGGTGATGTCGTTCGCAAAATACACTGGCCAGGGGCAAAAGGCGGCAATTTCCGCGCGAATGTCGATGTCGCGCCAGGCGGCAATGTCACCCTGCGGGGCGCCGATTTCTTCATGCCAGGTCCACATCTCGTAGGGGGCGGCGATACCGAGACCGGCGATCCGCGCCCGCTGGTCAGCGGGCAGGACGGCAGTCATCTCGGCAATGCCGGCCTCGGTGAATTGCTTGATGTCGGCGGGGATCGGGTAGGGATAGGTCTTGTGCTCGAGCCGGATGATCTCGCCAACAAGGTTGATGAGGTAGAGATCGACGCTGCGGCGTCCGATCTTGAGGCCGAAGGCGAAGGCGCCTTCGGGATTGAGCGAATAGGGGACCGACGGCTGGCCGACTCGACCGCGAGTGGGCTGACCCCTGAGCAGCAGGCCGTCCAGGGTCAACTGGTTCATGATGATGGAAATGGTCTGGGCGGAGAGGCCGGTCAGCCGGGCGATATCGGCCTTTGGCAATTCGCGATGGCGGCGGATGAGCGAGAGAACCAGGCGCTCATTGTAGAGCCGGACGCCAATCTGGTTCGTGCCGCGGTTGGATGCCCCCGGGCGAGTCGAAATCTTTTGCCGACTGTCTGTGTCCGCGACCAAGGGCTGCCGACTCCAAAACGGTTTGATGCAGCGCGGATTTGGCCGATTTGCCGGGCGGCAAACCTCCTGCCGGCCAAAAGACGAGCGTCTGCGCCGGGGTCCCGATCCCCCTCGGAGGCAAAATTGCGACCGGAAAGGCTTACCTGTCAATTAATAAATCAAAATGATTAAGTTATTGACAGCGGGTAGTCTGTTGGGTTCTGCTGACAGCGACGGTTCGGAGGAGCGGAAACGCACTCCGCACAACGTCGCCGCAAAGCGGCCATAGGCTGCATCGCGGTGCAACCTAACGGGAGGAAGTACATGCGAACCAACTACCTGAAGCTGGCACTCGCCGGCGCAGTGATGCTCGGCGGTATGGCGTCGGCAGCATTTGCACAGGACGTTACGGTGGGTCTCATCACCAAGACCGAGACCAACCCCTTCTTCGTCAAGATGCGCGAAGGCGCGGAAGCCAAAGCCAAGGAACTCGGCGTCAAGCTTATCGCCTGCGCGGGCAAGTTCGACGGCGATAACGATGGGCAGGTCGCCTGCATCGAGAACCAGATCTCGGCAGGCTCCAAGGGCTTCGCCATCGTCCCTTCGGATTCCAAGGCCATCGTGCCGACGATCCAGAAGGCGCGTGACGCCGGTCTCAAGGTGATCGTGCTCGATACGCCGCTCGATCCGATGAACGCCGCCGACGCGACCTTTGCCACCGACAACCGCAAGGCCGGTGAGCTGATCGGTGCGTGGGCCAAGGGCACGCTGGGTGACGCGGCCGCGAATGCGAGCATCGTTCTGCTCGACCTCGCGACCAACCAGCCGACGGTCGACTATCTGCGCGACCAGGGCTTCATGGCGGGCTTCGGCATCGACGTGAAGGATCCCAACAAGTACGGCGACGAAGACGACGCGCGTATCTGCACGCATGAGATCAGTCAGGGCGACCAGGAAAAGGGCCGCACGGCGATGGAAAATGCGCTGCAGAAGTGCCCGAATGTCAACGTCGTCTACACCATCAACGAGCCGGCGGCAGCGGGTGCCTATGAAGCCCTGAAAGCAGTTGGCAAGGATGATGGCTCGGTGCTGATCGTCTCGGTCGACGGCGGCTGCCCGGGCGTCGCCAACGTTAAGTCGGGCGTAATTGGCGCCACCAGCCAGCAATACCCGCTGAAGATGGCCTCGATGGCTCTCGACGCGATCGTCAGCGGTACCATCCCGGCGATTGACCCGGCCATGGGCTTCCTCGACACGGGTGCAACGCTCGTGACCGACAAGCCGGTCGCCGGCGTCGACTCGATCGACACCACCAAGGGCGCCGAGCTCTGCTGGGGCTAAGGCTTCCAACGGGCCTGCAAGGCCGATAGTCTGACTTGGGAAGGGACGCTTCGGCGTCCCTTCCTGTAAATGGCTCTTGGGGAGGAGCGTCATGAGTGACGATGCGACGGGCTCGGCAACAGCAGAGCGCGGACTGAAGGGGGCAGACCAGCAGGTCGCCAATTTCGAGGATGAGAACCGCGGGCCAGTTCGTGCGCTCCAGGGTATCCTCCACGAATACCCCACAATGATCCCGGTGATCGTGCTGCTGCTCGGCACCGTCATCTTCGCGCTCGCGGCACCGGGCAAGTTTCTTTCGCCGCTCAACCTGTCGGTGGTGCTTCAGCAGGTGACCATCGTCGCCATGCTCGGCATGGCGCAGACGTTGGTGATCCTCACGGCCGGTATCGACCTGAGCGTCGGCCTCATCATGATCCTCTGCCATGTCGTAATGGGACGGACCGCAGTGGTATTCGCGCCGCAAATCTCGGCATGGATCCAGACGACAACCGGGATCAGCATCGATCCCGTGGTGTTCGTCATCATTGCCTTCCCGCTGGGACTTGCTTGCGGACTTGCCTGCGGCTGGCTCAACGGCATCATCGTTACCAAGCTACGCCTGCCGCCCTTCATCGTGACGCTGGGCACCTGGAGCATCTTCGGCGCGCTCAACACGTTCTACTCCAATTCCGAGACCATACGCTCGGCCGACATGGAAGTCTCGGCGCCTTACCTGTTGTGGCTGGGCAAGCTCATCAAGCTCTACGACATCGGCAAATTCTTCGGCACCGACCTCAGCTTCCTCAAGGGCTGGGTGGTGACCTATGGCTCGGTGCTGATGATCGTTCTGGCGGTGATCCTCACCTATGTCCTCGGCCGCACCGCCTTCGGCCGGCATGTCTATGCAACGGGCGACGACCCGGATGCGGCGCGCCTGTCGGGCATCAATACCGATCGTGTGCTGATTGCCGTCTATGCACTCGCGGGCTTCATCTGCGCCATAGCGGCTTGGGTGCTGATCGGACGCATCGGCGGGGTAAGCCCGCAGGCGGGCCAGACGGCGAACCTCGATTCCATTACCGCCGTGGTGATCGGGGGCACGTCACTCTTCGGCGGGCGCGGATCGATCATCGGCACGCTGTTTGGCGCGTTGATCGTGGGCGTCTTCCGAAATGGACTCGCACTCTCGGGCCTTGCCCTGTTGTGGCAGGACTTCGCAGTGGGCGTGCTCATCATCGTGGCGGTCACCATCGACCAGTGGATCAGGAAGATCTCGGCATGAGCGACATCAGCAACATGGGCAATGCGAACGACATCGTTCTCGAAGGCCGGGCCCTCCATAAGCGCTACGGCAAGGTCGTGGCGCTCGACAACGCCGATTTCGAATTGAGGCGGAACGAGATCCTCGCGGTCATCGGCGACAACGGTGCGGGCAAATCGACCCTGATCAAGGCGCTATGCGGTGCGGTGATACCGGACAGCGGCGACATCCTCGTCGACGGCCTGCCGGTGCATTTCCGTTCGCCAATGGACGCGCGCAAAGCCGGCATCGAGACGGTCTATCAGAACCTGGCACTGTCACCGGCGCTCTCGATTGCCGACAACATGTTCCTCGGCCGCGAAATCCGGAAGAAGGGCTGGACGGGGAGCATCTTCCGCCGGCTGGACCGCGGGCTGATGGCCAAGACCGCGCGCGACAAACTGAGCGAACTGGGCCTGCTCACCATTCAGAATATTCACCAATCGGTCGAAACGCTTTCAGGCGGCCAGCGCCAGGGCGTGGCCGTGGCGCGCGCCGCGGCGTTCGGGTCGCGGGTGGTGATCATGGACGAGCCAACGGCGGCGCTCGGCGTCAAGGAGAGCCGCCGGGTGCTCGAACTGATGCTCGACGTCAAAAAGCGGGGTCTGCCCATCGTGCTCATCTCACACAACATGCCGCACGTGTTTGAAGTGGCAGACCGCATTCATATCCACAGGCTCGGAAAGCGCATCGCGGTGATCGACCCGAAGGAATACTCGATGTCAGACGCTGTCGCGATCATGACCGGTGCGATGAAGCCGCCCACCGAGGGACAAACGGCCCCCACCCAACATTACCAGGTGGGCGACGAAGCCCGGGGTCAGTGAAGGCGCGTTGAGATGGATCTGGGACTCAAGGACAAGGTCGCCGTCGTCACAGGCGGCAGCGTCGGCATCGGGCTCGCGGTGGCCGAAGGCTTGGCCGCCGAGGGTGCGCACGTAGTCATTTCGGCAAGGGGCGCGGAGCGCGTCAACCGCGAGGCCAAACGCATTGCCGAAACCTATGGGGTGAGGGCGCATGGTGTCGTCGGCGATGTGGCAACATGGGAGGGGTGCAGCGCCGTGATCGAGGCGGCGCAGCATGGTTTCGGTGGCGCCGACATCCTCATCAACAACGCCGGTACCGGTTCGAACGAAACGATCCAGCAGGCTGACGACGACAAATGGCAATATTACTGGGACCTGCATGTGATGGCCGCGGTGCGGCTCGCGCGCGGGATCGTGCCGCAGATGAAGGCGCGCGGGGGCGGCGTTGTCATCCACAATGCCTCGATCTGCGCGGTGCAACCGCTCTGGTACGAGCCGATCTACAATACGACCAAGGCGGCGCTGATGATGTTTTCAAAGACGCTGGCCAATGAAGTGGTCGGGGACAATATCCGCGTCAACACGATCAACCCCGGGCTGGTGCTGACGCCGGACTGGGTGAAGACCGCCAAGCAGATCGCGGGCGAGGACGGCTTCGAGGCCCATCTGCAAGGTGTTGCCGACGAGGCTGGTGGCATGAAACGCTTCGCGACGCCCGAAGAGATGGCGCACTTCTTCGTCTTCCTCTGCTCGAACAAAGCGAGCTACTCGACGGGCAGCACCTATTTTGTCGATGGCGGCTGGTTGCGGACGGTCTAGGCGCTAGAACACATACTCATCGACGAAGGCGTTGCGGAATTTGCCTTCGGGGTCATATTTCTGCGCGAGGAGGCGGAAGTCGCCCAGCCGCTCGTAGCGGGACTGCACTTCGGCTTTCGGCATGACGAAGAGCTTGCCCCAGTGCGGCTTGGGTTTCAGCGGCGCGAGCGCGGCTTCGATCGCGGCAAGGGCCTTGCTCACGGCCGGCCAGTCCTGTCTCCAGGTGAAATGGAAGGCCAGGCAATCCTCCTTGTAATTTGGGCTGAGCCAGAGATCATCGGCGGCCATGGTGCGGATCTCAGAGACCATCAAGGGGCCAGATATCTGGTCTTGTACGGCTTGGAGCGCAACAAGGGCGGCGGCCGCGTCGCGGCGCGCGAGGAAATACTCGGACTGCAATTCGGCGCCTGCACTGGGCTGGAACTCCATTCTGAAGTGCGGCAGCCGTTGGTACCAGGGACCCGGCACACCCAACTGTTCGGTACAGGGCGTGGGGTCGATCTCGGGGATCGGGTGCCAGGGACGGGTTGCCGGTCTGGCGCCGTAGAAATCACCAGCAGGTGGAATCTTGCCGGCAAGATTCTTGAGCCAGACGAAACCGATTGTGTCGCCGCGCCAGGCGGTGAAGCAGCTCACCGAGTAGGCAGCGCCGGAGATGGCGGCGAAGTTCTCGACCAGCGCATTAAAAGGCAGATCGGTAAAAAGGTCCTGTCGCACGTCGAAGCGGGGCTGGATGTCGAGCGAGACCTTGCTGACGATGCCGAGCGCGCCGAGGCCGACGACCGCGCCGTCGAAGCCTGGCTCTCCGCGTCGCAGAGTCACAGTGCTGCCGTTGGCGGTGACGATTTCGAGGGCAGCGACGGCGGCAGCGAGGTTCTTGTTGGTATTTCCGGAGCCGTGGGTGGCAGTTGTCACAGCACCGACGACCGAGATATGCGGCAGCGAGGCCAGGTTGTGGAGCGCGAAGCCGGCGGAGTCGAGAGCCGGGCAGAGTTCGCCATAGGTGATGCCGCCCTCGGCAGTGACGGTCCGGTTGGCGCCGTCGATCTCGAGCACGCGGTTGAGGTGCCGCATCGACACAAGGGCGCTGTCACTGTCGGCGATGCGGTTGAAGGAATGGCGCGAGCCGAGAACGCGAAGCTTGCGCGCGCCGCCGACCACAGCCCGCAACTCATCGAGCGAGCGCGGAGTGTGAAGTGCGCTCGTGCTGTAAGTCAGGTTTCCCGCCCAGTTGGTCTCGCTCATCGTCCCCGCCCGTGGTTTTCTGCATTGGTGCGGGTTTTGGCAGCGGGCGCAAGGGGTGGGGCTGCGACTATTCGGCTGCCTGAAGCCGGGCCTCGCGGCCGACGCCGCGGGGGACCAACAGGGCGAAGGGGATGCCGAGCGCAGCGATCAACGCAAAGCCGCCATAGAGCCATTGCGCCGAGATCGCCACCTCAATGGAGTTGGCCGCATGGGGCAGGCCGGCGGCGTTGACGATGACGCCACCAAAGGCCGCGCCGAGGCCGGAGGCGAAGAGCTGGACCATCCCCAGCGCGGCGGAGACGCGATCATTCTCGCCGGGGCGCGCGCTGGCAAGGACGCGGGTCGACAGGTGCTGAAAGGCAAGGCCGATGCCGCTACCCAGCAGGAAGAGCGAGATTGAGGCGAGCGCCAGCGGTGGCCAGTCGCCGGGGGCGGGACGGAAGAACGCGGCCGCGAGGCCAAGCGTCGACATCAGCATCAGCACTGGGGCGACGAGCATAGCAATGCGTACGCGCACGCCGGTCCAGCCTGAGCCGATGATGGCAGCCAGACTCCAGCCGCCGGCGGCCAGGGCGGTGATGTAGCCGGCCGAAAGCGGCGAAAGGCCGTGGAGCCGCTGGAGGAAGAGCGGTGCAAAGATGTCGCTGGTGATGGTGAGGCCGAGCACCAAGACAAGCGCCAGGAGACCGCTCATCGGCGAGGTCGGTGAGAAGGCACCTTCGGGAAGAAGCCGCGTGCGCGAATAGGTGTCGGCAAGACCGAGGAGGAGGATGCCGAGCAGACCGAACATAACAAGCGCGGCCGCGATGTCGGGCGAGCCGGTCAGGAGGCTCGCGATCGAGATATCGAGCACGGCAGCGGTGACGAGGAAGATCTGCTTTAGGGGGAACCGTGCCGGCTTGTGGGTTTCGCCACGTGCCGGCAAGACGCGCCATGCGCTGGCCGCAAGGAGGGTCGAAGCAGGGACGATTGCAAGGAACGCCCAACGCCAGAGTCCGAGCTCGGCGAAGATGCCGCCCGCTGCGGGACCGAGGAGCGTAGCGACGCCCCAGATGGTGGCGTTAAGGGCCATGGCGCGCGGCCAGAGATGCTCTGGGAAGGCGAGGCGCAGCATTGCGAAGGATTGGGCAATGATGAGCCCGGCGCCGAAGCCCTGCACAAAGCGACCCGTGAGCAGCACGATCATATCGGGCGCGAGGCCGCAGATCAGGCTGCCGATGCCGAAGGCTGCCGCCGAGATGATGTAGCCGAGGCGCGGGCCGATCGAGGCGGGACGGACCGCGGCAAACAGGGTGGCCATGATCGAGGCGACGACGAAGAGCGTGGTGTTCCAGGCAAAGAGCTGGAGCCCGCCGATATCCTTGACAACGGTGGGCAGCATGGACGAGGCGATGAAGCCCTCTATGGCCTGGAGCCCGGTGCCGCCTGCGATGATGGCGATGGCGAGGCCGCCGGTGCTGAACAGCTCGGCCCAGCTGTTGGTTGGTCTGGTCATTGGCTTGTCCTCAAGGTTCTGGCGCGTCTCGCGATCGGGTGCTACGCCTACAACCTCAAGCTCGGTTGAGGTAAAGAGGAATTTTGCGATGGCTGTCGAATTGTCTGTGGGGGAGGTAGCGGCCCGTAGCGGGGTGGCGGTTTCGGCACTGCATTTCTATGAGCGCAGAGGGCTGATCCGGAGCCATCGCAGCGGGGGCAATCAGCGACGCTTTGACCGCGATGTGCTGCGCCGGCTGGCGATCATCCGCATGGGGCAAGAACTCGGCGTATCCCTGGCCGAGATCGGGCGACAGCTCGGCGTGCTGCCCGAGGGCCGCGTTCCCAACAAGCGGGACTGGTCGGCGCTGTCGGGACGCTGGCGAGAACAGCTTGAGCGGCGGATCGTGCTCCTGAACCGGCTTCGCGATGAGTTGACCGGTTGCATCGGATGCGGATGCCTGTCGCTCAAGAAGTGCCGGCTCATCAATCGGGACGACAAGCTGGCTGCTGAAGGCAGCGGACCGAGGCGCTTGATGCGCGAAGGGGAGGACGTGATCGGCTGAGACCAGGGATCGGGCGCGGACGACGGGGGCCTGACCGGCAGAGGTCAGACCCCCACCAGGGTACGGCCCACAGAGAGGGATGGAGCCGTACGACGCGACAGATCTGCCAAAAGATCGGCCGCGGTAGTGCCAGGCGGCATCGCCGCCCGATCAAGGGAGCGGCCGGCACAAAGCCTGCCGGCGCGCTGGCGCCTCAACCAGACGCCCTTGGGGCGAAAGGCTCGGCGCGATGGGCAGAAGTGATCCATTCGGGTCACTGGGATCGTCAGATCAAGTACGGGGAGAGGCGCTAGGAATGCCGTGGCGAGCAAGCTCGCCGGGCGCACCCCTCCCCGCGGCACATGAGGACGCGAGTCCTCAGGTGCCAACTGCGTTGAGCCGCTGGTTGCGGACCCAAAATGAAACAATCGCGGCGACTTCGGCGCGATAGCGCGCCAGATCGGAATGGCGTTCGAAAACCGCTGCCGCGCCGGCATCGATCAGCGCTTCGCGGTTGGACTTGTCGAGCGAGGGCGCCATCGCCACGACCCTGAGGCTACGGCCAAGGGTGGTGATCCTTGCAACAAAATTGCGTGTTGCCACCGACGACGCCTTGAGGTCGATCAAGACCAGCCAGTGGGCCGCAGCCTGGCGGTCGTCGGCAATCTGCAACAATTGTTCGGTGGCGGCTTCGGTGTTGCTGACCCAATGCACCGCGGGCGCGCCATGGGCTTCCAGCATCCGGATCATCAGTCGGGCTGAGTGAAGATCATCATCAACCAGCACGATGGCTGGTTGCCCTTTTGAAAGAAACGTCATGACAGTCCTTCTCCGCGCCGCGCGGAAGGATTTTCAGTTTTTCTACTCTTCGGTGCCGATGCCTTGGGAGCGGATGCATGGAGGGAGGTCCATGCTACAGCCGAGCAATCCTGATGGCCGCCCAAGCCGTACGCGCTGTGCAGCGAACGCCGCTGATATGACGACCCAAGAGGTCCGCGCCAAGTGTATCAAGGGTTACACGATGTAACGGCCTTGTATTTTACATGCTAAAAGCTAGTCTTCCCAATGTTGCAGCAAGGGGAATGGCTAGCCGTGCCAGAGGCCGCGCCGACAGCCCAACAAGTGCGTATCGCCCTTGATGAATTGACGGGCTGGCCGGAGATTGCGCGCTCGCCGCAACTTGCGGACCTCTTGCGCTATGTCGTTGAAAAGTCCCTGAATGGTGAGCAGGCTGCTATCAAGGCTTATGCGATCGCCGTGGACGTGTTCGGCCGGCCGCAGAACTTCGATCCGCAGTCCGACCCCATTGTGCGGGTACAGGCCCGGCGGTTGAGGGCACTTATCGATCAGTACTATTCGAGCGGCCAAAGCCGGTGCGGCGTTCAAATCAGGATGCCCATCGGTCGCTACGTACCGGAGTTTGTAGCGGAGAAGCCGCCAGATTCGGCGACAGTCGCACCCGGTCCGGAAAGTTCGAATCGCGGCGAGCCGCAAACGACAAGAGGACTGTCCGGCCTTCTGGTTCCCGCGTTGGTGGGGCTGGTCTTTACACTTGTCGGCGTGGTGCTGGCCGTTTCCATCGTTCGCTGGACTTCGTCGGCTGACTCTCCGGTCGTCGAGGTGCCGAATGCTCCCGTGGTTTGGGTCGGACCGTTCGAGAACGCGACAGGTGGGTCGTCCTTGGACGAGGCTGTACATGTGCTCGAGGGCGAGGTCCGCGAAGGCCTGGGGCTGTTCGAAAACATGGCGGTGAGCCGGACTCAACCCGACTTCGTATTGACGGCAGTACTGCAGGGCCTGGGGCCGCGGCTCGAGTTGCGTCCCGTCCTCACTCAGGCCCGAACGGGCCGAATTGTGTGGAGTAAGACGCTCACTCCTGATCCTGAAACAGCCGGTCCGGAACGGCCTCATGACCTCGCCAAGCAGTTGGTGCGGCAATTGGCCAGCGCGCGCGGGCCATTGTATGCTGCCGGGCGGCTGTGGGTGACGCAGCAGACCACTTTGCCGTCACAGCCGAATGACTATGTCTGTCGCCTCAAATACGAGCAGTGGCGCGACACGCGGCTGGACAGTGATGCACTCGACGCGATTGAGTGCCTTCAGCAGCTCATTGACCGCGACTCGCGAGACGGACTGGCACTTGCCGCGAGCGCAAGTATCGCTTCATGGCGGACGATGAGGGAGGCGAGACCGGGCGACCAACTGGTCGCGCTGCTGCTTCCGGACCAGAGGGCCGTCGAAGAAGCCGTCGCGTTGTTGCCGAGAAGCAGTTTCGTCCGCATGCAGCAAGCCGTGGTGCTAGCACGTCAAGGTTCTGTAGAGGCGGCGCTGGGTGCCATTGCGACGGCGGTGGAACTCAATCCGAACAATGTCGACGCGATTTCCACCCAAGGCCTTTTCGTTTCGTTGACAGGCGACTGGGAGAGAGGCGCGGCCCTCTCCGACGAGGCGCTGAAGGCAACAGAGTCTCCGTCTCCGATCTTGTACGCGGCGCCTGCGTTGAATGCATTGCGGGAGGGCCGCTACAAGGATGCGGTGGAGCTTGGCCAAAGTCTGTCTGCGGGTGAGGCCGAACTCGGTCCGGTGGTGGTTCTGGCGGCGGCCACCTTGGCCCAACGTGCCGATCTCATCGAGCGGTACCGCGCGATGGTGCTGGGCAATCCACAACTGCAGGCAAATGGCGTTCTGCTCGGGCTCAACGTCTATCTCCGCCAAGACGCCCTCGTGCAGCGCGTACGCGACGGCTTGTTGATGGCAGGGTTGCCACCCAATGTCCTTGACTGGCCGTTCAACCCGGACGGCACGGAAAGGCAGTAGCTACCGAGCGATGCGGCAAAATCGCGCCTATGTCCGCCGTGCCTTCGCAGCGGGAAAATCTCACAGCCGCCCGCTGCGGGATTTCGATTCTTGGAAGCGATCTAGCCGAACGCAGCGTTGGCGAGGCGGACGAACGCCCGGCCGCGTTCCTCGAAATCTTTGAAGACCACACCCGGCCTTTCGAGCTGGCCGTAACTCGGTGCGCCGGGGGACAGGATCACGGTGTCGAACTTGTCACGGCGCTGGGCAAGGGCTCTGACCGCGTCCTCCAGGGTTCCCGCTTCGACCACTTCGATGGCGGGGGCGGCGGCATAGGTCGCGGTCGCCAGACGATCCCCGGTTACGGGAAGGGCCACCAGGACGGTGACTCCACGCAGCGCAAGCAGGGAGGCCAGCTCCGAGTAGTCCTGTTGGCGCTCATGACCGCCGGCGATGAGCGCGATGCGCTTGCCTGCGTAAGCGGCGAGCGCCGCCTTGGTGGCTTCCGGCGTGGTCGAGATCGAGTCGTTGACGATCGTCAGGACGCCGACCTGGTGTTCCTCGAGTCGGTGGGGCAGCGGCACAAATCCACTGATGCCACGAATGACACCTTCGAGGCCGGCACCCGCGGCAAGCGCGACCTGTGCGGCGAGGCGGGCATTGTCGAGGTTGTGGGCGCCTTTGAGCTTCGACTTCGCCATCGTGGAGGCGATGCGATCGGCGATGAAGGGGGCGAGCGGGGGGAGGAGGCGCGCAGGGTCGCGCAAGGCGGCAAGTACCAGCTCGTTGTCGCGCGCACCGGCGCCAAGCGCGACAGGGAAGGGTTTGTCGCGATCGATGAGATTGAGCTTGTCCGCGTAGTAGCGGTCGGTGGTGCGATGCCAGTCGGTATGCTCGGGCGTCAGATTGGTGACGGCGGCGATATCGGGCGAGAACGCCATATCGGCGGTCTGATAGCTTGAGAGCTCGAACACGACGATCTTGTTGCGGTCGGCGATTTCGAGCGGGGCGAGGCCGACATTGCCGGCCAGTCCGGCGTCGAGCCCGGACTGGGTGAGCATCAGATGAACCAGAGTGGCTGTGGTGGATTTGCCCTTGGTGCCCGTGATGGCAATGACGGTGCGACCCTCGCGATAGTACTCGCCCCAGAGATTGAGGTTGGAGGTGACGGCAATGCCGGCCTCGCGGGCGACGAGGAAGATCGGGCGGTAACGCGAGACGCCGGGCGACTTGACGATGGTGCCGAAGCGCTTCGCCTCGATCGCGGCCTGCAGATCTGTCGGCGCGATGATCTCTGAATCATCGATATCGGCGCCGCCGCTATCGACAGTGACGAAGACTCTGAGGCCGGGTGCGCGCGACTTGAGGAAGGCGCGGGTCGAGCGCGCCTCGCGGCCGGCGCCATAGAGCAGCACGGGCGCATCAAAGCGCATGGGGCGCAATCCTTTCGGCAATGGCGGCAGGGATGAGATGGTCGGCACTGTCGACCATCAGGTCGTGCAAGGCGGCAGCGAGGCGTGGCCGACCGTATTGAGCGAGAAGATCGTCGTGCAGCGCCCTGACGATGAAGGCCGAGTCCCATTCAGGCCGATCTGACAGCGCGTAGAGGCAGGCCGCGGCTTCCTCGATCTCTCCGACGCACTCCCAGGGCTTTTGTCCGGCAAGTCCGGTCAGCTCGCGGAAGGAGCGTTCATTGGCAGACTTCTCGAGGAGGTTCTGGCCGAAGATCGAAATCAGCCGATCCTTGTCCATGGCCGGGGCGAAGATCAGAAAGACGAAATGGCATTTTGGACATTCGCCGCACCAGAGCGGGCCATCGTGTCCGCTCAACTTGAAATTGCGGTTGCAGCTCGAGAAGTCGTGGTCGAAGCGGGTCTCACGGGCAAAAATCCGGGCAATGCGCGCTTCGGAATAGGGGCGGAGCAGGGAGAAATAGCTCAGCGCCCCGCCCGTCGCGTCCGAGAGGATTTCGGCAATGCGACGCTCGAATTCCAGCGACTTGGAATATTGGTGATTGACCTCGCGGCCGTCATGGATGGCGTTGCCTTCACTTGCGGATCGCTCGTTGCTCAAAACGATCCGCGCATAGGAGAAGAGCAGGGCCGCGAGCGCAGCGATCATCGAGTTGATGGCGGTCGAGGGGACATGGCCGTTGTAATAACCAGGGGCGGTCGAAAGCCGGATCATCTCGGGGTCAAGTGTGCGCGTCACATAGATCGGCGTTCTGGCGATGCGGGCGATAGAGGAGAGGATCGGGCCCTTCGGATTGACGGCAAACGGCGAGTAGTCGAGTCCGGCGGCCTCGAGCAGCTCGACCGATACCAGCGAGTCCTTGCCGCCGCCGATGGGCAGCAGGGCGCGCTCGCGAAGGATCGGCGCGGCGCGGACGTGGCGGCGGTCGGTGGGAGCCTCGATCTCGATGCGGCCGAAATGGCTGAGGTTGTTGCGGGCATAGAACTCGCCGAGCCCGTTTGAATAGATGTCGAGGGCAAAGGCCCTTTCGGCTTCTGTCAGAGGCAGGGCGGTCTCGATCCTGAGCGGGGCGAGGAGTTTGAAGTAGCTGACACCAAGAACGATGGCGGTGAGGCGCAGCAGCTTTTCAAAGGCTGCAGAAGCGGCGACGGCCGGATCGGCATTGGACGGAAATTGCAGGGTCTCGGTGAAGCTTTGCTCGCCCAAGACATAAGGGAAGTGCGCGAGACCCGTGGCCGCGTCGAATGACGGCTCGTCGATGTGAAAGATCGCGGTCAGAACTAGTAAATCCTCAGGCTCAGTCTCAGCACTATATCGGGGCTCAGACGCTGGAAGCCGAATTCGCGCATGGTGCAACTCCAGGCGGTCCCCAGCCGCTCGATCTTGAAGAGATTGTAGCGGGCGGGATCGTCGCCGCCACGTTCGCTCTGGGCGGCGCCGGCCGCGGCGACGCCGATGACGGGCACATCGCCGGTCTTGCCCGGGATGGCGAAGATCGAGGACTGGTGCGTATGACCGTGCAGGATCAATTCGGCTCCATTTTCGGCGACCACGTCGCGGAAGAGGCGCGCGCCATAGAGCCCGATGCGGAAGCTTCGCGCCTCGAGATTGGGCGGATGGTGGATGAGGACGACGCGGAAATAGCCGGCTTCGCCCATGAGCTTGAGGACACGCGCAAGGCGGTCCGCCTGGTCCTGCTCGAAACGGCCCAGGGCAAGGAAAGGGGCGCTCGGCACCGAGCTTGAGCAGGTGATGATGGCCACGTCACCAACACGGCGCACGAAGGGGAACTCATGGGTATCGAGCGTTTCGCCGCGCAGGTAATCGCCCCAGCTCTCGCGGGCGAAATCGAGCGAGCCTTTCACATAGGCATCGTGGTTGCCGGGGGAGACACAGACATGGGCGGGGTTGCCCAGATTGTGCAGCCATTCGCCGGCGGCCTGCATCTCTTCGGGCAGGCCGAGATTGACGAGGTCGCCGGTGACGGCGACGAAATCGGGCCGCTGCTCGCGCATATGGGTGACCAGCGTCTCAAGACCTTCGCCTGAGAGCGAATTGCGACGCTTCAGCCGCCAGTTGAGATAGCCGGTGATGCGCTTGTTGATCATCTCGCCCGGGCGAACCTGCGGCAGGGGCGCCAAATGGACGTCCGAGATGTGGGCCAGGGTGATCATCCGGGGCGTAATGCCATGCGCGGCGCGGCAAGAAAATGGCCGAATTGGCGCGATGGCCGTTTTGCCTCCGGAAGCCCACTGATAAGACGTGAAAGATTTGGAGAAAACCCGATGAAATTGACGCGCTGGCAACGGCTCAGGTCGCGCGCCTTCCTGTTTGCCATCGGGGTAAGGCGCCGGTTGACGCTTGGCGCGCGGGCCGTATTGCTTGAAGGCCGGACGGTGCTGCTTGTGCGCCAGACCTATTATCCCGGCTGGCATTTTCCGGGTGGCGGAGTGGAGCCCGGCGAGACTGCCGAGGCTGCGGCGGCCCGCGAAGCCATGGAAGAAACCGGCTACACGACCATGGGACGGCCCCAATTCTACGGGCTGTTCCTCAACCGCTCGGAAATCAGCAATCGCGATCATGTGGCGGTGTTTGTGTGGCGCAACTTCACAAGCCAGCGCGAGTTTGCGCCCAACCTCGAGATAGCGGAATGTGGCTGGTTTCCGGTGGATGACTTGCCGGCGGATACCGAACCGGGGACGGCGCAGAGGGTGCGGGAGATCTTTGAGCGCCTCCCTGTCCCTGCGGAATGGCTGCAATGAGGATCGGGCGGTCTTGAAATCGGCAACCCTTCCCATGATTTGACGTTTACGCACTGGCCCCTTGATGCTAATGCGCTTTCAGACGCTAGGAGGCGTCCAGGATGGAGAACGTCGTTCACGTGACCCGACGACCCTAGCGGTCGGAAGCCGGCCTTTCGGGCCCGGCGCGTTCTGTCTCACCTCTTCATTGGGACTCCAGTCACATGATCGTTCCTTCCGCCTATTCGGTCGCGCCGTCGGCCCCTCCGCAACCTGGCAACCCCACCGTTCGCTTCGCGACGCCCAACGACGACGCGTTCGTCGAAGATTTGCAGGCCATTGCCTTCGGGCCGGGCCGTTTCGCCCGCACCGCGTTTCGGGTGCGCGAGCGCTTCCCGATCGACACATCCTTGTCCCTTATCGCCGAAGTCGACGGGGCGCCCTGCGGTTCAGTGTGGATGACGCCGATCAGCGTCGGCGGGCTGGACGGCTACTTGCTCGGGCCGCTGGCCACCCATCCCAATTTTCGCAAGCGCGGTGCCGGCAAGCTCCTTGCCAAGGAAGCGACCCGGATCGCGCTCGAGCGCGGCGAAGGCAGCTTCGTGCTGCTGGTCGGCGACCAGGACTATTATTGCCCGCTCGGCTGGGAAAAGACTGTGCCCGGCGCGGTGCAGTTTCCTGGTCCCCTCGATCCGACCCGGGTACTTGTCTATTCCAAGGACCCGTCGCTCGCGGCCAGGATTGCCGGTCCAATCGCAGCCTGGGGCTCCAAGAGGGCAGCTTAGGATTTCCAATTGCCACACGCCGACGAGCTGATCGCACGAATCAGGGATCGGCTGCTCAGCGGCCCACAGGCGGCAGAGGACATGGCGACCCTCACGCCGGACTGGGTTCCTCCGGGAGGCTTCAAAGGCCCCCCGAAGGACGCGGCCGTGCTCATCGCCCTGGTGCGGCGCGGGGCGGGTCTCACCGTGCTCTATACTGAGCGCTCGCCGGACCTCAGATCGCATTCCGGCCAGATCGCGTTTCCGGGTGGGCGGATCGATCCCGGCGACAGTGGACCGGCGGACGCGGCGCTCCGCGAGGCCGGGGAGGAGGTAGCTCTGAGGCGCGAAGACGCCCGGATTCTCGGCTATTTGCCGGCCTACTACACCGGCAGCAATTACCTCATCACTCCGGTGGTTGCACTGGTCGAGCCGAGCGCTGCCTTTGTCCCCAATCCGGGCGAGGTACAGTCCGTCTTCGAGGTGCCACTGAACCTGCTTATGGATGGCGAAAGCTTCGGCACTTTCGTCATCGAACGTGGCGGGCAGACTCACACAACCTGGCAGATTGCACATGAGGGGCTTGTCATCTGGGGGATAACGGCCAATCTGACGCGGCGTTTCTATGAGATCGCGCTGGAGCAGGATGCTTCATGACCCTTCTGAGGAATGCGGCGCAGAGACTGAGAACGGCCCCCTGGCTGCTGGAGCCCTCTACACAGAGGGTTCTGGGGCTGCTTGACGGTACGAGCGGGCGGACGCGGGTCGTGGGCGGGGTGGTCCGCGACACGGTGCTCGAGCGGAGTCGCGAGAACGCCGATATCGACTTTGCGACAGAACTGCTGCCCGAAGAGGTGATGGCGCGTGCCAAGGCCGAGGGTGTTGCGGCGTACCCCACCGGCATTGAGCACGGCACGGTGACGTTGCGGCACAGCGAGCTGGTCGCGGAGGTGACGACACTGCGCGAGGATATCGAGACCGATGGGCGCCACGCCGTGGTCAAGTTCGGTACCGATTGGGTCCGCGACGCGGAGCGGCGCGACTTCACACTGAACGCGCTCTATGCGGGGATGGACGGCGAACTGTTCGACCCGCTCGGAGGAATCGAGGATTGCCTTGCGGGGCGGGTCAGGTTCATCGGAGACGCCGACCAACGGATTGAGGAAGACCGGCTGCGCGTCTATCGCTTCTTTCGCTTCAGCGCGAGCCACGGCAAGGAGCAGTTCGACGAGGCGGGTCTGGCAGCCTCAAGGCGTGCGGCGCCGACGCTCGATGGCCTCTCGGCCGAGCGAGTCGGCCACGAAATGCGGCGCATGCTCTCGCTGCCCCGCATCGCCAAAACGCTGCGCACAATGGTCGAGGCGCAGGTGATCGGGTTTACCGACGATGTGCTCGAGAGGCTCGCGGCCTATGAGCGCCATGCGCGCAAGCCAGACTTCGTGCCACGGCTGGCGGTAATCCTTTCGAAGTCGGGTGCGCCGCTCCTGCGAGAGGCCTGGCGGCTCAGCAATGAAGAGATGCAGAGGGCCCAGGCGATCCTCGGCGCCGCGGCGCTTCTGCAGGACTATGATCTGCACGAAGCGGCCTACCGCTATCCGGCAGTGCTGTCGGAGGCGGTCGAAGTTGGGGCGGTCAATGCCGGCTGGACCGAAGCGGGAAAGTCCGCAGTGGTGGAACAGTTGCAGGCGATCGAGGTGCCGCAATTTCCGCTCAACGGCGACGACCTCATCGCAGCGGGCCTCAGCCCGGGCAAGGCGCTTGGCGAGGAACTCGAAAGGCTCGAGCACAAGTGGATCGAGAGTGGGTTCAAGCTCGATCGCGCGACTCTACTGGGCTGGGTGCGGCACTAGGTTCCGTGGCGCCGCTACGGCCATCTCACCTCGGGCGGCATGGACGACAGGATGGCTTCGACATTGCCGCCGGTCCTGAGACCGAAGGTTGTGCCGCGATCATAGAGCAGGTTGAATTCGACATAGCGGCCGCGGCGGACGAGCTGTTCATTACGATCCGCCCCGGTCCAGGGCGTTTCGAAGTTGCGGCGGGCGAGGGCGGGGTAGATGTCGAGAAAGGCTTGGGCGACGCTCTGCGTGAAGGCGAAATCGGCGTCCCAGTCGCCGGAATTGTGATTGTCGTAGAAGAGGCCGCCGATGCCGCGCGGTTCGTTCCGGTGTTTGAGAAAGAAGTACTCGTCGCACCATTTCTTGTAGGCGGCGTAGTCGACGCCATGCGCTTCGCAGGCCGCACGGTAGGCGGCGTGAAAGTCGACGGAGTCCGGGTCCTCCTGGGTGCGACGGCGGTCGAGCACCGGGGTCAGGTCGCCGCCGCCCCCGAACCACCAATTGCCGGCGACAATCATGCGCACATTCATATGAGCGGCCGGAACATAAGGGTTCCAGGGATGGATGATGACAGAGACGCCGGAGCTCCAGAACTCGGCACCGGCTTCGGTGTGCGGCATCTGCTTGGCGAATTCTTCGCTGAAGCGGCCCTCTACGACGGAGAAGTGCACTCCGGCCTTTTCGAAAACGCGGCCATGCAGGAGCCCCATCTCGCCCCCGCCGCCTTCGGGACGGGTCCAGGGCTTGATCTCGAAGCGGCCGGGCTGGCGGCCGGACCGCAGCCCGCCTTCGGCTTCGACGGCGTTGAGGCTTGCGGTCAGCTCGTCGCGGAATTTGCGAAAGAAGGCAGAAGCCTTGGCTTTCTTGTCGTCGATATCGGCGGGAAGGCTCATTTCAGTGCATTGAATCCATTGGTCTGTCGGATGGCCTCTCCCAATACCATCGCCCCGGCGACGGCGACATTGATCGAGCGCAAACCCTCGCGCATCGGAATGCGTACCCGCGCGCCGGCCTCGGCCGCAACCTCGTCGGGAACGCCAGCGCTTTCCCGGCCAAGCATAAGAATGTCGCCGGCGTCGTAGCGAAAATCATAGGCGGAGATTGACGATTTGGTCGTCAGCAGCACAAGGCGGCGGCCGGCCTCAAGCCGCCACGCGTCGAAATGGGCGTAGCTGTCGTGCTCGGTGAAGTCAGCGAGGTCGAGATAATCGAGACCGCCGCGCTTGAGCTCGCGCCGCGAGAAGGGAAAGCCCGTCGGATGGATGACGTGGATCGGAACACCCAGGCAGGCGCCGAGACGAAGCAGGGTCCCGGTGTTCTGAGCAATATCAGGCTGATAGAGCGCGAGTTCGACGGCCATGTCCGGCTCTGGGGTCCCGATAGGATGCATTGCTGCGGCGGAGGCAGGGCTGCCCAATCCGGATGGGCGCTCGGCGCCGTCGGCGCTGCATCGTTTCCGCCCAAAACAGGAACTCCGACAATATGCGCAATCGGGCGGTGGGAATAGTGTCGCAGGGGGCTTTTGCCCCGGTCTGCTAGGCTGGACAAGTTCTGAGGAGAGTGCAAAAAGACAGCCAAATCACGCGCTGGTGAGGGCGGGTGGGGGTTCATCTTGCGCGTGTCGGCGGGCCCCGCTCCCGAGCGTTGTGAGACAGCAGGCAGGGATTTCCGAACTTGGCGACAGATTCTCATTTGGCACATGACGATATGCCGAAATCGACCCGGCGCGACTTCATCTATGTCGCGGGGGTCGCGGTGGGCGCGGTGGGTGTCGCAGGCGTTGCCTGGCCACTGATCAACCAGATGAATCCCGATGCCTCGGTGCTGGCGCTCTCTTCGGTCGAACTGGACATTTCCGGCATCGCCGAGGGCAGCTCGGTGACCATCAAGTGGCGCGGCGCCCCGGTCTTCGTGCGGCACCGTACCGCCGCCGAGATCGAGGAGGCACGGGCAGTTCCGCTGACTGAGCTCAAGGATCCGCAGGCCGATGAGGCGCGGGTACAGGAAGGCCACGAGCAATGGCTCGTGATGGTCGGCATCTGCACCCATCTTGGCTGTATCCCAGTGGGCGATTCGGGCGAATATGACGGCTGGTTCTGCCCCTGCCACGGCTCGCAATACGACAGCTCGGGCCGCATCCGCAAAGGCCCGGCCCCCACGAACCTCGTTGTGCCGCCTTACAAGTTCGTGAGCGACACAGTGATTGAGATCGGTTGAGGGGAATAGCGATGTCCGGCCACGAGAGCAGCTACAACCCGACCAATCCGATCGAGAAGTGGTTCGACAGCCGCTTGCCGATCATCCGGTGGAGCAAGCTCCACCTCATGGATTTTCCGACGCCCAGGAACCTCAACTATTGGTGGACCTTCGGCGCGATCCTTGCGCTGATGCTGGTGGTGCAAATCATCACGGGCATTGTGCTGGCGATGCACTACACACCGCAAGTCGACCTGGCGTTCGACTCCGTCGAGCATATCCGCCGAGACGTGAATGGCGGCCGCATCATCCAGGCGGTGCATGCGACGGGCGCCTCATTCTTCTTCTTTGCAGTTTATGTCCACATGTTCCGCGGGCTCTATTTCGGCTCGTACAAGGCCCCGCGCGAAGTCCTGTGGATCCTGGGCGTGATCCTGTTCCTGCTGATGATGGCGACCGGCTTCATGGGCTATGTGCTGCCCTGGGGCCAGATGAGCTATTGGGCGGCGGTGGTGATCACCAATATCTTTGCGGCGATCCCGGTGATCGGCGAGCCCCTGCTGCAGCTTTTGCGCGGCGGGTTTGCAGTCGACAATCCGACGCTCAACCGCTTCTTCTCGCTGCACTACCTCTTGCCCTTCGTAATCGCGGCTGTGGTCGTGCTTCACATCTGGGCGCTGCATGTTCCGGGCAACAACAACCCCACCGGGGTCGAGGTGAAGTCCGAGCGCGATACGGTCGCGTTCCATCCCTACTACACCATGAAGGACTTCTTCGCCTTCGTGGTGTTCTGCATCCCCTTCGCGTGGTTCGTGTTCTTTGCGCCGGATATCCTCGGGCATCCGGACAATTACATCGAAGCCAATTCGCTGGTGACGCCGACCCACATCGTGCCGGAATGGTACTTCCTGCCGTTCTACGCGATCCTGCGCGCCATCGACTTCAACTTCATTCTCGACAGCAAGTTGCTCGGCGTCATTGCCTTCGGCGGTTCGATCCTGATCCTGCTGTTTGTGCCGTGGCTCGACACCTCAAAGGTGCGGTCGGGGACGTTCCGGCCGATGTTCAAGTGGTTCTACTGGCTGTTCGTCATCAACTTCCTGGCGCTGATCTATTACGGCGCACAGACGCCGGACACGCCGATCGGCCCCTGGACTGTCGCCGACGTCTCCAAGCTCAGTGTCGCCTATTATTTCGGCTACTTCCTCGTTGTCCTTCCATTGTTGGGACGGTTCGAGAAGCCGCGGCCATTGCCCGCCTCCATCTCGGAATCGGTGCTCAAGCCTGCCCCGGCGGTGTCGAATTGACCCACAGGACCGCATCCAAGATGAGCAAGCTGCCGACCATTCTCGCCGCCGCACTGATCGGGCTCGGCCTCGCCGCCGCGCCGGTTCTGGCGCAGGAAGGGCACGAGACGATCGCCAATGAACGCGAGGCCTGGAGCTTTGCCGGCCCGTTCGGCACGTACGATGTGCACCAGCTGCAGCGCGGCTTCCAGGTGTTCCGCGAAGTCTGCGCGGGCTGCCATTCGGCGCGACTGCTGGCGTTCCGCAATCTCGGCGAGGACGGTGGGCCAGGCTTCTCCGAGGCACAGGTCAAGGCGCTGGCCGCCGAGTACACGATTGCCGATCCCGACGCCGAGGGCGGAACCCGCAAGGCTCTGCCATCGGACCACTGGCCAGGCACAGGGGTAAGCGATGCGGACCAGATCGCGACCTTCGGCGTGGTTCCGCCCGACCTGTCGGTCATGGCCAAGGCGCGCGCCATCAAGGACGCGTTCCCGACCTGGGCGTTCAACTATTTCACGGGCTATTCGGAGGGCGGGCCGGATTATATCCACGCGCTCCTCAATGGCTATGAGGACCCGCCGCCTGCCGGCGCCGAGGTTCCCGACGGCAAATACTACAACAAGGTATTCCCGGGGCACTCGATCGGCATGCCGCCGCCGCTTTCGGATGGGCAGGTTGCCTATGCGGAAGCCGAAGATGGGGTCGCGGTGCCCCTGACGGTCGAGCAGTATTCAAAGGACGTCTCGGCTTTCCTGATGTGGGTTGCCGAGCCGCATCTGGTGGCGCGCAAGGAAGCTGGCTTCCGCGTGTTGCTGTTCCTGATCCTGTTCGCGGGCATCATGTATGTGGTGAAACAGCGGCTCTGGGCCAAGTTCCACTAGGCTCAGCGCCTCGCCTCGCATCAAAGGGCCCTTCGGGGCCCTTTTCCTTTTCGCGCGCCCATGCGAGTTTTGACGCGAGAGTCATTTGCCGGGAGGCAGTCATGTCGGCAATTCGAGCGGCTATCGGTATCGCGAGTCTCGCCGTCGCCGCATCGCGGCACCCGGCGGTCCGCGCGACCTTGCGCGCGGCGCCGTTGCTGGTCACCCCAAAGATGCGGGCGGCCGCGGCGGACGCCACGCTTGAGGCGGCGTTCCGCGCCGGTGTGCTCGCCCGCAAGATCACCAGGCGTCCCTGACCCGATGCTCGATCTCGCCAGCCTGATTCGAGCCATCCCGGACTATCCCAAGCCCGGAATCCTCTTCCGCGACATCACCACGCTGATCGAACACCCGCAGGGGTTCCGCGAAAGCGTCGAGCGGCTGGCGGAGGCGCATCGCGGGCTGGGCGTCACGCATGTGGCGGGGATCGAGGCGCGCGGCTTCATCTTCGGCGCCGGCGTCGCCATCGCGCTTGGGGTCGGCTTTGTGCCGGTGCGCAAGAAGGGCAAGTTGCCCGGCGAGACGATCGGGCAGAACTACGCGCTCGAATATGGCGTCGATACGATCGAGATCCACGCCGATGTGCTCAACGACACGCACAAGGTGCTGCTGATTGACGACCTGGTTGCGACGGGCGGCACGGCGGTTGCCGCCGTCGGCCTGCTGCGCCGAACGGGCGCCGTCATCGAGCATGCCGGGTTTGTCATCGACCTGATCGATCTGGGCGGTGCCCGAAAGCTGCGTGATCTCGGGGTTGCGGTGCACTCGCTGATGGAATTTTCCGGCCACTGAGGGCCGCGGCCGCCGGTTCAGGGCTTGAGTGCCAACCGGATCATGTCTGCGGTGTTGCGAGCCCCCAGCTTGCGCATGGCTGCGGCGCGGTGAACTTCGACGGTACGGGGCGAGATTCCAAGCGATGCGGCGATTTCCTTGTTGGTTTCGCCGATGACCACACGGCGGAGCACTTCGAGTTCGCGCGGCGTGAGGCTCCCACTGCCCAGGACATCGGGGGATGCGCCCTCGCCCTGGCGGAGGTCCTCGCGCAACTCATCGGTCACAAGTTGGACCATGTCGGTGAGCCGGTGGGGCTTTACGAAGACCCAGATCACGCCAGCCCGAACGGCCCGCACAACCTGTTCGGCAGGGGGGTTGGTGTCCGCAAGCATGAAGACGCGAACGCCAAAGGCCAGGTCGCGCAGCGTCGTTATCAGTTGGGTCTCTTCCAGGAGGAACCCCGCGTCGATCAGCACTACGTCCGGCCGGTGCAGATCCACGAGGCGCCTGAGACCATCCGGAGTCTGACTGGTCGCGGTTATGAAGCCCTGCTCAGCGAAAGCCGCGGCGATTGCGTCACCGTCGGCACCGGCGGGGTGGAGTGGATAGACCACCCTGTTTCGATTGAGGAATGGCCGATAAATCAGCGGCGGCACATTCTCTGGCATGGGTTCTGGCATTGGTAGAGACTCGTCGTATCCGGTGGGCATCTAGGCATCTGCGTGATTTCCCTAAGCAGGGCGCCGGATGGTTAGGTCGTCCCTGCTATATCCGTCTAGACAGGCGGCGCTCCGTTTACGGTGAGTTGCTGTTAAATGCCAACACGCACCGGCGACAACTCGTCCATCTACGTAGCAATTCGGTCGAACTGCGAGCGGCACCTCGTGGAGATACTGATATGATGGTCCAGGCAGAATTTTGGTATTTGTGATCGGCGCAGGTTTTCACAGTATTAAGGCGAAAATCACAGCGCGAAACGGACAACGCCGGGGGCGACCTCGACCCGGTCTGGCGGGATTGAGCGGAGTACGGCGCACTTGCCACGCCGCACGAATGCACCAGTCTAGCGACGTGTGCAGGCCAGAATGGGTTTGACTGGCGTGTAGAGCGTCAGCGTGTCAGTGCCGGAAGCGTCGAAGCTCACGAGGCCGACGGTGATGCCGACGACGCTCAAGCTGCCGTCGAGGAAGGTGACCCCGTCCGAGGCGAGTTCGACATTGCCGGTGCCCGAAGCGGTGGAGCCGAAATTGGCCGAGGCATAGCCGTAGCCGCCCGCGAAGATCGTCAGCAGCCCAGCCTTGGTGTTGTCGATCAGCGCGATGCAGCCCCAATTGCCCTCGGCTGGGCTGGCAAGGCGCTGTGCGAAGGCCGGCGCGGACGCGGCCAGCAGCAAGAGAACGATCAAGACGGTACGGCGCAATTCAGCCCCCTGGACGCTCGTTTCGATGGAATCGAAACAAGCGGTCCATCTATCTGGTTTGTCGCGCTTTCGAACCGGAAAAGTCTCGCGACTTTTCCTGAAAACGCTCTAGGCCAGCAATTTCCCCAAAATGGGGATGCGGGTCAACGAGGCAAGGATGCGCAGCCTCAATGGCATTTTGTAGTCGCGCAGCTTGGAAAAGCCCACGAGTTCGGCGTGATAGACCAGTTCGCCCTTCTGGTTTCGGCCCTCGAGGCGATTGAAGAGCAGCCCCCAGCCGGGAATCGAGTTGGAAGGCCGCTTGCCGGTTACGGTCAGCTCGAAGCTCACCTCGTCCCCTGGTCGGACCGGCGCCTTGAATTCCATCTTGTTGACGCCGGGAGAGGGGCCCGAAACGCCCGGCTCCTCGCCGACGCCGCGCAGGCGCTCCTCCTCGGCGAATAGGGCATCGACCATCTTGCGATGACCGATAGCAACGGTGTGCCAGCCCGAGGCGACGAGCCCGCCGAAATGGCTGTGCCTGGCCGCTTCCGGATCGACGTGGAAATACTGCGGATCGTAGAGGGTTCCGAAGCGGATGATCTCGGCCTCGGTGAAGGTATGGCTTCCCAGGGGGAAGACCTCATCGATGGTGATGTCATCGAACCAGCGGGTCATGGCTAGGGCGTCGCTCGAAGCGCAGCGAAGGTCAGCATTTGAGCCCCTTCCTCATCGAGCTTCTCGGGATCGCGCAGTTCCACAAGATTGGCGAGGCGCATCGACATCACCGGTTCGCCGCGCTGGTTGCGGATGTCGAAATCGAGGGTGACGATGCCGCGCTCGGGGTGCGAGCGTGAGCGCCGCATGGCGCTGATGACGGCAGTCCCCCCAATGGTGTCGCCCACCATCACGGGTTTTTTCCATTTGAGGTCGGAGAAGCCAAGCCCGCCCATCGAAGCGACAGTGTTGAGAAAGCGATCGCCCAGCATGCGCAGGCTCAATGCGGCAGTCTGCCAGCCGGAGGAGGCGAGGCCACCGAGCAGCGAGGCTCTTGCCGCATCTTCATCGAGATGGAACGGGAAGGGATCGAATTCCTGCGCATAGGTGACGATCATGTCCCGCGTCACGGTGACATGGCCGAGATCGATCACCTCGCCGACGGCGAGGTCCTCGAAGTGGCGGCGGTTCATGGTAACGGGGTTCATCGGCGGCTTTTAGCCCGTGCCGCCGACGAAAGCGAGCTAGGCCCTGGCCTCGAAAACGGTCGTGCCCGAGACGGGATCCGTGACGCCCAGACCATCACCCAGATCTTCAAGCAGCGGGCGAATTTCGTCGAGATAGCCGATCATCTGCTGACGGGCGGCGACGATATCGTCGAAGCTCCGCCACCTGCCGATGAGGCAATAGCTGCGCTCGCCGGTCTTGATCATGGCCATGTCCAGGGCGCCCGGTGGGGGCTTCTGCATGGACTGTTTCTGGCTCTCGACGAACTGGTCTTCCATGCCGGGCTTCACCCGGAAACGCACGACATTATAGGCAGTCATTCCTGTCCTCCCTTAGTCGCCTGAGGGACAGAGATTAGTCCTGCCGGTCGCGGCTGCCAATCGGCAGCGTGTCGGGCGTTACGTGTTGAACCGGAACAACATCACGTCGCCGTCCTTGACGACGTATTCCTTGCCTTCGTCGCGGGCCTTGCCGGCCTCCTTGGCGGGGACTTCGCCGCCGAGCGACACGTAGTCGTCAAAGGCGATGGTTTGGGCCCGGATGAAGCCTTTCTCGAAATCGGTATGGATGACCCCGGCGGCCTGTGGAGCCTTGTCGCCCTTGTGGATCGTCCAGGCGCGCGCTTCCTTGGGACCTGCGGTGAAATAGGTCTGAAGGCCGAGAAGCTTGTAGCCTTCGCGGATCAGCTTGTTGAGCGCGGGCTCGTCGAGGCCGAGGGTTGCGAGGAATTCCTTCTGCTCGTCCTCGGGCAACTGGGCGAGCTGGCTTTCGATTTCGGCTGAGATGACCACGCAACCGGCCTCATGGGTGCGCGCATAATCATCGACCAGCTTGGACTGGGCGTTGCCGGTCGCGGCAGAAGCCTCGTCGACATTGCAGACATAAAGCACGGGCTTGGCCGTGAGGAGCTGCAGACCCTGGAAGGCCTTCTCCTCGTCGGGGTCGGAGCGTTTGACGAGACGTGCGAGCTTGCCGTCGCGCAACAGGGCGATCGCCTGCTGCACGAGGCCGAAGGCGAGCTTGGCCTCCTTGTCGCCCTGCTTGGCTTTCTTTTCGAGGCCGTTGACGCGCTTTTCGAGGCTCTCCAGATCGGCGAGCATCAGCTCGGTCTCGACCACTTCAGCGTCCGAGAGCGGGTCGACCTTGCCGGCGACGTGAATGATGTTGGGGTCTTCAAAGCAGCGCAGCACATAGATCACCGCGTCGCATTCGCGGATATTGGCGAGGAACTGGTTGCCGAGGCCTTCGCCCTTGCTGGCGCCTTTGACCAGCCCCGCAATGTCGACAAAGCTCATGCGCGCCGGAACGAGCTGCTGCGACTTGGCGATCCTGGCCAGTTGTTCGAGCCGCGAGTCCGGGATCGCGACCTCGCCGACGTTTGGCTCGATCGTGCAGAAAGGGAAATTGGCGGCCTGTGCCGCGGCGGTGCGGGTCAGCGCGTTGAAAAGAGTCGATTTGCCGACATTGGGCAATCCGACAATGCCGATCTTGAGAGCCATGAGAGATTCCGGGGTGTCTTGGCGCCTCACATCGTTCGGAGGCGCGGGGAAGTCAACAGGCGCAGCTAGTCGGTCTTCTTGCCGAAGACTTTGGCGAGCATTGCCGCCATCGGGCCGGTCTTGGGGGGCGCGACTGCCGGAGCGGGCCGGGCGGCGCGAATGTGGCT
>JBEBGE010000123.1:0-3151 GCA_040081595.1 Devosia sp.
GCCCAACCGGGTCTGGCTCTATCGCCGCCCCATCCTCGACTATTGGGCCGAAAGCGAGGACGGCGAGGCGCTGGGCGAGATCGTCACCCATGTCCTGGTGCACGAGATCGGGCACCATTTCGGCTTTTCGGACGAGGACATGGAAGCGATCGAGGCATCCGCCGGGAAGGATTAGGCGGGTACGAACTCGAAATCGTTGTCGAGCACGCCGTCCATCTTGTCGCCGACCTTCAGATCGAGCTTCTGCTTTTTGAGTTCCGCGATCCATTCGTCCCAGGAGACGAGGTCCAGCCCGCCGGGGCGGTCGGTGTCCTGGCTCTCGCCGGAATTGAGCAGATACTGGTCGAAAACGATGCGGAGCACGATCTGGCTCTTGGTGCCGCTGGGCAGTTCCGACCACGCCGGCATGCCGGAGCGGGCCTCGGCCCATTGGCGGATTTCGGCAGGGTTCGACAGAATTCTCGACATCAGGCGCTCCAGATCAATCGCGGGACGCGTTGCAACAAAAAGCCCGGCTCACAAGCCGGGCCTGAGCCATACACTATTCGGGCAGTCTAGTTCAGGTCTTTGCGCTCGATCAATTCGAAACGATTATCGGCGGCGACCTTGAGGGCCAGTTGCTGGCGGTCGAATTCCGACAGCCAGGCGGCCCAGGATACCGGGCTCATGTCCTGGTCGACCGTAGGCATGCCGCTCGGACGGCGCGGCCCGTGAAAACGCAGCGTCAGCCGCGGGTTGGAGCCGATGGTCGCCGGATTGCGCACCATCGCGGGCATGCCGTGGTGGCCGGAGACCCAGTTCTGAACGTCACTATGACGGGTCAGCAGATGTGTCTCAATCATGGTCTCAACTCCCCTCGGTCAGTGCCGGAGCAATGCCCGACTCGGGGGAATTGTTCCACTGAGCCTTATCTAGTGATCTTTGTGACGAGTTTGAGATGCATCAACTCGTCCGCGGACAAATAATAGAGCCGCTCGGGCGGGGTTTCGAGCGCGTGCAGCCAAAGCTCGGGGTCGATGCCCATCTGGCCGAGATAGCGGGTGATGACGGCTGTCATCTTCTGGGCGTCGGACATGACATTGCCCGCCGCCTCCAGCCGCTCGGACACGGTTCCCGGCCGGGTTGCGGCGTAGATCTGGTGGACGCCGATCGCCGATTGCCCGGTCGCGAGCCGCACTCGCCCGCCCGCCAGCATCAGCGGGCAGGACGAAGCGCAGAAGGCGCCGGCGGCGACGCTGGTCGTATAGCCCTTGTCGCGGATCAACTGGCCGATGGCCAAGGCATCGGTCACCGAGCCGCCGGGCGAATCGAGCGCCACCGTGGTGATGTACTCGCCATGGGCGTTGATTTCGGCGAGGACGCGGGCGGCAGAGCCAGGGTCGAGCGTACCGGTGAGGCTCAGCACGCCACCGGAGCCGAGCGCCACGGATAGCGGCAGCTGGAGCAGCGTCGGGTCGGTGGTTACCGCCGGTCCAGGCGGCGCATCGGGGCTGTTGGGATCGAAGGCGGGAAGGATTGGCTGATCGGCGGGTGCAAAGGCCAGCGCGTCGCCGGCCATCAGTTCGCGGTAGTCGAAATAGAGGATGGCGGCGGTCGCAACGAGCATGCCGAAAAAGGCGGCGCGAATGATCTTGCCGTCATCGAGCCGGGCGAGGCGTCCGGCGATGTCGCCCGCAAGGCTCATGGGCGCTTGCGGGTGATATCGAGCGCAGTCACCGTTGCGTCGGGCGGCGCCGGCGGCTTCTCGGGCTTGTCGGCAATGGTTTCGGCGGGAGCGGGGACTTCGACTTCGGGTACGGGCGCTTCGACCAGCGGCCGTCCGGAAAGCTGGCGGTAGAGATCGATGGCGCGGATCATTTCCGCCGCCGTCATGGTCTCGGCCTCCTCGATGGTCGAGGTCTCGCGCCGCATCGCGTCGTGGACGATCATCAGCACCAGCACCAGCACCACCGGCAAGAGGTCGATCGAAATGGCACCGGCCCAGCTGGGAATGAAATCGCTCCAGTAACGCAACACCGCCTCGGCGGACGAGAGCGGCACAAAGCGTGCCGGCTCGACCTTGGGCTGGCTCAAAATCTCGTCGGCCGCCTGGCTCAACGCCGCCGATTGCGCGGTCACGGACTCGCGCACCGTGTCCATCACGGTGTCCTGGCGCTGCACCAGATCGCTGGTGCCGCCATCGGCGACCGGGGCGATGAAACCCAGCGACAGGTCGGCGGCGGCGCGCTTGACCGAGGGGGCGACGCCGGTCTCCTGCAACGAGGCGATAATGCCGTTGAGCTGCACCACTTCGGCGGCGAATTCATCGGCGCGCGGGCCGATCTCGCCGGCGCCCGAAACCAGCTCGCGCATCTTGCTCAGATGCGCCGAGCCCTGGTCGTAGAGCGTCTGCACTTCGGCGCGCGAATTGGTGATCGTGGTGCCCAGTTCCGTCATCTGCGCCGACATCTGGGTCAGGAGCTGGACGACCGAGCCCGAGCCCGTGGTGCCCGTCAGGGCGCCCGAGCTGCGCTCGTCATCGGCGAGCCGCGCGAAGCGGTCGGCGGCGCGCTGCACATCAGGCAGCAGCGATTGCGCGGCAAGCGCATTGGCGTGCGATTCATCGAGATCGGCGACATAGCCTTCGAGCGTCACCGCGAGGTGCTGCTCGGTTGCGGCGGAACCGGCGAGCGCGGCGGCATTGAGCCAGCTCGACATGGCCATGATCATCAGGCAACCGAACGCCATGGTCAGGAACAGCGCGGCGCGCTGGCCGGCATTGGTCACCAGCGGCACGAAGCGCAGCATGAAGGTCCAGAAGGCGTAGATCGCGACCGAAACCGCCGCCGAATAGGTAATGGCGGCGAAGAACACAAATGTCGCCGTCCCGTCGAGAAGGCCGCGGACGCCGAGATAAGTATAGACGCCCGACGCGAGGGCGAGGACCGCGAGCGAAAAGCGCGTCATGGTCTCGACGCTGGTCACCGTCTGCTGGAGGCGGGCGGCATTGTTCTTGCGGAGCATGGGCAATCCCCTGATTTCCTGGACAATAACAGCCCGAAGACGGCGAGAAAGCGGCGACAGGATTGCGGATTGGTTAGCCGGGGGCAGGGTTGGCTCTCCCTCCCGCTTGTCGGGAGGGGGGACCGGCCGAAGGCCGGTGGGTGGGAGC
>JBEBGE010000080.1:0-11579 GCA_040081595.1 Devosia sp.
GAACCTCAAGCACTGCGCGAGCGGTTCCCACCCACCAGCCTTCGGCTGGTCCCCCCTCCCGACAAGCGGGAGGGAGAAGCGCCGCGCCAACTCACCCCTCACCCAGCTTCGCTACCCTGTCCCCTGAGGGGCGAGGGCCCCAATGACAAGCCCAGGGCAAACCAATGACCTTCCATTCCATCCGCTTTCCCCTCGACGTCGCGCTCGGCGCGCGGGGTGGTCCCGAACGCGCGACCGATATCGTGACCTTGGCCTCGGGCCGAGAGGAACGCAACTCCCGCTGGGCGCATTCGCGACGGCGCTACAATGCGGGCTATGGCGTCAAGTCGCGGGCCGACATGCAGGCGGTGCTGGCCTTCTTCGAGGAGCGGCGCGGGCGGTTTCATTCCTTCCTCTGGCGCGATGCGCTCGATCATGCGGCGAGCGATGAAGCGATCGGGACCGGCGATGGCGAGACGGTCGAGTTTCAGTTGACCAAGAAATATGGCGCAAACTTCGCCCCTTACGTCAGACCGATCACCAAGCCAGTGGTGGAGAGCCTGGTGGTGAAGGTCGATGGGGTCGAAGCGGACGCGGATGTTGATCCGCTGACCGGGATCGTGACGTTCGAGACGGCGCCGGATGAGGGCGCGGCGATCACCGCGAGCTTCGAATTCGACGTGCCGGTGCGCTTCGATATCGACCGGCTCGATATCGAGCTGTCGAGTTTCGATGCCGCCGAGGCACCGTCGATCCCGCTGATCGAGGTGCGCGAGTGAGAACGCTCGATCTCGGCTTCAAGACCCATATCGAGAGCGCCATGACGACGCTGGCGACCTGCTGGAAGATCACGCGCAAGGACGCCGTGACGCTCGGCTTCACTGACCACGACGAGACCCTGAGCTTCGGCGGCACCGACTATCGGCCGGCGCACGGGCTCGATGGCGGCGAGGCAAGTGCCAAGCTCGGGCCGCAGGTCGATACGGCGGAAGTTCTCGGCGTGCTCCATTCCGAGGTCATCACGGAAGACGACATCCTGCTCGGCCGCTATGACGATGCGAGCGTCGAGACCTGGCGGGTCAACTGGCGCGACGTGAGCCAGCGCCTGCTGCAGCGGCGCGCGACGATCGGCGAGATTGTGCGCGAGGATGGGGTGTTCCGTGCCGAATTGCGTTCGGGGCAGGCGGCACTCAACCAGGTCAAGGGCCGAATCTATTCGCCGCTCTGCGATGCGGGCGTCGGCGACGCGCGCTGTGGGGTCGATCTCGACACCCCGGCATTCAAGACCGATGCCGCGGTGACCGCGATCCGCGATCGCTACCGGATCGCGGTCAGCGGCATCGAGGGCTTTCCTCGGGACTGGTTCGCGCTCGGCAGGGCGCGATGGTCGAGCGGCAGGCGCGGCGGCATTGCCGACGCGGTGGTCGGGCAGACGCGGCTGGGCGGCGAAGATATTCTGAGCTTCGCCCAGCCAGTTGGTGACTGGGTGATCGCCGGCGACACGCTGACCCTCACAGCCGGTTGCGACCGGCGCTTTGCGACCTGCCGCGACCGCTTTGCCAATACCGTGAACTTTCGCGGCTTCCCGCACATCCCGGGCAACGACTTCGTTTTGCGCCATCCGAAACCCGGCAGCCGCCTCGAAGGCCAGGCGCTGATCAAATGACACGCGAGGACATTGTGGATGCGGCGCGGCTGTGGCTGGGCACACCCTACCGGCATCGGACGTCGACGCTTGGAGCAGGATGCGACTGCCTTGGGCTGCTGCGTGGCGTGTGGCGGGCACTCTATGGCGGCGAGCCGATGACGGTACCCAACTATCGCGCTAGCTGGCGTGATGCGGCATTTGACGATCAATTGCAGAGAGCGGCGGAGACGCTGCTGGTGCGCGCCGAAGGCCAAGCGCGGGCCGGGCAGGTGGTGCTGTTCAAGTTGCAGCGCGCCGCGTTCGCGAAGCATTGCGGCATCATGGTGAGCCCGGCGCGCTTCATCCATGCGCAGGAACATCTCGGCGTGGTCGAGGCGAACATGACCGAGGGCTGGATGAGGCGGGTCGATGATCTCTACGATCTTCCGGGAGTGGGTGACTGATGGCAACGCTTGCGCTTTCGCTGGCTGGACAATTTGTCGGCGGCGCGGTGGCTGGACCGATTGGCGCGACCATCGGCAGGGCGCTGGGTGCGCTTGCGGGAAGCGCCATCGACAATGCCTTGTTTGGCGGCACATCCACGCCGCGAGCCGGAAGCGATATCCGCCTCCAGGGGTCGAGCGAGGGCGGCGCGATCCCGCGTCTCTATGGCTGGAGCCGGCTCAGCGGCAATATCATATGGGCCACCGAACTCGAGGAGCTGACTGCCGAGGGCGGCGGCGCCAAGGGCACTGGCGGCAACGAGGACAGCGTCATCGCGGCGAACTTCGCGGTGGCCTTTTGCGAGGGCGAGGTGCAGCGGCTTGGACGCATCTGGGCCGATGGGCAGGTGCTCGACACCGATGGCGTCACGCTGCGCTTTTATCGCGGCACAGAGACGCAAGGTGCCGACAGCCTGATCGAGGCCAAGCAGGAGAACGCGCCGGCGTATCGCGGGCTCTGTTACATCGTCTTCGAGCGGCTGGACCTGACGCCGTTCGGCAACCGCATCCCCAATATCTCGGTGGAGCTTTGCCGCGTGGTGGGCGAACTCGAACCGGCGATCCTGGCGATCACGGTCATCCCCGGCGCGACCGAGTTCGGCTACGACCCGCATCCGCGTGTGCGCCTGCTTGGACGTGGGAGGACGGCGAACGAGAATACGCATCTGTCGCCGCGCGTCTCGGACTGGACGCTGTCGATCGATGAGTTGCTGGCGCTGTGCCCGAACCTCGAACATGTGTCGCTGGTCGTCGCCTGGTTCGGTGACGATCTGCGCGCGGCCCAATGCAGCGTACGGCCCAAGGTCGAGGCGGCGAGCCGCAATATCCAGGGGACCAACTGGGAGGTCGCGGGGTTGTCGCGCAACGAGGCGGAGATCGTCTCGACTCATGAGGACGGCCCGGCCTTCGGCGGCACGCCCTCGGACGCGGCGGTCCGGGCGGCGATTGCCGATCTCAGGGCGCGTGGATTGAGCGTCACGCTCTATCCGATCCTGTTGATGGATATCCCGGCGGGCAATGCGATGGGCCAGCCGGCCTATCCCTGGCGCGGACGCATCGCGGGCGAAGATGAGACGGACGTCGCCGCTTTCGTTGGCGACGGCAGCGGTTGGGACTATCGCCGCTTCATCCTCCACTACGCGGCACTCGCCGATGACGAGGGCGCCGAGGCGCTGATCATCGGCTCGGAACTGCGCGCACTGACGGCAACGCGCGACGCGGCGGACGGCTTCCCCTTCGTCGATGCACTGGTCGATCTCGCTGCCGATATCGCGACGGCGCATCCGGACCTGAAGCTCACCTATGCCGCCGACTGGTCGGAATATTCGGGGGTGCAGCCGGGCGGCGGCGAGAAGTTATTTCATCTCGATCCGCTCTGGGCCTCGCCCGACATCGACGCGGTAGGCATCGACAACTACATGCCGATGGCCGATTGGCGCGACGGCGAGGACCACGCGGACGCTGCGCTCGGCGGACCCTCTGAGACCGGGTATCTCGACGCCAACATCGAGGGCGGCGAGGGCTTCGACTGGTACTATGCCAGCGCCGCCGACCGGCTCGCCGGTCTGCGTACGCCGATCACCGATGGCGCCTATGGCGAGCCCTGGGTCTGGCGCTTCAAGGACATGGCGAGCTGGTGGAACAATGCGCACCACAATCGCCCAGGCGGGGTACGCGATGCGGCGCCGACGGACTGGGCGCCGGCGAGCAAGCCAATCTGGTTCACGGAACTGGGTTGCGGCGCGGTGGACAAGGGCGCGAACGAGCCCAATGTATTTTTCGATCCCAAGAGCACGGAAAGTGCGCGGCCGCATTTCTCGAACGGCGCTCCAGATCCACTGGCGCAGCGGCAGGTGCTGCGCACCGCGCTCGATCATTGGGCGGAGAGGCCGATGGTGGAGCGGACCTATCTCTGGACCTGGGACGCGCGGCCCTGGCCCGCGTTTCCTGCCGACACCAGAAGCTGGAGCGACGGGCCCTACCACCGGACCGGCCATTGGCTGACGGGCAGGCTGGGTGGCATTGCGAGCGACGAACTGGCGCGCGCAGTTGCAGCGGACTACGGCGTTGAGCTAGGCGAGGTGGCGGCGTTGCCACCCCTCGTTTCGGGCTATGTCATCTCGGCTGCAGGCAGCGCGCGGGATGCGCTGGCGCCGCTATTGGCGGCAAGCGGCTTGAGCGTCGCGGACGATCCGGATGGTTTGTCGCTGACGCGGACCGATGGCCGCGCGCCAGTCGAGATTGCCGAGACGGTCGCAGCGGACGGACCGCAGACTGCGCGGCGCCGGCCCGATCCATCGGAGACCGTGGGCCGGATCGCGCTGAGTTTTGTCGATCGCGAGCGCGACTATCTGCGCGGCGCGGTCACCGCCTTGCGCGACGCCGAGGCGCCGATTGCGGGCGAGGCGACGGAGCTGGTGCTCGATCGGCTCGGCGCGAGGATAGCGGCGGAGCGCATGCTGCTCGCGGCGGGGACCGAACGGGAAATTCTGGAACTGACCCTGCCGCCTTCCCTCGCCGCACTCGAAGTCGGCGATGCCATTGCGGTCGCGGGGCAGGGGGACGGTCCCTTCGAGATCACGGAGATTCGCGATGGCCTGGCGCGGCGAGTTTCGGCGCGAGCCATTCCGCCCGTGCTCAGCGCCGCGATCACATCGGACTTTGCCGAACCGGGCGACCCGGTCTGGGCGGTGGCCGCCGATCCGGTCATCGCGATTGCGCACCTGCCGCCAGCGCCGGAAACACCCACGCAGTCCCGGCTGATCGTCGCGGCCTCGGCACAACCCTGGCCGGGCCAGGTGCCGATCAAGGATGAGACCACCGGCGCGAGTGTCGCGCGGCTCGATCGGCCCGCCGCTCTCGGGCGAACTCACCGCACCATTGGGCGCGGGTAGCCTGTTTCGTTGGGACAATCTCAACAGCGTCAGCCTCGCGCTCTATTCGGGGCACCTGTCGTCGCGTGACGATGACGAGGTGCTGGCGGGCGCGAACCGGATCGCGATCGAGACCAATTCCGGCGACTGGGAGATCATTGGTTTCGCGGAGGTCGAGCTGGTTTCGCCCGGGATCTATACCCTGTCGCGGCTTCTGCGCGGCCAGATGGGGACCGGCCATGCGATCGGGCCGGCATCGACCGGCAATCGGCTGATCGTTGTCGATGAGAGCACGCTCAACCTGACGCCGCCCTCCGCATGGATTGGGACGACGCCGTCACTACGCGCCTATGCGGGACCGTCCGATGCAACGGGAGCAGCCCTGTCGCCTTCTATCAGTCTCGCGCCCCTGCTGCCATTGGCCCCTGTCCATCTCAGGGCAAATCGCGGCCCGGGAAGCGATGACATCACGCTGCGCTGGACACGCCGCAGCCGCGCCGACAGCGACTCATGGGTGCCCGACGATGCGCCGCTCGAATTCGTCCCCGAAGCCTATCGGGTCACGATCATGGATGGCGCGACGCCGGTCCGGACCATCGAGGCCGAAATGGCATCGGCAGACTACAGCGCTGCGCAGCAGACCGCCGATTTCGGCAGCCTGCCGGCGAGTTTCAGCTTCACCGTCGCGCAACGAAGCCCCCTCTGGGGACCGGGCCACGCGTCATCGGGAGAATTCCATGCCTAGGCGCAGGCCAACTCAACCGGCTCGGCGCCTGGGGCTGCGCCAGAAGCTCGCCATCCTCTCGGTCCTGATCCGGATCGGGCGGCTGTCTTCTTCACCCACCACCAAAAGGACCAAGGACATGACTTTTCTTTCCGGTTACCGGACCTACATCGTCGCCGCCGCCATGGCGATTTTCGCCATTGCGGGCCTCCTCGGCATCGACATCCCCTCTTTCGAAGGGCAGGCGCCCGGGAACCTGCTGATGGAAGCGCTGGCCATCTTCTTCCTGCGGCAGGGCGTCAGAAGCGGGCCGGAAAAGGCCTAGGGGCTACCATTCATCCGCCATTCAGGATTTTGGCCGTAGTGCGGCAGGATGAATAGTTTTCGCACCATGCTGGCTTGCGCGATGGCGGCGGCGACTCTGTCGCTGGCCGCCGTTCCGTCTACCTACGCCCAAGCCCAGTTTTGCCTGACCGACACCGAGATCCAGGCCGCCATCAAGGCGGATCAGATCAAGAGCTGGCCCAGGATCAAGCGGCTGGCCGGGATTTCGGCCTATGACGAAGTCTCGGACGTGCAGGTTTGCCTCCAGGACAGCGTTCCCTATTATTACGTCAATGTGGTCTCGCCGAGCGGCGAGGCCACGAAAATGGTCGTCAATGCCATAGACGGCAGCCTCTGATCTTTTGGAGCATTGGTTCCGATAGAATCGGCGCAAATGCTCCATGTCCTTGTCTTGTCGCGCTTTCGAACCGGAAAACCGCTTCGCACTTTTCCTGGAAACGCTCTATAAATCCGCTGAGGGATCAGACCGATGCGCATTCTCGTTGTCGAGGACGACACCAATCTCAACCGCCAGATCAAGGACGCCCTGACCGAGGGCGGCTACGCTGTCGATGTGGCATTTGACGGCGAGGAAGGCCAGTTTCTCGGCGATACCGAACCCTATGACGCAGTAGTGCTCGATATCGGCCTGCCGCAGATGGACGGACTTTCCGTGCTCGAGGAATGGCGCCGTGCCGGCAAGACCATGCCGGTGCTGCTACTGACCGCTCGCGATCGCTGGAGCGACAAGGTGCAGGGCATCGATGCCGGCGCCGACGACTACGTCGCCAAGCCTTTCCATATGGAAGAACTGCTGGCCCGGCTCAGGGCGCTGGTCCGCCGCGCCGCGGGTCACGCCAGCAACGAGATTACCGCCGGCCCGGTACGCCTCGACGTCAAGGCCGGCAAGGTCACCGTCGACGGTCAGTCGATCAAGCTCACCAGTCACGAACTGAGGTTGCTCAGCTACCTGATGCATCACAAGGGCAAGGTCGTTTCGCGCACGGAACTGACCGAGCATCTCTACGACCAGGACTTCGACCGCGACTCCAACACCATCGAGGTCTTTGTCGGGCGCCTGCGCAAGAAGCTGCCCGAAGAGATCATCCAGACCGTACGTGGACTGGGCTATCAAATCCTAGAAGACTGAGATGCAGAAGGGCTCGATAGCCTTCTGGCTCTTCTGGCTCTCGGTAGCCTGGCTGGTCGTCGCGCTGGCGGGTACGGCGTTCCTCTTGACCGGACTCTATTCCCGGGCGCTCGAAACCAACCTCACCAACCAGCTCAAGTTCTCGATCGATGCGCTGGCGAGCGCGACACTCGACTCGACCACGACCGACCTCTCCGACGTGTCGCTCAGGGATGCGCGTTTCGACCGCGCCGCCACGGGCTGGTATTGGGTGATCCGCAACCCGAGCGGCGACGCGCTGGCGGAATCGCGCTCGTCGATCGGCACCGTGCTGCCGACGATCGAGACGCCGTTCGATGACGACAATTACCGCGCCGATACGCTGACCGACGAATCCGGCAACCGCATCCGCGCCATCGAGCGGCGGGTGACCAGCGAGGGCCTGCCGCTCTGGATCATGGTCACCGGCAATCTCGATGAAAGCGTTGCGCTGGTGGAGCAGTTCCGCGGCCAGACGCTCACCGTTCTGAGTGCGGTGGGCATTGCGCTCGCCATCATGAGCGGCATCGTCGCGCGCCTCGCGCTGCGGCCGATCGGCAGGCTGAGCAAAGCGGTCGAGCAGGTGCGCGAAGGCGAAGCCGAGACCATCACCGGCATCTATCCACGCGAGATCGCGCCACTGGCCGACGAGGTCAACGAGTTGTTGCGCTCCAACCAGCAGATCATCGAACGGGCCCGCAATCAGGTGGGCAACCTGGCGCATGGGCTCAAGACCCCTATCGCCGTGCTGCGTAACGAGGCCGCGGCCGCCAAGGGCACGCCTCTCGCCAAGGCCGTCGCCTCCGAGACCGAAAAGATGTCCCAGCTCGTCTCGGCCTATCTCGACCGGGCGCGCATCGCCGCCCGCAGCGCCGTCGTCGGCAAAAAGGCCGATGCCACCACCGTCATGCTGCGGCTCGCCCGGGTGATGGAGAAGCTCAACCCCAATGTCACCATCGCCTTCAAACGCCCGGACGCATCCTTGCCCTGGTTCCGCGGCGACGAGAGCGATCTCGAGGAGATGGCGGGCAACCTGATCGACAATGCCTGCAAGTGGAGCAAGAGCGCCGTCGCCATTTCGATGCAGACCGAGCGGGTCAACACCAACGCCCTGCTGCTGATCAAGATCGAGGACGATGGCCCCGGCCTTTCCGACGAGGAAGTCGAAAAGGCCCTGCGCCGTGGGGTCAAGCTCGACGAAAAGGTGCCGGGCTCGGGCCTGGGCTTGGACATCGTCAAGGAACTGGTTGACGTCTATGGGGGCAGTTTGCAATTGAAGCGGTCCGTGTTGGGCGGGGTGCTGGCCGAGTTGCGGCTGCCATCGGCCCGACTCGGCGGACTTCCACCCCGCAGCCCGACTTAACTCCGCCGCAATGAAGCGGCCCTATTCTGTCGACGTCGCCCCGAGAACCGCATGCACCCCCTGATCCGCGCCATCTGTCTTGTCCCCGTCCTGGCGCTGGCGGCCTGCGCCACCAATCAGGCGTCCCTTGGCCCTTCGACATTGATGGAAGCCCCTGCCGCACCCGCTCCGGTCACGGCGGCGCCGGCGCAGAACACGGCCGTCGCGGCGTCAATGACCGATATCGCCGCCTATGTGGATCCCGTGGCTCTGAAGCAGCTTTCGGCCAAGTCGCGCAACGAGGCGGCCGCGGCCCAGTTCAACGCCCTGCAATTCGGCCGCGTTGGCGCGCCGCGCAACTGGCTCGGCGATGCCGGCGCCAACGGGCAGGTGACGGTGGGCCCGTTCCTCAGGGTCAATCTCGTCGATTGCCGGGATTTCACTCACGTCATCACCATTAGTGGCGTGAGCTACTCGAGCAAGGGCACCGCCTGCCGCGAAGCCGACGGAAGCTGGACGGTCAGCGCGGTCAAAGCCGGCTGATCGCGACGAATCCCGGACGGCCCGGCGTTTCGATGGAATCGAGACGCGCGGTCCATCAGCTTGCTTCGTCATGCTCTCGAATCGGAAAAGTCTCGCAACTTCTGCCGCAAGCGCTCCCGGGAAGCCGGGAAACCTTTGTTTACCAGCGGGCGCTAAGGTCAGGGGCGAACCCTAACGAAGCTCCGTCGAAATGCCCCAACAAGCCGCGCGTGCTGCGACCCCAGCCGAAAAGCTGAAATCCGACAATGCTGCCCGCCGCGCCATACCGCCCTTTTTCGGTATGATCGACGCGGTGCTCGTCGATAGTCCTGCCGAATACGATTTCGACGGCGCGGTCGGCCGCGACCAGGCTTATGCCGCATGGCTCTGGATAGGACGGGACGTGGCTTCCGACCTCATCGACATCGAGGCGCCTTTCGACCCCGAACGGAGCCGCCCGGCGCTCGAAAGCCTGATGCCCGAATTGCTGGTGCGGGCTCGCGACACATTGCGCACGACCGAGGTCAACCCCGACAATCTCAGGCGCATCAAGACCCAGCTCGGCGGCGAAGCGAACTGGTCCAAGCTGCCTGTTGTTCTCAATGCGCTGCGCTGCCGCACGCTGCTTGAAAAGGCGCAGGGCTTCGGCCGCGCCGCCAACAACGTCGCCGACGAAACCGGGCTGACCACGGCGCTCCAGTCGATGCCGATCCAGGACCAGAAGGTTGCGGCCCTGTTGATGATGGCCATGGCCGGGCAGGTTGCCAATCCAAGCCGGCTGATCACCAGCGCCATTCGCATTTCGGGCGGCGCCGAAGAGGTCATGTTGATCCGTGCCGGCTTTGGCCCGATGGTCGATGCGCTTCTGGCGCACGCACAGAACCAGGTGAGCCCGCTGACCCAGGTCGGCACCTTCGGCGACATGGACCTGATCTGCCGTTCAGTCGAGCGCTTCCACCGGCTCGTCCGCGCCGTCAACGGCTATGTCGAACTTGCCCGCGGCAGCCGCTGGAGCGGCATCATCGCCACGCTCACCAAGACCGTCTCCGAAAAAATCGAGCCCAAGCTCCAGGACGTGGCACCCAGCCTCAACATTGCCATGCGCCGCCGCGAAGTAGGCGACCGCCTCGACACCGACCAGATCCTGGCGGCGCTGAACGGCGTCTACCTGCTCGCGACGGTGCGCGATTGCCGCGACTCGCTGGCGCTCAATACCGTCTTCGACCAGGCATGGGCCCAGGTCGGCCAGGCGCTGGAAATCCATCTCGAGCGCTATCTCGAACTGCTGCGCCGCGACCCGGGCGACAAGGTGGCCTCGGGACGTCTCGACGCTGCTATCAAAATGGCCGAGCTTCGCTTCAACGCCGAATATGCCGAGGTCCTGCGCCGCGCCAAGGACAGCGTCGAACGCCGCCAGGGCAGCTAGGGCGAGACCTCCGCCTCCAGCCTCTCGACGATGCGAACGGGTGCCGGCCCCGACACTGTGCGGACCACGAACCGATCGGCCTTTTCGAGCCGGGCGCGCGACAAAAGTGCTACGCCGCCGTTGCGGCCTTCCGGCGCCGGGCCGATCACCACGCCGAGGGCCTGTGAGGGGTCTTCCTGGTCGAGATTGGAATAGATCAGCGCTCCAGTCTCGAAACGCCGGCGATTGTCGACGGCAATGACCGCGCGGACGGGATCGGGGCCGAACCGCCCGGCGAGATAGGCGGGCAAGCCCACAGCGCGATCCGGTGTCACGGGTTGCCAGTCCGAGGCCGCAATCGCCCCGCCCGCCGTGCCGCGCTCCTCGGCAATGATCCCAGCATCTTCCGGCTCAATCAGCTGCGCCTGTACCGCCGCCGCGACATCGCCCAGGCTCATCGGCCGCGCGTCGTCGAGCGGCGAACGCTTCGGCGGGTCGTCCGTCCCTGCAAGAACTGGGCGTCGCGCCATGAGGCTGACGCCGAGATCGAGATAGGCGCTGCCCGCCGACGGCGTTGATACTGGTGTCGGCGCATCCGGTGTTTCGAATGCTGTGTCGATGCCGGTATCGTCCACCTCGACCGCCGGCAATCCGAGAACGCGTGCCGCCGCGGCGCGGCCGCTCAGCATCGCGCCCTTGGTGGTGAGACACCCGGCGACCGAACCCGCCAGCGCGACATGGTCGAGACGCCCACTCGTCTCGAGCAGCCCGGCCTCGGCATTCCATGCGATGGCGCCGCTGGCGCGCATCCACAGCCAAAGATCGGGCTGCCAGCTCCCCGAAACCACGATCTGCCCGTGATTGGCCTTGATCACTTGCTCGGCTCCGCCCCCGCCACGCACGCGGAGCGCCAGATCGCCCTCGGCCCGCACGGCTTCGACCGGCGTCAATTCCGAACTCAGCGTGAAGCCGGTCGCCTTGGCGAAATCGACAAAGCGCGAATGGGGATTGAGCCGCACATCGACGATCCGCCCGATGGCGACGCCCGCGTCATGGATGCGGAGCGCCAGCCGGTAAGCGTAGTTGCTCTGCGTCATGAGCACGCCATGCCG
>JBEBGE010000027.1:0-40248 GCA_040081595.1 Devosia sp.
CCCGTGCTTCGCACAGGGGAGGATCGCAGCGGCCAATCAATTGGACTGAACAGTAATGAGATACCTTCCCCATTCCGATGCCGAGCGCGCCGACATGCTGGCCGTCATCGGCGCATCGTCCGCCGAGGCTCTGTTCGCCGCCGTGCCCGCGGGCGCGTTGCTGAAAAAGCCCGTCGATCTTCCCGCCCATTCGCCCGAATTTATGGTCGAGGCGCATATGCGTGCCCTCGCGGGTAGGAACCATGCGGCGGCCGATGGTCCGTTCTTCATCGGCGCCGGCGCCTATCGCCATCACGTGCCGGCCTCTGTCGACCACCTGATCCAGCGCTCGGAATGGCTGACCGCCTATACGCCCTATCAGCCGGAGGTCTCCCAGGGGACACTCCAGATGCTGTTCGAGTTCCAGACCCAGGTTGCGCACCTGACCGGCATGGAGGTCGCCAATGCCTCGATGTATGACGGCTCGACCGCCACCGCCGAGGCCGTGCTCATGGCGCGCCGGTTGACCCGCAAGGACAAGGTTGTGCTGTCGGGCGGCCTTCACCCGCACTATCGCGACGTGGTCCGCACCTATCTCGACAACGCGCCCGATCTCATCTGCCAGCCGGCTTCACCGGAAGGGCAGGGAGACATCCTCTCCCATGTCGACGACGATACCGCCGCCATCGTCATCCAGACTCCGGACTTCTATGGCCACCTGCGCGATCTCGAAACGGCCGCCGAAGCGATCCACGCCAAGGGCGGACTGCTGATCGTCGTCGTCACCGAAATCGTCTCGCTCGGCCTCATCGAGGCGCCCGGCGCGCTTGGTGCCGATATCGTCGTCTGCGAGGGTCAGTCGATCGGCAATGCGCTGAATTTCGGCGGACCCTATGTGGGCCTGATGGCGACGAAAAAGGAATTCATCCGCCAGATGCCGGGCCGCCTCTGCGGCGAAACCGTCGATGCCGATGGCAATCGCGGCTTCGTGCTGACGCTGTCGACCCGCGAACAGCATATCCGGCGCGAGAAGGCGACCAGCAATATCTGCACCAATTCGGGGCTCTGTGCGCTCGCCTTCTCGATCCACATGGGCCTGCTCGGCGAAGCCGGCTTGACCCGCCTCGCGCGGCTCAATCACTCCCGGGCTGTCGCGCTCGCCAGGGCACTCGGTGCCGTCCCACGCGTCGAGCTCCTGAACAAGAGCTTCTTCAACGAAATGACCATCCGCCTGCCGGTCCCCGCTGCGCCGATCGTCGAGGTGCTGGCCGAGGCCGAAATTCTCGCCGGCGTTCCGGTGAGCCGGCTCGAGCCGGACAATCCGGCCTGCGCCAACCTGATCGTTCTCGCCGCGACCGAACTCACCACGGACGCCGACATCGAGATGCTGACCGACTGCCTTAACGCCGCTCTGAACGAGGCTGCTTGAGATGGCCGAGTTGCAATCCGCCTGGGACACGGCTCTCGCCAAACGCCTGATCGGCAAGACCACGTTGATCGGCATAACCACGCTCGATCCGCGCAACAACGTCGTCTCGCGCGCGCAGTTCTTCGGCAAGGTCGACTCTGCCGATCCCAAAAAGGGCATCTCGATCACGCTCGGTGGCAGCAAAACCGGCCAGATCCTGCGACTGCCTCCCGACCTCAGCACATTCACGCCGGCGACGCCCGGCACCTACAATCTGCGCAACTCGACCGACCAGGTCACCAACCCCGATTACACGGCCCTCTGGGAAGTCCACCAGCCGGAGAAGAAGTAAGATGAGCATGAACACGCAAGGTCGGCCCACCGGCACCGGCACCTCAGGATTTGCCTCCACTTCCGGCTCGTCGCTCCTGCCTAACGAGCCGCTGCTCTTTGAGATCGGCGACACCGAACATTCCGGCGTCGATCTGCCCGATGTCGTCGTGAGCGACGAATTCCTCGGCGGTTTCGAGCGCAAGACCCCGCTCGATCTCGCCGGTCTCACCGAGCCCGAGGCCATGCGCCACTATGTGCGGCTTTCACGCCTCAACTATTCGATCGACAGCGGCATGTATCCGCTCGGCTCCTGCACCATGAAGCACAACCCGCGCCTCAACGAGAAGATGGCGCGGCTTCCCGGCTTCGCCGATATCCATCCGCTGCAGCCGGCCTCGACCGTGCAGGGCGCGCTCGATCTGATGAACGAGCTCGCCCATTGGCTGATGACCCTCACCAACACTGCCGCCGTGGCACTCACGCCCAAGGCAGGCGCCCATGGCGAAATGTGCGGCATGATGGCCATCCGCGCCGCCCAGGCGGCCCGCGGCCAGGCCCACCGGAACGTCGTTCTGGTCCCCGACAGCGCGCACGGTACCAATCCCGCGACCGCCGCCTTTCTCGGCTACGCCGTCAAATCCATCCCCGCCAATGCCAATGGCACCGTCGATGCCGACGCGGTCAAGGCCGCGCTCGGTCCCGATGTGGCAGCGATCATGCTGACCAATCCCAATACCTGCGGGCTGTTCGAGCCCCAGGTCATCGAAATCGCCAAGGCGGTACATGAGGCGGGCGCGTTCTTTTACTGCGACGGCGCCAATTTCAACGCCATCATGGGCGTGGTTCGTCCGGGCGATCTCGGCATCGACGCCATGCACATCAACCTCCACAAGACCTTCTCGACGCCCCATGGCGGCGGCGGTCCCGGGGCAGGACCGGTGGTGCTTTCCGAAGCGCTGGCGCCCTACGCACCGGTGCCCTTCGTGCAGAAAGGCCAACTCGTCGAGCACGCCGACGCCACCCATTTGGGCCGCATCACCGCCTTCAACGGCCAGATGGGTATGTATGTCCGCGCGCTCACTTACATGCTGAGCCATGGCGGTGACGGGCTCGCCCAAGCCGCAAAGGATGCCGTGCTCAACGCCAACTATGTGAAGGCGCGGCTCGGCCACATTTTCTCGGCGCCTTTCGGTACTGGCCCCTGCATGCACGAGGCGCTTTTCGACGACCACTTCCTCGAAGGCACAGGCACCACGACGCTCGATTTTGCCAAGGCCATGATCGATGAGGGCTTCCACCCCATGACCATGTATTTCCCGCTCGTTGTCCATGGGGCCATGCTGATCGAACCGACTGAAAGCGAAAGCAGGCAGACGCTCGATCATTTCTGCGACGTGATGGTCGAGCTAGCTACCGACGCAAAGTCTGGCAACTCGGCGCGTTTCACCTCGGCCCCCTCGCGCGCCCCGCGCCGGCGGCTCGATGAGACGCGCGCCGCGCGCCAGCCCAAACTCAAGTGGGATCGGGCCGTCGATCTGCCGGTTGCCGCGGAATAGCGATGGATACCGCGCTCGTACTTCGCCAACTGGAAGATCAGGCGAAAGCCTGTGACACCCTTGGCTCCCCCTTCACTGCCAGACTCCTCCGCTTGTTGGCGCTGAAGCTTGATCGCTCCACCACCTTCGGCCGCGCCGTGCTCGAATGGCCCACCGACCCCTACGGCGACAACATCGCCCTGCGGGTTGCCGGCGCCTTGCACGCGCTGGTGCGTTCGGGCCGTGCGCCCGATCTGGGCGCCGTCTATCCGCCCGCGCCGGCAACGCCGGACGAGCTCTGGCCGCCACTGTCCCGCGTTATCGCGCAGCACGGCGCCGAACTCATCGCCGGCCTTGCGAGCGCGCCGCAGACCAATGAGGTCGCCCGTTCGGGTCTTCTGCTCGGTGCCATGCTGACCCTCGGCAGGAAGCTCGGTCTGCCGCTCGCGCTCTATGAGATCGGGGCCAGCGCCGGACTCAATCTGGCTTTCGACAAATACCGCTACCGGCTGGGCGAGAACCGTGTCTGGGGCGCCCCCGATGCCCCGCTCACCATCGATTGCGAATGGCGCGGCACCCGTCCGCCGCTCGACACTCCGCTTGAGATCGCCTCGCGGCAAGGCTGCGACTTGCGGCCGATCGATCCTGCGAGCCGCGCCGATACCGAGCGCCTGATGTCCTATATCTGGCCCGACCAGACGCAACGCCTGCAACGCACTGAGGCGGCCCTCAGGCTTGCCGCCGAGGAGCAGCGCCGGATCTCGGGAGCCGACGCCGCCGAATGGGTCGAGGCCGAGTTCGCTGCGCCCCATCCCGAAGGCGTGGCGCGCGTCCTCTATCACACTATCGTCTGGCAATACCTGCCCAAGGAGACCAAGGGCAGGATCGAGTCGACGCTGGCCCGCGCCGCCGCTGCGGCGACCGATACCCGTCCCCTCGCTCGATTCAGCTTCGAGCAGGATGCAACCCCGGGCAGCGGCGCCATGCTGCTCACCCTCTGGCCCTCCCGCGAAACCATCAATCTCGGCCGTGGCGATTTCCACGGCCGCTGGGCCGAGTGGGCCTGAGCCTGCCGGGCACCTTCTCCCAGAGATGAGAAGGCATGTCTCATCGCCATAGCGGCCCAATTGCCTTCTCCCTTGATGGGAGAAGGTGGCGAAGCCGGATGAGGGTGAGGCCCGGCCGCGGACCTATCGTCACGCTAAACAAAAAGGCGGGCACGAGGCCCGCCTTGGTTGGTCCCGCGATGCGCGCCAGTTAGTTCAGCTTCGCCGCAACATCCTGGATCGCCTGGTCGACCAGCGCGTCGCCCTTCTTGGCCATCTGCTTGGTCAGCAGCACCCGCGCCGCTTCGATCGCGACATCTGCCGAGCGGGCGCGCACATCGGCAATCGCCTGCGCCTCGGCCTGCGCGATCTTCTCCTCAACCGCCTTGGTGCGGCGGGCGATCATCGTCTCGAGCGCAACCTTGGCCTCGCCGGTCATGCGGAACGCTTCCTCGCGCGCCGCGGCGACAATCCCTTCGGCTTCCTGCGTCGCCGACTGCCGCTTGCTCTCATATTCCTCGAGCAGGAACTTGGCCTCGAGCCGCAGCCGCTCGGCCTCGTTCAGTTCGCCCTCGATCGCCTTGATGCGGCCGTCGATCGCCTTGGTGATCATCGCGGGGAGCTTGAGATAGAGCACCACGCCGATGAAGACGAAGAGCGCGACCGTCGCCCAGAATGCGGCATCGAAAACCATCGCTTACCCCTTCACCACTTCGGCCACGGCGGCACTGACATCGCCGGCATTGGCTTCGCCCGTGAGCTGCGTCACCACCGCCGCGGTCGTCTCGGCGGCGATCTCGCTCACCCGGCCAAGCGCTTCCTGCTTGGTCTTGGCGATCCGCCCTTCGGCCTCGGCGACCTTCTTGCTCAAGTCCTCTTCCACCGCTTTGCGCTTGCCGTCGATATCGGCCTTGATCGAGGCGCGGGTCTCTTCGGCAATGCCGTGGGCATTGGATTTGGCTTCGGCGAGCGCCGCTTCATAGGCGGCAAGCGCCTTGTCGGTCTCGCCGCGGAGCCGGTCGGCTTCCTTGAGGTCGCCCTCGATGCGGGCCTTCCGCTTGTCGAGGATCGAACCGATCTGCGGCAGCGCCACCCGGCTCATCAGCACATAGAGCGCGCCGAACGTCAGCGCGAACCACAGGAGCTGACTGGCAAACGTGGTCGCGTCGAACGGCGGGAAGGTGATCGGCGCTTCATGCTCGGCTTCGGTCGTCGCATGCACCTCGCCCGCAGCGGGCGCAGCATGCTCCTCCACCACCACGACGCCGTTCTGCACGGCATCGGCGGGAGCGGTCGAGGTCTCGGCCTGCGCCACGTGGATGATGAAGCTCTCAGCCATTCTCGGTCACCTTGTTCGGCTCAAGCCCCGGAGCAAGCCCCCGGGGCCGTCATGTGATGGTGCGAGATCAGACTGCGTAGAGCAGCAGGAACGCGATAACCAGCGAGAAGATGCCGAGAGCCTCGGTCACGGCGAAGCCGAAGATCAGGTTCGAGAACTGGCTCGCCGCCGCGGCCGGATTGCGCAGCGCGCCGGCAAGGTAATTGCCGAAAATCACGCCCACGCCGACGCCGGCACCACCCATGCCGATACAGGCAATGCCCGCGCCGATCAGTTTGCCCATCATCTTGGCTGCTTCGGGATCCATAGTCTTCTCCTTGGTGTCTGGAATTCTGTTTGGGTGAGAGGGACCGGCCTAATGGCCGGGATGGATTGCGTCATGCAGATAGACGCAGGTGAGGACGGCGAAGACGAAGGCCTGCAGCCCCGCAACGAGGAATTCGAGGCCGGTCAGCGCCACCGCCATGCCGAAGGGCAGGATCGCCGCAAGGCCCCAGGCGCCGGCGCCGAGCAGCGCCACGACCATGCCGCCGAACACCTTGAGCACGATATGGCCGGCAAGGATGTTGCCGAACAGTCGCAGCGAATGGCTGATGGGGCGGGAGAGGAACGAGATCACCTCGATGATGGTGACCAGCGGCAGAATGTAGATCGGTACGCCCGAAGGGACGAACAGCTTGAAGAACTTCACCCCGTTCTTCATGAAGCCGTAGATCACGACCGTCAGGAACACGATCAGCGCCATGGCGACCGTGACGATCAGGTGGCTCGTCACTGTGAAGAAATACGGGAACATGCCGAAGAGGTTGGCAACCAGGATGAACATGAACAGCGAGAACACGAGCGGGAAAAACTTCATCGCTTCGTGTCCGGCGGTGTTGCGCACCATCGAGTTGATGAACTCGTAGAGCATCTCGCTCAAGAGCTGCATGCGGCCCGGGATGATTGCACGCGCATTGGTCGACATGATCAGGAACAGCCCGATCGCACCCACCGTCAGCAGCATGAACAGCGACGAATTGGTGAAACCCAGGTGGATGCCGCTGCCCGGCGTACCGTCGCCCCCAAAAGTCCCGAGGCTGAAATACTCGTGAATCTGGAACTGATGGATGGGTTCAATCGGTTTTTCGGACACGTCGAGCCTTTCGCCAGTCGTCTTCGTCGTCGCGCAGCGCCGGAGTCCCCGGCGGCACTTCAGTCGCCGCGTTCATTTCGGCAGTCGCCCTTATCACGTTGAGCACCCCGGCGGCAAAGCCAAGCAGCATCAACACGAGAAGTCCCCACGGCCGAGTGGGCAGAAAATAGTCCACGAGGAGCCCCAGACCCGCGCCGACGATGATCGCCGCCACGAATTCGGATGCGAGCCGGAACCCGCGGCTCATCCCCGACATCTCTCTTTGCCGCATTTGCTCCGCCGCGGCCTCAGCCGGACGATGCGATTGCGCCTGGGCAATACGCGCCGCCAGATCCTCGGTCACGCGAGGTGGCCGGGAACCGGATTCGGAGCGCTTCGTGTCACGCGGTTCTACCATCCCCGCATTCCCCGCTTCGCCCCGGCACAAAAGGAGATTCATGCCCTCAAAGTCGGGCGCAACATAGTGGCGGCCCCTTTGGGTGTCAAGCAAGGTTGAACAGTGCTAAGGCATTGTTCTAGCTTGCTTTTCCGGCTTGCTTGAGGGCCGCGACAAAGAGTCAGGCGCGCGCTCGCGCCCTGGCCCCGGAATCGGGGGCAAGGGCTCCAGCCTCAGGCCACGCTGCTCTCGCGCACGGCCATGGCGCCAGTGAGGTCCACCGACACCAGTTGGCTCACCCCGCGTTCCGCCATCGTGACGCCGAAAAGCCGGTCCACCCGGCTCATGGTGATCGGGTTGTGGGTAATCACCACGAAGCGCGTTTCCGTCCGCTGGCTCATCGTGTCGAGCAGTGTGCAGAAGCGCTCGACATTGGCGTCGTCGAGCGGCGCGTCGACCTCGTCGAGCACGCAGATCGGTGCCGGATTGGTGAGGAACACCGCAAAAATCAGCGACATTGCCGTGAGCGCCTGCTCGCCGCCCGAAAGCAGCGTCATTGTGGTCGGTTTCTTGCCCGGCGGCCTGGCGATGATCTCGAGCCCGGCCTCAAGCGGGTCGTCGCTTTCGACAAATTGCAGTTCCGCCGTGCCGCCGCCGAACAGCGTCGTGAACAGCTCCTTGAAATGCCCGTTGACCTTCTCGAACGCCTCCGAAAGCCGCACCCGGCCCTCCTTGTTGAGGCTCTGAATGCCCGAGCGGAGCTTGGCGATAGCGCCCACCAGATCGTCACGATCCTTGACCATGATGTCGAGCTTTTCCTGCACCTCGACGCTTTCGGTCTCGGCCGCCAGGTTCACCCCACCCAGCCGCTCGCGTTCGGCCTTCAGCCGTTCGACCTTGCGCTCGACATTGTCCTCTTCGGGAAGCGTGTCCTGCGGACGAATCCCCGCCGCCTGCGCCGTCTCGCTCGCATCGATATCGAGCGTCTCCTGCACCTGCTTTTCGATCTGGTGGCGCTGGGCGATCAGTCCCTTGAGCCGCTCTTCGACGCGCGCCAGGTTCTCGCGGAACCCGCTCAGCGCTTCCGCCGCAAGCCGCTGTGCCTTGTCGGCCTCGCGATAGCGCGTCTGCGCCACGCCGAGCACATCCGAGGCCGTCGCATGTGTCACCCGCGCGGTGGCGATCTCGGCATCGAGCGCCTCGCGCCGCTGCTGGAAGTTCTCGGGCGCACTGAGCAGCGCATCGAGTTGCGATCTGAGATCGGCAATGCGCGTATCGAGCGTTTCGACCTGCGTGGCCGCGCCCTCCCGCCGCCGCTGCCAGTTGCTGGTTTCGGCGGCGATCTGCCCAAGCCGCGCCGTCCTCACCCGCGCCGCCGATTCGAACCCGGCGAGTCTGAGCCGCGCCTGGTCGGCGCTGCCGCGCACCTCGCTCAGCACTTCGCGCTTATGCGATGAAAGGGCAGCCGCTTCGTCCTCGTCGCCGGCCTCCTCAAAGGCCTGCCGGGCATCTGCTGCCATCGTCTCGGCCTCGGCGAGGTTGGCGCCGAGCCGTGTCCCTGCCTCCTCGAGGGCGCTCTGGCGTGCCGAAAGTTCACCAATGGCGCGCTGCGCCTGATCGAGCGCAGTCTGCGCCACGCCGATTTCGCGCTGCGCCTGGCGATAGGCGTCGCGCCTTTCGCGCTCGCCCGCCCGTGCCTGTTCCAGCGCTTCGGCAAGACCTGCGGCATCCGCCTTGAGCCCATTGCGCCTCGCCCGCGCTTCGTTCAGCTCCGCATCGAGGTCGGCGAGACGATTGCGCTGTGCCAGCCGTTCGGCCGCCGCACTTGGCGCATCCGCCGCGGCAACGAACCCGTCCCAGCGCCAGAGGTCGCCTGATTTGCTGACGAGGCGCTGGCCCGGCCTCAACTGGTTTTGCAGGCGCCCCCCCTCGGACTTTTCGACCAGCCCGATCTGGTCGAGGCGGCGCTTGAGCAGCGCGCTGCCCGACACATGCGCCGAGAGTGGCGTCACACTGCCCGGCAGCACCGGATCGCCGGCGCCCGAGATCGGGCCGCTCCAGTGGAGCGGCGCTCCAGCATCTGCCGAAGCTTCGAGATCTTCCCCCAGTGCCGCGCCCAATGCCGTCTCGAACCCGGGATCGACCTTGAGATCGTCGGCGATGGCGGTCCACAGCCCCTTGGCGCCGCCATTGAGAATACGGTTGAGCGTCTGCGCCTCGGCGTCGAGCCGATGCAGCGCCGCTTCCGCTTCCTGCAATTGCGGGCGCGCTGCTTCGAGCGCCGCCTGCGCCTGCCGTGTCGCATCTTCCGCGCTGATCGCCGCGGCTTCCGCCTCTGTTGCGGCGCTCTGCACCAGCTCCAGCGCGGCGCGTTTGGCAACGACTCCGTCATCGGCCTCGAGCTGCGCCGTCACATGGGCTGCGTCGCGCTGCACATCGGCAATCTGCTGCTGAAGGCGCGCGATACGCGCCGCGGCATCTTCGCCGCTGCGTGTCGCCTGCGCCCGTCGCGCTTTGACCTGCGCTTCGAGATCGGCCGCGATCCGCGCCTCGGTCTCGGCGGCATGCACCGCGCGCTGTGCCTCCTCTGCGCCAGCCTGCGCAAGGGCGAATGCCTCGCTCTCACCGGCCGCCTCTGCCTCCAGCTCGATACGATCTTCCGCCGCTAGACGCAGCGCTTCGTCGCTCTCACCCAACAGCGTCCGCTCGCGCGTAGCGTCGGTCTCGGTCTGCTTGATGCGCTCGGCCAGTTCGGCCTTGCGCGCTTCGGCGCGGCGCGCCTCTTCGGCGAGTTGTTCGGAGAGTATGGTCAGCCGCTGCAGCGCCGCGCCGGCCGCGGCTTCCTGGTCGCGCAGCGGCTGCACGGCTTGGTCGGCGAGAAACAGCGTCTTCTGCGCTTCGAGTTCGACATGCTGCGCATGGGCGAGGTCGTTGACCAGTGTACCCTGTTCGGCCTCGGTCTCTTTTTCTGCGGCGCGCGCCGCGATCCAGCGGATATGGAATAGCGTCGCCTCGGCCTTGCGGATTTCTCCGCTCAGCCCGCGGTAGCGCGTCGCCATCCGCGCCTGCCGCTTCAATTGTTCGAGCTGCGTCGTCACCTGCGCGATGACATCATCGACGCGTTCGAGATTCTGTTCGGCGGCCCGGAGCCGCAATTCGGCTTCATGCCGCCGCGAATGCAGCCCCGAAATACCCGCTGCTTCTTCGAGCAATGCGCGGCGCTGCTGCGGCTTGGCGGCGATCAATTCGCCGATCTGTCCCTGCCGCACGAGGGCAGGGGAGTGCGCCCCGGTCGAGGCATCCGCGAACAGCAATTGCACGTCGCGGGCGCGGACTTCCCGTCCGTTCACCCGATAGATCGAGCCTTCCTCGCGCTCGATCCGGCGCGTGACTTCCAGAACGTCCGCATTGTTGAGCGAGGCCGGCGCCGTGCGGTCGGCATTGTCGAGGACGAGCGTTACTTCCGCATTGTTGCGCGCCGGCCGGTTGCCCGAACCCGAAAAGATCACATCGTCCATGCCCGAGGCGCGCATCGCCTTGTACGAGCTCTCGCCCATCACCCAGCGCAGCGCTTCGACGAGATTGGATTTGCCGCATCCGTTCGGCCCCACGACACCCGTCAGCCCGGGCTCCAGATAGAGCTCGGTAAGGTCCGAAAACGACTTGAATCCGTGGAGTTTGAGGCGTGTGAATTTCATCCGTCACCCAATAGCGGCCCCGCCCCGCCTCTGGAAGTGCGAAGGGCTGGGGAAAACCAGATGCTTGTGGGTAAATAGTGGCGGAGGTCGGGCCGCGATGCCGGAGGGAGTCCCCTCTGCGCCGCAGAGACGAGAGCGCCCTAGATCAGCAACGGATCAATCTCGGCCGAAAGCTGCTCCATGGTCTTTTCGCCGGTCAGTTGCTTGCCGTTGATATAGAAGGTCGGCGTCCCCTCGAGCCCGAAAGTCTGCAGCGCCTGGTCGCGCATCGACTGGATCGGGGCGAACTTGGCCTGGTCCTTGAGCGCGGCATCGAAGCTGTCCTTGGAAAAGCCGAGCTGCGTCGCGACGGCTAGGAGCGCGTTGTAGGTGTCCTGGTTCTGGCCCCAGCTGTCCTGGGTCTTGAAGAAGGTCGAGATCACATTGTGATAGGCCTCGACCCCGGCCAGCGAGTAGGTCGGCATTGCGGGCGCCGTTTCCGCAGAGGAGCTCGACGACGCGTCCGGGGCCATGGCCGCCGGCTCGGCCGGTGTGGCCGACGCATCGGCCGCTGCGGCAGCGGCTTCGGCGAGGAGGAAAATCGCCGCGTCCACATTGTTGCGCGCGAAGGGGCGGAGAATGAACTTCACCTTGCCCGTATCGACGTACTTGGCGAGGAAGGCCGGCAGCACCTCGTTCGAAAACAGCGCGCAGTGCGGGCATGTCGGCGAGGCATATTCGATGAAGGTTACCTTGGCGTCGGGATTGCCCAGCACCTTGTCGGGCAAACCCGCGGGCGCCATCAGCAGCGCCACATCATAGGTCTCGCCGTCCTTGGCAAAAGCGGGCGACCAGCCGGCGGCGCTCGCGATGGTCGCGGAGGCGGCGAGGATCATGGTGTCGCGGCGGGTCGGTTTCACTTCGGCGTACTCCTGTTTGCGGGCACAAAACACATTGGGGACATTTGCGGCAAGAGGGCGATGATCAAGTGGCAGTGAACAATCGAGGCGCTTCGTTACGCGTTTGTAATGTTCACCGGGCCTTTGGGTTCAGTACGCGCTCGCCAAGGCCGGTCAGCGCCGCCTTCAACCCGTCATCCTCCACATCGGCCACGGCGGCCCGCGCCGCCCGCCGCACCAGTTCGGGCGCCACCGGAGGAGCATCGGGCAAAGGCGCTGAACCGGTGCTGAATGGCTCGAGCGACAGCCGCACCTCCTTGACCAGCACATAGCCGTAATAGCGGTTGACCGCCGAAGAGATCAGGGGCGCCTCATGGCTGAGCGCCAGCGCCTGCCCCGGCGCGCATCTCAGATACAGCGTTGCTCCTTCGGCGCCCCTGGCTCCGCGCGGCCAGGCCAGCCGGTCGGGCATGGCGATCGCGTCATAGGGCTTGGGCGCAATGGCCTTCCAGTTGGTGAGGATGTCCCGGCTGGCAAAGCCGCGCTTCCTGAGCGCCGCGTCCAGCACCCCGCTCAACGCCTCGCCGACCCCCACCGCCCGGTTGAGCCGCTTGGGTGCGTCCGGCTCTTTGGTCTTCTTGTCCGCCATCGCCACGCTGCTGTTGCGCCGGACACCCGGCTCGGTTCATCTGCCATCATGCCAAAACCCCAGCCCCGGCGACAGCGCGGGATCGATGCCGCTGCCGTTCTTGCCTGGTACGACGCCAATGCGCGCGACCTGCCCTGGCGCATTTCCCCCGCCGACCGGGCTCGGGGCATCCGTCCCGATCCCTATCGCGTCTGGCTGAGCGAGGTCATGCTGCAGCAGACGACCGTCGCCGCTGTCGGCAGGTTCTACGCCCGCTTCCTCCATCTCTGGCCCACCGTCGCCGACCTCGCAGCAGCGCCACTTAACGCAATTCTGGTTGAATGGGCCGGCCTTGGCTACTACGCCCGCGCCCGCAACCTCCATGCCTGTGCCCTCGCCGTGGCGGAAGTTCATGGCGGCGACTTCCCCACGACCGCCGCCGAGCTGCAAAAACTGCCCGGCATCGGGCCCTACACCGCCGCCGCCATCGCCGCCATCGCCTTCGACGAGCCGATTGCGGTGCTCGACGGCAATGTCGACCGCGTCATGGCCCGCTTTCGCGCGCTGAAGACTCCGGTGCGCGAGACCAAGGCGGATATCCGGGCCGATCTTCAGGCTCATGTCCCCGTGCGCTCCGGCGATTTCGCGCAGGCGCTGATGGATCTGGGTGCGACAATCTGCACCCCGCGCGCTGCCTATTGCCGGCTTTGCCCGCTGCTTTCAGGCTGCGCGGGCGCGCGGCTCAGGCCGCTCGACTATCCGGCCAAGCCCGCAAAGCCCGATCGCCCCGTCCGCCATGGCCACGCCTTCATCGCCCGCGACGACGAAGGCCGTGTGCATCTTGTCCGCCGTCCGGACAAGGGTCTGCTCGCCAAGATGACCGGCACCCCGGTCTCCGATTGGACCGCCGAGCGCGCTCCCATGTCGCCGCCGGTTGCCGGCAATTGGCTGAAGCGCGGACACGTCACGCATGTCTTCACCCATTTCCGGCTTGAGCTCGACATCTGGTCGGCCAATCTCGCGCCCGACAGCCTCGCCGGTGGCCAATGGGTCGCGCCACGCGACCTCCACGCCGAGGCGCTGCCCGCGCTGTTCCGAAAGGTGCTGGCAACGGTTGGGCTCGACCAGAAATAAGGATGCCGCCGGCTCGCTCAGAAGCCGGCGGCAGGTTTGCCTGATGAACTGGAGGTCAAGTCAGGCAGAAAGGCTCCCCAGTTGCGCGCGCATGTCGGCGCGCAGCAGGTCGATAGGCGCAAGGCGCCCGTTTTGATTGGTGTGCCAGAAGGTCCAGCCGTTGCAGGCTTCCGCGCCCTGAACGAGCGCACCCACCCGGTGGATCGAACCCGCATACGGACCCGAGGCGAGCGTGCCATCGGCGCGCACCAGCGCCGACCAGCGCATCCGCCCGTCATGAAGTTCGGTTCCCGGCGCGACGAGCCCCATCTCGACCAGTGAGCCGAAGGCGACGCGCGGCGCTGCACGCTTGGACACCGCCGTTTCGAGCGCTTCGGCCCTCAGCGGCTTGACCGCCGCGATGCGCTTGAGCGCCGCCGACAGATACACATCCTCGCGCTCGATGCCGATGAAATGCCGGCCGAGGCGCTTAGCCACGGCGCCGGTCGTGCCGGTGCCGAAAAACGGGTCCAGCACCACGTCGCCCGCCTTGGTCGTGGCGTTGAGGATACGCGTCAGCAACGCTTCAGGCTTTTGCGTCGGGTGCACCTTGTCGCCAACGGCGTCCACCAGCCGCTCGCCGCCCGAGCAGATCGGAAACAGCCAGTCCGACCGCATCTGCGTATCGTCATTGGCCTGCTTCATGGCTTCGTAGTTGAAGGTGACGCGGCTCTTCTTGTCGCGCGCCGCCCAGATCAGCGTCTCGTGCGCATTGGTGAAGCGCGTGCCTCGGAAATTCGGCATCGGATTGGCCTTGCGCCAGATCACGTCGTTGAGCAGCCAGAAATCGAGGTCCTGCAGCGCCGCGCCGACGCGGAAGATATTGTGATAACTGCCGATGACCCAGAGCGCCCCGTTGGGCTTGAGCAGCCGCCGCGCCGCGCCGAGCCAGGCACGCGAGAAGGCGTCGTAATGGGCAAAGCTCTGGAACTTGTCCCAGTCGTCGTCGACGGCGTCGACTTTCGACTGGTCGGGGCGGGTCAGTCCCTCTTCGAGCTGGAGGTTGTAAGGTGGGTCCGCAAAGATCAGGTCAACCGAGCCGGCCGGCAAGGCATTCATATGCGTGACGCAGTCGCCGACCAGGATCGTATCGACCGGCAGCGTCGCTTTCTCCGCATTGGCCGAAGGGGCCATACGCGCGGTACGCAACATACTCGTAACCCTAACGCAGCACTAACCGCGTCAGGTGTAAGGGCTTAGCGTTAAAGGCGAATTAAGCGCGAGGGTTACTGAAGTCCTAAGCTGCCGTACGCCTCGCGGCCGCCGCCGCACAGGGCGCGAAATCCATGCGGTGATGCCGCCCCGGCCCATGTGAATTGAGGGCCTCAAGATGCGCCGGCGCGCCATAGCCCTTGTGCGAGGCAAAGCCGAAATGCGGCTCCTCGCCATGCATGATCTCGCACATCCGATCGCGCGTCACCTTGGCGACGATCGATGCCGCCGCAATCGAGACCGATAGTCCATCGCCTCCGATCACCGCCTCGGCGGGGCAGGGCAGGGCCTCTGGCAACCTGTTGCCGTCGACCAGCACATGCCCGGGCGCAAAGGGCAGCCCCAGCACCGCCTGCCGCATCGCCCAGAGCGTCGCGCCCAGGATATTGCGTTCGGCGATCACCGAGGGCGGCGCGGCAACGATCGATATCGCCGCGACCTCTAGAATGTCATTATAGAGCCGCCAGCGCGCCTCGGGGCTGAGCCTTTTGGAATCGTCGAGCCCCTCCGGTACCCGCCTCGGATGCAGCACCACCGCCGCAACGACCACCGGCCCAGCCAGCGGCCCGCGCCCCGCCTCATCCACCCCGGCAACCCACTTGGCGCCGCGCCGGAGCGCGCGTCGCTCGAAAGCGAAATCGGGGAGGATCGAATCGGCCGCCATGGGCTAGAACCTGCCGCCATCCCACCCCGCCGCGCAAGTCCGCGGCTCCATGCGAGTTCGACATGCCCGCCAAGCCCGGCGCCGCCCTGCTTTTCGACATCGACGGCACGCTCGCCGATACGGACCACCTCCACCTTCAAGCGTTCAACATCGTCTTCGGCCCGCTTGGCCAGAGCTTCGATCGTGCCCGCTTCAAAGTCGAGCTTCAGGGCTTCGCCAATAGCGACATCGCTGCACGGTTGCTCCCGGATCTGCCCGCGCCGCGGCAGATGCAGATCATGCAGCAGAAGGAACTGACATTCCGCGAGCTCGCTGCGACCGGTCTCGAGCCCATGCCCGGCCTCCTCGACCTGCTTGATGCAGCCGATGCCGAAGGCTTACCCATGGCCGCCGTCACCAACGCACCGCGCGCCAATGCCGAACTGATCCTCGACGGCATCGGTATCCGCCACCGCTTCGGCGCCATCGTCATTGCCGACGAGTTGGATCACGGCAAGCCGCATCCGCTGCCCTATCTCGAGGGTCTGCGCCGTCTCGGTGCCGCCGCGGAATTGACGGTCGCCTTCGAGGATTCGATTTCCGGGGTGTCCTCGGCAACGGCGGCGACAATCCTCACCATCGGTGTGCTGTCCAGTTTGACCGACAAACAACTCATTGATGCCGGCGCGACCGCAACGGTCTCCCGCTATGACGAGCCGGCGCTTCTCTCGCGCATCGCGACAATCACCGGCGCCGGAATCGTCAGAACAGGTTGAGCTGGCCGTCTTCAATGCGAGGCGGCACGAACAGGTCGGTCCGCAGCGCCGGCGCCTTCTTGTCGAGCCCATAGCGCTGCTTGGCCTTGGCCATGCGCTGCTGCATCAATTCGGCATAGACGCCTTCGCCCACCATCCGCTCGCCCCAGGCGGCGTTGTAGTCCTTGCCGCCCCGCGTCTCGCGCACAAGGCTCATCACATGCTTCACCCGGTCGGGGTAATGCCGCAGCATCCACTCGCGGAAGATCTCGCGCACTTCGCCCGGCAGCCGCAGCAACACCATGGCCGCTCCGCGCGCGCCCTGCGCTGCCCCGGCATCGAGTATGCGTTCCATCTCCATATCGTTGATCGCCGGGATCATCGGCGCCGCCATGATCGTGGTTGGAACGCCCGCCGCCGAAAGCAGCCTTATGGCCTCGAGCCGCTTTTCGGGCGTCGAGGCGCGCGGCTCCATCTTGCGCGACAGAATGTGGTCCATGCTGGTGACCGAAATCGCCACATTGACCAGCCCAAGCTTGGCCAACTCGCTGAGGATATCGAGGTCGCGCACCACCAGTGCCGATTTGGTGGTGATCGTCACCGGGTGCTTGGTCTCGAGCATCACGTCCAGGACGCCCCGCGTCAGCTTGTGCTTGCGTTCGGCCGGCTGGTAGGGGTCGGTATTGGTGCCCATGGCAATCGGCTTTGGCTTGTAGCGCTTGTCGGCCAGTTCGCGCCGCAGCAGCTCGACCGCATTCACCTTCACATAGATGTCGCGCTCGAAATCGATCCCCGCCGAATGGCCGAGATAATTGTGCGTCGGGCGCGCAAAGCAGTACGAGCATCCATGCTCACAGCCGCGATAGACATTGATCGAGCGATCGAAGCCGATATCCGGGCTCTCGTTGCGCGTGATGATCGTGCGCGCCCGCTCGATATGCTCGATGGTTTCGAACGGCTTCAGTTCCTCGACCTGGCCCCAGCCATCATCGATCGCCTCGCGGCTTTCGGTGTCGAACCGGCTTGCTTTGTTGGTTTGCGCGCCGCGCCCGCGATTGCGCGCGGGATCGATGAGCTTCCGGCCGATCAGGTCGGCGTCGCGCGTTTCCTTGAGCTTTTCGAGTTGCTCGAATTTCGGTGCGGTCTGGATGGCCATGTCGTTCTCTCTCCCCATCAGATGGGGACGAATCGCCCAAGTGTTAACGGGCCTTAACGGCTAACATGAGAATGAGAACAGAACAAGAACACTTCGAGCCGGCGCCGCAGGCGCAAAATCGCTCCGGTGGAGCGATTTTAGGCGAGAAAGCCACGAGACCTGCGATCGTGTGGCTGCCCAGCCTTCCGAAGGCCATTTGAAGTACCGCACCTCGCGCCCGTGCTTTTCGACTGCCCGGCGCATGTCAGCTATCCTGGAGTTCCGGCGGCAGCCGGTCTTGGGATCGGTCTTGCCGCAAGGGAGGCTGTAGCTGCCGGATTTGAGCTTGCGGACCATCGCCGTTCTCCCTTCTAGGGAAGAACGGCCCGATCGGTCATCGGTTGCGGCTGAAAGCTAGTGTGCGCTGACGCTCAGCCCGACGATCGGAATGCCTTCCTCGGCGAGTTCCTTGAAGCACTTCTCCGCCCAGTCGACGCGGAAATCCTTCCGCAGCGAGTCCTGTGAAATCAGGTACGGGAAATAGCCGCCGAAGGACTTCGGGGTGATGTTGCTGAAGCCCGTCTCGCTCAGCGAAATGAAGCCGACGCCGCAGATGTGGCGCTTCTCGATCTGCACATCCTGGCACTTGTTCGCGTGCTTGCCGCAAAGCTTGACCTTGCCCTCGAGCAGGGTGACCAGCGCATCGCCGGAGAGCGCGACAAACAATTCGAAGATCGTGCCGCGGATGCCGATGGTCCCGGTCGGCGTATTCACCTCGTAGCTCGATTTGGCCATCGAGCCGGTGATGAAGCGGAACGTGCCTCCCAGCGCATCGATCGCGAGCTTGCCCGCATTGCCGTCGCCGCGGAACAGATAGTCCTCGATCAGCAGGGACGAATTGGGTCCGACCACCAGCTTCGTGCCGTCGCTGAACAGCAGTTCCGCCTGGCCGCTAGCACCGGTCGTCACCGTCTGCCCGATCTCGACATCCGAGCCGACCACCAACTTGGTGATGGCGCCCGCAAGGTCGTATTCGGCATCCGGGATCACGCCCACAGCTTCGCCGCTGGCCGCCATGGCGGCAATTGGGCCCAACAGCGCTCCGCCACAAAAGGCGAGCATTATCAATAGATTACGCACCAAACCATCACCTTGCAGCTGCACCGCCGCCACGGAGGACTAAGGAAGTATCGTCACACAATATGTTGGAATCGCTTCCAATGCACTCGAAAAACTGACCGATAGTGGCGACTGCACTATTTCTCCGCCAGCCGCGGCATCAGCTCGACAAAATTGCACGGCTTGTGCCGGTTATCGAGCTGGGCGCGCAATATGCCCTCCCAGGCGTCGCGACAGGCGCCGCGCGATCCGGGCAGGACGAATATGAAGGTTTCTCCGATCAGCCCACCCGTCGCCCGTGATTGCAGCGAGCTCGTCCCCACCGTCGTCGCCGAATATTGGTGGAACAGCACCGAGAACCCGTCCATCCGCTTCTGAAACAAGGGTTCCAGTGCCTCGGGCGTCACGTCGCGGCCCGAGAATCCCGTTCCACCCGTGGTGAGGATCGCGTCGATTCCGGGGTCGATCACCCACTTCATCACCTGTGCGCGAATCTCCTGTATATCGTCGCGGCACACGGCGCGCTCGGCGCACCTATGACCGTCGGCCTCCATCAGCGATTTGAGCAGCGCTCCGGCCGTATCGGTCTCGAGCGTCCGCGTATCGGAAACCGCCAGCACCGCCATTGACAGCGGCGTAAACGGCTTGTCGAGATCAAGTTCCGACTTGAACATCGCTGTCCTTCTTTGGCTCTTCGGGCGCGTCGTCCGCTTCCGGTTCGATCGGCGTCACGCTGGGCGGCTCGACCGTCGCCATGATCGGCGGTTCGGCCCTGAGGCTTCCGCCGGCAGGTCCGCGCGGTAGGTCTTCCTGCGTTTCCTCCGAGCGCGGGTCAAGCGCCACCGTACCCGGTGACACACCCTTTTCGGCATTCATCGCACGGAACCGGATGCGCCCGTCGATCCTCACCGGCCTGACCTTCATCCTGAGGAACGCCGTCAGCGCCAGCGCTCCATGGAACGTCGCCGTGACCAGGAACAGCCCGACCGGCGCATAGAGATTCATCACCAGTGCCGCCACCGCCGGACCGATCGCAAGCCCGCTACCCAGCACCAGCAGCATGCCGCCCGCGACGCGGCCGAATTCGCCTTCTTTGGCGAAGTCGTTCGCATGCGCCACCGCGATCGCATAGATCGGATAGGCTGAAAATCCATAGGCGCCGAACAGCAGGTACATCCACCAGCCGCCGCGTGGATTGGTGACCAGCATCAGGAAACCGACCGCCGCCGCGATTGCCCCGAGCCAGACGATGATCCAGCGCCGGTCCATCCGGTCGCTTAGCCGCCCCGCCGGAATCTGCGCAATGGCGCCGAGCACCGCCGTTAACGCAAACAGATACGCGATCCCGGCCGCGTCGAGCCCTTGGTCATGGCCATAGACCGGGGCGAGGGTGCCGAAGGTGCCGTTGGCCATCCCCACCGCGAAGGCGGCGATCACCGCCAGCGGCGAGGTCTTGTAGAGCAGCCGCACGTCGAGCCGGGCCGAGGCGAGGGGCCGTGGCTGCGGCGTCGAGGTCATGGCGCTCGGCAGCACCGCGCAGATGAAGGCGATGGCGCCGATGACGAACGGCACGGGCCCCGACACGCCCGTCACCGACATCGCCAATTGCCCCAGCGTCGAGGCGGTCATGTTGATCGTCGTGTAGATCGAAAAGATCGTGCCGCGGCTCTTGTTCTCCGCCACCTCGTTGAGCCAGCTCTCAACGATCATCGCCGCGCCTGCAAAGCAGAAGCCAGAGAAGGCGCGTAGCACGATCCAGCCGATATCGTTTATCCAGAGCAGGTTGAGCAGGATCGTCACTGTCCCGATCGCCGCCATGATCGAAAAGGCGCGGATATGGCCTACCCGCTGCACCAGCATCGGCACCGCGATCGAGCCAGCAATGAAGCCGACCGACCAGCCCGTACCGATCAGGCCCAGCGACAGCAGCGAGAAATGCTCCTCGGCGCCGCGCACCGACAGCAACAGCCCCTGCAGCCCGCCGCCGAACAGCAGCAGGGCGGAACCCAAGAACAGCGCATAGATTTTGACGACGGACGACATGCTGGTGCCGATTGTTCCCTGCCATTACCACGGTGTCATTCCCGCCTGCGCGGGAATGACACCGTAGATTCAAGACGCTTCACCCTGCCCCCTGAAGTTGAACAGCGACCGAATTCAGGCCTTTATCTCAAGCCGAACCGATTTTGTCCTTAATGTTCGATTGCTTCGCTTCCGGGGTCGCCTCCAGGCGAATAGTAGCCCGGAACGTAATCAACCAACCTGACATATCCGCTGGGAACGCCCGGGTTGAACTCGCCCAGAGTCGGAAACAGCAACAGTCCTTCGGGCTGAATCCAAGCATAGAATGACAAGGGACGATGTTCGGGGGCGATGTGTTCGACCACATCGAGCGGTTCTACAACCCGAAACGACGACGCTCCACCATCGACTATCTCAGCCCCGTGGAGTTCGAGGATGCAGCTATATTAGCCTAACTGCCTGTCCATCAGACCGGCAGCAGCTCACCGTCAACAACGCTGTATGGCGCGCTAATCCAACCGCTCGCGCCCCATCGCCGCCTTCAAGCTCAGCATGTCCTTCCACGCCTGCGCCTTGGCGCTCGGCGTGCGGAGCAGGAACGCCGGATGCAGCGTCGGTAGCGCCGGACCCGTCCATGAGCTGATCGTCAATGTCTTCCATTGCCCGCGCATCCGCGTAATGCCCTGGCTCGTCGAAAACAGCGATTGAGTCGGCACGTTGCCAAGCGTCACCAGCAGCCTTGGCGCCACCAGTTCCACCTGCCGGTGCAGGAACGGCGCGCAGAGCGCCAACTCGTCTGGAGTCGGGGTGCGGTTTCCCGGCGGCCGCCACGGCACCATATTGGCGATATAGACCTTGCTCCGGTCGAGGCCGATGGCCGCCAGCATCTTGTCCAGCAATTGCCCGGCCTTGCCGACAAAGGGTTTGCCCAGCAAATCCTCTTCCGCGCCCGGCCCTTCGCCCACCAGCATGATCTCGGCCTCCGGGTTGCCGTCGGCAAAGCAGAGCTGCGTCGCCCGGCGCTTGAGCCCGCAGCCGTCATAGGCGTCCATAGCGGCCCTGAGTTCATCGAGCGTCTGCGCCCGCGCCGCGATCTCGCGCGTCTCGGCCGGCTCGGCATTGAGCGGGGCGGCCGGCAGCGCTACCGGAGCCGCCGGCCCCTTGGGCGGCAGCTTCGGCCGGGGCGGCGCCGCCTGCGACGTCGCGAACCGGTCCACCGGCTCCTCGCCCACAGCCACGTCCACCCCTGCCGCCCGATACCAGTCGAGCGCGGCGAGAGCGTCTGCATCGCTGATGGTGTTGGGGTTCGCCATGCCCGTCACTATGACACATTGTTCGCCGGACGAGGAACCGCCGTTGATCCGGCCGGACCGTGCCCTTAGGCTCGGGCTATGCCCCGACGCAACTCCCTTGGCAACCTGCTCCAACCCGCTGCACTGCGCTTCGCGGCGCTGACGGGGCTTGTCCTCGCGCTCGGCGCGGCTGCGCTCAGCTGGGTAAGTCTTCAGCATTCGGTGCGCCTAATTCCTACCGAGCTCTACGCTATCGCCATTGCGATTTTTTTTGCCGTGCTTGGCGGATGGGCAGGCCATAGCCTGACGGCCCGCCGCCCCGAAACGCGTGTATTTTCGCGCAACGATGCCGCGATGGCGTCGCTGGGCGTCACAGTGCGCGAATACGAGGTGCTGACCCACATAGCGGGCGGCCGGACGAACAAAGAGATTGCGCGCAAGCTTGGCGTCTCGCCCAACACGATTAAGTCTCAGGCTGCCAGCCTGTTCGGCAAGCTCGGCGCCGCCCGGAGAATCGACGCGATCCGCAAGGCGCGTGCCCTGAGCCTGATCCCCTGAGCGTATCAGGCGCCCGTTTTCACCCTTTCGGGTGATGGACGCTGCACGCCGGATCGCTAGCTTGTCCCCGTCAATGGAGGGGCACAATGCTGCGTATTGCTTCAGTCTATGGCGGGATCGCCGGCTTCATCGTTATCGCCAGCGGGCTTGTCATTTTCGCGGTCCAGGCCAACCGGCACCTCGCTGGGAGCGAGTGGCTTGGCTATCTGGTGATGATTCTGGCGTTCACCCTCATCTTTGTGGGCATGAAGCGCTACCGCGACCGCGACCTGGGCGGCGTCATCCGCTTTCTGCCGGCCTTCGGAATTGGCCTGCTGATGGCGATCTTCGCTTCGGTCATCTACGTGGTCGTATGGGAGGTCTATGTCCGATTCACCGGCGATGCGTTCATCAACGCCTACGCCGCTACTGTCGTCGAAAAGATGCAGGCAAGCGGCGCAACGGCGGGAGCGATCGCCGCCAAGCAGGCCGAACTTGATCAGATGATCGCCGCCTATGCCAACCCTCTCTTTCGCATTCCCGTTACCTTCAGCGAGATCTTTCCGGTCGGCTTCATCGTCGCGCTGATCTCGGCACTCCTCCTGCGCAACCCGCGCATCCTCCCGGCCCGCTCCGCAACCCCTAACCCCGGAACCGCATCATGAAGCTCGGCGCTTTTTCCATCAGTCTCGCCGTCAAGGACGTCAAGGCATCCAAAGCGTTCTATGAGAAGCTCGGATTCTCGGACCTCGGCGGCGTCCCCGCGCAGAACTGGCTCATCATGACCAACGGCTCGGCCGTCATCGGATTGTTCCAGGGAATGTTCGAAAAGAACGTCCTCACCTTCAATCCGGGCTGGAACCAGGACGCGACCCCGTTCGATCCGTTCGACGACGTGCGAGCGATCCAGAAGGACCTGGCTGCCAAGGGGGTTTCATTCACCGCCAAAGCCGATGAAGCCACATCCGGGCCGGCATTCTTCACCCTGGTCGATCCGGACGGGAACCAGATTCTGGTGGATCAGCACAGATAGGGACCGAGTGCCAGTGGACTGCCTTTCCCAGTCCGGCGAAGGGAGGTCGGTTGCAAGCATTTGCCCACCTCCAGTCCAATATGGCATAGCCGCCCGATGCAACCTGAACGCGAACATATCGACACCGACGTGGTGATCGTCGGCGCCGGCCCCGCAGGGCTTGCCGCAGCCATCCGCCTGAAGCAGAAATCGCCCGGAATCTCCGTCACAATCGTCGAAAAGGCAGCGGAAATCGGCGGCCATATCCTCTCCGGAGCGGTCATGGACCCCGTCGGCCTCGACGAGTTGATCCCCGATTGGCGCTCAAAAGGCGCCCCGGTCGGCCCCGCCGTCACCCGCGACACCTTCCACGTTTTGACCCGGCACCACGATATCCGCCTGCCAAACTTCCTGCTGCCGCCTTTGATGAAGACCAATGCCGGCGTCATCACCAGCCTCGGCGACCTTGTTCGCTGGCTCGGCGAACAGGCGCAGGCGCTGGGTGTCGATATTTTCCCCATGACCCCGGCCGTCGATGTGCTGCTTGACCAATCCGGCGCCGTCACCGGCATCGTCACGGGCGATCTCGGCCGTGCCCGCGACGGCTCGGAGAAACCCGGCTTCGCCGCCGGCATCGGCATTCGCGCCAGATACACCTTGATCGGGGAGGGCGCCCGCGGCTCGCTCGCCAAGGCCCTCATTCAGCGCTTCGCCCTCGATGCGAAATCCAGCCCACAGAAGTACGGCCTGGGCATCAAGGAGATCTGGGAGATCGATCCCGCGCTTCATGAGGCGGGCCGCGTCGACCATTACCTGGGCTTCCCGCTCGATGACGCAACCTCGGGCGGCGGCTTCTGCTATCACGCTGCCGATCGCGGGATCTATCTCGGCCTCGTTACCCATCTCGATTATCGCAACCCGACCATCTCCCCCTTCGGCGAGTTCCAGCGCTTCAAATCGCACCCCGCCATCTCCCGTCTGCTCAAGGGCGCGACACGCATCTCCTACGGTGCCCGCGCGCTCACCTCCGGCGGCTACCAGTCCATCCCCGATCTCGCCTTCCCCGGCGGCGCGCTGATCGGCTGCGCCGCGGGCTTCATGAACGCACCCCGCCTCAAGGCCATCCATAGCGCCATCCGCTCCGGCATCGCCGCCGCCGACACGCTGGCCGAGGCGCTCGCCGCCGGCCGCGCCCATGATCGTCTCGAGACTCTCCGCGACAATGTCCTTTCAACCGGCATCGGCCCCGAGCTCCGCCGCGTCCGCAACGTCAAGCCGCTCTGGTCGCGCTTCGGCACCGTGCTCGGCGTCGCGCTGGGCGGCCTCGACATGTGGGTCAACACGCTGTTCCGCGTCTCGCCCTTCGGCACCCTGCGCCACAGCAAGGCCGATGCGGACTCGCTCTGGCCCAAGGCCGCGCTCGCCGAAAGGCTCTATCCGCGCCCCGATGGCGTCACCACTTTGGATCGCGCTGCCTCGGTCTTCCTCGCCAATCTCAGCCATGACGAGGATCAGCCGGTGCATCTGCGCCTCGCCGATCCTGCCGCGCCCATCCGCGACAATCTTCCCACCTATGGCGAGCCGGCCCCGCTCTATTGTCCCGCCGGCGTCTATGAGGTGGTCTCGGAAGGCGGTGCCCCGGCCTTTCGCATCAACCCGGGCAATTGCGTCCACTGCAAAACCTGCGACATCAAGGATCCCGCCCGCAACATTACCTGGGTCCCACCCGAAGGCGGCTCCGGCCCGAACTACGCGGGGATGTAGCGGTCAGGACCGCGAGACTGCGGCTCCTGCCTCTCCCTCCCCCTCGCGGGGAAAGCGGACCGTGCGGAGCAAAGTGGGTGGGGGAGCCGCGAACGCGAAGCCCTCACGTTCTCGCGCCCCGCCCTTGCGGCGCAGTCGCAAAATAGCCCATGTTCCCGGGCCTATCGTGACTTATCCAGCCTGTGAGCTCCCGGAGACAGCGAGCCTCGTGACCATCCTACCGCGCCTTGCCGCCGCCCTCGGGCTGGCGGTCATCCTTGCCCTCGGCCCCATCCCCGCCGTCGCCTACACGCCAACGGTCAGCGGCACCGGCGCCTTCCTCGCGGGCCAGCAGGCGCTCCAGGAATTGCGCACCGCCGATACCGTGCGCTTTTTCGCCACCGCTGTTGCCGAAGAATCCGACAACCCGCTGGTGCTTCGCCGCGCCGTGGTCGGCTTTGCCTCCAACGGCGACATCGAGGGCGCCGCCCAGATCGCCCGCCGGCTGCTCAAGCTCGATCCCAACGACCAGATGGCCCGCCTTATCACGGCCACGGAGGCGATGAAGCAGCGCCGTTATGCGGCCGCCGCCGAGGACCTCTCCAATCTGGGTGCCGACAGTTTCGAGGGTGTCACCGGCGCCATCCTCAAGGCCTGGGCACTTGTCGCCACCGGCCGTATCGACGATGGCTACGCGCTGCTCGACGGCCTCGGCGAAGGCGGGCTCGAAGACTTCCTGCTGTTCCATCGCTCGCTGATGGCCTCGGTCGCCGGCCGCCAGGACGTGGCCATTTCCTATGCTTCCGAAGCCTACGATCTCGAACCCTTCGCGCCCGACATCGTCGAGGAATATTCCCGCGCCCTCGGCAATGCCGGCCGCTTCGGCGAGGCCATCGACGCCATTGTCGGCTACGAGGCGCAGGGGCTTAAGCATCCGCTCATTTCTGTGGTGAAGGCCGACCTGCTCGCCAATCGCCGCCCCGGTCCCATGGCCGCCAACGCCCAGGAAGGCGCGGCCAATATGTTCTACACCATCGGCCTCGCCTTCGCCCGCGAGGGCGGCAATGATGTCGCGCTGGTCTTCATGCGGCTGGGGAGCTACCTCGATCCCGAAAACGATCTCATCAACTTCGGCATCGGCCAGCTCTACGACGGCGCCGAACAGCACCTCACCGCCAACGCCATCTACGAAGCGCTTCCGGCAGCCTCGCCGCTCAAGTCCATGGCCATCGTCCGCATTGCCGACAATCTCGACGCCATGGGCAACCGCACCGAGGCCATCTCGCGGCTCAGCCAGATCGTCGCGGACAATCCAGATGATCTCGACGCCGTCACCGTGCTCGGTGATCTCTACCGCTCCGACAAGCAATGGCTCGCCGCCGCCGATACCTACACCAAGGCCCTCACTATCACCGGCGGCAACACGCCGGGCGACTGGCGCCTCTATTACGTGCGCGGCATCACCTACGAGCGCGCCAAGCAATGGCCAACGGCCGAGCCCGATTTCCTCAAGGCGCTCGAGCTCAATCCCAACCAGCCCCAGGTGCTGAACTACCTGGGCTATAGCTGGGTCGATCAGGGACTCAATCTCGATCGCGCGCTGGGTCTGATCCAGCGCGCCGTCGCCGCCTCGCCGCAGGACGGCTACATCATCGACAGCCTTGGCTGGGCCTTCTATCGCCTCGGCCGCTACGACGAGGCGGTCACCGAACTCGAACGCGCCGTCGGCCTCAAGCCCAACGATCCCGAGATCAACGACCATCTGGGCGATGCCTATTGGCGCGTCGGCCGCAAGCTCGAGGCGCGCTTCCAGTGGAACGTCGCAACCTCTGTCGATACCGAAGGCAATGTGAAGGCTCGCGCCGAGCCCAAGCTGGTGTCCGGTCTCGATGGTGTGCCGGTCGATGAGGATTCAAAGCCCATCGTCGAACAGCCGACGACCAATTGAGCCTCGAGCCTGTCGTCGAGGCGGCGCTCGCCAAGGTCAATCTCGCCTTGCACGTCACCGGCCGCCGCGCCGATGGCTATCACAATCTCGAAAGTCTCGTGGCCTTCGCGGATATCGGCGATGAGCTCCAAGCCGAACCCGCGCCGACCGACAGCCTCAAGCTCTCGGGGCCGTTCGCTGCGGCACTCGGCAGCGGCGAAACCAATCTCGTCTCCCGCGCCGTCGCCGCCTTCCGTGCCCGCTGGCCCGATGCCGTCGCGGGCGGTCTTGCGCTGACCCTGCGCAAAAACCTCCCGGTCGCCGCCGGCCTTGGCGGTGGTTCCGCCGACGCGGCGGCCGCCTTGCGCCTCCTCGCCGAACTCAGCACCATCGCCATTCCGCGCGTCGAGCTCGCCGAGCTCGCACTTTCGCTCGGCGCCGACGTTCCAGCCTGCCTGCTCTCGCGCCCCTGCGAAGTGCGCGGCGTCGGCGAGATCGTGACGCCGCTGGCGCGCTTCCCCGCCTGCTACGTCGTCTTGGTCAATCCGCTGGTGCCGGTCGTCACTGCCGACGTTTTCCGCAAGCTCCAGAGCCGCGACAATCCGGGCTTGCCCGATTTCACCGATCCGCTGACCCGCCCGGCCCAACTGGGCATCTGGCTGGGCGAGACCCGCAACGACCTCGAGCCTCCCGCCATCGCACTGGTTCCGGCCATCGGCGGAATCATCGCCGAAGTCGGCAATCTCGATGGCTGCATCCTCGCCCGCATGTCCGGCTCCGGTGCAACCGTCTTCGGCCTCTTCGGCACCGCCTCGGGCGCCCACCAGGCCGCCCACGATCTCAGGGCCCGCTGGCCCGCCTACTGGGTCGCCGCCGCCCCGCTGGTCGGGGTCTAGGATCGGCCAAACGATCGGCCAAACTGGCTAGCGATGGTGAATCTTGCCAGCAATTTCAAATTGATATGGCGATCGCGGTTTGGCCATTTCCGGCGGGGCGGGACCGGCCCCGCCTCTCAGGCCACCGCCAGGATCACATGGGCCTGGATCTTGGCAGCAACCGCGCCGCTTCCGTGTTTGGCTGCAATCGCCGATGCAACGTGATCTGTTACCGAGGCAAGCCCTCCGGGGGCTCTAGCCTCGATCTCGATCCGAAGGGGCGTACCCTGGCAGAGCGCAACGGCTGGGATTCGCGAGGACGAGGCGCGGCTGAGTTCGGCCTTCGTCTCGATCACCACATTGGAGAAACCAGCCGCCTCGAGGTCGCTGCGGATCAGAGCCGTGTCATGGTAGCCGTGCGGCGTCCGCGCCATGAAGCCCGGCGGATCGGCAGGAAAGAGCTCTGCCAGTGCATTGGCGACATCGTCCGCAAAGTCGTTCTCTTCTATCCGATCCCATACGTTGAACAGGAAGTGCCCTCCGGTCTTGAGGACTCGCTTGGCTTCTGCGTATCCGGCGACACGGTCGGGAAAGAACATCGCTCCAAACTGGCAACAAACCAGATCAAAGGTTCCATCCTCAAATGGCAGCGCCAGGGCGTCCGCCTGGCGCCACGTGACGCGCATACCGGGCGGCTGTTGCGATGCGGCGTAGTCGATCATCGCCTGATTGAGGTCGGTCGCAACATAGGTTGCGCCTGACGCCAACAGAGGCGCCAGCGCGCGAGCGACAACCCCGCTACCGGCAGCAGTCTCCAGAACGGCGCCCGGCGCTAGTGCCACTGCGCGTCGCGCTATGTCCGCGGCGTAGGGTTCGAATATCAGGGGGACCATGTAACGGTCATAGTTCTCCGGGATCGACCCCGTAAACGCGCTATCCGTTTTCAACATCGCCATCACCCGCCTCCGCTAGAAGAGTCGAGAGACTAGCACATAGCCATTCACTTGAGGGCATTTGCCTGCCGAGAGCTGGCTCTTTGGCCACGAGATCCGTCGATCGGCGTGCCCCCGCGCCCGCCGCTAGTAAGCCCGGCTCACATAGAATTCTGCGATATCGCTCAGGATATCGCGCATCTCGCTCTTGGGCAGCGGCAGCAGCGCCTCGCGCGCCCGGCGCACATGGTCGTGCGCCTTCTCGACCGTCCGGTCGAGCGTCTTGAGGCGCGTCATGATCGCGACCACGTCGGCCAGCGCCGCGTCGCTCGCCTCCGGCTTGCCCAGCACAGCCTTGATCGTCGCCGCTTCGCCTTCGGTCCCCTCGCGCAGCACGAGAATCACCGGCAGCGTCATCTTGCCTTCACGAAGGTCGTCACCGGTATTCTTGCCCATCGCGCCGCTTTCACCGCGATAGTCGAGCACGTCGTCGACCAGCTGGAACGCCATTCCAAGATGCTCGCCATAGAGGCGCATCGCGGCAATCGCGGTCTTGTCGGTGGTCGCGGCCATGGCGCCGGCTTCGGCAGCGGCGGCAAACAATGTCGCCGTCTTGGCGTGGATTACGTCGTCGTAGTCTTCGGGGCTGGTGGTCATGTCGCCCACCTTGGAGAGTTGCAGCACCTCGCCTTCGGCGATGATCGTCGCCGCATGCGCCAAGACCCCGAGCGCGTCGAGCTTTCCGGTCTCGACCATCATCAGGAAGGCCTGCCCGAGAAGGAAATCGCCGACCAGCACGCTGGCCTGGTTGCCCCAGACCGTGCGCGCCGCTGGCCTTCCGCGCCTGAGATCGCTTTCGTCCACCACGTCGTCATGGAGCAGCGTGGCATTGTGGAGGAACTCGACCGCCGCCGCGAAATTGGTTTGCGATCCATCGGGCTTGCCGAACAGCATGGCCGAGGCGACCGTCAACATGGGCCTCAGGCGCTTGCCGCCCGCATCGATCAGGTAGCGCGCCAGTTCGGGCACCATATCGACACGTGAATCCGCCCGCGACAGGATCAGCGCGTTGACCGCTTCCATCTCCGTGCGCGTGGCCGACAGCAGCCGGTCGAGCGCATGCGCTCCCGCCTCCTGCTTTGCCGCTGCGGCAACAACCGCCATGCCGTCCCCTTGGCCTTTTGTCCCGGCGCTTTGAGCCGCGCGCCGTTGCCCCTATGATCGGCCACTTGAGGCCGCCCGGGTTTGCGATGTCCCTAGACCACGCCACCGCCAATGTAAAACGACAAAGCGCTACCGGCGATGCGTTCCTTGGCGGCCGCCTCACCATTGCCCAGCCTCAAAAGGGCTTCCGCGCCGGGCTTGATTCCGTGCTGCTCGGCGCCGCGGTGAGCCCCGGGAGCACTGGCCTGCTTGATCTCGGGGCAGGAGTGGGCACCGCCGGCATGGTCGCGCTCGCAACCAATCCCGGCCTCCATGCCGCTTTGGTCGAATTCGACCTCGAAATGCTGGTGCATCTGCGCAGCAACATCGCGGCTAATGGCCTCGCCGCGCAGGCCCGGGCGATCGAACTCGACCTCACCCTGCCGGCAGGCGCCCGGACCGCCGCCGGGCTCGAACCCGACCATTACACCTCCGTGATCGCCAACCCGCCCTTCTACGAGCAGGGTCAGGGCTCGGCTCCCAGCAAGGCCCGCGCCGCCGCCCGCCACATGCCCGCCAAAGCCCTTGATCTATGGGTCAAAACCGCCGCCTCCCATGCCGCGCCGGGCGGCGAGATCATCTTCATCCATCTGGCCGAGCGGCTTGGCCCCTTGCTCACAGCTTTCGAAGCCCGCTTCGGCGCCGTCACCGTCCTGCCGCTTACGCCGCGTCCCGGCGGGGACGCCCACCGCGTTCTCATCCGCGCCATCAAGGGCTCGCGCGCGCCGCTGACCCTGCTCGCATCGCGCCCGCTCCATTTGCCCGAAGGCCGGGCCTTCCAGCCCGATTTCGAGGTGATCTTCCGTGGCGAGGATCGCCTCCACTGGTAATCGGGGCAAAACTGCCCCACATGACCTCCCTTAAGCAGGAATGACGCATGGCCAAGTCCAGGGGAATCGTCGGTTTCGTGCAGCGCGGCTTCCGCTCCGGCGGCCCGGTCATCCCGGTCGTCCGCTTGCAGGGCGTCATCGCCGCCGACCAGCGCGCCGGCCGGCTTAATATCGCGACCCTGGCCCCGGTCCTCAAGCGCGCCTTCGAAATGCACGGCCCCGCCGTCGCACTCATCGTCAATTCGCCCGGCGGCTCCCCCGTCCAGTCGCGGCTTATCGCCAAGCGCATCCGTGACCTTGCCGACGAGCACGAAAAGCAGGTCCTGGTCTTCGTCGAAGACGCCGCGGCCTCGGGCGGCTATTTCATCGCCAGCGCCGGCGATGAAATCATCGCCGACCCGTCCTCGATAGTGGGGTCGATCGGCGTCATCTATGCCGGCTTTGGCTTCCCCCAAGCCCTCGCCAAACTCGGCATCGACCGCCGCGTCCACACTTCGGGCCGGAACAAGTCGACCATGGACCCTTTTCTCCCCGTAAAGCCCGAGGACGTCGCACGCATCCTGCAGATGGAATCCGAGATCCACCAGGTCTTTATCGACTATGTGAAATCGCGCCGCGCCGGCAAGTTCAAGCTCGCCGACGACGAGCTTTTCACCGGCGAGTTCTGGAGTGGCGTGCGCGGGCTCGAACTCGGTCTCGTGGATGCCTTGGGCGATCTGCACGAAACACTCAGGACCCGCTTCGGCGAGGATGTTCGCACCCGTGTGATCGAGCCCCGCCGCGGCTGGTTCCAACTGCCGCGCTTCGGCTTGTCCTCGCTTGCCCAGCAGTCGGTGAGCGCCGATATCGCCGCCGCCATCGAAGACCGCGCCCTCTGGAGCCGGCTGGGCCTATGACAACTTCATCCCGCCACAAATGACCGTCTTCGTGCTGCGCATCGTCATCTTCACGGCCATCGGCCTTGCCATCTTCCTGGGCGTCCGCCGCATCTGGCGCGACTGGGTGGACCAGTTCAAGGCCGAGGACAAAGCCGTCCACGAGCGCGATCTCGAGGAGCGCGCGCGACCCGATGTCATCACCTTGAAGCGCGATGCCGACGGCACCTTCCGCCCGCCGGACAACGACAACCGTCAGTAGCAGGAGGTCGTGCCTTACCCCGCCTTGCGGGCCTGCTCGGCCCTCTCGCCGTCCCGCCGTGCATTGAGCCGCGCCATGGTCGCCATGACCTCGGAGGCGGCCACCGGCGGACTCAGGAAATAGCCCTGCACCTCGTTGCAGCCGAGTCGCACCCAGTCATATTGCGACTCAGTCTCGACGCCCTCGGCCGTCACCCGCATGCCGAGCGCAATTCCGAGTCCGATCACCGAACGCACAATCGCCTGGCTGGCATCGCTTTCGGGCAAGCCGCTGATGAAGGAGCGATCGATCTTGATCTTGGAAAACGGGAACTGCTGCAGGTAAGCGAGCGACGAATAGCCCGTTCCGAAATCGTCGATGGCGATCCTCAGCCCCAGCGCGCGCAGCCGCCGGAGCGTTTCAAGATTGGCGCGGCTGTTCTTGAGCAGCACGCTCTCGGTGATTTCGAGCTCAAGCCGCTCTGCCGGAAGGCCGCTCTCTTTGAGCGCCCGCGCGACATTGCTGGCAAGATCGCTGCCGGCAAATTCCCGCGTCGACAGGTTCACCGCCAGCGACACTTCCGTCGGCCACTTCATCGCCTCGGCACAGGCGGTGGAGAGCGCCCATTCGCCGATGGCGATGATCAGTCCCGATTCCTCGGCGATCGGGATGAACACTTCCGGCCCGATCAGCCCGCGCGTCGGGTGCCGCCAGCGGATCAACGCTTCAAAGCCCGACACCTGTTCGCCGCGCAACTCCACCTGCGGCTGGTACATCAGCATGAATTCGCCATTGCCCAGCGCCGCTCTGAGATCGGCACGCAGCGCCTGCCGGTCCTGGAGACCGGCTTCCATCGCCGGCTCGAAAATCCGGAAAGCTCCGCGCGCATCGGCCTTGGCCGCATAGAGCGCGATGTCGGCATTGCGGAACAGCCGGTCCGGATCCTCGCCATTGCCCTCGGAAATAGCGATGCCGATGCTGGCGCCCAGCCTGATGGATTCGCCCTCGATCTCATGTGGCGTGCCGGCGGCCATCGCATAGCGGCGCGCCATCTCCGTGGCCTCCGACGCGTCGGCGTTCTCGGTAATGATCACGAATTCGTCGCCGCCCAGCCTTGCCACGAGATCGTCCGGGCCCAGGCCGGTGCGAAACCGTTCCGCCGTCGCCTTCAGCAGTGCGTCGCCCACCGAATGACCCAGCGTATCGTTCACCTCCTTGAAGTGATCGACATCGATCAGGATCACTGCGAAGCGGGCCCGCCGCGCCGCCAGCGCATGCAGCCGGTCATAGAACATCGTTCGATTGGCGAGGCCGGTCAGCGGGTCGTGATGGGCAAGGTGCAGCACCTCGTCACGCGCCTGCTTCTGCTCGGTGATATTGTGAAAGAAAATCGAGAGCCCGTCCGGTGTCGGAAAGGCCTGGATGCCGAGCCAGATCTGCCGGTCCTCGACGAACAGCTCGAACTCGACCGGCTGCCGCGTCGCTGCGGCCTTGCGATAGTGTGCGGCCTCACCCGAGGTCTCGGCGGCGGGGAACAGGTCCCACAGGCACACCCCGGGCTTGAGCATGGCCGAATTGTCGATCTCTTCGGCCGCGCGGTGGTTGAAATAGACCACCAGCCAGTCGTGATCGAGAACGATGACGCTGTCGCTCGTACTCTCGAGCACCGACTCGACCTGCGCCTGGCTCTTTTCGAGCGCCGCGCTCTTGGCCTCGACTGTCGAGCGCAACTGCTTCTGTGTGTTGATGATCCAGTATTCGCGCAGCCCTGAAAACCCTGCAAAGCCCAGCGCCAATACCACGGCAAGCAGCGCGAATGTCCCATTGCCCAAAGCGCTCGTGAGGCTGCCCGAGACGAGGACGATGGCGATGGCAATCGATGGAATGGCCGCCTCGACGACGCTGTGCACCGGGCGGCGGACTGGCTGCGCCGCGGGTCGTCCGGCAAAGACTCGCTGCTCGAGCCCTGCCAGGACGATCAGCCCGGCCGAGGTCACCCAAAGCAATTGCGTCAGCCCGCCATTCTCGTATGTGCCGCGCAGCAATTGCAGCGCATAGGCGAAATCCGCCACCGACTCCGCCAACATAGCCGCCAGTAGCAGCCCGAAGGCATAGGTCTTGCCGGGCTGCGCGTAGAGCAGCAGCGAAATCGCCCCGCTTGCCGCAACTGAAAACCACAGGGCGGGATAAAACACAGCCAACCCCGTCGCAAAGGGCGGCATCACCGATTTGTCCACCGCCCGGTTGAGCAGGAACATGCTGGCCAGCATAACCGCGCAGGCGATGAGGACGAAATTGTACACCTGCACGCGACTGATCTGCTGGCGCACCTTGCCATAGAGCAGAATGCCCTTTGCAAAGAATACCGCCATCACGAAATAGGCGGCTTCGGGCAGGGCGGGGAACCGGCTTTCGATGCCCGTCAGCGCATAGCCGAGATAGGTGAGATTTCCGGCGAGATAGAGTCCCGAGCCGATGGCGAAGCTGAACCAGGCCTGGCGGTCGCTGCCCTTGCTTCGTATGGCGGCCGCAAGGCAGGCGAGGGCGGCCAGCAATGGACCGCCGATCTGCATCACCACCGCGCGAGCGATCATGCCGTCTGTATCGAGATGCAGCCATTCCGGCGACGTCTCGAAAACCAAGACCATGAGCCCGAGGGCCAATAGACAGACCAGACGTCGCGTTACGCTCATGCAACTGGCAAAGTTCTGAAACAATAGGGGCAATATCGCCCGCGAGCCCTCGCGAAAGCTCTAAGCAGATTGGCGAAGATTGAGTGAATCGAACCAGAAACTACGCAGAAATACGAGTTCAACTGGCCTGGGCGAGCGTTCCGCGCACGCTGACGAACCGCAATGTCCGCTGCGCATCGGATGAGCTCAAAAGGCCGTAGGCCGACATGACGTTCTCCGGAATTTCCGCCGGCTGCTTCATCAGCTCCCGCCGCAATGCCTCGGCGCGCCGATAGGTATCGGGCTCCATTTCGAGCGCCTTGCAGATCAAAGCGAGAGGGGCCGCTTCGACCGCCAGCACGGCATTGCTGATTTGCTTTTCCGCCAGCATCGACAGTTCCGATAGTCCCAACGACAGGTCGAGCGGATGATGGTGCGAGACGAGGTCGTCCACGAAGCCGTCGAGGCTCACCTCGCCGGCCTCGACCCTGCGGGCCAGCATCTTGATCTCGAGCCGTCGTTTGGCGTTGTCGCCGCGTTCCTTGGCGATTTGGCCCATGGCGACTTTGGACAGTTCATCGAGCTTCCCGCCGCCCGCGGCCAGCATCGCGCGCGCCTGCGCCTGCGCTTCCGGTTCCAGCAGGGGCAGCATCCGGGTCAGCACCGCGGCTGGAGCGCCGTTCCGGAAGCAGAGGCGCTCGCGCAACTCCACTGCGGTTTCCGCGCGCGCCGCCATCAGGTCGAACGCGCGCACCGACAGCATCGACGTCCGGTTGTCGAGTAGGCTTTGCATCACCTCGGTCTCGCCGAAATCGAGCAGCGCGTCTGTCACGCGCTCGCCCACGCCATCGCGCTTGGAGATGGCGACGCGATGTCCGAGGTCCCTGCTGCGCGCCACCTCGATCAGGTCGTCGTCCTGGAGCACCCTGGCGCTCTCGAGTAGGGGGGCGGCAATCTCGGCCTCGTCATGCGCCAATGCCAGTGCGACATCGCGCGGGGTCCGCTCGTCGGTGGCAATGCGGGAGGAGAACTCCGCCCGGTCCACCCGTGACAATTGCTTGAGCACCGTGGTCACCACGCTGGAGAACAGCATGATCTCGCGCTCGGCTGCGTGGTCGCGGCCTTCGGCATAAAACAAGTCGGCAACCTGCCGCAGCAGCTCGCGCCGCTTGCTACTGTCCGGCTGTCTTGCCAGGTCAATGAGATCTTCGAGCATCAAGGCTCCACGGTCGACATTCCCTCTCCCAGCTTCGGCCCCAGAGGTTAAGCCGCGATGAAAACGCCCTACGGTGTTGTGGCGGCTGGCTCGCCGATTGACCCAAGGCGCCTGCGCCACTAGGTTCCGCGCGCCTTTCCGACGGATATCGCCATGCCCGATCTGCCCGCCCATATGGACCCACGGAACTCGTTCCAGGGCCTCATCCTGACGCTCCAGCGCTTCTGGGCCGATCAAGGCTGCGTGATTCTGCAGCCCTATGACATGCAGATGGGTGCCGGCACCTTTCACACCGCGACGACGCTGCGGGCCCTCGGCCCGAGGCCGTGGAAGGCCGCCTATGTCCAGCCCTCGCGCCGGCCCAAGGATGGCCGCTACGGCGAAAACCCCAACCGGCTGCAGCACTATTACCAATTCCAGGTGATCCTGAAGCCTTCGCCCGACAACATCCAGGATCTCTACCTGCAATCGCTTGCCGAGATCGGGTTGGATGCCTCGCTGCACGATATCCGCTTCGTCGAGGACGATTGGGAGAGCCCGACGCTGGGCGCCTGGGGCCTCGGCTGGGAATGCTGGTGCGATGGCATGGAAGTCAGCCAGTTCACCTATTTCCAGCAGGTCGCCGGATTCGAGTGCTCGCCCATCCCCGGCGAGATCACCTACGGCCTCGAGCGCCTCGCCATGTATGTGCAGGGCGTCGAGAACGTCTACGACCTCAATTTCAACGGCCGCTCCGGCGATGACAAGGTCACCTATGGCGATGTGTTCCTGCAGAACGAGCAGGAGTTCTCGAAATACAACTTTGAGTCCGCCGATACCGACATGCTGTTCCGTCACTTCGCCGACGCTGAAGCCGAGTGCAGGGCGCTGCTCGAAAAGGGCGCTGGCGGCAATCGCCACACGCTGGCCGTCCCCGCCTACGAGCAGGTCATCAAAGCCAGCCACAACTTCAACCTGCTCGATGCCCGCGGCGTCATCTCGGTCACCGAACGCCAAAGCTACATCCTGCGCATCCGCGAACTCGCAAAAGCCTGCGGCGCGGCATGGCTGCAGACGGCGGGTGGAGGGGCGTAATGGGCAAGCTTGTCGACAACGAGAAGGCCAAGCTCAGCGCCACATTCCTGAACGGAGTTGCGATTGCCCTGCTTGCAGTCGGCGTTCTTGCGCCTGCCGCATCATTCGCTGCTGGAACACCCGCAACGCCCGGCGTGCTCGTCATCCTTGCCGTTGGTTGTATTCTCCTGAGCGCTGGCCTACATTACTTGGGCAGGCAAGTTCTTAGCGGCCTCAAGGAATAGGCGGATGAATGACTACCTCTTGATAGCGCTGAGTTTGGGTACAGGCCTAGCAGGTGCCCTGATCGTCTATTTCATGGCGACACACAAGGGTCGCCGTCGCTGACTGCGGTGTCTTGATCCACCTCGACCACGTCAACACCCGCGCCCGAAACCTCGAGGCCGCTGGCGACTTCCACTATCGCGTACGCGGCTAGATTGCAGCCCTATGCTTTGCGCCGCTCTTCATACTTGCTGCCAAGCCATACGGCTATGGGGTGTTCGTTCCGTCCCAAGCATGGAACCAATTCTGGCCGGGTTGTTTCCTTATCCTACTGGCCGCGGGCGTGGCAGCGTCTGCCTTCGTCTTTTGGGCTGCCGTTGAGCGGCACCCGATGGCTGCTGGTGCAAGCCGTCGCCGTCGCGCGTCTTTGGTTCGGTGTATCGCTCGTCGCAATGGCTCTCTGGGCGCAGATCATAGTGCACGACGTCTTGAGGCCGGCACTCGGCCGGCCCGTAGTCGAACAGCTGACGATGGCCGGATAAGTCCAGCGCTATTTTGTGGGCAAACTGCGAAAGCACATCGAGGGACCCAGGGTCGAGGTCGAGACCGAGGCTTTTGGCCTTACGACGTTTCACTGGGACGAAGATGATCTCGTACCAAGTCCAGGGGACGTGGTCACTATCGTGGGCTATCGCACCTGGCTCGGCGACACATGCAAGGATGCTGCTTGGCGCTAGAAGCGACAAGGACATTGAATGGTGACTCGGCTATCCAAGCCGCAGCGCAATCGCCCCCGCCGCGATCACACACGCGCCCGCAACGCGCACAGCTGTCACCCGCTCCTTCAGAATAAAGTACGAGATCGCTGCCCCGAACACGATCGATGTCTCGCGCAACGCCGCCACCACTGCGACCGGCGCCAGCGTCATTGCCCAGAGCGCGAGGCCATAGGAGAGCGACGCGCCGATGCCGCCGATGATCCCCTGTCGCCAGTTGGCCATGAGATAGTCCCGCAGCAGCGCGCGCCGCGCCGTGACCGCCCAGCCGGTCAGCGGCAATCCGGTGAAAAAGAAGATCCAGAGCGCATAGGCCGCCGGCGCACCTGACCGGCGCACGCCCTCGCCATCGACCAGCGTATAGCCTGCGATTACCACGGCGTTGAGCAATGCGAACACAACGCCCTTCCTCTGGCCGGCTCTGGTGCCGAGCCCCATGCTGAGGATGCCCGCCGAAATCAGCGCGATCCCCGCCCACGCCACCAGGTCCAGCGTCTCGCCGAGGATCGGGACGCTGACGATCGCGACGAGCAACGGTGCGGTGCCCCGCATCACCGGATAGGTCTGGCTCATGTCGGCCACGTGGTAGGTATAGGCAAGGAGAACGAAATAGGTGGTCTGAAGGACCACCGAGGCGGCGATGAATGGCCAGCTCGCCGGCGCGGGCAGGGGCAGGAAGGGGATCAGCACTAGCGCCATCACCGACGCCGCACCCGCGACCAGAGCCGTCGTCAGCAGCGTGTCGCTGCCGCCCTTGACCAGCGCGTTCCAGCTCGCATGGAGCGCCGCGGCGAACAGGACGATCGCGAAGACGGTCGGGCTCATCGCTGACCTTCGGCCTTCAGCTTCTGGTCGGGCCTTCGATTCGGCCCACGGCCGGCAGGCGATGACGGAGCGTGCATCCTGATGCGGTGTCTTCCATGTGCCTGATTTGGTTCCCGCAATGTGCCTCCTTGTGGGCCACGCAGCATCGTCCTAGGCCTATGGCGATTGGGTCTTGTTAGGCAATACGCATGGAAATCCTCTCTACTCTCAATTTCTACCTTTGGGCCGCTCAGGGGCTGCTTGCGGCCCTGTTCGGCATGGCGGGAGCCATGAAAGCGTTCCGGCCGATCCCTGACCTGTCCAAGTCGATCGATTGGGCCGCCGAATTTCCGGTTCCGCTCACCCGCTTCATCGGCATATCCGAGCTGCTTGGTGCCATCGGCCTGATCCTCCCCATCGCGACCGGCATCCTTCCCGGGCTCACCCCTCTCGCCGCCATCGGCCTCGCGGTGATCCAGGTTCTCGCCATCGGCTTCCATGTCCGCCGCGGCGAAATGCAGATCGTGCCGGCCAATTTCGTGCTCCTCGCCCTGGCGGTGTTTGTCGCCTGGGGACGCTGGAGCCTCTTCGGCTTCTGACCAGCGCATCTCCAGGGCACGTCGAGCGCCAGATCCGGTGATTCCCCCGCCGGCCCCGGCGCTCTACACTCCCATCGTGAGTCGGGAGCGTCATGAAAAAGCCGGTCAAATCCCCGCCCAAAAAGCGCAATCTCGCCGCCAAGGCGCTGCGCGGGCCGCTGTTCCGCCCGCGCGTTGTCGAAGACCCCAAAGCCTACAAGCGGAACAAGAAAGTCCCCCTGCCACCTGAGGACGACGACCAGATTAACTGAAAAATGGATGAAACGACCCAAGTAACCGGAAACAAGTTACGCCCCGTTGCTCGGCGCTAGTTCCGCGCCCTTTCGGGCCGCCAGTTGCGGCTTTTTCCGCCCGGTGACACTGTTCCCTCGGTGCGACGCGCGCGGCGCGCGTCCGAAGTGCCGATTCGAGGAGGCAAATCATGTTCGGCTGGATCATTCTCGGCATCATCATTGCCGCGATCGCTTATGGCGTCGTGCTCTACAACACGCTGGTCAGCCAGCGGCAGCTCAAGGAAGAGGGCTGGTCCGGCATCGACGTTCAGTTGAAGCGCCGCTCGGACCTCATCCCGAACCTCCTCGAATCCGTCAAAGGCTATATGGGCCATGAGCGCGCGACCCTCGAAGCGGTGACCAATGCCCGCGCCGCCGCCCAGGCCGGCGCCGGTGCCGGTCCTGAGGAGCGCGCCAAGCTCGAAGGCGCGCTGTCCGGCGCACTCGGCCGCCTAATCGCCGTCGCCGAGGCCTATCCCGACCTCAAGGCCAGCGCCAATTTCCTCGAATTCCAGCAAGCGCTGCAGACCGTCGAAGACGAATTACAGATGGCCCGCCGCTACTACAACGGCACCGCGCGCAACCTGAACACCACGGTGGAATCCTTCCCCTCCAACTTCATCGCCAACGCCTTCAAGTTCTCAAAGGCCGAGTTCTTCGAGATCGAGGACGCCGCCGATCGCGCCGTGCCGACCGTCAAGTTCTAGTCTCGCAGCCGGTGCTCCTCTCCCGTAGCGAAGTGTACGGGGG
>JBEBGE010000081.1:0-11463 GCA_040081595.1 Devosia sp.
AGGGGTTGGTGCGGCGCATCAGCGACGAGCTCGGAGGCCACGCCATCTGCATAGCGACGGGCGGTTTGGCGGCGGTGATAGCGCCTGAGACGGCCTTGGTTCAGCACGTGCATGCGGACCTCACGCTCCAGGGACTTCGGATCGTGTGGGAGCGCAACGCCGCGTTCTGCCGCACGATGGGTCTCGACCCTGTCGTCGTGCTGGGCGCGAAGCCGGCAGCGCTGCCGGTCGGTGACCTCGCCCGTGCCGATGACGCGGGGCGAGAACTGTTCATCGACCAGGGCGAGCGCTGCGCGCGACATAGTCTCGCGCCGCGCATCCGGTATCTCGAACGTGATCTTGAGCGCAGTGACGATTTCCTCGGCCGACATGCCCGATCGCATCGCCGCACCATAGTCGAAGCCAATATTGAGATTGCAGGCCTCGGTCATCAAAGAAGGAACGCCGCAGGCCCAGGCCTCGAGCACCGCCATGGGCTGCCCCTCGCTCTTGGAGGGAAGCACGAAGAATCTCGCCGACCGGTAACTCGCCCACTTCGCATCGCCGAACTGCGGGCCTACAACAAAGACATTGCCGTGCCGCGCCGCAACAGCCGAGGCGCCCGCCTCGAAGTTCTCCAGCCCGTCATTCCATCCCGCGACGACCAGCGCAGCGCCGTCGCGAAACTGCGGATTGCCGGAACTCAGCCGGTCCCAGGCTTCGATCAACTCCACGATGCCCTTCTTTTCATGTATGCGGCCAAAGAAGAGATAGATCTGCCGCCCTTCGAGCGCCGGGGACCACCATGGCGGCCGAGGTTCGATCGCCCGCGGCGCGTCGACCTGGTTGGCAACCACTGTGATCCTCGCGTTGGGCACCATGGCGGACACCGCAGGCCGCTCGGCCTCGGCGTTGATTTGGAACGCAGTGGCATTTCCTAGAAAGGCATTCTGATAGAGGCCGGAAACGGCGGCCTTGAGGCGTCGCGACCGCTTGAGAATCCATGCATCCATCATCCCGTGCGGCGTGACTACAAAGGGTCGCCCCGTGAGCAGATGCCAGAGATGGACGGCAAAGACGTGGAAACCCCAGATCGCATGGACGTGCATAAGGTCGGGCCGGCTCCATAACACCGCCCACAGCAGCCCCGGCGAGAAGCCATAGGTCGAAGGCCCGAAGAACCTGAAGCATCTCACGCGCAGCCCCGCGAACGGCGGCAAGTCGGACTCGTAGCCCTCGCGCTTGATCGAGAGAATGTCGATTTCGAAGCCCGGTTGCTGCTCGATCGCCCGGGCGAGCAAGCGAACGATCTCCGCAATGCCGCCTGCATGGCGCGAGATCGCCGGAACCACGATTGTAACTTTCATGATTGTACCTTCGACCTGGCCCGCGCGAGTGCCCAACCAATCCCGGCGGCCTGCGCATCGGCCTCAAAGCGCTCTATCTGTTGCTGCGTCAGCTGGAGCAGGCTGTTGTTGCGGCAGCGTTTGTCCGAGGTCACGGCGACGATGGAACTGGGCCTGCCCGCGGCCATCGCCGCTTCGAGAATATTGACGGTCCCCATCACATTGGTGTCGACCGTCAGCGCCGGTTCCGCGTGCGAGCGCCTTGCCAGCGGCCGCGCCGCGAGATGAAAGACAATCTCGGGCCGAACCTCTTCGACCAGAACCCGCAAAGCCGCGCCATCGCGCACGTCTCCAGTTCGGCTGTCCATGCGACTGGCGACTCCGGAGATCTCGAACAGCGATGGCGTCGTTGGAACGTCGATCGAGAGGCCCGTGACCTCGCCCCCCAGGCGGTCGAGCCATGGGCTGAGCCAGCTTCCCTTGAACCCAGTGTGCCCGGTGACCAGAACCCTGCGTCCGCGATAGATGCCGCCAAAGGGGGTCACTGGCGCTGCCTCCGCCGACGCTCATAGAGCTTTGCGTCCACCAGAAACCTGAACCAGAAGCCCTGAAGCACGTGGTAGATCGCGCCGCGCGTGCCATCGAGAAACCCCAGACGCAGAACATAGCGGTAAAGAAAATAGGCAAGCGCCCGCCAGAACAGCGGCAAGCGGTAATAGCGCTGCTTGGCGAAGCGTTTCCGCTCCATTGCGTTGCCGGTCGCCCGGCCGGCAAGTCGTCCGGCCGCGCCGGTCGACCCGCTCGAGAGCTCCTCGGCCTCGAGATCGGACCAGCGGTTGTGCCGGCGCGTCCATTCCGCGAGCGGATCCTCCTGGTGGTCCAGGAGGCAACCAGAAAGCTTCGCCACTGGACCAGAAGAAACGAAGTGCTGGTCGTAGAGCCTGTCCTCACAGCGCGCCGCGCCGGAACGGAAAAGCCTCAAATGCCAGGTCTTGTTGATAGCCCCAAAGCGCAGGACCTTGCCCATGAACACAATCTTGCGGCCGAACATGAAGGCCCCATTGGTCGTGGCCCCGAGATCAATCTGTCCCAACTCGTCAGCCAGGGCCGGCTCCATTTCCTCGTCGGCATCGATGTGAAGCTGCCAGGGATGAAGCAGCGTGAGATTGTCGATGGCCCAGTTCCTCTGCGCCGAATAGTGCTCGAACGGATGCTGCACCACCTTGCATCCGAGCGACTCGCAAATGGCCACGGTCGAGTCCGTACTGAAGGAATCGACGACATGAATGTCGTCGCTGAGCCCTTCAAGGGCAGACAGGGTCCTGCGGATCGAAGCCTCCGAATTGAAGGTCAACAGGACGATCGAGAAGCGATTCGAAACGGTCATGGCTGGTGCGACCCGATCGAGCTTTGTGGACTTTCGGCTCGGTTGCGACGGCGGATAGGCTTTGCCGGGTTGCCTGCGTAGATCGTCCAGGGTTCGAGATCGCGAAAGGTCACAGCGCGGGCGCCGAGTACCGCCCCCTCCCCCAAGGTCACGCCGGGACCTACAAAAGCCTCCGCCGCGACCCACGCCCTTTCGCCGATCGAAATCGGTTTGACAATCAACTGGAAGGACGGGTCGTCAACGTCGTGCGTGCCCGCGCACAGGCTGGCGCGCTGCGACACGAGCGCGTAGGGGCCGAGGCTGATCCTCGCCATCGCATAGCAGACGACGCCTCGTCCCAGAGTCGCATACTCGGCCATCTCGAGATTGGCAGGCAGCCAGATGTCGACACCGGGATAGACCTTCGCGGTGGCGGCAAGCCGTGCTCCGAACACCCGCAGAAGCATTCGGCGCCAGCCGTGCAACGGCGTCGGCGTCCATCGACCGAGAGCAACCCACACCAGGCTCCACACTGCGCGCTGCGCCCGGTGCCGGAATGAAAAGCTCGGACCGCCACGCATCGGGACGGTCTGCTTCGCATCGAGCATGCCAGTCTCTCGGCTGCTCATTGAGGCTCGCTAAGTCCAAAGGTCGGTGCCGCGGTGCGGACGATGGTCTCGATGGCGGACCATCGCGGCACAAAGCCTAGGCGCTTCCGCGCAAAGCTCGCATCGGCGTACAGCGATGGCGGATCGCCGGCGCGTCGCGGGCCGTAGCGCACTGGCACCGCGCGGCCGGTCACAGTCTCGATCGCCGCGAGGATTTGCCTGACCGATGTCCCCTCGCCTGTTCCCAAATTGGCGGCGAAGCTCTCTCCCCCAGCGAGCAGGTCGGTGAGCGCGGCCACATGTGCAACAGCCAGATCTGAGACATGAATATAGTCGCGGATGCAGGTCCCGTCCGGCGTTGGATAATCCGTGCCGAACACGTCGAGCTCGGCAATCGTCCCCGCCGCGGCCATGAGCGCGCGCGGCAGCAGGTGCGTCTCGGGATCGTGTCGCTCGGCCAGTTCGCCATCCGGATCGGCGCCCGCCGCATTGAAATAGCGCAGGGCGGCGAACCGGCTGCCATACGCGGCTCCGAATTCCCTCAGCATATGCTCGGCGATCAGTTTGGTCCGTCCATAGGGATTGACAGGGTTCTGCGGCGTCGGCTCGACGATCGGCAGCGCCTCGGGTACGCCATAAGTCGCGCAACTCGACGAGAAGATGGTCCGGCTCACGCCTCGATCCCGGCAGGTCTCGAGCAATGCCAGCGTTCCGGCAACATTGTTGCGATAGTATTTTGCCGGATCCTGGACGGACTCCCCGACATAGGCATAGGCAGCGAAGTGGACGATCGCCTCGGGCCTGTAGGTCGCGATGGCTGAACCGACAGCTTCACGGTCGGCAATATCGGCCTCGATCAGCGGGCCCCATTTGACCGCGTCCGCATGACCGAACTCCAGCGTATCGACAACGACCGGCAAATGCCCGGCAGCGGCGAGGGCCTTGCAGGTATGGCTGCCAATGAAACCCGCGCCGCCCGTCACGATAACAGTTGCCATCAGAGCCGCGCGCGCTCCGGCATCGGGAATACTGCCGCCCAAAAAAGGTGGCAAGGCGATAGCCGAACCGGCAAGGCCCGATCCAAGCCGCCCGCCACCGCATGATGGCCGGGAAATACAAAGGTCATTTTGGGCCTATTGCGATAATCACAACAATTGCTTGCGCAGGACAGATGCTTGAAAGAGAACGGGGCAACTTCATGAGTTTACGTCTTAATCTGCGGCAGAACATGGGGCAATCCAAGCCCCTCCGGGTCCTTAATGTCAAAAACCGCCGCTGACCAACCCGCACCAGCGACCTCGCGCGCGCGGCGCATCATCCAGAGCGGGATTGCCGGTCTCCTGGGCAATCTGGGGACGATCGCGCTGCAACTCGTCACCGTGCCCCTCCTTCTGGTCGCCTGGGGTACTCATCTCTTTGGTGAATGGCTGATCGTTTCGACCGTTCTGGGCTATGTCACGCTCTCCGATCTGGGCGTCACCACTGTCGCCCACAACCGTATCGACGCCGCGATGGGCGCCGGCGATGCGCGCCGGGCGACCGCGACGTTCCGGTCTTCATTGCTGCTGCTCGCGCTCTTCACACTGCTGATCTGCGGCGCATTCCTGGTCTTCGCGCTGACCCAGCGTGAGAGCCTGTTGGCCCTGTTTTCGGCAATGACCGCGAGCGAGGCCTCGGAGACCTTCCTCGTGCTGCTGCTCGATGGCGCGCTGATGATTGTCTTCGTGCATGGCGCCAACCTCCTGCGCAGTGTCCGCCGCAACCCCGAAACGCAATACCGCGTTTCCGTCGCGCGCCTCCTGGGTCTCGCGGCCATACCAGTCTCGGCGTTGCTTGGAGCCTCACCCTTTGTCGCAGCGCTCGCAATGCTCGCCATTCACGCCGCGAACTTCGGATTCCTTCTCATCCGCCTGCGCAGGATCATAACCTGGCTCGTTCCCGGCGTCGGCATCGACCTCGCGGAAGCACGAACCCTGGTGAAACTGGCCAGCAGCTATTTGCTGCTGCCCATTTCCAACATCGTTTACCTCCAACTCTCGATCTTTCTCATTGCGGCGTGGGCCGGTCCGCAAGTCGTCGCGCTCTATGTGAGCCTGCGGACGCTGACGCGGATGATCACGCAGTTCGTGCCGATGGTCGGTGCGGCCGTGTGGTCGGAGGTTGCCCATTCGGCAGGCAGAGAGGACCGCGCGGCCATCGGCAGCATGGCAAGGCTTGTGCTCATGGTGGCACCGGCAGCGACGCTCGTCCTGGTTGTGGGCTATCTCGTCCTCGGCGAATGGTTCTTTGGCTGGTGGACGCATCACGCCTTCAGCTTCGACCGGCAGCTCTTTGTCTGGCTCGTTGCCAATGCAGCCGTATTGGGCTTGTCGACCTCTTTCGAAGTCTTTTTGCTCTCGACCAACCGGCACAAGGCCTACGCGCTGGTCTTTTTTGCCGAAACTGCGGTCGCGCTCGGGGCCGGCTGGTGGCTTCTGCCCGCCTTGGGTCCTGTCGCGTTGCCGATCACCGCCACCCTGCTCGGCCTCGTGCCTGTTGCCTATTGCCTTGTGTGGCTCCGGCGTTCGGCCCTGACCTTGGCTGCCGACAGGCTGCCCAAAATTGAGGGTTGATGGCGCGAGCAAACTCGCGCCGGATTCGTCCTGATGCAATGAAAAAGGCCGCCACTGGAGCAAACTGCGTTTTGACAGAATCAAAGCGACTGCTCCAGTCTTCTGTTATCGCATCGTTTTTTGCGGAATGCCCGAAGCCCACCTTCCCGCACGATGCTCTAGCTAAGCGCTTGAGGCCTTTCCTTCTGTCCCGCGATTTGGGATCGCGATGGTGTTGAAGGCGCAACGATCGATGGGGGCCAGCGTGCCGTTCGACAATGCGTACAGTCCATAGCCGGCCTCGTGAAATATGGTTGTAGCGGCGGCGATGTTGTCCTCGCCAATCTCGATGTAGATGCGCGGCCGCACGTCTCGAAGCAGGTTGGTGGCGCCGCGAAGGACGGCGATTTCGGCGCCTTCTACGTCGATCTTTACCAGCGACGGCGGTACCTCACTTGCGGCCATGAGGTCGTCAAGAGTAATCACCGGCACCGTCACTTCGGACAGCTGGCGGCCGATAGTCGATCGCGCACCGGACCAGTCCTTGAGAGAATTGCTGGCACGGCCGCCCAGGCCGATCTGAAGGATGGCCAAGTCGCGTTTCGCGCCCGGCTGACCATCAGCCCTCACGGCCCGGCAAACTGGGCCTTTTCGCACCTCACTTCGAATGGTCGTACTACAGGACTTGCCCTTGTCGGCTTGGCGCGGCATCTGATGCGCGCGGGAGGACATCATGAATCTCATTCAGTTCACAAAGCCGAACGGCAAGCGCGCGGTGGGCGTGGTCGAGGCCGGAAGGGCCCATCAACTCAAGGGCGTCACCAGCGTCTATGCGCTGGCGGCGCTGGCGGCCAGTCGAAAGGTCAAGCTCAAAGGCCTGATCAAGGACAAAGGCCTGGGCAAGCCGCTCGACCTCGCGGCGATCGCGGCCGAGGGGCGGCTGCTGCCGCCGATCGATCATCCCGATCCCAGTCATCTGTGGATCACCGGCACGGGGCTGACGCATCTGGGCTCGGCCTCGACGCGCGATGCCATGCACAAATCGGATCAGGCGGCGGCCGAAGCGCCGCTGACGGATTCGATGAAGATGTTCCGCATGGGGCTTGAGGGCGGCAAGCCCAAGCCCGGAGAGGAAGGCGTACAGCCCGAATGGTTCTACAAGGGCAATGGCCACACGCTGGTGGCGCCCGGCGCGCCGCTCGCCTCGCCCGCGTTCGCCAAGGATGCCGGAGAAGAACCGGAAATGGCCGGAATCTATCTCATCGGGCCGGATGGCACGCCGCTGCGACTTGGCTTTGCGCTGGGCAATGAATTCTCGGATCACGTGACCGAGCGGGTCAACTATCTCTTCCTCGCGCACTCTAAACTGCGCGTCACTTCGGTCGGGCCCGAGTTGCGGCTGGGCGAGCTGCCGGGAAATGTCAGCGGCATGTCGCGGATTTTGCGCGGCGGCAAGGTGATCTGGGAAAAGCCCTTCCTCTCCGGTGAGGACAATATGAGCCACACCATCGCCAATCTCGAGCACCACCACTTCAAGTACCCGTTGTTCCGGCAGCCCGGCGACATCCACATCCATATGTTCGGGACGGCGACGCTGAGTTTTGCCGACGGCATCAAGACCGAGCCGGGCGACGTCTTCGAGATCGAGGAGAGCCAGTTCGGCCTGCCGCTAAGGAACAGCGTGACCTGGGACAAGCCGAAGGCGGTTAGGGTGAAGAGCCTCTGATCCATTCATCGTCATGGTCGTCCCCGGACGTGATCCGGGGATCGACCCGGCCACCCAGACGTAAGGGCCTTGAGCGCCGAGGGTTCCGCTGGGTCCCCGGGTCAAGCCCGGGGATGACGACTGAGGGGATGGAAGATCTTGCCTAAGCCGGCTTCTTGTACTGATAAATCCCCACGTCGATCGTGCCTTCTTCGAAGCCGGCTTCGCAGTAGGACAGATAGTAAATCCACTTGCGGCGGAAATGTTCGTCGAAGCCGAGCTTCTTGATCTCCTCCCAGCGGGCGAGGAAGCGTTCGCGCCAGAGGCGCAAGGTCTTGGCGTAGGAGAGACGGAAGGTCTCGACGTTTTCGAGTATCAGGCCGACGCGGCGGCCCTGCTCGGCCATTGCCGCCTTGGTCAGCAGCATGCCGCCCGGGAAGATGTAGCGCTGGATGAAATCGGCGTTGGAGCGATAGGACTCGAAGTCGTTTTCGTCGATGGTGATGGCCTGGATGGCGGCGGTGCCGCCCGGCTTCAGCCGGTCGAACACGGTCTTGAAATAGCTCGGCCAGTGTTCCTCGCCCACCGCCTCGATCATCTCGATCGAGCCGATATGGTCGAACTGGCCCCGGGTGTCGCGGTAGTCCTCGAAATGCAGCGTCGCGAGATTGTCGAGGCCCTGGCGGTGAAGCCGCTCCTTGCCGAAGGCGAGCTGTTCCTTGCTCAGCGTGATCCCGTAGAGCTCGGCCTGGAAGTCCTTGGCGACGGTCTCGGCAAAGCCGCCCCAGCCGCAGCCGATCTCGAGCACCGATGAGCCGGGGGTGACGCCGGCCATTTCGGCGACGCGACGGTACTTGGCGTGCTGGGCCGCTTCGAGTTCCTGATCGTCGGTGGAAAAGATCGCCGAGGAGTAGGTCATCGAGGGGTCAAGCCATTCGGCATAGAAGGCGTTTCCGAGATCGTAATGTTCGGAGATGTTCTTCTTGCTGCCTTCCTTCGAATTGTGCCGCGACAGGTGGTAGGCCACGTCCTGTGCCGCAGTCGAAAACCAGTTGGTCTGGGCGCTGTCGTGGCTGTGGCGGTTCTGGATGAAATAGCGGAACAAGGCCGTTAGGTCGTCGATCTCGACATCGCCGTCCATATAGGACTGGGCAAAGCCGACCGTGCCGCGCTGCAAAGTTTTGCTCAACATCTGGAAGTTGCGAAGGCGCAGCACAGCGTGTTCGCCGGTCGCCGGATTGCCGAAAGTGCGCGACTTGCCGTTGGGAAAATAGAAGGTCACAGCGCCGTGGCGCGGACGGCCGATCAGGCGCTTGCCGAAATAGGCCGCGACCGCCGACAACAGGTGGGTCCAAAGGGTCGGGCCCGGGGACGCTTCGCCAGCTTCAGATCTGCTCATTCCTACTCGCCGGAAGCGCCGCCGCGCCAGCTCCGGCCTCCAAACCATTGTTATTGCATCAGTTCCTGCACAATAGCCGGGTACTGCGGCCCCACAGGTCCCGTGGCACTCTAGCCCGGCGAAATTGGGTTGCAAGCCGAAGTTTCAAGGGCACTCGGAGGATACCGTCAGTTTCCGGGCTCGGCCGCATCGGTCACGCGCAGCTGCACTTCGGCGCGGCCCTGCCAATGATCGAGGCTGAGCGTGCCTGCAAGATGCAGAGGGGTATCGTTGCCGGCTCCGAGCAGCGCCTGGCCGAGTGCTGTCGTCGCCGCCCGAAAAGCGATGGCCTTGATCCGGGCTCCGTCGCCCGAGGCCAGTGTGAATTTCACATGGGCGTTGCCGACCACCTCCGCAAATCTGGCGCGATGGGAGGGAAAGGCAAAGACTGGCGTCGGGTTGCCGGCGCCGAACGGCCCTGCCCGCTCGATATCTTCGACAAAGCTCACCGTGGCGCCGCGCGCGGTGACCGCGGCATCGATCGGCAGCGCCGTGACGGCACGCGCGACGCCGACCTGGCCGCCGAGCGCTTCGGTGAGATGGGCGCGGAATGGCCCAAGCTGGCCGGCCTTGATGGTGATGCCCGCGGCCATCGCATGACCGCCGCCGCGCTCGATGATCCCGGCATCGACGGCTGAGAGGACAGCGTGTCCCAGATCGACGCCGGGCATGGAGCGGCCCGAGCCGGTGCCGCCGCCGTCGGGCAGCAGGGCGATAGCAAAGGCCGGGCGCTCGAACCGCTCCCTGAGGCGCGCCGCGACGAGGCCGACGATCCCGGCATGCCAGTTGGCCGATGCAAGGACCAGCACGGGCGGCCCTTCGCCATTGCCGATTTCGGCTTCGGCGACGCGGGTGGCTTCCTCGACGGCGGCGATCTCGATGCGCTGGCGCTCACCGTTGAGCTCGTTGAGCCTCGCCGCGATCACCAACGCCTCGTGCTCGTCGTCGAGCGACAGCAGGCGGCTGCCCAACACGGCGTCGCCGATACGGCCGCCGGCATTGATGCGCGGGCCGATCAGAAAGCCCAGATGATAGGGATTGAGCGGTCCGCTCACGCGCGCGGCCAGCGCTAGCGCGGCAATGCCCGGGTTGGCCTGGCGGCGCGCCAGTTCCAGCCCGCGAATGACGAAGGCCCGGTTGAGCCCGGTCAGGGGTACCACGTCGCAGATTGTCGCCAGCGCCACCAGATCGAGCGAAGCCATGAGATCGGGTACGCCGGTGTCGCCGCGCTGGCGGAGGGCGCGGTTGACGGCGACCAGCACCATGAAGGTCACCCCGGCCGCGCAAAGATAGCTGAGCCCCGAAATATCGTCGGGCCGGTTGGGGTTGACCAGCGCGGTCGCGGGCGGCAGGTCGTGGTCCGAGAGGTGATGGTCGATCACCAGCACATCGGCGCCGCGCTCGCGGGCATGGGCGATCGGCTTGTCGCTGGTCGTGCCGCAATCGAGGGTGATGATCAGTGTCGCGCCGGCATCGATCAGCTTGTCGATGGCCGCGATATTGGGGCCATAGCCTTCGAACAGCCGATCGGGAATGTGGACCTGCGGCTCGATGCCGAAATGGCGGAGGTAGCGCGTCATCAGCGCCGAAGAGCAGGCGCCGTCCACATCGTAGTCGCCGAAGAGCGCGACCTTCTCATTGTTGGCGATGGCCTCGGCAATCCGCGCCGCCAGCCTGTCCATGTCGGCCAGCGTCGAAGGGTCGGGCATGAGGTCGCGGATGGTCGGGTTGAGCCAGGTGGCGGCGCCATCGATCGCAACGCCGCGCCCCGCGAGGATGCGGGCGAGGATTTCGGTGATCTCGCTGCGCTGGGCAATGGCCTGGGCGATCCGCGTCCCGGCGGGACCCAGCCGGTCGTGCCAGGCGCGACCGGTCAGCGATTTGGCAACGCCAAGGAAATTCTCGCCGGATTGATCCATGACGAGGACGTAGCCGCAAAGCCGGGCGGCGTCGAGGCGGCGGCTCCGCCGTCAGGCTGCTACCAGACGCCGCTCGAGCGGATAGGACGGGGCCTCGTAGAGCGCGCGGATAGCGGCGCCCTCGTAGCGAACTTCATCGACTTCGAGGAACGAGCCGGCAAGCCACTTGGCGGGCATGTCCTCGACGATATGGCGCAAGGCCTCCGCCGCATTATCGAAGCGTCGATACTGGGTGGTGTGCGACTTGGCGAAGCGGCGGCTTGGATAGAGTTCAGCCATGGCGGCATAGTCGAATGCGGGCATGATGCCTGTCCCTCAATTGAAAACGCCGCCCGGTGGCAGCGCTGGGTCCGTCTGATTGTAAGGATCGGGCCCGCTGGTGAGCGGGCCCGCCCGATTTGGCCTAGAGGAGCGACAGGTTCACTGCCGACATCTTGCCGTCGCGGCCGCTCTCGAGGTCGTAAGTGACCTTCTGGCCTTCTGCGAGGCCGGAGATACCGGCGCGCTCGAG
>JBEBGE010000028.1:0-40200 GCA_040081595.1 Devosia sp.
GGGCGGAGGGTGCGGGGGCGCTTGCCAATCCTGCGGGCGAGTCCGCTTTGCTCAGGATGGCGATGAGCGAGCCGATGGTCGAGCGCAGGTTGTGGCGATGAACGACCATATCGACCATGCCGTGTTCATAGAGATATTCGGAGCGCTGGAAACCCTTGGGCAGTTTCTCGCGAATGGTCTGCTCGATGACGCGTGGGCCCGCAAAGCAGATCAGCGCACCGGGCTCGGCCAGATGCACGTCGCCCAGCATGGCGTAGGAGGCGGTGACGCCGCCGGTGGTCGGGTTGGTGAAGACGACGATGAAGGGCAGGCCCGCTTCGCGGAGGCGCAGCACCGCAACGGTCGTGCGCGGCATCTGCATGAGGGAAAGTATACCCTCCTGCATGCGCGCGCCGCCGGAAGCGGCGAAGAGTACGCAGGGGGTCTTGCGCGCCGCGGCGGTTTCGAGCCCGGTGATGACGGCAGAACCTGCGGCCATGCCGAGCGATCCGCCCATAAAATCGAAATCCTGGACGGCAACCGTCACCGGCTGGCTATAGAGCGTACCAGTCGCAACCAGCACGGCATCCTGGGTGCCGGTCTTCAGGCGCTGTTCCTTGAGGCGGTCGACATAGCGCTTCTGGTCGCGGAACTTGAGCGGGTCCTGCGCCACGGAGGGGAGCGCGACGAGGTCGTATTTGCCACCGTCGAAAAAGCTCGCCATGCGGTCGGTGGCCTTGATCTTCATGTGGTGACCGGAGCCCGGCACCACCCACTGATTGGCCTCAAGATCGCGGTAGAACACCATCTCGCCCGACTCAGGGTCCTTGACCCAGAGGTTTTCCGGCGTTTCGCGCTTGTTTCCTAGAAACGACCGGATTTTCGGGGGGAGGACGTTGTCTATCCAGCTCATCAGGGCTCTCGTGGTACTAGAGCATTGGCTCCGATCGAACCGGAACCGATGCTCTATCTTCTCGTTTTGTCGCGTTTCCGAAGCGGAAAGCCGCTTCGCACCTTTCCTGGAAACGCTCCAGGCGCGGCCCGTCTAGGGTGCAATTGTGGCCAATATAGTCAGGCGGGGGCCGGGGCGCAAATTGGCCGATATGTCGGTGAATAACCCACTACCATGCAGATTAGGGGCTAGCCCCTGGCGCGGCGCACGCCCGAGGCCAGGCCCGAAACCAGCGTGGTGACCGCCGCGACCGTTCCCGGCGTGGCTTTGCCGTTCTCCAGCGAGCCGCCGACGGCGTTACACAGCGCGGTCCCCACCACGACTCCATCGGCATCGCGACCGATGATCGCGGCATCGTCGGCGGTCTTGATGCCGAAGCCGACCGCAACGGGCAGGTCGGTATGCGACTTGATGCGGCGCACCGCTTCGCCGACGGCGGAATGCGACTTGATCGCGGCGCCGGTGATGCCGGTCATCGACACGTAATAAACAAAGCCCGAGGTGTTCGCGAGCACTGCCGGAAGGCGCCGGTCGTCGGTCGTGGGTGTCGTCAGGCGAATGAAGTTGAGCCCGGCCTTGAGCGCGGGAACGCAGAGTTCGGTATCTTCCTCAGGCGGCAGGTCGACGATGATGAGGCCATCGACACCGGCCTTGAGCGCGTCGGCGATAAAGGCATCGACACCGTGAATATAGATCGGGTTGTAGTAGCCCATGAGGACGATGGGCGTCGCCGCGTCTGACCTCCTGAACTCGGCGACCATGGCGAGCGTCTTGTTGAGGGTCTGGCCGGACTTGAGCGCCCGCTGGCCGGCGAGCTGGATGCCCGGGCCATCGGCCATGGGATCGGAAAAGGGCATACCCAGTTCGATCAGGTCCGCGCCGGCTCTGGGCAGCGCGGCGAGTATCTTCGAGGCCGTCTCAAGGTCCGGATCGCCCGCCATGATGAAGGTCACGAGCGCGGGACGGCCCTCCTTCGCGCTTTGAGCGAAGCGATCGGCGATGCGTGTGGTCAATTGGTGTTCGCCTCGAGATATTTGGCGACCGACTCGATGTCCTTGTCGCCGCGGCCCGAGAGGCAGAGAACAATTGTCTCTTCCCTGGCCATCTTCGGTGCAAGCTTCATGACATGCGCGAGGCCGTGCGCGGATTCGAGCGCGGGGATGATACCTTCGACCCGCGTCAGGAGCTGGAAGGCCTCGAGCGCCTCCTTGTCGGTGACGGGCACGTAGGTCACCCGCTTGGTATCGTGGAGCCATGCGTGTTCCGGACCGACACCGGGATAGTCGAGGCCGGCGGAAATGGAATGGCCCTCCAGAATCTGCCCATCGGCATCCTGGAGGAGATAGGTGCGGTTGCCGTGGAGTACGCCCGGGCGGCCGCCGGTCATTGACGCCGCATGGCCGTTCTCGACATCGATGCCATGGCCCCCGGCCTCGGCGCCATAGATCTTCACCGTCGCATCGTCGAGAAACGAGAAGAAGGTGCCGATGGCATTGGAGCCGCCGCCGACACAGGCAACAAGGGCATCGGGGAGCCTGCCCTCGGCGATGTGGTGCTGTTCCTTGATTTCGTCGCCGATGACCGACTGAAAGTCGCGCACCATCATCGGATAGGGGTGCGGGCCCGCGGCGGTGCCGATGAGGTAATAGGTCGACTCCACGTTGGTGACCCAGTCGCGCAGCGCCTCGTTCATGGCGTCCTTGAGCGTTCCGGCACCGGCGGTGACGGGCCGCACTTCGGCGCCGAGCATCTTCATGCGCAGCACATTGGGCATCTGCCGCGCGACATCTGTCGCGCCCATGAAGACCACGCAGGGCAGGCCAAAACGGGCGCAGACCGTCGCGGTCGCAACGCCATGCTGGCCGGCGCCGGTCTCGGCGATGATGCGGGTTTTGCCCATGCGGCGGGCGAGCAGGATCTGGCCCAGCGTATTGTTGATCTTGTGCGAACCGGTGTGGTTGAGGTCTTCGCGCTTCAGATACACCTTGGCACCACCAAGTTCCTCGGTGAGGCGCGCGGCGAAATAGAGCGGCGAAGGCCTTCCGGCGTAGTGCGTCCGCAGATCTTCCATCTCGGCGATGAAGGCAGGGTCCTCGCGTGCCGTGAGATAAGCGGTCTCGAGATCGCGGATCAGTGGCATCAGCGTTTCGGCGACGAAGCGTCCGCCGAACATGCCGAAGCGGCCGTCCTCGTCCGGGCCGTTACGCAGGGAATTGGCCCCGGTCGACTGCAACTCAACTACCCCTAAGTATGCGCGGCACGCGCGGCTTCGATAAAGGCCCGGATGAGACCGGCATCCTTGACGCCCGGCGCCGTCTCAACGCCCGACGACACATCGACGCCCATAGGGCGCGTCGCCTTGATGGCGGCACCGACCGTCCTGGGCGTCAGGCCCCCGGAAAGCATGAATGGAAGCGCGGGGTCAAGCGCCTTGAGCAGGGCCCAGTCGAAGGTCTCACCCAGACCGCCGGGCCGGTCGGCGCCCTTGGGCGGCTTGGCATCGAGCAGGATGCGGTCGGCAATTTCAGCAAAAGTCGCGACATGGGCGACATCTTCGGCGCCGCCGATGGAACAGGCCTTGAGAATGGCGACGCCGGCCTCGTCGCGGATGGCTTCGACGCGATGCGGCGTCTCGGGCCCATGCAGCTGAATCCAGTCGGGGCCGAGCGCCGCCACCTGGGCGACGAGGGTGTTGTCGGGGTTGACCAGCACGACGCAGGTTTCCGTCCGACCGCGGGCCAGCGAAATCAGTTCGCCGATGGCATCGATTTCGATATGGCGCGGCGAGCGGGCAAAATGCATGAATCCAACCATGTCGGCGCCGGCCTCGATCGCCGCGTCGAGAATGGCTTCGGACTTGATGCCGCAGATTTTGATGATCAGGGGGTCGGACATCTGCCGCTCGAACTCAGGGCTTCACCAGATCGTCAACGCCCGCGCCCGGTAGAGACGGAGCGCGGCGTATGGCTTCGAGTTCCCGGTTCAGCCGTTCGCTTTCGCGGCGATAGGCGCGCTCGTCGCGCCGGTGCGGCGCCTGCGCGAACCAGGTGGCAATGCCGCCCAGGACCACGCCGAGCAGCAGCACACCGAACAGAACCAGGAAAAAGGGAACGCCGACGCCGGGCGAGGCCAGCGCATCGGTGGGTACAAAGGGATTGAAATTGACAACAACCAGCTGCCGATTGGCTAACGCAAACACAATCAGCACCACCGAAAGCGGCACCAGGACGATCCATCCGACGATGCGCCTCAGCATTGGATCATGCCTTGGGCGAGCGTTGCTGCTGTGGCGCCTGCACGGGCCGGAACGATTCCGGCGGGCAACGCGCTAACGGTTGAGCCGCTCGCGGATCTCCTTGCCGGCCTTGAATTGCGGTACATACTTCTCGCCGACATCGACCTGCTCGCCGGTGCGCGGATTGCGCCCGACGCGTGCCGGGCGGTTCTTGACCGAGAAGGCGCCGAAACCGCGCAACTCGATACGGTCGCCGCGCGCCATGGCGTTGCCGACCTCGTCGAGAATGGCGTTGACGATATTCTCGATGTCGCGCTGGAACAGATGCGGATTCTCGTCTGCAAGCTTTTCGACCAGTTCAGACTTGATCATCGCCGCCCCCCGGCGTGTTACACCGACCCGAGATAGTTGCAGAGCCTCTTGGCTCTGCCGTCTTGTTCGTCGCGGGGCACAATGGAAAGCGTCTTACTCGCCTCGCCAGCCGCGCACCTATTGGGCAGCGTCAACCTGCCAAAGCGAAACCAACCCGTCAAGCGCGATCGGTCCCTCAGCCGGCAGACCGAGCGCGGCCCGGGCCTCGCCGCCGATCCAGCGCAGTAGGCCTGCCCAACCCTGTTCGCGGGCCGGCGACCATTCGACAATCGCGAGGTCCTTCTTGATGGCCGCGTCGGTTTCGAGCCATTCGACAGCCTCACGCTCGCCGCCCACGGCATCGATCAATTTGAGCTGAAGCCCGTCGAGGCCTGTGACAATACGCCCATCGGCCAGGCCGAGGACGGTATCGCGCTGCAGGCCGCGGCGCTCGGCGACGATGTCGACGAACCAGTTGAAGCTTGAGTCGACGAGGGCCTGCAACGAGGCGCGAACCGCCGGCGCCATCGGCTCATCGATATCGGGCTCCGCCTTGAGCGGGCCGGACGCGACCTTGTCAAAATCGATGCCGATGGTCTGAAGCAGCTTGCTTGCATCGGTGGTCTGCACCAGGACCCCGATCGAGCCGACAATAGAAAGGCGTCTTGCGAAGATGCGGTCGGTAGCAATGGCGCTCATATAGGCGGCCGAGGCGCCGAGTTCATTGATCACGGCGACGACCGGCTTTTTCTCACGCAGGCGCCCGAGGGCTTCGTAAATCTCTTCGCCGCCGGCAGTAGTGCCTCCCGGCGAATTGATCTCAACGATCACGGCCTTGACGTGGTCGTCATCGGCCAGAGTTTCAATCATCCGCAAGCGTCCGGGGTCGGTGAAGATCGTACCGTCAATGCGGATGCGGGCAATCGAATCCTGGAGTCCGAGGCCCTGATCGATGGCGAACCGGCCGGTCAGCGCCAGGATAGCGACGACCAGCGCCACAAAGGCGACAAGCCGCCAGCGGAAGAGCGAGCGGCGCAAAGTGCTGGCCGCGACAGTGGCGTAGGTGGGCTCGATGACGGGGTCAGTAGACATGCCGATTTCCGTAGGTTGCAGCCGACTTAGCGGCGGACCGTCTCATTGTCCAGTCATGGGCGCCCGGCGGCCTGGATCGGCAAGTTGCTCCGCATCAACCAGGTCAAGCGTTTCGCCCTGGGCCAGCAGGCGTCCGTACTCGGCTGATCCGAGAGTAGCAGCAAGGCGCTGCTCAAGACTGTCGCGTTGCATCTGCTCGGTCTCCTGGCGACCGTCAGGCCAGGCGCGAAGTCGTCGATCCACAATGCCAAGCAGCAACGCGGCCCGCGTGTGCGCTCCCTCCAGGTAAAGCTGTTCGACTTCGTTCTGCAGCATGCAGACATGCCAGTAACTGCCATCGCGCGGACTGAGGGCCATCGCCTCCGCATGGTAGGGAGCAGCCCGGGCGTGGTCACCGGACCAGTAGTGATAAGCGGCCATGTTGCTGAGGTGATTGGCGAGCTGCAACCGAGACCCGTACTGGCGCAGATCTGGCAGAATGCCCCCAGTGATCGACAGGGCGAGCGCCGAGTCGCCGGCCCGGTGCACCACCTCGCTGAAATTCATGGCCGAGCGAAAGAGCCCCTGCATGTTTCCGGTTTCGCGGTGCATCGCCAGACCCGCATTCACACGCGCAATGCCGGCCTCGATCTCGCCGTTCAGCCACATTTGAGCGCCCAGGACCACCAGCGACCAGGCCTTGGTCTTTGATGTCTTCATGACCGGCAACTGGGCGGTCAGCTCGGCGACCAAACGTTCCGGCGTCTCTCGTGACCGAAAAAAGATCGAACGCAACGTGAGCAGGGCAAGGCCCTGATGGTAGCGTATGGTATCGCCGCTTGCGCGTAGCCATTTGACTGCCGGCGTAAGCCCTTCACCGGATCTAATGTCCATCGCGTTGAATCTACAGATTTCGCCGAGCGCCAAACCTATGTGGGCAGCCGCCTGAGGCGATGCAGCGGGTGCCAATGCCATGCCGGCTTCGATCACGGACAGACCTTCGGCGCCCAATTGCTCCTCGATGAAGAAGCGCGAGGTTTGAGCTGCAAGCTCGACATAGCCGTTGCTGCCTGGACGCGAGTGCGCGAATTCAAGCGCTGCGCGCAGGTTGTCGCCGTCTGGCCTGTAGGCCGCGCGCCAGGCATCGTCCGGCAGTTCCTCCCAACGGTCGATGCTGCCCGCAAAAAGCGACGTCACAAAGGCCAAGTGCTGTTCACGCGCCTGCGGCAGTTCTCCCGCCTCGGTCAAGCGGCCGATGGCAAAGCGCCGCGTGCTGTCAAGCAACCGATATCGTGTACGGTCGATGCCGTCGCGGACGACGAGCGAACGGCGGACAAGCTCGGCGATGCGGCCATCCGCGTCCGATCCCGCAATGGCAGCGACCGCGGCAAGCGAGAAGCTGCCATGAAAAACACCGAGCGCGCGAAGGACGCGCTGGTCGTCCGGCGCGAGCAATTCATAGCTCCAGGCGAGCGAGGCCGTCAGCGAGCGATGGCGCGGCAGAGTGGTGTTCCAGTCGGCGGCAAGACTAGCGAGTTACGCCTCGAGCTGGCGGTCGACTGTTTCGAGGCCGATGCTCGAGGATCGGGCAGCTGCCATCTTCAGCGCCAAAGCCACGCCATCGAGGCGCGTTGCAAGCCGCGCGGCTACGGGACGTTCGGCTTCTGTCAGGGTGTCGCCGAAGCGCTCGATACAGTAAGCAAAAAAGCGTTCGGAGGGCGAGGCGCTTGCCCCCTCTACCGTTGCCGTAAACGGCGAGAGCCGGAACAGGCGTTCCTCGGCCAGCCCGAGCGGCACCTGGCTCGTCGCGAGTGCCCGCAGCGCGGGCGCCTGGCTCATCAAGACGTCAATAACGCGCGCCGCATCCGCCTGGACGTGCTCGCAATTGTCGATAACGAGCAGGGTCTCGCCAATGAGTTTCAGATGTTCGGCGATCGATTCGATCGCCTCCGAGCCTGCCCTGAACTGGACACCAAGCGTTTGGATCAACGTGCTCTCGATGGCACCGCCGTTCTCGATGGCGGCGAGATCGATCATCCAGATGCCGCCGGGTGGACGGTCGGTCTGCGAGGCGACCGCCACCGCAAGCGTCGTCTTGCCCACGCCGCCTGGACCCACGATCGTCACGAACCGGTGTTCCGCGATCAGGGTGGCAACGGCCGCCAGTTCGGATTCGCGCGCCACGCAGTCGGTGCGGTAGCGATCGATGTTGCCTGCCGTAGCCGCCAGGGCTGCTGCCGGTGCAACGGCCCCTTCCCCTTCCGCCTCGCGGGGCACCGGGCCGGTGTAGCGGTAGCCCCGCCCATGGACGGTCCCGATCAGGCCCGGTCCCAGCGCCTTACGCAGGGCGGAAATGTGCACCTGGAGCGTATTGTCCTCGACGATCACGTCCGGCCAGGCCGCAGCGAAGAGTTCATCCTTGTCGAGGAGCGTGTCGGGGCTGGCAAGAAAGGTGCGCAGCAGATCGAAGGCACGCGCGGAGAGCTCAACCGCGCCGGCGGGCCCCATGACGTCCCGCTCGCGGAGCCGGAGCCGGCAATCGCCGAAGATCAGATCCATGCCGATTCCTTAACACGTTTCAGGACGCGGCTTCAGAACTCTTCAGGATTGGGCCAAGGACTTATGGCCGGTACGGCGCGAGGATCGGGGCATCAAAGCAAGGAGATTTCCGATGCTCTACCGCCCCCTGACCCGCACCGCACGCCTCGCCGCCGCCGTCCGCTCCGCCTTCACCACGGTCGGGGACATCCTCACCCTGATCCGGAAGTCCGGCGCGGACTCGGCTTATCTCGAGGGCGCCAGCGACCATCTGCTGAGCGACATCGGCTTGCACCGCGCCGAGGCTCAGCTCGATCCGTGGAAGCTTATCCGTTAGGTGCCAACTTACGAACCATAAGTCGTGCCGCTGCTTCGTAGGTTTCGAGCTTCTGTTTCAAATCAGGCGCGTCGGCAACGGCGAAGCCGTGACGCTCCCAGAAGCCCTGGCTGCCATTGACCGCAACCAGGCTCATGGTCGGAAAGCCGTGCGCCCTGGCGTGCTTGGATAAGGCCTCGACGATAAAGCTCGCGGCGCCGATGCGGCGGGCGACGGGCAATAGCGCCAAATCGTGAAGGTAATAGGTATCGGCGCCCTCGGGCAGCGCCTCAAGCAGGGCGTTAAGCGCGGGGAGCGAGCCGGTTTTCCAAGGGTGGCTAAGGACGTAGCCGGCTGGCCGTTCGCCGATCTCGAGCAGATAGGCGCCGTGCCGGTAGAGCCGGTAGCGTTCGGCCAGAACTTCAGGAGCTTCATGGAATCCAGGATGGACCTCTGCGGCGATGGCCGTGAGGGTATCGAGGTCGTAACCGGTCAGGGTGCGCCAGGCGACACCGGGGAGTTTCATCGTCTCTACCAAGCAAAGAGGCCCGCACGGCTAGCGCGCGGGCCCCTGATAGGCAACTGGAACGTTACCGGAGACTATTTCTTCTCGCGGTCCTTGAGGGCGGCGCCGAGAATGTCGCCAAGCGAAGCACCCGAGTCCGAAGACCCGTATGCCGCCACGGCTTCCTTCTCTTCGGCGATTTCAAGCGCCTTGATCGAAAGTCCGATCTTGCCGGTCTTCTTGTCGTAGGTGGTGACGCGGGCATCGACCTTTTCGCCCTTGGAGAAACGCTCCGGGCGCTGGTCGTTGCGGTCGCGGCTCAGGTCGGCGCGGCGGATGAACGCGGTCTGCTCGCTGTCGGCGAGCTTGACCTCGATGCCTCCGTCATTGACCTCGGTGACGGTCCCGGTGACGACCGAGCCCTTCTTGATGCCTTCGCCGGACGTGTCGGCAACTTCGCCGGCGGCGAGCTGCTTGATGCCGAGCGAGATACGCTCCTTTTCGACATCAACGTCGAGCACCTTGGCCTTGACCATGTCGCCGCGATTGTACTCTTCGAGCGCCTGCTCGCCCGGCTTCTGCCAGTCGAGATCGGAGAGGTGGACCATGCCGTCCACATCGCCGTCGAGACCGATGAACAGACCAAACTCGGTCTTGTTCTTGACTTCGCCTTCGATGGTGGAACCGACCGGGAACTTCTCGGCGAAGCTTTCCCACGGATTGGCAAGGGTCTGCTTCAGGCCCAGCGAGATACGGCGCTTGTCGGGATCGACTTCGAGCACCATGACTTCGACTTCCTGGGAGGTCGAGACGATCTTGCCGGGGTGGACGTTCTTTTTGGTCCAGCTCATTTCGGAGACGTGGATCAGGCCTTCGATGCCCGGTTCCAGTTCGACGAACGCGCCGTAGTCGGTGATGTTGGTGACTCGGCCGGTGAACTTGGCGCCGACCGGATACTTGGCTTCGATGCCATCCCACGGATCTGCCTGGAGCTGCTTCATGCCGAGGCTGATGCGGTGCGACTCATGGTTGATGCGGATGATCTGCACCTTGATGGTCTCGCCGATCGAGAGCACTTCGGTTGGGTGATTGACCCGGCGCCAGGCAATGTCGGTGACGTGGAGCAGGCCGTCGATGCCGCCGAGATCAACGAACGCACCATAGTCGGTGATGTTCTTGACCACGCCGTCGACCACCTGGCCCTCTTCTAGCTGCTGGACGATTTCGGAGCGCTGTTCGGCGCGCGACTCTTCAAGGATCGCACGACGGGAAACCACGATATTGCCGCGGCGCTTGTCCATCTTCAGGATCTGGAAGGGCTGCGGCACATTCATCAGCGGCCCGATATCGCGGATCGGGCGAATGTCCACCTGCGAACGCGGCAGGAACGCCACGGCGCCTTCGAGGTCGACGGTGAAGCCGCCCTTGACCTGGTTGAAGATGACGCCTTCGACGCGCTCGTTCTTGTTGTACATTTCTTCGAGCTTGACCCAGCTCTCTTCGCGGCGGGCCTTCTCGCGGCTGAGCACGGCTTCGCCGAGCGAGTTCTCGACGCGATCGACATAGACCTCGACCTCGGAACCGACTTTGATGGTTCCGTCGCGGCCGGCCTGGCCGAATTCCTTGAGGGCGATGCGGCCTTCGGTCTTGAGGCCCACATCGATGATCGCCAGATCCTTTTCGATGGCGACGACGATGCCCTTCACAACGGCGCCTTCCAGTGGCTCGTTGTCATTGAACGAATCCATAAGCAGGGATTCGAAATCTTCTTTCATTGCGGTTTGCGTAGCCAAACTCGTCTCCAATTGCGCCCGGCGGCTGGTGTGAACGGCTCGAACCCCATCGTCTGGCCAAAAGGCGAAACGATCCGGTGCGCGGAGGCGCGAGCCAGCATGTTTATGAAAGTCCGGCGGCGGCCCTTTGAGATGACGAAGGGGCGGGTGGGAAAGGTTGGATTTGAAGCCCGGTCTTTCGATCGTCGCCCAGTCGAACCACAAAAGTGGAAGCCCACTTCTGCTGACTAGGCTCCTAGCTTCGCCTTCCCGGCCATGACCCCGTCGACAATGGCGACGGCAGCGCGGAGTGCGGCCTCTATATCCAAACGGGTGGTGTCCAGCAAGTGGGCATCTGGAGCCGGGTAAAAGCCACCATTGGGGTTGGCACGGTCTCGCGCATCCCTTTGTTCTATCTGGTGGTAGAGCGCATAGCGGTCAACTTCCACGCCTTTGGCCTCAAGCTGCCGCGCCCGGCGTTCCATTCGCGCCTTGCTGTCGGCTTCGATAAAGAGCTTCACATCGGCTTCGGGGGCGATCCGGGTGCCGATGTCGCGGCCATCGAGAACCGCCCCTTCGGGGCGCAAGGCAAAATCGCGCTGCGCCCGGAACAGGGCCTGCCGGACCTCGGTAATAACGGCAACGCGGCTCGCAAGGTCACCGAAGCGCACTGTCCCAAGAATCGCCGGGTCGAGATCGCGGACGTCGACCTCGCGCGCCGCCGTAATGGCGCGGGAAACGAACTGATCGCTCTCCTCGAACCCCGCGATGGCCTTTCCCACGGCCCGGTAGAGCAGGCCCGTATCGAGATGCGGCAAGCCGTAGTGCCGCGCAAGGCCCGCCGCGAGGGTACCCTTGCCTGATGCTGCCGGGCCATCGACGGCAATGATCATTTTGCCGGCTCCGAGAGGCTTGCGCCCAGACCCTCCATAAGAGGGACAAAACCCGGGAAAAAATCCTCGAACATGCCGGAATCGTCCACCTCGATCGGCGCCGCCGCGGCGGTTCCCATAAGCAGGAACGCGATCGCAAGTCGCGGGTCAAGCCGGGTGACGACCTTACCCCCGCCGGCAACGAAACCGATGCCGTTGATGAGGAGGCCCTGATTGGTGATTTCGGCCGAAACTTTCGCCGCCTGAAGGGCACGGAGCAGCGGGAAGAGCTTCTGCGGCTCGCCCTCGTGACGCAAGAGGCTGTCACCCTCGGCAAAGGCGGCCGCCACCGCGAGGAGCGGCCAGTCGGCAGGGTCGATGCCGCTCTCCGCATTGATCTCAATGCCGTGCAACACCGAATGGCGGACGACAAGATCGGCGGCGTCTTCCCCGCCGAGACGCCTTGGATTGAGGACATCGATGTTGCCGCCCATTTCCATCAGCACGGCGAGCAGCCCGGTGCGGGAGGGGTCGGTCAGCACCGCCTCGATGGTCACGTCGGAATGCGGGCAGACCAATGCGGCGATGGCGGGGATCGCGGCGAGGCCGGGATCGGACGGCAGCGATATCGCCTGCGCCCGCAGCTGTGGCAGGCCGGCAACGCTGATGGTCTCGGTCAGGTCTGAAACCTCCCGATCGACGCGCGCGCCGAAGCCGCGAAGCTGGCGCTCGACATGGCCGGGGCCGATGGGCGCAACGATACGGCTCACCCCAGGCACAGCAACGCTCGCGAGCAAAAGGCCGGCCTTCACAAGGCCGCCGCCGGTCAGGGACAGATCGGGCGATGCGGGAAAACGCGGGCCCTCCAGGACCAGGCGCCCGCCGTCGATTTCGACTTTTGTGCCGAGGCCGCGCAGCGCGCCGAGCAAAGGGTCGAGTTCGGGGTTCGCCACGGCGCCCGAGAACTCGACCTTCATGTCCATAAGCCCGACGAGCCCGATGAGGAGCGCGTCTTCTTTGCTCCCGCGGAGCGGCAGCGGAGCCACGGGTTGAAGGAAGCCTGCAGCACCCAGGCCCTGGACATGCCAGCGTTCACCGTGGCGATCACAAACTGCGCCGAGTTGCCGAAGGGCTCCGATCAGGCGATGCATGCCGGTGGTGTCCGGCAGATGTTCGATGACGCTTTCGCCGCGGGCCATCGCGGCAACAACCAGGACAACAGAGCCCGCAAACTGGTCCCCCGGCAGCCGGACTCTGCCCCTGAGCCAAGGAGAACGTGCGGCGATGAGGGGGCGCGCGACCCTGGCCTTCAGCACTATCCGCCCTGTCCTCATCGCGGCGATGGCGCCGCCTCTATCACGCGGGCCGCCGCGCCGCCATTCGCCGATCGGCCTTAGTCCGGTAGCGAAAATTTCACCGCAATTCGGTGATGGCCGTCCGGTGCATTTTGCGTTTGACAGGGCCCGCCTTTGCCCCTAGAGCGCCTAACCCGACACGGCGGAACGGGCAGAATTGCGGCGTCCGGTGACAAGCCCGGCGCTCTCGTCGCGCGGCCAGCCTTTGGCCCCCGCATCGCCTGAGACAGCAAAGAGGTTTGAACTTGGCCAAAGATGTCCGCGGTACGAAGCGGGAAGATCCCGAGACGGGCAAGAAGTTCTACGACCTGAACAAGGACCCGATCGTTTCGCCCTATACCGGCAAGTCCTATCCGCGCTCCTATTTCGAACAGAACGCACCCAAGAAGGCTGAGCGCGTGAAGGAAGAAGAGGAAGAGGAAGAGATCGAGGTCGTCGAGGTTGTCGAGCCCGATGCACCCGAGATCGTTTCGCTCGAAGAGGCTGATGCCGAAGAGGCAGGCGCCGAGGAAGAGATTCCCGATGTCGAGGGTGTCGAGGAAGTCGAAGATATCGGCGAAGACGATGCTGATGTGTTCCTCGAAGAAGACGAGGACGAGGACGAGAACCTGTTCGACGTTGGCGGCGGCGACGAGCGCTGATCCGGCTTGATCTCCCCTCGCCGAGCGCCCTGCGGGGAGCCAAAATCGGCCTTGCGCGATGGGTAAGGCTCCAATAGAACTCACCGCGCTTCGGCAGGGCCTGCCCCGCCGCAGCTAAATCAAAGAGCGGGCGCGATCGAGCCGGAAAAGTCTCCCAACTTTTCCTGATCACGCTGCAAGGGACAATCGTGGGGCCATAGCTCAGTTGGGAGAGCGCTTGAATGGCATTCAAGAGGTCGACGGTTCGATTCCGTTTGGCTCCACCAGTCCCCTGATGTGACAAAGGCGCCCCGGGCGCCATTTTCTTTGGGCGTCTTGTCCTTCCCCGTTCATTGCGGCTTCAGGTGGGGGAGGCCAGTCTCGTCGTCAGGTTCGAGGAGGACGGGACGATGAGAGCCCTCGCATTAGCCGCCATCCTGATGGTTTCGCTCGGCTTGCCCCTGGCACAGGCCAAAGACCAGGAGATGGACGCCAAGAAGAACGGCCAGGTCGAGTTCGTCACGCCATCGGGCAATATCGGCTGCATCTATACGCCTGAAGGCGGCACCGATGTCTTTGAACCGCTCGATGGCGGCCCGGAGCTCAGCTGCGACCTGGTTGAGCCGGACTATGTCAATGTCTTCCTCGGGCCCAGCGGCGAGGCCGAGTCAACCTGGGATCCCGGCGAGCAGGCGTGTTGTGGCGCGGGCAATGTCTTCGAGTATGACAATGAGCTCAAGCTCGACGGCTTCATCTGCTATTCGGAGACGACCGGACTCTCCTGCATGAGCGAGAGTGGCGAGCACGGGTTCCTGATGTCCAAGAGCCATATCGTCACCTACTAGGGACGCCGATCTGGTCTGAATTCGGACCGGCCGTTGCGGTCGGCGGGTGCGACGGTGTCAAAGCAGAGCGGCGTCAACTGACACCGTAGTAGCTGGCAAGCTGGGCTGCAATGGCCGTCATACGGGCACGCAATGTCGGCGGTTCCAGCACTTCGATCTCGGCACCGATGCGCGTCATCTCGCGCGTCGCCCAGACTTCTTCCTCGATGGGGACATCGAGTGTCGCCCAGCCGGTGGAATCGGGTTCCGGTCTCGCTCCGTCGACGGCCTCGCGAACGGCCGGGCTGATGTCGCGGAGGCGTGAAATGCCAATGCGGGTGGCACGCACGCGCGCGGTCGCAACATAGATTTCACGTTCGAACTGAGCGGTACTGGTTTGCCAATAGGCCGGGAGGTCGAAATCCTTCCGCCGCTCGAAGCGCACGCCTGTATCGGCGAGGCTTAGCATCTGGGAGAGCCGATAGGTGCGCAGCCCGCTATCGGTTTGGGCGACCACGTACCAGATGCCGCCCTTGAGGACGAGCCCGAGCGGATCGATGCGCCGGTCGCTGACGCGCGTCCAGGAATCGTAGCGGATCTGAAGCCGCCGCTCACCCCAGACGGCGTCGGCGACGAGTTTCAGGAATTCGGGCTTGTGGCCCGAAGCGAACCAGCCCTTGGGATCGAGATGGAAGCGGGACGACATGCGCCGCGCCTCGTCCCGCCAGTCGGCGGGGAGGGCGGCGAGAAGCTTCAACTCGGCCGCCTGCACCTCGTCACCAAGGCCCAACTCGCCGGCCGGTCCGGGCAGGCCGGAAAGGAACAGGGCTCGCGCTTCCGGGGCGGTCAGGCCGGTCAGACGGGTGCGCCAGCCATCGAGAAGGGCAAAGCCGCCATTGCGGCCGATATCGGCATAGATGGGGACGCCCGCGGCGCTCAATTGGTCGACATCGCGATAGATGGTGCGGATCGAGACTTCGAGCTCTTCGGCCAGGGATTCCGCGCTCATCCGGCCCCGGGTTTGCAACAGCATCATGATGCTCAGGAGCCGGCTGGCGCGCATCTTTTTGGGCCCTGTCTAAACGCTGACAATCGTTGACAGCCTTCGTCTTGTACTGTCCCGAGGCAGCAAAGAAAAGCGGCTTGAGGAGGGTTGGATGAACGCACACTGGACCGAGGCCGGCAGAACCTGGCCGCTGATCGAGTTCCACGATTTGCGGTGCGAGCGGGGCGGGCGCGAGGCGATGATCGGCGTGGCCGGCCTTGCTGGTACGGAGAGTTTTTTCAGCGTCATGGGCGAGCCGGACCGCCTGGTGATGATTCGCGGGTTTTCCGGAATGGACGCGCGCCGGGAGGTGCTGACCCAAATTCATGCCGGTCCAGCGTGGGCGGAAAGGCGCCGAAGCTATGCCGATCTGTTGCGCGAAGGCAGCGTCCGGCTGGTGCGTACACTTAGCCCCGAAAGAAATCTCAACCTCGGCGGGGGCGCGCGGCCCCTGCCCTGTGTGGCACTTGTCTCGGACCTGCGCTTTCCCGAGCAGATCGGCAATTACCACCTGTGGTTGCGACTGCTGCTAAGGAAGGCCGGGCTCGATCCGATTGCCAGCTTTGCAACGCTCGAGGCCGAAAACGACGTGCCCTCGGTGCCGGTCCGCCGTTACCGCAGCGAACATGTGGGCTTTGTTGCCACGGACGCCGCAGTGCCGGAACTGCCAAGGGAATTGCGCGCCATGCTGCGTTCCCCGCCGGAAATCCTGCGGCTCGAGCCGGTGCGGCAGGCGGCACTTCGCGCGGGGTGACAAAGTCGCCCGGCTTGACCATTATGCCGGTCGGAGCAGGACGATCTGATTAGGCAGGTCGCCCGCTCCGGATTTTGTGGTCGCATCGTCGACGTGGAAAACCGGAAGGCCACTTTTCCGCACGATGCTCCCAATGAGCGGCAGGGGTTAGTGGGTGAGCGAAGAGGCCAATCTCGACGCCTATCTGAAGCGGATCAACTATTCGGGGTCCATTGCGCCGACACTGGAGACGCTGGAGCTTTTGCATCAGCGCCACCCCGCGGTGATTCCGTTCGAGAATCTCGATTCGCTGATGGATGTGCCGGTGCGGCTGCAACTAAGCGACCTTGTGCAGAAGCTGATCGTCGAACGCCGCGGCGGTTATTGCTTCGAGCAGAACCTCTTGTTCAAGGCAATTCTCGAAACGCTCGGCTTCGGCGTCGAGGGGCTGGCGGCAAGGGTCCTCTGGAATCGCGCGCCGGGCGAAGAAGCGCCGATCAACCACATGGTGCTTCTGGTCGACGTGGGGGGCGTGCCCTATCTCGCCGATCTTGGCTTCGGCGGGCAGGTGGCGACCGGGCCGTTGCGGCTCAAGGCCGATCTCGAACAGACAACCCCCAATGAGCGCTATCGCCTCGTGGCTGGCGGGCCGGACTGGCGGCTCGAGACCGAGATCAATGGCGAATGGCGTCCGGTCTATGGTTTCGACCTCGCGCCGCAGACAATGGACGACTTCGTGGCGCTCAACGATGCGGCCATGCTCGAGATGCGCGACTTCCTGCGCGCGGCGCGCGTCGAGGGACCGAAGCGCTATGCGCTGCGCGGTGCGCGGTTCCGCATTCACGAGAAGGGCGAGACCACGACACGGATGCTGACCAGCACCTCGGAAATGCGCGACGTGCTGACCGGCACATTCGGGATCCAACTGCCGGCAACCGACAAGCTCGAGCCGGCGCTCGAGAAAGAATTGCTGCGCAGAGACGGCGCGTAATGGCGCCTTTCGTCGTCAATGCGGACCATGTCCATGCGTTCAAGGACAGAGCGGCGCTTGAGCGCTGGTACAAGAAGCACCACCTGGGTGAGGACGAGTTCTGGCTCAAAGTCTTCAAGGTGGGATCAGGCGTGGCCTCGGTGACTATCGCCGATGCCCTCGACGTGGCCCTCTGTCATGGATGGATCGATGCCATCCGCAAGAGTCTCGACGCCGAGAGCTATCTGCAGCGCTACACGCCCCGCAACAGAACGAGCATCTGGAGCAAGAAGAACATCACCAATGTCGAACGGCTCATCGAAGAGGGCCGGATGACCAGTTACGGGCAGGCCGAGATCGATAAGGCCAAGGCCGATGGCCGCTGGGACCGCGCCTATGCGAGCGGGGCCAAACTCGAGACCCCGCCGGAGCTACTGGCCGCGATCAAGGCCAACCCCAGCGCGCAAAAGCTCTATGAGAGCCTGAGCGCGCAGAACCGCTTCGCCCTCGCCTTCCGGGTGCACCACCTCAAGACCGAAGCGGGTCGCAAGAAGCGGATCGAGAGCTTTGTTGCCATGCTGGCACGCGGCGAGACCATCTATCCCAATGGCAAGAGGCAAACGAAATGACGCGCTACGCGGCGTTCCTCCGTGGCGTGAATCTGGGGAAGCGGAGTGTCAAGAGCGCCGAACTCAAATCGGCTTTTGAGGAGATGGGATTGGGCAATGTCAAAACGCTCCTCGCCAGCGGCAACGTGCTGTTCGATTGCGGAACCGCAAAGGGTTTACAGCTCAAGATCGAGACCGGCCTTCAGGCCCAGTTCGGCTTTAAGGTCGGCACGGTTCTGCGAACGATTGACGAACTCAAGGCCATGGTTGACTCCGATCCGTTTGCGGGAGAAAGGGAGAACGATAGCCAGAAGCTCTATGTCATGATGTTCGCAGAGCCGTTGCCCAAAGGCTTCGAACTTAAGGGCGTCGCCAACGACTATGAATTCCCGAAAATGAACGCGCGCGACATCTTCATGATCGGCTATCGCAAGCCCGATGGAGCCTATGGCGCCGGGCTGCAGGGCATCGAAAAGCAGTTACCGAAAGGCATGCTGGTCACGACCCGTAACTGGAACACCATACTCAAGGCCATTGCATGATCACTGTCTTCGGCTCGATCAATCTCGATCTTATCGGCCGTGTGAGCCGCATCCCCAAGCCCGGCGAGACGGTTCCCGGTACGAGCTTTGCTTCCGCCCCCGGCGGCAAGGGCGCCAACCAGGCACTGGCGGCACGCCGGGCGGGTGCCAGCGTTCGCATGGTGGGTGCAACCGGCGGAGACGGCTTTGCGGTCGAGGCGCTGGCCTTGCTCAAAGCGAGCGGTGTCGATCTCGGCTCGGTCAGTGCCGTTGAGGGACCCACCGGCATTGCGATGATTCTTGTCGATGATGAAGGCGAAAATGTTGTCGCGGTCCTTCCCGGGGCGAACGGCATCATGAGTGCCCTCGCGGCCGACGCGGCACTCAGTGGTCTCATTGCCGGCAACACGCTCATCTTGCAACAGGAGGTGCCGCAGGACGCAACGCGCCGGGCGCTAGAAGTGGCGCGATCGCGGGGCGCACGGTCGATCCTCAATACGGCGCCGTTCCTTCCGACGACTGTCGAGGTCACGCCGCTGGCGTCGATCGTTGTCGCCAACGAGACCGAATTCGCGCTGCTGGCGGGCGATGGTGATCTCGAAACACAAATGCGCGGCTGGGCCAGAGCCAAGAGGCAAACCGTCATTGTAACGCTTGGCCCGGACGGCGCTCGCGCTGCAACGCCGGATGGCTTCCTCAGCATTCCGGCGATGAAAGTCAGGCCAGTCGATACTGTCGGGGCGGGCGACACGTTTGTCGGCTATCTCGCGGCAGGCCTCGACGCAGGTCTCGCGCTCGAAGCGGCGATGCGCCGTGCGGCGGCGGCGGCGAGCCTGGCTTGCCTCAAGCCGGGCGCACAGCCTTCCATTCCGACGACTCAGGAGGTCGAGGCAGCCCTGAGCAGCGGCTCGAGGTGATCCTCGAACAGCAGGTCCGGCCGGGACACGAGCGCCGCGGGATAGGTTTCTTCCGCGAAGAGCGAGATCGTGAGGAAGAATGCCATGCCTTCAGGGCCTTCGGGGTCGGCCATCGGGTAGCGTCCCGCTTCCAGCCGCTGCAGCAGTTGCCGTTTGGCGTGGATCATCTTTTCGGTCACCCCTGGGCCGTTACTCATCGACACGTTGAGTTTCAGGTAGTCGTGAAGCGGAGTGCCGAGATGGTAGCTTTGCTGCGCGGTGCGGTAGAGCTGCATCAGCAGTTCGAGATCGGTCATGTTTGTCAGTTCGAGATCGTAGCGCGCATCGGTTTTGCGGCGGTCCCAGAGGATCATCGAGTCCATCGATAGGTTCACCCATTTGTGGCGGGCGGGCGAGATCGGCCGGTTGGGTCCCTCTCCTACGAATCGCAGTGTATTGCCCGCTTCATCGAACTCCTCGAGTGCCGAGGAGACGATCGGGTAGTCAGCCAACGCCGCGACCGCCTCGGCCAGCTTGGCCGGCTTGAAGCGATCATCGGCGTCAAGAATCGCGACATAGGGCGCACTGATCCGCTCGAGGGCGATATTGCGCGCCAGTGACGCCCCGCCGCCGATCCTGCCGGACGCGAGAAAGCGCAGTCGCGCATCGCGGAGGCCCTGCCTCGCCAGCATCGCCTCATAGTCCCGCCCGTCATCGGCAATGATCCAGTGCTCCCAGTCCTCGTAGGTCTGGGCGCGGACGCTGCGGGCGCAGGACACGATCCAGCGCTCAGCGTCATAGGCCGGGGTCACTACCGCAACAGTGCCGGTCACGCCCTGATCCTCAACTGATTATCCCATTGAAATGCATGGCGTTTACTCCGGAGAGGCGCTTGGCTTGAAGGCGAGCGGGGCGGCCCCCATATTATGCCCGTCGGCGGGCGCCACTGAAACTCGGGCCTTCTGATTACGTTGCTTTTGCAAGGACGGATCGCATGTCTCGCGTCTCGATGTTCTCGGCGCCGTTTCTCCTGGGTTTCGATACCTTCGAGGAACGCATCGACCGGCTCAGCCGGGCAGCCGACGGCTATCCCCCTTACAATATCGAGCGGACCCAGGATGCTGACGGCACCGAGCGGTTCCTGATTTCGATCGCGGTTGCAGGTTTTGCCATCGCCGACCTCGAGATCAGCCAGGAAGACAACCAGTTGCTGGTTCGCGGGCGACAGACCGAGGAGGCGGAGCGGCAGTTCCTCCATCGCGGCATCGCGGCGCGGCAGTTTGTAAGGAGCTTCCTGTTGGCGGACGGCGTTACGGTTGAAGACGCCAAGCTCGAACATGGAATGCTGATCATTTCGGTGATCAGGCCAAAGGCGGACAAGATCGCCCGCCATATCGACATCCGTTCTGCCTAGAAAGGGGAACATCATGCAGCACAGACCAGAACAAGAGACCCCTGACAATCCGCTGCGGCGGCTGACGCCGGCGCAGTTCATGGCATTGGGAGGCAACGCCGTGGTCTTCATCCGCCAGATCAAAGGCGAGGATCTCGCGCAGCTCCTGCCCGACAACGAATTCGGCGAGGATGAGGACCTGCAACTGGTGATGTCTGGCGACGGCTCGCCGCTACTTGTAGCCGACACGGAAATGGCGGTAGCCGAATGGCTCGCCGACAAGAACTTCGGCGTCGTCGCCCTGCACTAGCCTAGAGAAGGGACGGAGGCGGCTCAGGCCGCCTTTGTGACCGGCAAGGGGCGATTGAGGATCGCGTAGATCCGTTCCGCGCTGTCGGCACTGCGCAGCGCATCGACAACGGAGTCCGCCCTCAACACGCGCGCGACGCGGGACAGTGCCTTCAGGTGATCGGCACCGGCGCCCATTGGTGCCAGCAGCATCACCACGATATCGACGGGCTGATCGTCGACCGCCTCGAAGTCGACGGGCTGATCGAGCTTCAGAAACACGGCACGCACGCCATCGAGCGGCGCGTATTTGCCATGCGGCACGGCAATGCCATTGCCCAGGCCAGTGGAGCCCAGCGACTCGCGATCGTTGAGCGCCTCGAAGATGTCGCCGGCGGGATTTCCGGTCTGCCTGGCAACGACTTCGGCAAGTTTCGTGAGCACGTCGCGCTTGGTCTTGAGCCCCGTGCAAATAAGCACCGAGTCCTCAGAGAGGATATCAGCCAGTTCCATGTGCGATTGCCCTGTTCGTCGTTGCGGCGGTACGTGCGAAACCTGCACCTAATTGGCGCGCAAGGCAGGGTCAATCCAGCCTATGTTGCCGTCGGCGCGGCGGTAGACCACATTTAGTCCACCATGTCCAGCATGGCTGAACATGACAATATCGGCCCCCGTGAGATCGAGTTCCATTACCGCTTCTCCCACGCTCATCTGGCGCAAATTCTTGGTGGTTTCGGCGATGACCGGGGGCGAGTAGTCCTCGTCGAGATCGTCGGATTCGCCCGGGGCCGCGAGCACATAGGACTGGGCCTCGAGAGTGCTTTCACCGCCCGAATGGCGCCGGTGCGACTTAAGCTTGCGGGTGTAACGCTGCAGGCGTTTTTCAATGGTCTCGACCAGCAACTCATAGGCCGAGATCGCATCGCCGCCATAGGCGCCAGCCTGGAGTACGGCCCCTGAATCGAGATGCACCATGCAGATGGCCTTGAAGCCAAAACCCTCGGGTTCGAGAGTGAGATGGCCTGTGTAACCGCCATCGAAGTACTTCTTTACGACTGTATCGAAATGTCCTTCCGCCCTTGTCCTGAGTGCATCGCCCACGTCCATGTTCTTGCCTGAGACACGTAGGGTCATGGAGCTCCTCTTGGGTTGTCGCGGTACCACGCAAACGATGTGGGATCGCAATAAGCCGGAGTCTAGACCCGCACGGGCTCAAGGGGCAATGCGCAACCGCGCAGCCATGCGCCACAAAGCCAAAAACTGTTGGCGGGCAGCCGCTTAGCGGACCGCGGCCAGGGCGCGCTTCTGCCGGCGGCGGATGACCGAAGAGGGAATGGACATGCCCTCGCGATACTTGGCGACGGTGCGCCGCGCAACTTCGATTCCCTGCTCCTTCTGGAGCGTACCGGCGATAGTGTCATCCGAAAGAATATCACTCGAAGGCTCCGCCTCGATGAGCTGGCGAATGCGGTGACGCACGGCTTCGGCGGAGTGGTCGGCCTCTCCGGTGGAGGAGGCCAGCGCCGTGGTGAAGAAGTACTTCATCTCGAACAGGCCGCGCGGTGTCGCGATGTATTTGTTGGACGTCACGCGGCTCACGGTCGACTCATGCATCTCGATGGCGTCCGCGACCAGCTTGAGTGTCATAGGCCGCAGATGGGCGATGCCGCGACGCAGGAACCCGTCCTGCTGCTTGACGATTTCGGCAGCTACTTTGAGAATGGTCTGCGCTCGCTGGTCGAGACTCTTGGTGAGCCAGGTCGCGGTCTGCAGACAATCGACAAGGAAGCTCTTTTCGGTCGCGTCGCGCGCCTTGGACGTCACCGTCGCATAGTAAGTGCGGTTGACGAGGACGCGCGGCAGGATGTCGGAGTTGAGTTCGATCTGCCAGGCGCCGTTGGCCTCGCGGACATAGACATCAGGCACGACGGCTTCGACCGGCGCCCGTTCGAAGGCGCGGCCAGGCTTTGGGTCGAGCGCCCTGAGCTCGGCCAGCATTTCCATCAGGTCTTCGCGGTCGGCGCCGACGGCGCGGCCGAGGCCGACGAGATCGTGTCCGGCGATCAGATCGAGATGATCGAGCAGTCGCGCCATCATCGGATCGAGCCGGTCCTTGTCCTGCAATTGCAGCGCGAGGCATTCCTTGACCGAGCGGGCATAGATGCCGATGGGGTCGAGCGTCTGCAGCTTGCTCAACACCGTCTCGATCAGATCCACCGGCGCGCCGAGTTGCTCGGCGACAGCTTCGAGCTCGATGGCGAGGTAGCCGGCCTCGTTGAGCCCGTCGGTCAGGAAGCGCGCGACCAGCCGTTCCGCCGGATCGGTGATGAGGTGGCCGATCTGGTCGTTGAGGTGATCTGAAAGGGTAGGCCGCGACGCGACGAACTGATCAATATCAACGGCTTCGCCGAGAATGTGCAGGCCACGAGGCGACACATTATCGTCGAACCGGTCGACGCCGCCTTGCTCGGGGAAGACGTTTTCGACCTCGGTGTCGAAGGAATTGGCGATCTGGTCGGCCGACTGGACGCGATCGCCGTGATCGACGGTGTCCTCATAGGCGCTCAATTCGGCGATGGGCTGGGCGGGCTCGGCGTCCGAATCGCCGGCTTCGCCGCCATCCTCGCGCTCGAGCAGCGGGTTGCGCAGCAGTTCGGCATCGACAAAGGCGCTGAGTTCAACATGGCTGAGCTGAAGCAGCCGGATCGACTGCATCAGCTGGGGCGTCAGCGTCAGTCCCTGTGACTGCCGAACCTCAAGCCGCGGCCCCAATGCCATCCGAATTCTGCCCCGCCAATGATGCTTCCCGGCGGCAACATGCAATATTCGCCCGAACTGGGCAAGAACTGTGCCAAAGGGGGTTAAATTCGGCGTGAGGTGGCGTTTTCGCTCAGACCGAGAAGCTTTCGCCGAGATAGACCCGGCGCGCTTCGGGGTCGGCGGTGATCACTTCGGGCTTGCCCTGGATCATGACTTTGCCGCCGTGGATGAGATAGGCGCGATCGACCAGAGAGAGAGTCTCGCGCACCGAATGGTCGGTGATCAGCACACCGATGCCGCGCTGGGTCAATTGCTTCACCAGGCCTTTGACTTCGGCGACCGCAATTGGGTCGACGCCGGCGAAGGGTTCGTCGAGCAGCATGAAGACCGGATCGCCCGCCATGGCCCGCGCGATCTCGGCGCGGCGGCGCTCGCCGCCCGACAGCGCAAGAGCGCTGGTGTCGGCGAGATGGGAAATGCCGAACTCCTCGAGCAGGATACGGAGCCGCTCAAGCCGCGCCTTGCGCGACGGGATATGGGCCTCGAGTACAGCGAGGATATTGCCCTTGACCGACAGACCGCGAAAGATCGAGGGCTCCTGCGGCAGATAGCCGATGCCGAGGCGCCCGCGCTGGAACAGCGGCAGGTGGGTGATGGCATGGCCATCGAGCCGGACCTGTCCCTTATCTGGTTTGATGAGCCCCATGATGATGGTGAAGACCGTTGTCTTGCCCGCGCCATTGGGGCCCAACAGGCCCACCGCCTCGCCGCGCCGCACGGCGATCGACACATCGGTCACGACGCGGGTCTTGCCGAAGCTCTTGGCAAGGCCGTGAGCGACCAGCCAGCCGGTCTGATCGACGCGGGACTCGCTGCGCCGCTCGTTCATTGCGGCGTGAACACGCCGGTGACCCGGCCGCCGCCCTTGGCGGAGAAGGTCGTGGTGTTGTCGGCAAGATTGAGCACGAGCTGCGGGCCGGTGAGCGTGCCCGAGGCGTTGGTGATGGTGACATTGCCGGTGAGCCGGAGGATCTGCGTCTTGGGATCGTAGTCGGCTCGGTCGCCCTTGGCGGTCTGATCGTTGGTCTGCAGGCGGACGCCACCGGTGGCAACAAAGCTCACGATATTGGATGGGCCGCCATCGCCATAGTCGACCACGACCTTGCCGGCCCAAAGAGTCATGCCCGGACGCTTGACCACGACGTCACCGGCAAAGGTCGCCTGATGCGCCGATTCCTCGACGGTGAACTCATTGGCCGAGATTTCGACGGGCGCCGGTGCTGCAAGGCTCGCGCCGGTGAGGGCCAAGGCAAGGATCAAAGCGGGAGCGAGGCGGGCGATCATGGCGAGGGTGCCACTGAGTCAGGGATGGGCGCCACGTTGGGCGTGTCGACCAGCGACATGCGCACATTGGTGAAGTGCCAGGTATGGCCCCTGCCATCATAGCTCATCGAGGAGGCGGTGAAGGCGGTGCCGTCCGGATAGGTCAGAGCGACCGCGCCGCCGGCCTGGGCGCTGCGTTTTTCAAGATTGACGACGAGACCGGCAACGGTGCCGTGAAGGCCGGTCTCGCCCGTCACTTCGACGATGCCGGCAATGCTGAGTTCCTGGGTTCGCGTCGAGAACATGGCGTCGCGCACCTGGGCCCGGTAACCGGGCGCATTGGGTGGCGCGATATCGACGATGACACCGGCGAGAGACAGGTCTTCGGGCTTGTCGAATGCGGCACGCGCCAGCTCGGCCGACATCTTGTAGAGCGTGCCGTCCTTACCGGTCGCCTCGAAGCTCGGCGTTTCGACGACAAGATTGTTGCGATCGATGGTGAAGCGGGTGATGCCGAATTGCTCGACCAGATTGCCGATGTAGATCTGCAGCGCCAGCGCGACAAAGACCACAATGCCGACGGCCGGCACCCCGATGCGCAAAATGCCGACCAGCCGGTTGCGCAAGACCAGCCGGTCCAGAATGGCGTTCCGCTGTTCGAGGTTGCCGGTGCGGGAGAGTGCTGTCATCAGGAATGGGCGAAGATATCTTCTTCGTCCCAGCCGAGGAGATCGAGTTCGATGCGCGCCGGCAGGAACCTGAAGCAGGTCTCGGCGAGTTCGACCCGGCCCTCGCGGCGCAGCATGCGATCGAGGTGGCGCTTGAGATCATGAAGGTAGAGAACGTCGGACGCGGCGTAGTCGAGCTGCGCCTCGGTGATCTTGTCGGCGCCCCAATCCGAACTCTGCTGCTGCTTGGACAGATCGATGTTGAGCAACTCGCGCGCGAGGTCCTTGAGCCCGTGCCGGTCGGTGTAGGTGCGGACGAGCTTGCTCGCGATCTTGGTGCACCAGACCGGCCCGGTCACGATGCCGAAGCGGTGCTTGAGCACGGCCATGTCGAAGCGGGCGAAATGAAAGATCTTGGTGACCGCCGGATCGGCCAAGAGCTTTTCGAGATTGGGCGCCGATTTGAGGTCGGCGGGAATCTGCACCACATCGGCGCTGCCATCGCCGGGCGAAAGCTGCACCACGCAGAGCCGGTCGCGGCGGGGGTCGAGCCCCATGGTCTCGGTATCGATTGCCACTTCCTTGCCGTAACGGGAAAGATCCGGCAGGTCGCCCCGGTGCAGGCGGGTTGTCATCAGCCCCTCGCAAATCGCCAATTGATGGGGCTGGTGTGCCACAGCACTTGGGCATTGGAAAGGCCGGGGCGGGGCACAGGGGGAGGGCCGCTCGCCATTCTGGCATAGCCCTCATGGCCTCCTAGCCTCGCAAGTCTCCACTGGAGACTTGCGTCGCTTCGCGACCGGCGTCGGAGTGGTGCCCCGGAGTGTCTCCCTGTTTCGGCCGCGGTCTGGCGGAACGCGGGCGATTGGACGAGTCGGCTGGTGGCAGAGGGTGCTTGGCACGGGCCTTGCACCTCCGACCGTAATTGGGGCGGTGGGCGCCGCACACGTTTTCATGACCAGCCCACGCGCTGTCACTATCGGGCCAAACGGCATCTCCTCTCTCAAGCCCCGAAGGGTGCCCAGGATTTGGCCCCCATCTCGCACCCATCGTGAAGGCCCGGCTAGTGGGACAGCTTGCCGCGCACCTACGCGATCAGGAAGTCCGAAGCCGAGATGGACAGCGCGTTGAGGGTCACGAAAGCGATCGCGTCCGAGCTGTCTCCGCCGGTTGGGTCCCAGTAGACACTGCCCGCCGAGGCGCCGGCATTGTCGAAGATGAAGTAACCGTTGCTTCCTGCCACCGATGCGAGCCCGACATCGGCGACGACCAGTAAGGAAATGGCTTGCCCAGCCACAAGACCATGCCCGAAGCCCGAGGCACTGATCTGGAGCTTGTCGCTGCCCGAAACAAAATCAGTGACCCTGTCGAGCCCGTCTGTCGGCAGATTGAAGACGAACCGATCCGCGCCTGAGCCCCCGGTGAGGAGGTCGAGCCCAAGGCCACCCGTCAGCGCATCTGCACCCGTGCCGCCATTGAGCGTGTTGTTGCCCGAGTTGCCGGTGAGGATGTTGTTGGATGCATTCCCAGTGCCGTCGATGTTGCCGGATCCGGTCAGCGTCAAGTTCTCGACATTGGTCGCCAGTGTGTACGTGAACGCCGACAGCACGATGTCGGTGCCAGCCCCCGAAGACTCAGTGACGGTCTTGGTCCCGGCCGCGTCGATGATGTAGGTGTCATTGCCGGTACCACCAACAAGTCTGTCGGTGCCACTGCCGCCGTTGAGCGTATCATTGCCGCCACCGCCAGTAAGCGTATTTTTGCCGGAGTTGCCGGTAAGGATGTTGTTCTGGCCATTGCCGGTACCGTTGATGTTGGCGGTGCCGTCGAGCCTCAGATTCTCGATATTTCCAGTCGTCGCGTTGTTGGAAAGAGTATAGGTCGAGTTCGCTTTGGTCGAAGTGAAATGGACGGTGTCGGTACCTTGGCCTGTCAGCTCCTGAATAACATCCGCCGCGACATCGACGAAGTAGACATCATCACCTACACCTCCGAGCAGCGTGTCCGTGCCGGCACCGCCGTTCAGAGCGTCATGTCCGGCCCCACCGGTCAGCTTGTCGTTGCCGGCCCCTCCGTCGAGAATGTCGTTGCCGTCGAGCCCTGAGATCGTGTCGTTGCCGCCAAGGCCATTGATGGTGTCACCATCAATTGTGCCATTTAGCGTGTCGTTCCGAGACGACCCGGAAATCGGCGCAGCCGTCGCTACGACAAAATTGAGCGCGGTAGTCGAAGCAATGCCCGAGAAGGCATTTCCTGCCGCGTCATGCACCGCGTTTTCGTCAATTGTGATGAAGTATGACGCCCCCGCCGCGAATTCCAGCGTTGGATTGATCGTCACTGTTGAGCCAGATAGGGCCACTCGAGACGACTCAGTGACAGGCACGTTTTCGAATATGGTTCCGTCGATGTTGTGAATTACGAAGCTACCGGTGCCTGCGAGAATATTCTCGCTAAAGGTTAGGATAATGTTCGACGTCCTGACTACGCCCGTAGCGTTGTCAACCGGAGTTGTTGTTTCGAGAAGCGGGGCCTCGGAGTCTGGGAGGCTTAGGGTTGCAGCCGAGATCGTCTTGTCCAAAAACTCGAAAAGCTCGACTCCAGTTACAGTGTCAGTACCGTCCGATGGAGTGATCACAGTGAAGGTGTCAGTCATACTGTCGTAGGTGACAATGCAATTGGAAGAGTTTGCAGAGACCTTGTAGATGTCTACGCCATCACCCCCAATAATCGTATCGTTTCCTCTTCCGCCAACAAAGGAGTCGACGCCGCCGTTGCCTGTTAGAACGTTGTTCGCATCGTTGCCAACGAACGTGTCGTTGCCCGAGCCTCCCACGGCGTTTTCGATGAGGGACGCTGGGTTGTTATCGTGGAGCAGGGCATTGGCGATGTTGCCTTCGGCCCTCTCACTGCCGCCGCCGGGTGCGCGGGTGTCCGTTTTGGCCAGCTGGTCCGCACTGGTCGTCGTCCACGCTCCGGGACGAAGATCGACCTTGAGGTCCGTTGCATAAGCGGAGAAGTCATAAGTGTCGGTGCCGCCACCGTCCCAAACCGTTTCAAGGACCTTGTCGGTTTCGTCGGCACGCAAAACACCATCGAGCGTAAGGTCGCCAGTGACGGGGTCCCAGCTATAGGTCGTGTCCCCGGCATTGGTCGTGTAGTTGGCCCCATACAGATATTGCAGCGCCGCGATGTCATCCATCATGAAGGTCTGCGGATGACTGTCCCCCGCTGCGGCATAGCTGGGTCCGAACCAAGTATGGCCCGAATGCGTGCTCATCACGGAGTATTGCGTCGTGTCGTGATCGACCGAGAGGTGGGCAATGCCCGTATTGCCTTCGTCCAGGCCCAGCGCCTTCCCTATCGCATGCATAAGGGCGAGGTACTGTATACCGCCCGCGAGGGGTTCTCGCAGCGACAACGGGGAAATCCGGATGTCGCCGTCGAGATCGCTCGTACCGGGCGGCTGACCGACAACGGACGTAGTCGTGACTGCTCCGTCGCGATAGATCCTAAGGGTCGCCAAATCGGCGTCCGTACCGACCAGCTCTGTAAACGTCACATTGGCGTAGCTGGAAATCAGGTCCAAGACCGTACGGGCCGCGGCCTTCTGCACGTCCGAGACTTGCGAAACATGCTCCTGACCGGCGCTGTAGTCAGGCGCGGGCTCCCCGACGAAACTGTAAGTCAGATTGGAGTCGGCCCATTTGACGCCGTACAAGACACCGTCAATATCGGTGTTGCCAGTCAGCGGCACGGATGCAACATCAGCCATCGTAGTTTCCTCTAGCCCAAATACAGAAACAAACAACCTAGCAACATGCTGACCGCCTATCCTCCAAATTGAGGTGGCTCCTGTCCTAGTCTACCTAGGATGTCGCCGAGGCAAGGCAAGTCACCGGGATATTCGCCCAGTTGTCCGCTCGGCGGTCAAGAGCGAATCAGGCTCAAACTCCCGGCTGAACTTCCGTCGCTCCATTCCAACCCTCGAGTTGCAGAAACGCCCGAGCTCGGTGTCCTCAAGATCGACGGCGGCCCTTTCTGTGAGGTAATGCGGACGACAAAGAAGTCTGAAGCCAAGGTGGACAGCACATTGAAGGTCACGAATGTGGTTGCGTCTGAGCTGCCTTGGCCGGTGGGCTCCCAGTAGACTTTACCAGGCGACGTGCCCGTGCCATTCGAGCACAGCCCTCATGGCCTCATGGCCTCCTAGCCTCGCAAGTCTCCACTGGAGACTTGCGTCGCTTCGCGACCGGCGTAGGAGAGTGGTGCCCCGGAGAAGACTCGAACTTCCACGACTTTCGTCACACGGACCTGAACCGTGCGCGTCTACCAATTCCGCCACCGGGGCAAACCGAGGGCGCCGTTCCCTATGGCATGGTCCGGGGGCTGTCAATCAGGAGCGCTGAAAGGAGGCGCCGGGCGCCCTCGACAGGCTCGCGCGCTTCGCGATAGAAGCGGCGAACACCCTTACGAAACGCGCCGGAGACTTGGCGCCGGAGACTTGGCATGGATCACCCGCAACTGGTCACGATCTTTGGCGGCTCGGGGTTCGTGGGCACGCAGGTGGTGCAGCTGCTGGCACGGGCCGGGTTCCGCATCCGCGTGGCTGTTCGCCGGCCAGACCTGTCGCTCCACCTCAAGCCACTCGGCGCCGTGGGACAGGTGGCGCTGATCCAGGCCAATGTGCGGAACGCCGATTCCGTCATGGCCGCGGTGCGTGGTGCCGACGTGGTGATCAACCTCGTGGGCGTGGGCATCGAGCGTGCCAAGCAGCGCTTCCGCGCGGTCAATGTGATGGGCGCCACCAATGTCGCGGCCGCGGCAAAGAAGGCGGGCGTCAACACGCTCATCCACATGTCCATTCTTGGGGCGGATGCCACGAACTCGAGCCTTTTCGCGCGCTCGCGGGCGATGGGTGAAGAGGCGGTGCGCGCGGCGTTCCCGGGCGCCATCGTCTTCCGGCCCTCGATCATTTTCGGCAATGGCGACGACTTCTTCAATCTGCTCGGCGCGCTGGCGCGCATGCTGCCGGTGATGCCGCTGTTTGGCGGCAAGACGCGGTTCCAGCCGGTCTATGTCGGCGACGTGGCCGAAGCGATCGCGGCGGCGGCGCAGGGCGCGGCCAAGCCGGGCAAGACCTATGAACTGGGCGGACCCGAGGTGCTGACGCATCGCCAACTCGTCGAAATGGTTCTTGCCGAGACCAATCGCAAACGGCCGATCCTGCCGCTGCCCAACCTCGTTGGTGCGCTGCTCGCGATCCCGATGGGGCTATTGCCCAAGCCGCCGGTGACAGGCGACCAGATCAAGCTGCTCGGCAGGGACAATGTGGTTTCGGCGGAAGCGATCAAGGACAAGCGGACGCTTGCCGCTTTCTCCATCACGCCGCGGCCGCTGGGCGCGATCCTGCCATCCTATCTCTGGCGGTTCTCCAAGCACGGCCAGTTCGACCGCCAGACGGCCTAAGCGCTCTAGCCGAACAGCAGCACGCCCCAGAGCCCGATGGCGCCGACGAAAATGCGCCAATAGGCGAAGATCGAAAAGCCGTGGCGCTGGATGAAGCCCAGCGCATAACGCACCACGAAGAAGGCCGAGAGGAACGCCAGGGCGAAGCCGATGCCGACGCTCAGTCCCAATTCGGTCGAGATCAACTCGCGGTTTTTGTAGAGGTCATAGCCGAAGGCGCCCGCCATCAACGGAATGGCGACGAAGAAGCTGAACTCGGCGGCGGAACGCTTGTCGGTGCCGAGCAACAGGGCGCCGACAATGGTGGCGCCGGAGCGCGACACGCCGGGAACCAGCGCCAGCATCTGGAACAGCCCGATCAGGAAACAGGTCAGCGGCGGATAGGCATAGATATCGGTATATTTCGGGGTCAGTTTCAGCTGATCCACCCAGAGCAGGATCAGCCCGCCAACGATCAGCATCGAACAGATGAAGATCGGGCTTTCGTAGATCACGCCCTTGATGAAATCGTGCAGCAACACGCCCGCAATAGCGGCCGGGAACGCCGCGAGGACTATTCCGACAATGAAGCGCCAGGCGCCCCGGTTGCCGCCGATGGCGTCGCGGGCAATGCGCAGCAGGCGGCCAAAATAGACAATGACAATGGCGATGATGGCGCCAAGCTGGATGAGAACCTCAAACACCCGGCCCGGGCTCTGAAAGCCCAGGAAATGGCCCGCCAGCAACAGATGGGCAGTGGACGAAACCGGCAGGAACTCTGTCAGGCCCTCGAGGACTCCCAGGATCGCCGGCGCAAAAAGACCTTGATCGGGGCTCATCTGATCTCCTACTCATCCGGGGCCTTGCGGGCCTCGCGCCTCTGTATGCCGACGTATAGGCCTGGCGTAAGTCCCGGACGGCCGGTTTTCCGCACGCTCTGTGCTCACTATGCTGATTTGCCGTGGCGCACCATGCCCGCCCGGCGCCAAGGAATAACGGGTAATGCCGACACTTCTGCAACACCGGCTCGATCCGGCTTCGCGCCTGGCGCGGCTGATGTTCGCCGAATACGGAATCGCGATCGATCTCGAGGACATCAAGCCCTGGACGCGTGAGCCGCATCTGCTGGAACTCAATCCCGCGGCGACGGTGCCGATCCTGCTCGAGGACGGAGAAGCCCCGGCGGTGGGTGTGCTTGCGGTGATCCATGCCATCGAAGAGCGCTATTCGCCCAGCGCAGTTGCGGGGCTGTTTCCAGCCCATTCGAAGGACCGCGCCGAGATGTGGCGACTGACGGAATGGGCGCTGATGAAGCTCAATGACGAAGTGACGAGCTATGTGATCGAGGAAAAGATCATCAAGCGCGACCGGCGCGGCGCGACGCCCGACCCCGCCGTGCTGCGCGTCGCCAAGGCCAATTTCACCGAGCACCTGCTCTACTTCAACTGGGTATTGGCCACACGCCAATGGTTCGCGGGCGAGGCGATGACGCTCGCCGATTTTGCGCTGGCGGCACATCTGAGTACGCTCGACTATCTGGGCGACGTTGCCTGGGACAGTTCGGTCGAAACGCGCAACTGGTATGCCCGCATCAAATCGCGGCCGGCTTTCCGTACGCTGCTCAACGACCGGGTGGCAGGCATGCCCGCGGCGGCCGGCTATGCCGATCTCGACTTCTGAGGCGCTGGTCGCCGAACTCCGGGCGCGCGCCAGGGCGCTTGGCTTTGATGCGTTTGGCGTTACTCCTGCTGCCGGCCATCCGGAACTGAAGACCCGTCTTGCCGCCGCGCTCGATGCCGGATGGCAGGACGGAATGGACTGGATGGCGGACACGGCGGAACGCCGTTCCAGTCCAGAGGCGCTGTGGGATGGCGCGCGCTCGGTGATCATGCTGGGGGTCAATTACGGCCCCAGCGAAGACCCAATGAAGACGCTCGATCAGCGCGAACGCGGAACCATCTCGGTCTATGCGCGCAACCGCGACTATCACGACATCATCAAGGGCAAGCTCAAGGAGCTGGCGGGGCTGGTGTCGCGGCGCACGGGGGGCGAAGTCAAAGTTTTTGTCGACACCGCGCCGGTGATGGAAAAGCCCTTGGCCGAAGCCGCGGGTATCGGCTGGCAGGGCAAACACACTGTCTTGGTATCGCGAGAGTTTGGCTCGTGGCTGTTTCTGGGCGCGATCTTTGTCAGTGCAGAGCTTGCCGCCGATGCACCTCACCCCGAGAGTTGCGGCACCTGCCAGGCCTGCCTCGACATCTGCCCGACCAATGCCTTCCCGGCGCCGTTCCAGCTCGATGCCAGGCGATGCCTCAGCTATCTCAATATCGAGCATCATGGACCGATCCCGCTCGAGTTCCGCGTGGCCATGGGCAACCGCATCTATGGCTGTGACGACTGCCTCGCCGTTTGCCCTTGGAACAAGTTCGCCTCGACGTCCCGCGAGGCAAAGCTGCAGGCGCGGGACGAGCTCAATGCGCCGGAGCTGGTGGAGCTGGTTGCGCTTGACGATGGGGCTTTCCGCAAGCTGTTTGCCGGCTCGCCGATCAAACGGATCGGGCATGGGCGGTTCCTGCGCAATGTGCTGATTGCGATCGGCAATAGCGGTAGCGACGACCTGCTGGAGCCGGCGGAAGCCCGGCTCGGGGACGGCGATCCGTTGGTCCGCGGTGCTGCCGTGTGGGCAATACGGCGGTTGGCGAGACCGGAGATCAGCGAGCGTCTGCGGCTTGCGTTTCTGCCGCACGAAGCCGACTTGAGCGTGCAAATGGAATGGTCGCAGAAGCTGGACTCGTGATGGGCGTATTCTTTTTCGGCATGGGCTATTCGTCGCTGGCGACCGCCAAGGCCCTCCACCAATCGATCGATCCGGCGATCCCGATCTCAGGGACGATGCGCAACGAGGAAAAGATCGAGCGGCTCGCCGACAGCCCCTATCGGCTGCACCTGTTCGATGGCACGCAACGCTGCGAAACGCTTGGCGCGGATTTGCGGAAGGCAACGCACGTCATCCTCTCGATCCCGCCGGGCGAAGCGGGCGATCCAGCGTACAATCTCCACCTACCCGATCTCGATCAAGCGCGCGATCTCGGATGGATCGGGTACTTCTCGACTGTGGGCGTCTATGGCGATTTCGGTGGCGCCTGGATCGATGAGAGCGCGCCGACGCGACCGGTGAACCAGCGCTCCAAACAGCGTGTCGTCGTCGAGGAGCAATGGCGCGACTATGCCAGGAGGCGCGGTGTACCGCTGCTGGTCTTGCGGCTTGCCGGCATCTACGGACCGGGCCGGTCGGCGTTCGATAAGCTGCGGGAAGGAACGGCGCGGCGCATCGTCAAGAAAGATCAGGTCTTTAACCGCATTCATGTCGAGGATATCGGACGCGTGACCGCTTTGGCGGCCCGGGGAAAGCTGGGCGGCACGTTCAATCTGGCCGATGACGAGCCGGCGCCGCCGCAGGACCTCGTCGCCTATGCGGCACACAAACTTGGCCTGCCCCTGCCACCGGAGATTGCGTTCGAGAAGGCGGAGATGACGGAGATGGCGCGGAGCTTTTACTCCGACAACAAGCGTGTCTCCAACAAGGCGATCAAAGCGGCACTGGGGATCGAGCTGCGCTATCCGACCTACCGCGAGGGGCTCGATGCGATCCTCGAAGGTGGGAGATGAGCGCGCCGCGTCCGGCATCCGGACCGCCGCTGCGGGTTGTTCTCGACGGCCAGTACACGCGGCTCGAGCCGGTCGGACCGGAGCATGTTGCCGATCTCTTCGACGCCGCACGAACTGGAGATGCCGAAAGCCGCTTTGCCTACCTGTTCGATACGCAACCGCAGTCGGTGACCGAGATGGCGAGCTATGTCGACAAGGCGGCAGCGCTCGACGATCCGCTGATGTTCGCCGTCATCGACAAGCAGACCGGCAAGGCCGAGGGACGACAAACGCTGATGCGGATCACGCCCGAACATGGGGTAATCGAGATCGGCAATATCTATTGGGGCCCGCGTATCTCGCGCACCCGCGTCACCACCGAAGCGCTTTATCGGCACGCCCGATACGTTTTCGACGAGTTGGGCTACCGGCGCTTCGAATGGAAATGCAATGACCGCAACGCACCGAGCAAAGCGGCGGCCCTGCGCTTCGGCTTTCAATTTGAGGGCGTGTTCCGCCAGCACATGATCGTCAAGGGTGAGAACCGCGACACCGCGTGGTTCGCCATGCTCGATGGTGATTGGCCGCAGCTGAGGGCCGAGTATGAGCGCTGGCTCAGCCCGGACAATTTCGAGCCGGATGGAACGCAGAAGACCAGACTCCGGTTCGATTAAATTCCGGAGGCGCGGGCGATTGCAGCGTCCAGCAGTTTGAGGTCTTCGTCGCGGCTCAGACGGTGATCGCCACCCGGGATCAGGGTGAAGGTCACCGGATCGGTGAGGAGATGCTGCACAAGCTTGAGCGCATGCTCCTTGGGCACATCGGGGTCGCGCCCACCCTGCAGGATAGTCACCGGGCAGCCCGTCTCGATGCCCCGGCCAAAAAGCAGGTGGTGCCCGCCATCCTCGATCAGCGTGCGATTGAGGCGATAGGGCTCGCCGTAGTCCGAAGGCTGCTCGATGAAGCCATCCCCTTCAAGCGCGGTGAGCTGGGCCGGGGTGAACTGCACCCGCATCAAGTCTTCGGTCATGTCGACCGCCGGAGCGATGAGAATCAGGGCGTGCAGCCTGCCACCGCCCTTGGCCCTCAATGCCCGGGCCAGAAGCAGGGCCAGCCAGCCGCCCATCGAAGAGCCGATGACGATCTGCGGTCCCTCGGTCGTTTCAAAGACCGCCAGGGCCTCTTCGAGCCAGCGGGAGATGGTCCCCAGGTTGAAATCGCCGCCCGATTGTCCGTGGCCGGAATAGTCGAAGCGGGTGACGGCCCGACCTTCCCGTTCGCCGAAGGCATCGACGGCACTGGCCTTGGAGCCGGTCATTTCGGAGCGAAAGCCGCCGAGCCAGAACAGGCCTGGACCACGCCCCGGGCGCCGGATTACGGCCAATTGGCGAGCCTCGGCACCCGCTCCTACGGAAATCGTCTCAAGTTGCGGCATTGGCACTATCCAAGGGGTTGCGGGGCCACAGGCATTGGCATTTGGTTGTCCACAAAGCAAAGCGCAGCGTTTGCCGGTTGACTTATCGCGGTCGAGTCATGATTTTAGCGGCGCTTTCCGACCCTTTCGTATCAACCGCAGAAGGACATCTGCCATTCGCCGACCCATGAGACCCGTTGCCCCCCAGAAAGGTGGGCCGATTTCCAATGAGGATATCACTTCCGCCGAAGTTCAGCTGATCGATGCCGAAGGCGTCAACCAGGGCGCCATCAAGACGCGCGACGCGCTCGCGCAGGCCCAGGAACAGGGCCTCGACCTGGTGATTATCGCCGCCAATTCCGAACCTCCGGTCGCCAAGATGCTCGATCTTGGCCGTTTCAAGTACGCCGCGCAGAAAAAGGCTGCCGAGGCGCGCAAGAAGCAGAAGGTCATCGAGGTCAAGGAAATCCAGCTGCGGCCCAATATCGACACGCATGACTATGAAACCAAGATGAAGGCGGTGCACCGCTTTCTCGACGATGGCGACCGAGTGAAGGTCACCATGCGGTTCCGTGGCCGCGAAATGGCGCACCAGGAACTGGGCATGTCGCTTCTGGTCAAGGTGCAGGCCGAGCTCGAATCCAAAGCCAAGGTCGAATCTTCGCCACGCTCGGAAGGCCGGCAGATGGTGATGGTCCTGGCGCCCAAGTAAGCGGCGGCGGACCGGCCAATGAACCAAGGGCGGCCCCGAGGGCCGCCCAAATTGCCTGCACCAACGGGAGCTAACGAGGCAGGCCGAGCGCTGCCTCGACATCGGCCCATGACACGTATTTGAACTTGCGCGAGAAGCCCTCGTTACGATCGTCCTGGACGACCATCAGTCCACGTGGGAAATTGCCGTTGAGCGAAGCCGAGGTGACATCGAGGCCATCGGTCTCTCCCACCGGATCGGTTGCACCGGTGCCGATGCCGAAGCTGCCGATGCAGGGCTGGACGCCCAACGCGTCGGGCTTGCGGGGATAAAGGGCATAGCGATTGACGCCCTGTGCGGAAACGACGAGATACCCGTCATCTTCGCCAAGGTCCAGGATGCCCAGGCCCTCGACATCATCGACCGGCAGGCAGCTCGAGCCGACTTTGTCGACCATAACGCCTTCGGTTGAGGCCGAAGGATCGGCATCGAAGCGCCAGATCCCTCGATCTTCCTCGCCAACATAGAGCAGCCCGAGGCCATCGTCGGCGACAACGCCCTCCGGCTGGCTCGGGATTTTCCATTGCCGGGCAAAGCTGAGCGACAGAATGCCGTGCGTTTCCCGGACTATCCATTGAACGACGTCGCCGGTTTTGAAGCTGACGACCACGGAGAGCCCGCCAGCCCAATCCCGATACAAGCCAATCCCATAGATATCGTCGTCGATCGGGACCGGCGAGCCGGGGAAGGCGAAGGGCTGGGCGTGGGCCACCACTCCGTCTGCGTCGATGGTGTAAAAGACGATGGTGTTGTTCTCGCGCTTGCTGGCCGCAACCAGCGTCAGCCCGGTCCCGCCCAACGCCCCGCCGTCGCGGAGATCGACGTTGTTGAGCCGCCCATCGGCAAAGCGCTGGAGGATCCGGCCTTCGAGGTCAAAGACCAGCAGTCCGTAGTCCTTGTCGGTACCAAGTACACGGCTACGGGCCGGTTCGGCGCGGTTGACCCAGATTGCCGGATCGTCCGGATCCTCATCGACCTTTTCAGTCTCGAGTATGGCGGTCACCATGCCGGCTTTCGGCTCCGCGGCATCAGCCGCGTTGACCATCAGGGCCAGCGCGACCAGTGCAAACGCCGAGCGCCGGTCAATCATCGATCTCGGCCTCGGTGACCGGCGCGGTGAACGAGATGGCGATGGGCATGCCCTGGAACGTACCGGTGACAAAGCCACCGATCATGCCGGTGGGGGTCGAGCGTCAGCGGCCTTGTCCCCGCTTTCATGCGCCATGATGAGAGTTCCGTCGGTGTAGAGTTGTTCCTCGTTGACGATCACGGACTTTTCGACCCATTCCCACTCGATCTGCAGCTCCATGTTGGAGAACAGGCCCTCGGGGAACTCGGCGTCCTTCAACGCGAAGCTCGAAGGCACGGGGTGGTCGGCGAAGTCGGCGTTTTCGAATTCGAGCTCGATGCCGCGTTCGATGCCGTTGGTGGTCAGGTCGGCGGCGATTTCGAAGTCGACATAGTCGAGCCCACCGCCCTCGGCTGCGCGGTATTCACGCTTTGCTTCCACGGAAATGTCCGGGATCGCGCTGAGGTCGGTCGCCTGGATGTTGAAGGAATAGCCCTTGAACGTGCCAACCATCACGAAATGCGGGGTCGCGCCGAGCCACGCGGCGGGCGCGATTCCGGCGGGATCGCCGATCGCAACAATGTTGGAAATTGCCTTGTCCGCGTCGGTCAGCTCCTGAGCGCCGGCGGGCCGGGGCAGCAGCACGATCAACGCCAGGACGATAAGGCCGATGGCGCCGCGACCCAGGGCGCGCAAGGTGGAAATGTCGGTATTCATCTGATTCTCCCAAGCCTCGAATGGTGGGAGAGAAGTCGCAGCGCTTTGTTGCAGGCGCATGTCGCGTCGATGACAGACCAGCAAGGGGCCGGGCAAAGCACAAGAATCCACAACCCGCTCCGCCCACCTTTTGATTTTCGTAAGGATTCTCTGCTATATAACGCCTTATGAGCTTCGATCAGCGGCAGACACTCGGTTTCCAGGCGGCGCAGCTTGCGCGACTTCTTGCCATCAGAATGCGCGATGCTTTGCTGCCATTGGGGCTGATGCCGGCGCAGTTTTCGGCGCTGATCGAAATCGCCGGCGACGAGGGCATGACGCAGAAGGACCTGGTCACACGGCTCGACGTCGAGCAGCCGGGGGTCGCCAGGACGCTCAATGGGCTTGAAGCCGAGGGCTGGATTACCCGGCAGACCAAGGCGGGGCGCTCGCAGGGGCTGTTTCTGACCGACAAAGCGCGGTCGGTGCTGCCCGAGGCGGCCGAAACGGCGGCACGGATCAACCGCGAGGCGCTGGCCGAACTGAGCCGCACCGAGCGGAACATGCTGCTGGACCAGATCGACGAGTTGGTCGCAGGCCTCAAGACCGCCTGAGGCTTGCCAGCCCGGTCACTTGTCACTATAGAGCCCACTTCCAGAGCGCCCGCGAAAGCGGGCACTCCGGTTTTAGACGTCGCGTTCTCGAACCGGAAAAGCGGTTTCCACTTTTCCCGAGAACGCTCCAAACCGGACCGCCCGGCCGACAGGCATGCCGTGGCGATCCAGAACGCGGGGTCCGCAAGGGACCCGCACCCAAACTCAGGGACCGCAAAATGCCAAAGATGAAGACCAAGTCAGGCGCCAAGAAGCGCTTCAAAATGACTGCGACCGGCCGCGTAAAGGCCGGCGTCGCGGGCAAACGTCACCGGCTCTCCAGCCACAACGCCGACTACATCCGCCGCAACCGGGGAACCAAAATCCTCCAGAAGGGCGATGAGAGTCTGGTGAAGTGGTACATGCCGTATAATCGCTAAGGAGAGCTGAAAGATGTCCCGAGTTAAACGCGGCGTAACCAACCACGCTCGCCACAAGAAAGTTCTCAAGGCTGCCGAAGGTTTTTACGGCCGCCGCAAGAACACCATCCGTGCCGCCAAGGCCGCCGTCGACAAGGCCGGCCAGTACGCCTATCGCGATCGCCGCGCCAAGAAGCGCAGCTTTCGGGCGCTCTGGATCCAGCGCATCAACGCTGCCGTCCGCGAGCATGGCCTGACCTATGGCCGATTTATCGACGGCCTCGTGAAGGCCGAGATTGCGGTGGACCGCAAGGTTCTCTCCGATATCGCCATCACCGAGCCCGCAGCTTTTGCCGCGCTTATCGCGCAGAGCAAGAAGGCGCTCGGTTATCTCGGCGAGATCGAAGCCACCACCGCCGCGCGGGTTGCCTAAGTCGAGGTGCGCAGGAAAAGTTGCAGACTTTTCCGGTTCGCAAGCCCGACCACCTAGAAATCCGCGCCTAGCCTTTCCCGAGGCCTCAAGTTAAGCCTTGCGCCGCCCCAGACGGGGATGGCGCGGGGCTTTTTGTT
>JBEBGE010000029.1:0-39537 GCA_040081595.1 Devosia sp.
TCGGTGGTGAGCGTGAGATTGACCTCGGTCACTGTGCCCGAGACCGGCGCATAGATTTCCGATGCCGCTTTCACGGATTCAACGACAGCCGCCTCGTCGCCCTTCTTCAGCTTCTTGCCGACGCTCGGCAGTTCGACGAAGACGATGTCGCCCAGCTGGTCCTGCGCATATCGGGTGATGCCGACGGTTCCGGTCGCGCCCTCGACGCGGATATATTCGTGATCCTCGGTGTATTTGATGGTCATGGATTGGCCTTCCGGACATAGCGATGGGGAACGAAGGGGAGCGTGGTGATTTCGGCGGGCTGCATGCGGCCGCGAACCGAGACCTGGAGCTTCGTGCCCGGCGCCGAATGAACGGGTGGCACGAAGCCGAGCGCGATGGCGCGATTGAGCGAGGGGGAGAAGCCGCCTGAGGTGATGCGGCCGATGGCGGCGCCGGAGGTGTCGAGGATTTCGGCGCCTTCGCGGGCCGGGGCGCCTTCGACAAAAAGGCCGACGCGGATGCGTCTAAGGTCGCCGCCGAATTCCTTGAGGATGCGGGATGCGCCGGGGAAATCGGCTACCTCGCGACGGCGCTTGCTGACGGCGAAATTGAGCCCCGCCTCGGTGGGGGAGACGGTCTCGTCGAGATCGTGTCCATAGAGCGGCAGGCCGGCTTCAAGCCGGAGGCTGTCGCGGGCGCCGAGGCCGATCGGCTTGACGCGGGCGTCGGCCAGAATGGCGTTCAAGAGCGCGGGCGCGCGTTCTGCGTCGCAGAGGATTTCGAAGCCATCTTCGCCGGTATAGCCGGAGCGCGAAATGATGAGCGGCTTGCCCATCCATTCGAAGGGGCCATAGTGCATGAAGCTCAAGCCGCCGACGCCGGGGACGATCGCCTCGAGAACAGCGGCGGCCTCAGGGCCCTGCAGCGCCAGCAGCGCGCCGTCATCGGCGCGGTTCAGCCTGGCGCGGCCGTCCAGATGTGCCGCGATATGGGCCCAGTCGTCGTCTTTGGTGCCGGCATTGACGATGACATAGAGCGCGCCGCCAAAACGCGGCGAGCGGCCGATCATCAGGTCGTCGCGCGTGCCGCCGGTTTCGTTGAGCAGCAGCGTGTAGCGAAGCTGGCCGGGCTTGAGGCTCGCGATGTCGCCCGACACAAGCGGCTCGAGCAGCGAGGCGACCGCCGCGTGGCCGGCATCGGGCGTATCGGGCGTGCCCTCGATGACGACGAAGCTTGGCCCCATGTGCGAGACGTCAAAAAGGCCTGCGTGCTCACGGGTCCATTTGTGTTCGGAGACGATGCCGGTCGGATATTGGACGGGCAACGAGTAGCCCGAGAACGGCACCATGCGGCCGCCGAGCCTGAGGTGCTCATCGTTGAGGACGACGGTCTTGAGCGGAACTTCGGACGGGTCGGACACTGGAACTCCGCGGTCGGTTGCACGATTGCCCGCCACTCGCGTGACGCGCCGTGCCCCCTCTGTCCGCTAACCTGAGAGATTTCCCGGAGAGCCTATGCTCCGGTTGCTCCTTCGGTGGAACCTAATGGTTCTCTTTCCAGAGTAGTCGTCCGAACTTGCGGTCCTTTTGCCTGAGCGTTTCCGGGGCGGTTGCGCCTTCGGCCTCCTGCCGGCTAGCCGGCAGGACGTCTCCCGCAGTCGAGTTTCAATTGAGGCCGCCGGGCCCCGAGAGTCAATCGCGGCCCAGCCTTATCCCCGTCCAGAGTCGAAGCCGACCCAGATCACCAGATTCTCGCCGCCGATATAGGGGATCGAGACGTTTGGCACGACCTTGACGAACTCGGATGCCTGCGCCGGCGGCGTGATGGCGACCGGGATCTGATAGACCTCGGAGAAGAGCGCGGTGTCGTCGCGTTCGACGGTGAAGCGCAGCGGCAATTCGACATTGGTCTGGTTGCCGTCCGGACCAAGCATGAGCCGCCCGGCGACCCCCATTTCGACGGTGATCAGCCCGTTCGAGACGACGCAATTGCGCGACTGCTTTTCGATGACGGCCTGGTATTGCAGGTCACGCGGATCGCCCGACTTGCCCTTGCCGTAAAAGAACAGCGACTCGAGGCCCGGACGCACCTTGATGGGCGGGCATTCGGTGGCGATGGCCGGCATGACATTGGCCGCGACCGCCATTTCATCCGGGGTGGCAGTGGCGTTCTGCAATTGCTGGGTATCGGCGCCGGCGGGCGCCGCTGCGAACATATTGCCCATCGTGCAGGCGGACAGCCCCGTCGCCAGCAAGGCGACGGCGGACAGGCGGAAAATCGATGTGTGAAGACCTGACTGCAACTTTACTCCCCCGAGCCCTTCGACTTTAAGCGCTGACGCCCTGCAAGGCCAGCAAAATGGCGGGGGCGCCGCTGACGGTGACCCCTTTGACGTCCTGCACAAACAGGTCCGAAACGACTCCATCGCGCAAGATCATGGCAAAACGAGCGTAGCGCCGCCCCAAATCGGGGAAATCCTTGGCAAGGCCCAGTGCCTCGGCAAAAGCCGCATGCGGATCGGCGATGAAATCGACGGCTCCCAGCGCGTCCGAGCGCTCCGCCCACGCACGGATCACGTGATGATCGTTGACTGCGGCGCAGACGATGCGATCGACGCCGAAAGCCCTGAGTTTGCCGGCATTGGCGACGAATCCGGGCAGATGGCTAGTGTCGCAGGTGGGCGTGAAGGCGCCAGGCACGGCAAAGAGGACGACGAGGCCCTTGCCGAGGATAGCGCCGGTATCGGTTTCGCTGGTGCCGCCCGCTTCGACCAGCCGAACGGGAAGGGAGGGAACACGGTCGCCGGTCTTGATCATCAGAGCATCCGAAAGGGGCCGCGGCTCAATTGGTCGCGGGCAAGATGCTCCGCGTCACCGAATACGGCCCGGCGGCCGTCATGAAGGTCAGTTGAACGGATTGGCCCGCAAGCGCTTGTCCGTCTGCTCCCCCGAGCAAGGGGATTTCCACTATGGCGGATTCCGGGCTTTTTTGGGGCGCTCCGAAAATCTGCCCGTTCGCACCGGTCTCGGCGATGATCTGGACCGGATCGATGTCGGGGTGCGGATAGGAGAGAAGGAGCCCGGTGCCGGATGGGTTTGCCTCGACACCCGCAAACGGAACCGAGGCCCGGTCCCACTCGATAGGGGTTGCGGCCAGCGCCTGCTGGATCCGGATGGATTGGCCGGCATCGGGGCTCGCGCCCAAGGGCAGGCTGAAGCTTGCCATGACCGGCACACAGACTTCGTCGCAGACGCCGAGTGTCACCGAGGCATTGAGTACCGCACCCGCTTCGTCGACCGAAAGCTCGAAGGGCAGGACGAGCTGCCCGTAATAGACGAAATCGAGATAACCTTGGCTGCGGTCGATTTGGGGGAACGGCCAGGCGATGGTTGCTCCCGACATGCCGGTCGAGGCCGAAAAATCGATCTCGGTCGGGATGCCGGTCTCGCCCGGAAGGCGCCAATAGGTCTTGGTGGTCTCGGGCATATCGAGCTCGAGGCCCGCCAGCGCCTTGCCGCCCGAAATCGTGTCGCCCGAAATAAGGCGGGCACGGACGCCCGGTGCCAGCTCCTGCCAGGGCGTGGCGGCGGCCAAGGCCGGCGAGGCGGCCAACGTCACAACAAGGAAAACCCAAAGTCTCGACATAGCGCCCCGATATAGCAGAAGCCGGCAAGGTTGAACGCACAAGAGATCAGGCCTGCGTGAACGGCATATTGCCGAAGTCCGCCGGTCAGCTAGATTGGCACAGTGAGGACCGCGATGAATTCGCTCAAAGGTCAGTTTCTCGTCGCGATGCCCGCCATGGGCGACGACCGCTTTCGCGAGACCGTGATCTATGTGGTCGGCCATTCCGACGAAGGGGCGATGGGCCTCGTGATCAACCAGACCGTCGAGGATATGCGCTTTGCCGATATTCTCGAAGAGCTGAGCCTGGGTGGCCATGACGAGATCATCCGCCTTCCCTCATCGATCCGCGATCGCGAAATCCTGCGCGGCGGGCCGGTGCAGCGCGGGCGCGGCTTTGTGCTGCATTCGCCGGACTATCTGCCCAACGACAATTCCTACCAGGTCAACGATGAGATCTACCTGACGGCGACGCTCGACATTCTCAAATCCATGGCCTTCCGCAACGCGCCCGCCGACGCCGTGTTCGCCTTGGGCTATTGCGGCTGGGCGCCGGGGCAACTCGAAAACGAGATCGCGCTCAACGGCTGGCTGACGGTGCCCTTTGCGCGGAGCCTGTTGTTTGGAACGCCGTTCGAGGAGCGCTATGACGCGGCGCTCGGGCAGTTGGGGATCACGCGGGCAAGCCTCAGCGGGGCGGCGGGGCATGCGTAGGTGTGCGTCCCAAAATGATCCTCGCCTATGCTGAAGGGGCGTGGCACCCGAATGGCTTCATCGTTGTACTTTGGGTACTGATCGCAGTCGGTTCGCTCTTCTCGCAGACCCTGATTGCTCGCGGAGTTCAACCCAAGTGGCTGCACTATGCGGCGATCATTTCGCCACTGCCAGCGCTCTTCATACTCAATCTCTACGTGGACTTCGGCAGAAGTGGATACAACATGCGCCTGGGTACGATTTGGGCTCATGCGCTTTTCTATGTCCCGGGGAGTTTTGCGGCGACTATCACGCAATGCGCGACCTTTCGCGCGCCAACATTGGTCGCGGTTCTGTTCGCTCATTGGAATTGGCTGCGCACGAAGCTACCTATCCTTTTTTGGTTCATGCTCATTGTCGGCCTCATCGCGCAGGTTGCTTCCGGCCTTATCTTTGTCGCAAGCATGGACGAGTGAGCCAACCCAAACGCTAGAATTGGGAAATTTGGGAACACGCGCCAGCTCAGCGGCGTGGCATGCGTGAACTTGAAAAATGGTAGAAATAGGCGTACCTTTTCTACCATGAATAGGCACGGCAAGATCGACAAGCCCAAGCAGCTCAATCTCAAGGACCCCGAGATCTATGAGCTGGCAGCACAATTGGCCAAGCTGCACAGCGTAACGCTGAGTGGCACGGTCAAATCGGCATTGCGGGAAAAACTCGAGCGCGACACGCAGGACACCATGAAGCAAAAGCGGCTTCAGCAGTTGATGGCGCTGAGCCGCGAGTCTTCTGCACGCGTGGTAAGAACGATGACCGACGAAGAAGCCATTGGTTATGACGAGTTCGGCCTGCCCACGTGATCGTTGTCGATACATCAGCCATTGTCGCTATCTACGCGGGAGAGCCGGAAACATTGCGCCTCAGCGAGGCGATTGCCAATGACGGGGCTCCTCTCATCTCCGCCGGCACCATGCTCGAATTGTCGATTGTGCTCAGTACACTCACCAAGACGCAGCGCGCCTATTCCGACGACTGGCTGACCCGCTTTCTCAAGTCGGGCAAGTTCCGCGTCGAAGCCGTTACCGAAGCTCAAGTTGCCATCGCGATCGCGGCGCATCGGATCTATGGCAAGGGCATGGGGAATCAAGCGCAACTCAATTTTGGCGATTGCTTTTCCTATGCACTTGCCAAGTCGCTGAACGCGCCTCTCCTCTACAAAGGCGGAGACTTTTCCAAGACCGATATTCAGAGCGCGTTGAACTGACGTTCTACCGCGCCGTCCCGATCGAAAGCTGCATGAGGCCACCGTGATTCTTGCCTACGACGAGGGGGCTTGGCACCTAAGTCCAGGGTTCGGCGGCATATGGCTATTGATATCGATCTGGTCAGTGTTCTCGCAAGTCCACATCGCTCTCGGAGAACCCCGAGGAGTACGACACTATGCGGGGGCCGCGTCACCCTTGGTCGTGCTGCTCGCGCTTGACATTTACGTCGACTACGGAACAAGCGGATCGTACACCGGCCATGGCACTATTGGATTTGGGGCGCAGGTTGATTTCCTGAGGGTCACCACCGCAGCCGCCGTACAATACGCATTCGTGGTTCCGCCGACACTCGCCGCAATCCTGCTTGCGCACTGGACTTGGTTGCGCGGCAGGGCAAGGGTGCTCTTTTGGCCCGCACTTGCCTTGCTCATAGCAATCCAACTCCTAGTTGGCTTCATGGTGATCGGAGAACTGCTCGATGCATCGAGCTAGCGGCCTGCTCCTAGCGCGCCGTCTGCGCCGCAAGCTTCTTTCCCAAGTCCGCCCCGCTCATCGCGGCGCCGAAGGCGAAGCCTTGGGCGTAGTGACAGTTGAGCTGCTGCAGGCGCTCGATTTCCTCAAGCGTCTCGACGCCTTCGGCGATGACGGTGAGATCGAGTTCGAGAGCGAGCGCGACGATCGAGCGGATGATGGGCGCCTGGGTGTGCGACATGCCATTGTCGTCGGACATGCGCACAAAGGTCGCCGGAATCTTGATGGTGTCGACCGGGAAGCGGTGGAGGTAACTCAGCGAGGAATGGCCGGTGCCGAAATCGTCGAGCGCGATACGGAGGCCAAGCGCCTTGAGGGCCTGGAGCATATAGGCCGAGTGCTCGGGATTGGTCATCACCTGGCCCTCGGTGATCTCGAGCTTCAAGTGGCTCGCAACCTGACGGTGCTCGTTGACCAGGGCACGCATGTCGGAAAGCAGGGTTTCGGTTGCAAGCTGGGCCGGCGACAGGTTGACTGAAACGAAGAAGTCCTCGTCGAGCGGCAGCGTGCTCACCCACTCACGGGTCTGGGCGGCGGCCTGTTCGAAGGCGAGACGGCCGAGGCGCTCGATCATGCCGGTCCGCTCGGCGAGCGGCACAAACTCCTCGGGCGGCACGATCCCGCGCTGCGGATGGTTCCAGCGCATCAAGGCTTCGGCACCCGCGATCTGGCCGGAGTGGATGTCCATAATCGGCTGGAACTGCACTTCGAGTTCGCCGTGGCGCAGACCGCGGTCGAGATCCTCTTCGCTGGCGCGGGTGTAGGCGGCGATGGAGCGGGCCGAAGCGCGATAGGCCTCGATGCGATCGCCACCGAGGCGTTTGGCGTAATACATGGCGAGCTCGGCGTCGCGTAGCACGTCCTCGGAGGTGGCCGGGTTGCCGTCATAGATGGTGACGCCGATCGAAGCGGTGAGCGAAAGGTCGCGCTCGCCGAAATTGAAAGGCGATTTCAGCGCCTTCCTGATCTGCTCGGCGGTTTCGGCGATCTTGCCGGCGGCGGCCTCCGAAGCGAGGATCACCGCGAACTGGTCGCCCGAAAGCCGTGCTACCGTATCGAGCGGGCGCATGACGCGGGCGATGCGACGCGAGATGGCGAGCAGCACGGATTCGGCGGCGGAGTGGCCGACGCGCTCCTCGAGTTCCATGAAGCGGTCGATATCTATGAGGAAGACCGCGGGCTTGATGCCGTTGGGAAGCTTGGCGCGCGTCAGCGAGCGCTCCAGCCGGTCGAGGAAGAGCTGCTTGTTGGGCAGGCCCGTGAGGCTGTCATGCACAGCGTCGTGCAACAGGCGCTCGCGGCTGGCGCGGTCCTCGTTGACGTCCTGCATGGTGCCGACGATGCGCGTCACCTGCCCGTCGCCGCCGAGCACGGGCTTCACGCGCATACGGAAGGTGCGGTAATTGCCGTCATGGGTCGAGAGGCGAATATCGGTCGAGACCTTGCCGCGGCGCAGTTCCACCAGCGTATCGAAAGCGGTGCGGAAGCGGTCGCGGTCCTCGGGATGGATGCGGTCGAGCCAGCGCTTGATGGCGCCCTTGAGCGCGCCGCGGCGTTCGCCGAGACGCACCGAGAGTTCGTCGGAGACCGACACGCGGTCGCGCTCGATATTCCAGTCGAAGACAAAGTCGCCCGAGCCGGTGAGCGCCAGCGCGCGGCGCTCGACTTCGCTCAACGTGCCGATCGAGACCTGGCCCTCGGAGAATGCGTGCTGCACCGAAGTGAAGCCCAGCAGCATGACGATGAGCACGAGGCCGCCGGCGACGGCGGGCTGGGCGACGTCGTTGGAGACTTGTCCCGAGATTACGAGCCAGGCGTAGAAGAGCCAGGCGATGTAGATGATCCAGGTGGGGACCAGAAGCACGGCGCGGTCATAGCCGCGCAATGCGAGCAAGAGGATCAGGAAGAAGCCGGTCAGACCGAGCAGCGCAAGGACGAGACGCGAGATGGTCGCGGCCAGCGCGGGCTGGAAGAAGGCAAAGCCGAACAGCGCAAGGAAAACGATGGTCAGCGCGACCGCGAGAGTGAGGAAGCGCAGGTGCCAGCGATGAAGGTTGAGGTAGATGAACAGAAACGCGAACAGAGTCGTGGCTATGCCCGCCTCGGCGGCGGCGCGGAAGGGCTGTACGGCGCCATTGGAGATGTTGAAGAGCGGGCCGAGCACGCCGAAATCGGTGAGCAGGTAAACCAGCACCGCCCATGAAAAGGCAGCAGTCGCCGGAAAGATGCCACGGCCGCGCACCACGAACATGATGGTGAGGAACACCGCCGCGAGACTGGCAACGCCCAGCACCACGCCGCGGAACAGGGTGAAGGAGTTGACGTAATCGCGATAGGCGTCAGGCTTCCACAAGTAGAGTTCGGAGAGCGCGCCGCCCGAGAGTTCTGCGGCAAAGGTGACGGTCGCGCCGGGGTCGAGCGTGATCTCGAACACATCGGCTTCGCGGTCAGGCAGGCGTTCGGGGCGGATGCCGGCCGAGGGGGTCAGCGCGGTGATGCGAACAGAACCCAGATCGGGCCGGAAGACGCCCGAGCCGGGCAGATGGAAGAAGGGCGCGACGAGCAGGCGATCGACCTGCGAGTCGGAATCGTTGCGCAGCGCGAACAGCGCCCAATTGGGATTTGTCCCGCCCGTCGATGCAAGAACCTCGATGCGGCGGATGATGCCGTCCTCGCCGGCTGCGGTGGACAGCTGGATCTTGCCCTCTGCACCGGCCACGACATCGACGGCGGAGATGAAGTTGACGGCGTTGACGTCTTCAGGCGCCGTGACCACGTCGAAGGCGGATGCCACGGCCGTTGCGCCCAGCGCGACAGTCAGGGCAGCCGCAAGGGCGAAGAGGTGGCGCTTCAAAACAGAACAGATCCTGCCGCAAGTCTCAAACCGGAAAACTAGGTATCGGGGTTTCCCCCCTCAAACAAGCTTTCCGCCGCTCCCCAGGCGCTGCCGCGACTCCCAGTGTTCGCGGGTCAGACCGAACAAAACGTGGTCAGCCCAGCGACCGTCGATCTGCAGGTAGTTCTCGGCATAGCCCTCTTCCACAAATCCGTTTTTTTCAAGAACGCGGCGGCTGGCCATGTTGCCGGGCAGGAAGGCGGCGTGCAACCTGTGAAGGCCAAGGGTTTCAAACACATAAGGGAGAATGTGCATGACCGCTTCGGTCATCAGCCCCTGCCCCGCATAGTCCCTTCCCATCCAGTAGCCGAGGTTGGCGAACTGGGCGGCGCGGCGACGCACATTAGAAAGAGTGATGCCGCCGACCAGCTGATCGCCTGCCGCGCCTGGCTTGAAGATGAGGAACGAGTAGTCCGTCCCCGCACGCGCCTCGCGCCAGCCGCGGCGAACGCGCGCCGCAAAGACCCGCTGGCTGAGATCGGCTTCGGTCCAGCGCGGCTCGAAGGGCTTGAGGAACTCTCGGCTGTCTTTCCTGAGGGCTCGCCATTGCGCGTAGTCGGACAGGCGCGGACTGCGCAGGAAGATGTGCTTGCCATGCAACACCGGCAAGTCGTCGCGCGCGAACCAGTTGAGCATCACCATTTACAACGTGCCCCGTCCTCAGGTGCGCGGCGGCGCGGCATGGGCTAGTTCTTCAGCCGCGCGGCGATGGACTCGATATCGGGCAGCCGGGCAACGGGGCCGATGCCCGCCAGCGAGATGCGGCTCGAGTCGAAGATCTGGCGCGCGATGTGCTTGACGCGATCGGCGGTGATGCGATTGATGCGCTCGACGGTTTCCTGCAACGGGATGGGGCGGCCCCAGAGGATCTGCTGGCGCGCGAGCTGGCCCGCGCGCGAGGACGGGCTTTCGAGCGACATCAGCAATCCGGCGCGGATCTGGTTGCGGACGCGGATCACTTCTTCATCGGTGATAGTCTCGGTGGCACCGCGCAATTCGTCGAGAACGACGGGCAGCAGCTCGGTGACTTCCTTTTCGCCGGTCGAAGCGGCGATGCCGAAAATGCCGCTATCGGCGAAGGCCCAGTGGAACGCATAGACCGAATAGCAGAGGCCGCGTTTTTCGCGAACCTCCTGGAAGAGGCGTGAACTCATCCCTCCGCCGAGGATCGATGCAAGGATCTGCGCGGCGTAGAAGCCATCGGAATTGTAGGCCCTGCCCTCGAAGCCGAGGACGATATGGGCCTGTTCATGGTCGGAGAGCAGGCGCTCCTGCCCGCCGACATATTTTGCCTTTTGCGGCGCCGGGGCGCCATCGGCCTTGAGGCCGTTGAAGCGGTCGTTGGCGATGTCAACGAGCTGGTCGTGGCTGACATTGCCGGCGGCGCAGACGACCATCTGGTCGCCCACGTAATTGCGTTCCATGTAGCCGCGGATGGTCTGAGGCGAAAAGCTGCGCACCGAGTCGACGGTTCCGAGGATGGTGCGGCCGATGGGCTGATCGGGATAGGCCGCCTGCTGAAACAGGTCGAACACGTGATCGTCGGGATTGTCGCGGGCGGCGCCGATCTCTTGCACGATCACCTGTTGCTCGCGATCGAGCTCGGATTGATCAAAGAGCGAGTTCTGAAGGATGTCGGAGAGGATGTCGCCGGCCAGTCCCACATCTTCCTTGAGCACACGGGCGAAGTAGCCGGTGTGCTCGACCGAGGTCGCGGCATTGAGATCGCCACCCACGTCTTCGATGGCACTTGCGATTTCGAGCGCGTTGCGCGAGGCCGTGCCCTTGAAGGCCATGTGTTCGAGCACATGGGAAATGCCGTGCTCGGGCTTGCTCTCGGACCGCGAGCCCGCCTTGACCCAGATGCCCAGCGACGCGCTTTCGAGATGCGGCATGTCGTCGGTGAGGACGGTCATGCCGTTGTCGAGGGTGGTCGAACGCAAACTCACGGGCTTTCCTCCGCGACCCGGGCGCGGAGATAGGCTTCGACCGCGCCTTGATCGTTGGCCAGGACGTCGTAACGCTCCGGCCGGTTGTTGAGATCAGCCAACCACAGCGGCAGGGCCGGTTCAATGCCCGTGGCGGCCTTGACGGCCGCAGGGAACTTGGCGGGATGGGCGGTCGCGAGGATCACCACCGGGGCGGACCCCAGCTCTAGCCTTTGCGCAACCGAGACGCCCACCGCCGTGTGCGGATCGAGCAGATAACCCGCGTCGCGCCAGGTTTGCGCGATTGTGGCCGAGGTTTCGGCTTCCGATGCGCGGCCGGCGGCGAAGCTCTCGCGGATGGTCGCGAGCGCCTTGAACGGGATCGTGAAAGCGCCCGACTGGCCGAGACCCTGCATTAACCTTCTGAGCGAAGAGGCATCACGGTCCAGCGCCTCGAACAGCAGGCGCTCGAAATTGGACGAGACCTGGATGTCCATCGAGGGGCTGATGGTGGGCGTGACCGTGCCGGTCTCATAGTTGCCGGTTTCCAACGTGCGCGCGAGAATGTCATTGGAGTTGGTGGCGATCACCAGGTTGGCGATGGGCAGGCCCATGCGCTTGGCCGCAAACCCGGCGAAGATATCGCCGAAATTGCCGGTGGGGACGACGAAGCTGACGGCGCGAGCAGGTGCCCCCAGTGAGACCGCGGCAGTGAAGTAATAGACGATCTGCGCGACGATGCGGCCCCAGTTGATGGAGTTGACGCCCGACAGGTGCATGTCCTCTCGAAAGCGCTGATTGCCGAAAAGGCCCTTCACGATCTTCTGGCAATCGTCGAAATTGCCTTTGAGCGCGATGTTGTGGACGTTCCTGTCGAGTACCGTCGTCATCTGGCGGCGCTGGATATCCGAGGTCCGCCCCTCGGGATGGAGGATGAAGATGTCAGTGGTTGTCCGACCGCGGAAGGCTTCGATCGCAGCGGAGCCGGTATCGCCGGAGGTGGCACCGACGATGGTCGCCCGCGCGCCGCGCTCGGCGAGGATATGATCCATCACCCGCGCCAGGAACTGCATCGCCACATCCTTGAAGGCGAGAGTCGGGCCGTGGAACAGCTCGAGCAGGAAGCGGTTGGGCGCGAGTTCGACCAGTGGCGTCACGGAGGGGTGGCGGAAGCTCTTGTATGCGGCATCGATGATCGCCTTCAGCGTCGCATCGGGAATCTCGCCGTCGACAAAACGGCGAATGATGGCGAAGGCGACATCGGCATAGGGCTGGCCGGCAAAGTCGGCGATTTCGGCGGGGGATAGGACCGGCCATTCGCGCGGCAGATAGAGCCCGCCATCGGTCGCGAGGCCGGACAGGACCGCGTCCGAGAAGCCGAGGATCGGCGCCTCGCCGCGGGTCGATAGGAATTGCATGGGAAGTCCTGCTGAAACCGGGCGCAACCTAATGGTTGAGGCCTCTGGCCGCAATGTTTTTGGGCTGCTGCCTCACTTGCCGAAATACCCAGAATGCCAAGAGAACCGGCGTGATCATGGCAAAGCCGAACCAGGTGAAGGCATAGCCGAGGTGGTTGTTGGGGAATTCGACCACGGTTTCCCCGCCCTGGGGGATGGCGCCGGGTTCGCCCGCATCGGCATCGACGAAGTAATCGGCGAGAGGCGATGGCGGCGGACTGACCAACGCGGCGAGCCGGGCGGGGTTGCGAACCCAGTCGATGCGGCTCGGCCGGCCGGGGCCGGGGGTGAAGGCGCCAGCCATTTCGGGATTGAGCGCGACGCCGGTCACGGTCTCGGTCGCCGAGGTACCGGTTTCGCCGGCGATGAAATTGGCGGCGGCGGCCTGGGGCACGAAGCCGCGATTGACGAAGATGGTCCCGCCACCTTCGAGGGCGAGCGGAGTCATGGCCCAATAGCCTGGGCCCGAGAACTTGCCCTTGGCGTCGGACAGCGCGGTGAACACCAGGATGGTCTGGTCTTTGCGGAACGTACCGATGAGCTTGACGGGCCGATAGGCGAATGTCTCGGCATCCATGCCGCCCCATTGGCCGACAGTCGGGATTTCGACGGGCGGCAGATGCAACCGTTCGGCGACCGCCGCGATCAGGGCTTCCTTTTCGGCGAGACGATTGAGCTGCCAGACCCCAAGCGTCACAAACAAGGCCATCAAGAGCGTCATGAAGGCGATGAAGGACCAGAAGCCCCAGCCGAGACGGCGGGCCGCGGCTCCATCAGCGTCAGTCACCGCGAACGGCCCTCGCCCGCGTCGCGCTGATACTGGAGCGCAATCATGGTCGCCTTGAACGGTCTCAGCAGCAGCAGCGAAAGGATGATGACCGCCGGAATCCAGAGGAGGAGATGCATCCAGGGCGCTGGATGAAAAAGCGTCTCGGTGATGAACGCGAGGATGACGACGATGGGCGTGGTCGCAAAGATGACAAAGACCGCCGGTCCGTCGCCGCTATCGGCGAATTTGAGATCGAGGCCACAGCTTTCGCAGCGCGGCGCCACTTTGAGAAAGCCCGAGTAAAGCGCCCCCTCGCCACAGCGCGGACAGGCGCAGCGCCAGCCGGCGGCAAAGGGAGAGACGAGACTGTCGGTCATGAATGGTGTCTACCACTTCGCGAGCTAGAAAGCGAAAGGGGCGCGGTGCTGGCCGCGCCCCTCGATTGTCGTAAGGGTTTTCGGCCTAGCCGTGATGGATCGGTACGCCCCAGCTGCCCCACACATAGATGGCGGCAAACAGGAACAGCCAGACCACGTCGACGAAGTGCCAGTACCAGGCGGCGAACTCGAAGCCGAGGTGATGGTCCTCGGTTAGGTTGCCGACATAGGCGCGCACAAGGCAGACCGTGAGGAAGATAGTGCCGATGAGCACATGGAAGCCGTGAAAGCCGGTCGCCATGAAGAAGGTCGCGCCATAGATGTTGCCCGAATAGGCAAAGCCGGCGCGCGAATATTCGAGTGCCTGCACGCAGGTGAACAGTGCGCCGAGGATGATGGTGAGCCAGAGGCCGAACTTCAGGCTGCGGCGGTCGCCGGTGATCAGCGCGTGGTGAGCCCAGGTGACAGTCGTGCCCGAGGTCAGCAGGATCAGCGTATTGAACAGCGGCAGATGGAAGGGATCGAAGAGCTCGACGCCGGTCGGTGGCCAGGTGGGGCCCATGAACTCGACGCGGGCCACCTGCTCGGTGTCGCCATGGCGGAAGAACTGGTCGAAATAGGCCCAGAACCAGGCGACGAAGAACATCACTTCCGAGGCGATGAACAGGATCATGCCGTAGCGGTGGTGCATCTTGACCACCGGGGTGTGATCGCCGGTTACCGATTCATGTACGACGTCGCTCCACCACGCATACATGGTGTAGAGCACGCCCGCCAAACCGACGAGCAGAAGCCAAGGGCCGGCGATATTGAGGCCGAGCACAACGAAGGCGTTGCCCTTGTGGCCCTGCATGAAGGCAATGCCTCCAATGGCCATGAGAAGGGCCGAGACCGCGCCAACCGCCGGCCAAGGGCTGGGATTGACGAGGTGATAGTCGTGGTGGGGCTTGGCGTGAGCGGTCGCGGCGGTGGCCATGGTCAGCTTCCCTTATTGGCTGAAGCGTAGAAGGTGTAGGACAGGGTAATGTCGTGGATGGTGTCGAGATCGGCGTTTCTGTCGATATCGGGATCGACGAAGAATGTCACCGGCATCTCGACCGTTTCGCCGGGCTTGAGCGTCTGCTCGGTGAAACAGAAGCACTCGATCTTGTTGAAATAGGAGCCGGCGAGCTCGGGCGTCACGTTGAACGCGGCCTGCCCGGTGACGGTCTTGTTCGAGAGGTTTTTCGCGACAAAGACGATGGTCTCGACGGTTCCGATCTTGCCGGTGATCGGCCGCGATGGCGTCACGCGCCAGGGCAACCCGCCATCGACGTTGGAATCGAAGCGCACAGTCATGTCGCGGGCGATGACGCCCTTGGGATTGTCGGACGCGACACGTGTGGTACCGCCATAGCCGGTGGCCTGGCAGAAGATCTGGTAGAGGGGGATCGCCGCATAGGCGAGCCCGACCATGCCGACCACGAGCAGCGCCAGCAGGCCGGCAACGCGGAGATTGCGGGCGGTTGGCGGGGCGGGAAGCGCGCTGGTTAACATGATCACAGGTCCCGATTGAACACGGCGGGACCCATCTTGACGATGGTCAGCGCGTAAAAGAGCAAGGCGAGGAAGCCGAGGACGAGCGCCAGCGCGATGGAATTGCGGCGGCGGCGGCGCTTCAACTCCTCATCCGCGCTGAGCTTGGCGGGCGGCAGCGCCATCACACATATCCCAAGAGGTGCCCGACCCGATCGACGATCAGGGCGAGGAAGATGCCGAAGAGGTAGCTCAGCGAATAGGTGAAAAGCGTGCGCGCGCGCTTCTTCATCGCTGTTGACTCGCGGCTGACGAAGAGGCGCAGCGCCAAATAGATGAAGCCGAGGCCGGTGGCGATGGCGACGGCAGTATAGAGCCAACCCGAAAGGCCGATGTAGCCGGGCGCGAAACTCGCGGCGACGAGGACGACCGAGTAGAACAGGATTTGGAGTTTGGTCGCCGCCTCGCCCTTGACGTTGGGCAGCATCGGGATGCCGGCCGCACCGTAGTCGCCCTGCTTGTAGAGCGCGAGCGCCCAGAAATGCGGCGGGGTCCAGAGGAAGATGATGAGAAAGAGAACGATCGGCGCAAGCGTCACATCGCCGGTGACGGCGGCCCAGCCGATCATCGGCGGGAAGGCGCCGGCAGCGCCGCCGATGACGATGTTCTGCGGCGTCGAGCGCTTCAGCCACATCGTGTAGATGACGGCATAAAAGAAGATGGTGAAGGCGAGGAGCCCCGCCGCCAGCCAGTTGGTCGCGAGCCCGAGGATCGCCACCGAGAAGGCCGAACAGATGAGACCGAGCGCCAAGGCTTCGCCGCGCGCCACGCGACCCGAGGGTATGGGCCGGTTGAGCGTGCGGCTCATCACCGCGTCGATATCGGCGTCGTACCACATGTTGAGGGCGCCAGACCCGCCGGCGCCGATGGCGATGCAGAGAATGGCGATGGCGCCGATGACGGGGTTGACCCCGCCGGGCGCAAGCAAGAGGCCGATGAAGGCAGTGAAGACGACGAGCGACATCACCCGGGGCTTTAGGAGCGCGAAGTAGTCCTCTACGCGCGCCCCGCCGGCGATGGAGATAAAGCCGCCATTGTCCTCAGCCAGTGCCACACACGCTGTCCTTAGTGACCGGCCGAACCGGCATCGATCCGCGGCAGCGTCTCGAACTGGTGGAACGGCGGCGGGGACGGCAGTGTCCACTCGAGCGTGGTTGCACCCTCACCCCAGGGATTGGCCGGAGCCGGGCGCTTCTTCCGCGACGCTTCCCAGAGCAGGTAGAGGAACAGCAACAGGCCGGCGAAAGTGATGTAGTAGCCGACCGAGGAGACGCGGTTCCAGAACGCGAAGGCATCCGGATAGTCGATGTAGCGGCGCGGCATGCCCGACAGGCCCAGGAAATGCTGCGGGAAGAACACCACGTTCACGCCGACGAAGGTGATCCAGAAGTGGATGGTCGCCAACGTCTCGTTGTACATGATGCCGAACATTTTGGGGTACCAGTAGTACCACGCCGCGAAGATGGCGAAGACGGCGCCTAGCGAGAGCACGTAGTGGAAATGGGCCACCACGTAATAGGTGTCGTGGAGCGCGCGGTCGGCGCCGGCATTGGCCAACACAACGCCGGTTACGCCGCCGACGGTGAACAGGAAGATGAAGCCGATCGCCCACATCATGGGTGCGCGGAAGGTGATCGAACCGCCCCACATGGTGGCGATCCAGGAGAAGATCTTCACACCGGTCGGCACGGCGATCACCATCGTCGCGGCGACGAAATAGCGCTGCACGTTGAGGCTCAAGCCCGTCGTGTACATGTGGTGGGCCCAGACGATGAAGCCCACGCCGCCGATGGCGACCATGGCATAGACCATCGCGAGATAGCCGAAGACCGGCTTGCGCGAAAAAGTCGAGACGATGTGGCTGACGATGCCGAAACCGGGGAGGATCAGGATGTAGACTTCGGGGTGGCCGAAGAACCAGAACAGATGCTGGAACAGAACCGGATCGCCGCCGCCGTCGGGCGCAAAGAAGGTCGTGCCGAAATTGCGGTCGGTGAGCAGCATGGTGATACCGCCCGCGAGCACAGGCAGCGACAGCAGCAGCAGGAACGCCGTCACCAGGATCGACCACGGAAAGAGCGGCATCTTGTGCATGGTCATGCCGGGGGCACGCATATTGAAGATGGTGGTGATGAAGTTGATGGCGCCCAGGATCGAGCTCGCGCCGGCAAGGTGCAGCGAGAGGATGGCGAAATCCATCGCGGGGCCGGGTTGGCCGGTGGTACTGAGCGGGGGATAGATGGTCCAGCCGCCGCCGACGCCGTGGGCGCCCGCAGGACCTTCGAAGAACATCGACAGCAGCAACAGGCAGAAGGCCGGGGGTAGCAGCCAGAAGGAAATGTTGTTCATGCGCGGGAACGCCATGTCCGGCGCACCGATCATCAGCGGCACGAACCAGTTGGCATAGCCGCCGATCATGGCGGGCATGACCATGAAAAAGATCATGATCAGGGCGTGGGCGGTGGTGAACACATTGTACATGTGCTTGCCCTGGTCCAGCGCCTCGGCACCCGACGAGCCGTAAACCATCGACGCCAGGCCGTGGAAGATCTGGATGCCCGGCTCCTGCAATTCGAGGCGCATCATGCCCGAGAGCAGCGCGCCGATGACCCCCGCGATCAACGCGAAGATCAGGTACATCGTGCCGATGTCCTTGTGGTTGGTCGAATAGACGTAGCGGCGCCAGCCGGTCGGGTGGCCATGATGCTCATGCGCGTCGTGCGCGTGAGTGTCATGGGCTTCGAGGGCGTGTGTGTCGGCCATTTTGGCTGTCCCTTATTCTCTTAGAATGCCGCGCCCTCAGGCCGGCTGCTCCTCGGTAACCGGCGGCAGGGTGGCGTTGGCATCGGCGACGGTGCCGGTCTGCAACGCCGCCATCCAGGCGTCGTAAACCGGCTGGCTGACGACACGGACGGCAATCGGCATGAAAGCGTGGTCCTTGCCGCACAGTTCACGGCACTGGCCGTAATAGACGCCTTCCTTGCGGGCATTGAACCAGGTCTCGTTCAACCGGCCCGGCACGGCGTCGATGATAATGCCGAACGAGGGCACGGCGAAGGCGTGGATCACGCCGGTCGGGTCCGAGGTCACCTGGACGCGCACGGTGGCGTTCACCGGCACGACCAGCATGTTGTCGACGGCGAGCAGCCGCGGCTGCACCGGGGTCTGGGCCTCGCGCGTGGCGTCGTCCAGCATGTTGGAGTCGAAGCTCTTGCCGGCGTCCACATATTCATAAGTCCAATACCACTGCGCGCCGGTCACCTTGACGGTGACTGTGGGTGCGGGCACTTCGACCTCGCCGAACGAGAAGATATTGGGGCCCAGATATTTGCGCACACCGTCGGGCATGGTGAGCTGATCGGTCAGCACCGCAAAGGACGGAATAGCGATGATGATGAGGATCACCGCAGGCAGCACCGTCCAGACGACTTCGACCAGCGTGTTGTGCGTGAATTTGGAAGGCTTCGGGTTGGCGCGGGCATTGAACCGCACGATGACGATGACCAGAAGCACCAGGACCAGCAGCGAAATCAGGACAGCAGTCCAAAGCAGGATGCCGTCGTGAAAGCTGTGGATCGAGTCCATGAGCGGGGTCACGGAGTCCTGCATGCCGATTTCACCGGCGGTCGGCCGGCCGGCGGCAGCCATTGCAAGGCCGGGTACGAAGCCGGCTAGCGCCGCAAGCGCCATCCCCAGGAAGCGCAGAAACTTACCGGTCACCTATAACCCCCTTGAGATCCCGTTCGTCCGGTTTTGGCAGCGGAGGTTGAGGCGAAAAACTGCGGCATGAAGTAGCCGCCCCGACTCAACCTCGGAGCGCTGTAGCTTGGAGTGTGTCTAAACCACATCGGCACTGCGGACGCAATTCCGCCACAGCCGGGTTCCGTGCGGCAAAAGGCGCGATAGCCGGGCTTTTGGCCCTGCCTCACCGCTGCCTTGATTGTCCAGGCTCTGTCTGGCTTTGCGATTGCGCGGCGCGGGTGCCGCGTCTAACTAATGTGCCGGGCCAGCTGCCCGCAGGGAGGCGCTGTAGAGTGAGCACGCTGATGACACGCCTTCTGGTGGGTGGCGCCATCGCGATGGTGTTGACGGCCCTGCCCTTGCCCGGTTTTGCCCAAGGCATCGTCAAGGCTCAATATGGTGACTGGCAGATCAGCTGCGACCAGCCGCCGGGCGCGAGCTTCGAGCAGTGCTCGCTGATCCAGATCGTGACCGCCGAAAACCAGTCCAATGTCGGGCTGGCGGTGGTGGCGCTCAAGACCGCCGACGGCAAAGCGCGGCTTTTGCGCATTCAGGCGCCGCTTGGCGTCTTGCTGCCCAACGGGCTGGGTCTCAATGTCGATGGCGCCGACCTGGGCAGGGTGGCGTTTGTCCGCTGCACGCCCTCCGGTTGCCTCGCCGAGGTGGTGATGGACGATGCGTTGCTGAAAACGCTGTCCGAAGGCAAATCGGCGCTATTCGTGGTGTTCAAGACGCCTGAAGAAGGAATCGGCATCCCGGTGTCGCTCAATGGCTTCGGCGACGGTTTCAGCCAGCTGCCTTGATCGAGATTCGGGTCGACCCATTTCCGACTAACGACATGCTTGAGCAGCTCTGGCTGGCCGCTTGGGGCAGCAGCGCCGGGGACTACGCAGGCAAGGTGCTTCCCAGAAGTCTTGGTCATCTGGGGGCGTTCGAGGGTGAGCGGCTGGTGGGATTTGTGAACCTGGCCTGGGACGGTGGGGTTCACGCATTCCTGCTCGACACCACAGTCCATCCCCAATTTCAGCGGCAAAGTATTGGGACGATGCTGGTGAAGCGGGCAACGGAACTGGCCCGCGAGCGCGGTGCCGAGTGGCTGGAAGTCGACTTCGAGCCGCATCTCGAGGGTTTCTATCGTGGCTGTGGCTTCCTGCCGACCAAGGCTGGGCTGCTTCGGCTCAGGTGACTATTTGTAGGGCATTTCCCGCAGCCCATATTCGAACCTGTCGCAGCCCGAACCGGAGTGAAGGCAGGCGATGGCGGCGCCGAGCGTTGGCTCCAGCGCATAGCCAAAGTTGAAGTTGTCCTTGAGGTTGAAGCTCTTGCCCTCGCTCAAGTTCATCGAGCTATGGGCGATTCCGACGAGATAACGGGTCCCGCCCTCAACCACGGTGATGGCGGAACCCGACATGCCTGTGGCTGTGTCGCAATCGAAGGCCATGAGCGAGGCGGCGCTGGTCCAGATCGGATCCCAAAGCGGCATGGGATAGCCGCGGCAGGTGACAACCGTCAAATCGCGGCCAAGGCCGGTGGAGCGGTGACCGGCAAAGCCGGCGATGGTGATGCGGCCGCCGCCGCGGGCGCTGCTGACCATCCCTGCCGAACCGAGGCGGAGAGGCTTGTATGCCGTTACGGGCTGTTCAAGTTTGAGCACGCCGAAGTCGCGGCTCGGCTCGGCGACCGGGACCTTGGGGCCGATGATGATTTCGCTGACCGCATGATCGACGCGGCGGCAGTTCTTGGGACTGCCCTCCCAGATGGAGAACACGACCCTGTCACCAGGCTTCAGCTTGTCTTTGCCGCCATTGTTGCGGAACAGGTGGCCAGCGGTGACGGCGATGTCGCCGTGCAGCACCAGGTCACCGGAGCCCATCGGGTATTTGCTGCCGCCGCGGACGACGAATACGCGGCCGCTGGGCGGGCTCGAAGTGCCAGATTTGAGATAGCACTGGTTAGGAGTGCCGGCGCGCGTCAACGCGTCGAGGTCGTTGTCGCCAAATGTGTTGGCCAGGCTGCCGCTCGCAAAGCCGGCAAACACGATAGTCGCAATTACCGCCGACCCGATCCGCATGGCTCGACCCCCATGCGGCGAGAGGCTAGGGCATTTCGCGTCCTGGTGGAACCGGAACGAAAGCACGTGTCGTTGGTTTGGCGCACAGCCAAAATGGGAAAGCCTGTCAACTTCCCTCTATGGTGCTTCGTGGGTCCGGCCTGCCGGAGACAAAAAGCCGGGTCCGAAGACCCGGCAGTTGTCAGGAAACGCGGAGCGAGCGGGCAGGCCCGCCCCGGGATGGAACAATCCGCTTAGGGATTGAGCCAATCGGTGGCGCGGGCAGCGCGGCGTTCGCTCAGAACGCGGGCACTGCGGGTCGGTTCGGCATGCATGGCGTCGAAGAGATCGCCGCGATTGATGCCGAGATCGTCGAGGCGATGGGCGTCCATGGAGAGGAGGCTGCGCAGGGCGATGCGCTGCGAACGCGCTGCCAGGGCTTTGCCATACCAGGCGACAACCATACGCATAGGGTTGAGCGTGACAGCGGCCACCTGCGGCCGCTCGCCCGAAAGCAAGAGCGCCATTTTCAGTCTCCAAAATCTGCGTGGCGGACGGCGGGGAGCCGGTCCGGAATGTGATCGGCAAGCGCCGATGGGTGACAATCTAGGGGCTGGACATCCATTCGTCCAACAAATAGAAATCATTCGCTTCATCACAATCTGTTATGGGCCTCCCTATGACTTCGCCCCTCGATCTCGACCAGTTGCAGAGCTTCTGCGCCATCGCCGATTGCGGCAGCTTCACCGAGGCCGCGCGGCGGGTGAACAAGACGCAATCCGCGGTTTCGATGCAGATCAAGCGGCTCGAGGACCGGCTTGGCCACCCGCTTCTGAGCCGCGACGGGCGCGGCGTGTCGCTGACCCAGCACGGCGAGGCGCTCTATTCTCGGGCCCGCAAGATGCTCAAGACCAATGCCGAGATCATGGACATCTTCTCGGACGAGGATCTGGCCGGCTCGATCCGGTTCGGGGTGCCCGACGACTATGCGGTCAAGCTGCTGCCGGTTATCCTCTCGAGCTTCCAGCGCACCCACCCCAAGATCATGGTCGATGTGCGCTGTCAGCCGTCCGAGGAGCTGCTCGCCGGAATGAAGGCGGGCAAGTACGATCTCATCGTTTTCACCCAGGGCACGGACCGCGAGTTCGGCGAGTTGTTCCGCACCGAGCGGATGTTTTGGGTCGCCTCGCATGGCGGCTCCGCAATGTCACAGGATCCGCTGCCGCTCGCCTGCGGCCCGACCTGCTGCTATTGGCGCGAAAACGCGACCGAAGAGCTGACGCGGATCGGCCGCGACTATCGCATCGCCTATACGTCCTCGAACGCCACGGCGATCACCAGCGCCGTGCTGACCGATCTCGCGGTGGGCTTTCTGCCAGAGAGCGCACTGCAGCCGGGGATGCAAGTGATTGCCGAAGACAAGCGGCTGCCGCGCCTGCGCGACGCGCAGATAGCGCTGATGCGGGCGAGCCACGGCTATGGCGGTATCTATGACGCGCTCGCCAGCCACATCGTCACGGCGATGGGCAATCTCGACAGTATGGAGCCGCTGCCCATCGCGGCGGAGTAGGCTTCGTTCCGGCTCGAACGGGCGCGCCACGGCGCTCGCTACTCGCCGATATTCCTGAGCGCCGGACGTTTGGCGATGGCCCGTGCCGGATTGGCGAGGATCATCTGCCGCCAGGGTTCGAACTGGTCGTAGAACTCGTACATCTCGATATTGAAGGCGGCCTTGAACGCCTGCTGCACGGAGTTGGTGCGGACGACTTCCTCGCAGAGGATGCGAAGCGACATCTTGCCGTGTGGCGACTCAGCCACTAGCCATTCGATGGCGAGGTAGCCGATATGCCCCGGCCAGACCTTGGTGACCGACGAACCGAACTGCTTGAGCGGTACGGCGGCTTCGCCGGTGTCGATTGCCGCGCGCATTTCGAACAGGTCCCATGCCTTTCGGTCCATCTTGCCCGCATCGGCGAGGGCGCTGATGGCGACGCTGGTGGCCACGCCCTCATTGATCCAGTTGCCGAGTGGTTGCTCGTAGATCGACTGGTTGCCGAATATCCGCATCCATCCATGGGTGTACTCATGGATGACCATTGAGAGCTGCTCATTCCGCTGCGTCCAGCCGCGTCCTGACGTATTCTGGTTTGTGTCTGGATGCCCGAAATCAAGGTAGGGTCTCGGCAGCAGGTCGTTGCGCGCCGAGAGCCCAGTGGCGTTTCCTCCGCGTCCGCTGCGGTCGATACTGCTGCCGGGTTCGCGGTTGCCCTTTCCTTCGCCATCCACTTTCACGGTGACGTGGGAGCGAATCTCGTCCGGAATATCGCCGCCATAGTGTTTTTCGAGGTAGTCGTGGGAGATCGACATGGCCTCCCGCACAATGGCTTCCTGCTTCTTGGTGACACCCGGACCGATTTCGAAGATCAACCCGCTCTCATCGGGCACGGCTCCAAAGCCGCGCAACTCGTCCATTCCAGAGCGGATGTATTGGTCGAGTGGGTTGGTGCCGGCGAAGTCGAGGTCGGGATTGGCCGCGACATATTCGGAGGTATCGAACCAAGGCGAGGGGTCGAGACCCTGCTTCCAGCCAACGGTCCGGTAGTGAGTCAACGGAGTAACCCCCGCCGGGAGTGAGGGAATCTGGGAGAGATAGTATTCCCTGTCCCATAGTGACTCGATGCGTGCGCGATGGAGATTGAAGTCCGCACTGAACGCCGGGAAATCCCGCCCAACCAATTCCTCGAAATATCTATGTAGCTCGGAATGGTCGGCGCCGAGCTGCCGGCACCACGAAACGGCGTTGGCCGCCTCCAACTGGCGCTGCGGCCATGAGGGGTCTCTTGCGAGGATCTCGGCCCGATAGGCCTCAGACGCTGCGCGCGTCTTGCGCCCCAATATGCCGTCAGGCTCGCCAATGTCGTAGTTCAGTTTGCTGAGCTGGGTCTGGACGCATCGAAGTGCATCCGTGGCGGAGGCCGGTTGCGCAAGCACCAGAGTTGACGCCAGCGCAAGCACCAACGGCAAACCGCGGATCATCGTGAGCTTCTCCCCTTGGCGCCGCCGACGCTGAAGCGAAGCTTACACGGCGGGCTCAGGACCGCAAAGACCGCACTAGATCTCCGCTTCCTCGAAGATGCGGCTCAGATCGCCGGACCATTCGCCGTGATATTTGTCGAGCCAGCGCTCGGCGGGGGTCTTGCCGAGTTCCAGCGTCTCTTCGAGCGGGGCGAGGTAGATCTCCTCGCCGAGCCCGCGGCGCTTGAGGCCTTCGCGCGCGTTGGCGACGACGGCGGCGGCGATGTCGCTCAGCGGGCAATTGCGGAACTGGGTCTTGAGCGCCGTCTTCGGAACGGCGTTGCGAAGCGCGAGCATCTCCTCGACGCTCCAGGCCTTCACATGGTCCCAGCAATCCTCGAGTGCAGCATCGTCATAAAGCAGACCGACCCAAAGAGCGGGGAGCGCGAGGACATGCGCGCGGTCGCCCATGTCGGCACCGCGCATTTCGAGGAATTGCTTGAGGCGCACCTCGGGGAAGAGCGTCGAGAGATGATCCTCCCAATCCTTGATGGTGGGCCTTTCACCGGGCAGTTGCGGCAGCTCGCCCTTGAGGAAGGCACGGAAGCTCTCGCCCGCGACGTTGATGTATTGCTTGTTGCGGATGACGAAATACATCGGCACGTCGAGCGCGTGTTCGGCATAGCGGTCGAAGCCGAAGCCGTCCTCGAAGGCAAAGGGCAGCATGCCGGTGCGGGCGCGGTCGGTATCGAGCCAGATCTGCGAGCGGAAGGTCAGGTAGCCCGAGGGCTTGCCGTCGATGAAGGGCGAGTTGGCAAAAAGCGCGGTGACCACCGGCTGCAACGCCAGCGAGACGCGCATCTTCTTGATCATGTCGGCTTCGTCGGCGAAGTCGAGATTGGCCTGCACCGTCGCCGAACGATACATCATCGAGGTGCCGAGCTTGCCGACCCTGTCCATATAGGGGGTCATGATGCCGTATCGCGACTTGGGCATCTTGTTGATCTCGCCCACCGCCCAAAGGGGCGTCGTGCCGAGGCCGAGGAAATGGATGTTGAGAGCCTCGCCGACGGCGTGACAATCGCCGAGGTGCGCGTCAAGTTCCGCCGCGGCCTCGTGGATATTGGCCATCGGGCCGCCGCTCAGTTCGAACTGGCCGCCCGGCTCCAGCGAGATACCGCCCACAGGGGTCAGGTTGCGCAGGCCGATCGGATTGTCGCGATCATAGAAATAGGTCCAGCCGGTGCGAGCCCTGATGCCCTCGAGCAGGGCATGAATGCCGTCGTCACCTTCATAGGGGACGGGGCGGATGGGGTTCTTCCGGAAGACGTGCTTTTCATGCTCGGTGCCGACGCGCCATTCCGAACGCGGCTTGCCGCCGCGGGACATGGCTTGGATCAGATCCGCACGCGAGGTGATGAACGGCGAAGATTCGGCGCCGGCCATGGCGACTCCCAGAAAACTATTTGTGGTCGCGTGCTCGAGGCGGAAAACCGGACACCCAATCTTCGCAAACACGCTCCAACCGGTCTGCCTGCCGGTTTGGCCGGGACAATAGCCAGCCGCGATCCGAAAGCAATTCTTTTATCGCCAATCGCCGATGATTGACTGAACCAGCGTCAGCGCCGCCACGGCGGCGGTGTCAGCCCGCAATATGCGCGGGCCAAGGCTGACCGGGATGACGAAATCATGGGCCAGCAGCAGCGTGCGCTCGTCATCAGAGAAGCCGCCTTCGGGCCCGATCAGAGCCCCAACCGGAAGGCCATCCATCCAGCGGACCATTTCGAGAGGCGACACGACGGGCGCCGCCTCATCGGCGACGATGAGCCGCCGCAGGCCCTGGTCGGTCCGCCAGGTCCGGAGTAAGGCCGTGAGCGTCACTTCCGGTGCGATCACCGGCAGGGAAAGCACCTCGCATTGCTCGGCAGCTTCGAGAGACCAGGCCTTGAGCTTGTCGGGCCGGGTGCGCGCCTGGGTGAATTTGGTGACGACGGGCTGGATGATGCCGGCACCCATCTCGGTTGCTTTTTGCACCAGATAGTCGAGCCGGCCGACCTTAAGCGGGGCGAAGCCGAACCACAGATCGGAGGGCGGGGTCTGGTGAGCGATCTGCACGACCGGCGCTAGGCTGCACGTCTTCTTCCTGGCGCCCTCGATCTTGCTGAGCCAGGCGCCGTCGCGGCCGTTGAGGAGCACCACACTGTCGCCTTCGGCCAAACGCAACACCTTGAGCAGGTAGTCGCTCTGGCCGCCCTCGATCGTCACGGGCCGGCCGATCGCCAGGTCCGGTTCGACAAAGAGCCGTGGGAACGACTTGTAACTGCGCGGCATCTTGCTTCGCTTTGGCTTGGGCGGGATAAGTCCCGCATTACCGCACAGGATTTCGGCAGATGCAAAGCCCCCGAAGACCCGATCGGGCCATGCCCGACGCCCAGCCGGGCAATTGGGTGGACCAATTCGCGCCGGGCTGGCTACGGCCCTATGCGCGTCTTGCCCGCTGGGACCGGCCGATCGGCTTCTGGCTGCTGTTCTGGCCCTGCGCCTATGCCACGGCATTGGCAGCGCTGGCCGAGCCGTCGCGGTCCTTCGGCTGGGTCAACGTGCTGCTGATGTTTATGGGCGCCATCGTGATGCGCGGGGCCGGCTGCACGCTCAACGACATCATCGACACCGACATCGACAGCAAGGTGGAGCGCACCCGCAACCGGCCCATTCCGGCGGGCGACGTGACTAGGCGGCAGGCGGCTCTGTTCCTGCTCGTACAATTGCTGGTGGGCCTTCTGATCCTCATCACGTTCAACCTCACCACGATCGTCCTGGGGGCAGCGTCGCTGGTGCTGGTCGTGACCTATCCGTTCATGAAGCGGATCACTTGGTGGCCGCAGCTCTTCCTCGGCCTCGCCTTCTCCTGGGGTGCGCTGCTGGGCTGGACGGCCCAGAACTGGACGCTCGGCATGCCCGTGGCGCTGCTCTACGCGGGCTCCGTGCTGTGGGTCATCGGATACGATACGATCTATGCGCTGCAGGATGTCGAGGACGATGCCCTGGTCGGGGTCAAATCCACGGCCCGACTGTTCGGCGCGCGGGTCAAGCCGATTGTCGGGTTGTTCTACGCAGCGACGCTTGCCTGCTGGCTCGCAGCCGGGCTGCTGAGCGGAGGCGGATTGGTTCTGGTGCTGCTGATGATCGTGCCGGCTCTGATGCTGGCCTGGCAGGTCATGACGCTGGACGGGTCAGTGCCCGGCAATGCGCTCGCGCGGTTCAGGGCCAATAACTGGGTGGGGCTGGCGCTGACGCTGGCCGTTCTCATCGAGCGCTGGCTCTAGCCAAGGACAGCGAAAGGCCCGCCACTTGGGGGCAAGTGACGGGCCATACTGCGCTTGGAGGTCGCTATAGCGCTTGCCGGCGGTCTGGGTGCAGCAAAACACGGCCGGCAAATTGAGAAACGGGCGCCAACCGGAATGGTTGCGCCCGATACAACGATTGTCAGCTGCCGCCGGTTTCGCCTGGCTTGCGCCGGTTGAGGAAGCGCGGGCGGCGCTCGGCATCGTGGGCAAGCTTGCGGCGCGAGGTCGAGAGCCCGAGCGCCACGCCATCGACGTGTTGACTATAGGGCATGAGCGAGCCGTCGCCGGCCTTGATGTAAAGCGGCAGGCGGAGTTTCTTGCCCCAGTTCTGCCATTCGGCGACGACGTTGCCGTTGCCGATTTCCTCGAACACGCGATAATTCAAATCGGGATCGCCGTGGACCAATTCGATGGCGCTCGACAGAACGCCTTCTTCCGAAATGGTGGTCGAAACGGCAACGCCGACAAATTCATCGACCGGCACTTTGACCTTGATCGCAACGCCCGACTTCTCGAGTGTCCTGCGAACCGTGACGGTCTTGACCGGATCCTTGGGGCCGTTGTCGTTGGCAGGCCCGAATTTGCGCGCGGTAAAGGGTTCAGCCGCGGTCGTTGCCGCGCTGCGCGTGCCGAACAGCACGACCACCGATGAGCCTTGGAGCCCCAGGTGCTGGACCATGGATAGACGCCTTCCTGTTAACTTCGAGAGCTATTGTTTCGGCTTGCCCTCTTATGCCTCCAATCTAGCCCCGCCGATTTCTGGCGCGCTTAAGAAACTGGGTTAAGTTTAGGTAGTTTTGGGGAGGGTTAGCGGGACGTGACCGGGTGCAAGACGGGATTAAGCAAAGCATCGGCAAATGCCTTAACGAGTATGTTTGCCACGCCGCGCAAAGACGCCTAGAAGGCCCGCGAAAGCCCATGTTCGTTGCGCGGTCACGCCGGAAAGCCCGGCTTTGTCCTCTGCCGGTCGCGCCCTTCGCCGGAACCGATGCCCGATAGCGCCCTCTCCAGTCCCGAAGACGATTTATCTCTGTTGCGTACGGCGGCGGTGACCGCGGGCATCATTGCCTCGAGCTATTTCCGCCGCGACCTCAAGACCTGGACCAAGGAGAATATGTCGCCGGTGTCGGAAGCCGACATCGTGCTTGATAAATTTCTGTTCTCGGCGCTGACGACGGCGCGCCCGGGCTATGGCTGGCTCAGCGAGGAGAGCGCCGACGATTTTCAGCGGCTCAACAAATCGCGCGTCTTCATCGTCGATCCGATCGATGGCACGCGCGGCTTCATCAAGGGCGAAGACAGCTGGAGCGTCTCGCTCGCGGTGGTCGAGCATGGCAAGCCGATCGCCGGTGTGGTCTACGCGCCGGCCCGCGACCAGATGTATGAGGCGTCGATCGGCGGCGGGGCGCGCGTCAACGGCGAAATGCTGGTACGGCAAACGCCGCCGGATCGCCATGCGCCGCTCATTCCGGCGCCCGGCGCGGTGCACCAGGAACTGCAGGCCGCGGGGCTCGATTATGCGCGCGGGCCTGCCTATCCCTCGCTCGCCTACCGGCTGACCCAGGTCGCGACCGGCAAGCTCGATGCAACGGTGGTCCGGCGCGGCGCGCAGGATTGGGACATTGCCGGCGCGGCGATGATCCTTGCCGAATGCGGCATCGGCTTCGAGGACGCGTGTGCAGGCCCGCTGCTGTTCAACCGGCGCGACGTACGGCACGGGGCGCTTGCCGCCTTCGCCCAGGGTTCGCTAAGAGAAGTGCTGACGGGCGCCCTGATCCGGGTCTATGGCTGCCCCGATATCGAACAGGACCGGGAACGGAGCACGACGTGAAAAGCCCCAAGAAGGAACCGCAGAAGCAATTGCTGCATCTGGTGATTGGCGGCGAACTCGAAAATATCGACGGGGTGACCTTTAAGGATCTGACTAAGGTGGATCTGGTCGGCGTCTATCCCAATTATGCGGCGGCCCACGCGGTCTGGAAAGCCAAGGCGCAGCAGACGGTAGACAATGCCGAGATGCGCTATTTCGTGGTTCACCTGCATCGCCTGCTGGACCCCGACGAGGATCAGGCGTGAGCGATCCCGAAGCTCCCGCAGAGGCGGGTGCTTTCGGACTTGCGCTGCGCACCGGTGCCGGCCGTTTCCTCCTCGCGCCCTATCTGCGCCTTGTCCGCGCAACTTCGCGCGTCGTTTATGACCCGCCGGATTTCTGGGACCGGGTGAACGCCAACTGGCCGGCGCTGATCACCTCGTGGCACGGCCAGTCCAATCTCGGCTATCCGCTGTTTCCTGGTCCTGAGCGCTTCGCGATCATGGTCTCGACCCATCCCGACGGCAGGCTCGCGGCCGGCATCGCCAAAAGCTTCGGATTTTCGATCGTCGAAGGTTCGGGGGCGAGCGAGCGCCAGCGCCGCGGCACCGGGGGCGTCCGCGCCTTCCGGCAGATGCTGCGCGTGCTGCAATCGGGCAAGTCGACGATAGCGACCGGCGACGTTCCGCCGATCGCGGGCCGGCAGGTGAGCCCGGGCCTCATCGCCATGGCGCGCCACGCCGGCCGGCCGGTCTTTGCCATCGGTATTGCCAGCTCGCGCCGCAGAATCCTCGAACGCATCTGGGACCGGATGCAGTTCAACTTCCCGTTCTCGACCATCGCCTTTGCTGCCGAGGGTCCGTTCTTTTTCACCGACGGGACGACAGACGAAGAGAACGCCGAAGTGCTGAAGGCCAGCCTCGATCGTGTGCTCGAGAAGGCCTTCTCAATCGCGGACAATTCTTCGCGTCGCTGAACGCAAAGCCGATGCCACTTTTGCGCGCGCCGCGTCAGTCAGCGGCTGAGTTCAGCGATGATCGTGGCGATAGCGCCGCGTGTACCGATGCGCTCACGGCCAATTGCCGAACGCCGGGCGCGGTCGGCGGGATCGGTGAGCATCCTGCGCAGCGGTTCGGCGACCGCTTCGGGGTTTGCATCGACGAGAATGCGCGCTTCGCCATAGAGCGCGCTGATGCCACGAATGCGGGCATCGCGATTGCGGCGAGCGCGCATGGTAATGACAGGCTTGCCCATGCCGACGGTCTGGATGGTCGCGGTGCCGGCCTGCGACAGCGCGATATCGGAGGCTTCGAGCAGGTTGCCCAAAGCCGCGCGTGCAAGGTTCAAGGTGAGATCGCCGGTGAGCGTTCCGGCATCGGCGGACTGATCGGTTCGTGGCGGCACGAAGCTGAGGCCGCTGATGCTCGCCAGCGCCTCGGGTTCGACGCCGCTCGAGAGCGCAACGAAGAGATCGGGCCGCAGTGGCGGCGGGATCAGCCGAAGCGCCGCGACATGGATACGGAAATTGTCGATCGTGGTGTCGCGGCTGCCGGGGAGCAGCGTCACGGCGAGGAGCCGGCTGCGATGAGCGCCTGCGTCATAGTCGCCATAGGGGATGGTATCCATCATCACGTTGCCGGCGGCCACGGCATCGATACCGGACGTGCGAAGGGAAGTCGCGAGGGCTTCGCTGCGGCAGAAGACCTTGGCGGCGGTGCGCGCGATCAGCGCCTTCTCGACGCCCCAATACGAGCGCTCGAAGCCAGAACGATAGACGTCGATATAGGTGATGCCGCTGAGGCCCGCGAGACGGCAGGCGGTGACCATGGTGAGGTCGCCGATGACGACGATGCGGTCATAAGCGGTGCGCGCGGCGCGGAGGAACGAGAGGCTCGGACCGATGGTGCCGAGGACCCCGCCCCGAATGTCGCGCCAAAGCGCTCCGCGATAGGCGCGCGAGCCCTTGCTCGCGAGGCTGGTGCGCGGGCCAACCAGTTCGGCAATGCCAAGGAAGGCCGAACCATCGCCGAGGGTCGGATAGGCGTCGGCCTTGATGGTGGCCGGAAGCTTGCGAATGATCGCTGCCGCGATCGAGTCTTCGCCGATGCCGTTGGAGACGAACAGCAGCCGCCGCTGATGGGACATCTAGTTTGCGCTGAGACCGTGGCGCTTGAACGCCTCGAGCGCGGCATTGGCGTCGACATAAGGCTCCTGCCGGTCGACGTTCCAATACATCAACTCGTCGATGGGGATCGGCTTGCCGGTCACCGCGCAGCGCACGAAGCTGCCGGGCCGCACCACGACGTAGTCGCCGTCGAGATAGCGGATCGTAGCCTCGGAGGGCGCGAACCCCTTGTCGTAAATGTTCATGACCGAGATATAGGGCAGATCGTTCGGGTTGGAAACGGGCTGACCGGATGAACGACAGATGAAGGCGCTCCGGCCCTTGCCGTTAAGCCGGGATATGGCAGCCTCCAATCCGCGGCCATAGGACGAGCCGCCGAAGCGGAGGAAAACATGTCGTTCAAGCATCTGGTTGCAGCAGCGGCCATCCTGACCCTCGATATCCTGCCGGCGGCGGCCGTCGATTCCTTTGACCTCGGCGGGGCGGCCACCGGAAGCCCGGCGACGGTCGCCTACAAATTTGCCGGCAAGGACGCGGTCGCCGTGTTTGTCCGCGGGCCGGGCGGCCTGATGTACGCGCAGGTCGGGACCGGCGATGGCGGCACCTGGACCGGCTGGGCGCCGATCGGGGCCCTGGTGTTGACCAGCAGCCCGAGTTGCACCGCGCGCTCCGCGACCCGCATCGACTGCGCGGCAGTGGGCCCGGGCAACAATGTCTACTGGACGAGCTATGACGCCAAGGCCAATAAATGGACCGGCTGGGCCAATCTCGGCGGCGCGGCGAGCAGCGATCCAAGCGTCATCCGGACCTCGGAGGGCGGCAAAACGCAGCTCCGTATTTTCGTTCGCGGCCCCCTCAACCATCTGTTCATCAACACGCTCGAGGACGGCAACTGGAGCGACTGGCAGGATGTCGGCGGCGTGATCGGGCCGGCGCTGGCCTGCGTCAAAGTCTTCAAGCTCGGCGCTCACTGCTACGATACGACGGCGACCGGGGTGCGGCAGCTCGCCGACGTCACCCACAAGACGGGCGTCGACATTGCAATCGAGGACCTTGGCGGTGCCGTCACCGGCAAGGCATCGGCGGTCAACACTACCAATGCCGTCCGCGTGTTCGTCATGGGGCCGGGCCACAAGCTCTGGGTCAAGACCTGGGAAGGCGGCTGGTCGGACTGGAGCCAGACCCCGGCGTCGCAGAACTCGGCACCCGGCTGCGCCATGGATTCGACCGGCACCCAGGCCTGGTGTGCCAGCATCGGACCTGCCGGAGCGGTGACGATGAACCTGCTCGACGAGAGCGAGCTGTAGCTTCCCTAAAACAGACTCTCCTGCCCGCCGGGGTCGCCTGGCGGGCGCGCCTTTTTGCGCGGTGAAGAGCTTCCGACCTCGACCCCGAAGCTGCCATCGGCGACTTCGACGGTCAGCGCACTTCCCGGGATCGCGGCGGCTTTCGAACGAACGAGTTCGTTGGCCTCATTGGTCACCAGCGCAAAGCCGCGCTGCAGCACGGCGCGATAGCTGACGGTATCGAGGACGCGCGCCACCGTGGCAAAGCTTGCGCGCTTACGCTCGACGGAGCGGATGAGAGCGCTGTCACCGCGCCGCGAGAGATCGGCGAGGCGTTGCGCCAGAGCATCCCCGCGCTGCCTCAGAGTCTGAAGGCTGAGGCGGGAGGCGACGCGCTCGAAGCTCACGCGCTTGGCCTGCCCCAGGTGGCTGAGCGACGCGCCGAGCCGCTGCGCCGCGAGATCTAGCCGCTGGCGCGCGATGTTGAGCAGGTCGAGCGGACGCGGCAATTCGCCTGCGGCGGCACGCAGCCGGTCACGGCTATTGGCCAGTTGCCGCCGCATGGTGACGCGGAGGCGCTGGCCGAGATCATCGACCAGCCCGATCAGTTCGGAGCGGACCGGCACCGCAGCTTCCGCCGCCGCCGTCGGGGTCGGGGCACGATGGTCTGCGGCGTAATCGGCGAGCGTCGTGTCGGTCTCGTGGCCGATGGCGGCAATCACAGGGATGCGGCTCTGGGCGATGGCGCGGACGACGATTTCCTCGTTGAAGCTCCAGAGATCCTCGATGGAGCCGCCGCCGCGCGCAACGATCAACAAGTCCGGCCGCGGGATGGGACCGTCCTCGGGCAGCGCATTGAAGCCCTCGACCGCGGCTGTGACTTCGGCCGCGGAGGTGTCGCCCTGGACGCGGACCGGCCAGACGATGACGTGGGAAGGAAACCGATCTTCGAGGCGGTGGAGGATATCGCGGATCACGGCGCCGGTCGGCGAGGTGACGACGCCGATGACGCGCGGCAGGTAAGGCAAGGGGCGTTTGCGTTCGGTTGCGAACAGGCCCTCGGCGGCGAGTTTATTGCGCCGCTCCTCGAGCAGGGCCATCAAAGCGCCGGCGCCGGCGGGCTCCAGTTGCTCAATGACGATCTGGTACTTGCTCGAACGCGGGAAGGTGGTGAGCCGTCCGGTGGCCACGACTTCCATTCCCTCTTCGGGCTTGAAGGCAAGGCGCGGCCAGGTGCCCTTCCAGACCACGGCATCGAGCGAGGCCGAATCGTCCTTCAGGGTAAAATAGGCGTGGCCGGAGGAATGCTGGCCGCGAAAGCCCGAGATCTCGCCGCGCACCCGGACATGACCGAATTCGTCCTCCACGGCGCGTTTGACCGCGAGAGCGATCTCCGAAACGGTGAACTCTGCGGCGTTGGTCAGCGTCTCGGCCATGCCTCCTGTTGCGCTTTGTCTCCTTATGGGTCAAGTCAGCCCGCGGAGGGCGGCGATGCGGGTACTTCTGATCGGATCGGGCGGGCGCGAGCATGCGCTGGCGTGGAAGCTCAAACAGTCGCCGCGGCTCGAGAAGCTGTTCGTTGCACCGGGCAATGGCGGCACCGCGCCGATCGCGGAGAATGTGGCGCTGGAGCCCGGCGATCATGCGGCGGTGGTCGCGTTCGCCAAGGCCAATGCCATCGATTTCGTGGTGATCGGCCCCGATGCGCCGGTGGTGGCGGGGCTAGGCGACGATGTGCGGGCGGCGGGCATTGATTGTTTTTCGCCCTCGAAGGCCGCCGGGCAGCTCGAAGGCAGCAAGGCTTTCACGAAAGCGCTGTGCGACGAGATGGGAATCCCCACCGCCGCCTATGCCGCATTCGACGGCGAGGCCCCTGCCCTTGCCTATCTGCGTGAGCGCGGCGCGCCGATCGTGGTCAAGGCCGACGGATTGGCGCTGGGCAAAGGCGTGACCGTCGCGATGACGCTGGCGGAAGCGGAAGCGGCAGTGCGTGATTGTTTCGGCGGTGCGTTCGGCGAGGCGGGCGCCGAGGTCGTGATCGAAGAATTTCTCGAGGGCGAGGAGGCGAGTTTTTTCGTCCTCTGCGACGGAAGCAATATCCTGCCGCTGGCGACGGCACAGGATCACAAGCGTGCCTTCGACGGCGACACCGGCCCCAATACCGGCGGCATGGGCGCCTATTCGCCGGCGCCGGCGATGACGCCCCATCTCGTCGGCAGGACCATCAGCGAAATCATCGAGCCGACGGTGCGCGGAATGGCCACGCGCGGCACACCGTTCCAGGGCGTGCTTTATGCGGGGCTGATGCTGACCAAGGATGGTCCCAAGCTCATTGAATACAATGCGCGGTTCGGGGACCCGGAGACGCAGGTGCTGATGCCGCGGCTCAAGTCGGACCTGCTCGACCTGCTGCACGCCACAGCGACCGGAAAGCTGGCCGGCAAGGCGGCGGACTGGCGCGAGGAATTTGCGCTGACCGTGGTGCTCGCCACCAGGGGCTATCCGGGAAGTTACGAAAGGGGCAGCAGCATTGCCTCAATTCCAGCCGACAGCGACGACGTTCAGATCTTCCACGCCGGTACACGTCGTTACGGCAACCGACTTTTCGCCGAGGGTGGGCGCGTGCTCAATGTCACGGCTTTGGGCGCAAGCGTCGCAGAAGCGAGGGAACGCGCCTATGCCGCAGTGGCTGCAGTCGACTGGCCGGAAGGCTTCTGCCGCAAGGACATCGGCTGGCGCGCACTATCTCGTAGTCGAAGCTAGTCCGTGGCTGCCGCATCGCGCGTCCGCACAGCCGCAAGGCCACTTTTGCGGGCGATGCTCTGATTCTCTATCGTTAGGCATAGGTCGAAGGCCGACTTATCAACGCCCATATCGAGGCGTAGGTTGAGAGCATGGACCGCGATCCGAACATGGATGACGATCGCACCCCCCTAGAGCGCCGGGGACAGGAGCTTATTGACCGCTTGCGGTCGGGCGAACCTCATCCTCCCCTGCTACCTCCGACCGACCGCTCGATGCCGCGCATCGGCATGGCGCTGGGTGGCGGGTCGGCGCGCGGCCTCACCCACATTCCCTTCATCGAGGCGATGGATGAGCTTGGACTCAAGCCCTCGGTCATCGCCGGCACTTCGATCGGCGCGCTGATCGGCTCGGGTTGGGCCAATGGCATGAGCGGGCTCGAACTGCGCGACCACGCGATGAGCGTGCTGGGCACGATGCGCACTATCGCCTCGCGGCTCTGGGGCGCGCAGATCCGCGACATCGGTGGGCTGGTGCAGAACGGATTCAACATGCAGCTCGACGCCCATCGCGTCGTCAACGCGTTCCTGCCCGATCCTTTCCCCGACGATTTCAAGGATCTGAAGACGCCCTTTTATGTCGTGGCTACCGATTTCCAATCCTGGCATCAGGCGGTGTTTCACTATGGCCCCCTACGCGAGGCCATCGCAGGTTCGATCGCGATTCCCTCGCTGTTCAAGCCCGTGCGCTTTGCCAACCACCTTCTGGTTGACGGCGGCGTGGTCAACCCGCTGCCGCTCGATCAGGCGAGCGATTGCGACATTCTCGTTGCCATCGACGTCAATGGCGATCCGTCGGCGCATCTCAACCGCGCCGATTTCCGCGCGATCGACGTCTGGTTCGGCTCTGCCGCGATCATGATGCATTCGCTGACCGCACAGATGATGGCGGCCTATCCGCCGGATGTTTACGTGCGGCCGCACCTCAGCGTCTTCGGTGCGCTGGAGTTCTGGAGGGTGAAGGAAATCCTGGCCGCCGCCGACAAGGAAAAAGACAATTTCAAACGTCAGCTCACGCGCAAGATCGAGGCCTTCATCATGAAGACCGGGGACATCATCCGCGCTTAGCGACGAAGAACGCCTTCAGCAATTCCGACGATCGGGTGGCGCCGATCCCCGAGATGATTTCGGGATGGTGATGGGTGTTGGGGCTCTCGAACAGCCGCACGCCATGATCGACCGCGCCGGCCTTCAGATCCTCGGCGCCATAGGTCACTCGCCGTACGCGGGCGTGCGCCATCGCGCCGGCGCACATGGCGCAGGGTTCGAGCGTCACATAGAGATCGCAGCCATCGAGCCGGCCGCTGCCGCGCTTTGAGAGCGCCGCGCGGATGGCCAGCATTTCGGCATGGGCGGTAGGGTCGCCCAGTTCGCGCATGCGGTTGCGCTCGGCGGCCAGAAGCTCACCGTCTTCGACGATCACCGCGCCTACCGGGGCCTCACCTGCGGCGGCGGCTTCGGCGGCAAGGGACAGGGCAATATCCATCGGGGATTGCGGGGAAACGGGCATTTGCAGGTGGTAGCAGGTTTCGGCCAAGCGCTAAACTGCGGGTTCAGGAGAATCGCCCTTGCCCATCCGCCAATTGCCCGAAGATCTGATCAACCGCATCGCCGCGGGCGAGGTGGTGGAGCGGCCGGCGAGTGTCGTCAAGGAACTGGTCGAGAACGCCATCGACGCGGGCGCGAGCCGCATCGTCATCACCACGGCGGGCGGCGGGCGCGACCTGATCCGCGTCGAGGATGACGGCGTAGGCATGGATCGCGACGATCTCGTACTTTCGGTCGAGCGGCACGCGACATCCAAGCTCGCCGATGACGGGCTCGACGATATCCGCACGCTCGGCTTTCGCGGCGAGGCTCTGGCCTCGATCGGCGCGGTTGCCAATCTCGTCATCGCCTCGCGGACGGCAAAGGCCGAGACTGGACTTAGGCTTGAAGTCTCGCGGTCGCAGAAGCGCGGGCCGCTGCCGCAGGCGATGAACCGCGGCACCATCGTCGAGGTGCGCGGTCTGTTCGCCGATGTGCCGGCGCGGCTCAAATTCCTCAAGTCGGATCGCGCCGAGGCGGGGGCGGTGAGCGATATCGTCAAGCGTCTCGCCATGGCGAACCCCACGATCCATTTCGTCCTCGATGGCGCCGACCGCAGCGCCACCAACTGGCCGGGCTCCGGGGGCGATGGTGCGCTTGCGGCGCGCGTCGCGCAGGTGATGGGCGACGATTTCACCAACAATTCCGTCGTCCTCGCGACGGCGCGGCACGGCGTGGTGGTAGCCGGGCTCGCGGGCCTGCCCACCTATTCGCGCGCCAATTCGCTGAGCCAGTTCTATTTCGTCAACGGCCGCTCGGTGCGCGACAAGGTGCTGCTTGGCGCGGTGCGCGCGGCCTATGCCGATTTCATTTTTCGCGACCGCTTTCCTGCGATCGCGCTGTTCATTGCGGTCGACCCGGCGGCGGTCGATGTCAATGTGCATCCGGCCAAGGCGGAGTTGCGATTCCGCGATCCCGGCGGAGTGCGTTCGGCGGTGATCCGCGCAGTGACGGATGCACTCGCGGAAGCGGGCTATCGCGCGTCGAGTACGGTCGCGGAAGATGTGATGGGAGCTTTCCGCGCGCCGGAGATGGAGGGCATCGCGCCCGGGGCCGCTCCCTCCACCGGCTTTGCCGGTCCCCCTCCCCCGTACGCTTCGCTACGGGAGAGGAACCCGACTGAAACGCTTGTGGGTCTCGCCGAACCCAGTGCGCGGTTCGAGGCCTTTGCGCCCGAACCGGCGGATGCGGAATATCCGCTCGGCTCCGCCCGGGCGCAGATGTTCGAGAACTTCATCATCGCGCAGAACGGGGATTCCCTGGTGCTTGTCGACCAGCACGCGGCGCATGAGCGGCTAGTCTATGAGCGGTTCAAGGCGCAGCTCGCGTCGGGTCCTGTGTCGAGCCAGATGCAGCTTATCCCGGTGGTGATCGACTTGCCCGAGGAGGATTGCGCACGGCTTGAAGAGGCGGCGCCGACCTTGGAACGGCTCGGCCTCTATCTCGAGCGCTTCGGCGCTCGCGCCATCGCGGTACGCGAGACCCCTGGGCTGCTCGGACAATCCGATATCGAGGGTCTGGTCAAGGATCTCGCCGACGGGTTGGCGGAATGGGACAATTCGGACGCCCTGGGCGACCGGCTCGATGCGATCATCGCGCGCATGGCCTGCCACGGTTCCGTGCGCGCCGGCCGGGTGCTGCGGATCGATGAGATGAATGCGCTGCTGCGCGAGATGGAACGCACACCCCATTCCGGCCAGTGCATCCATGGGCGGCCGACTTATGTCGAGCTCAAGAAGTCGGACCTCGAGAGGATGTTCGGGCGGACGCGTTAGGCGACCGAAATGAAATGCACCGCCGCCGCGCCATATTCGCGGCGATCGTCGAGGATGAAACCCGGCGGCAGGTTCAATTCCTCTTCGGAGCTCTCTTCCAAAACCAGGATCGTGTCCGGTTTCAGCCAGCCACCTTGGCGCAAGGCACTCAGCGCCTGCTCGCCGAGACCTTTGCCATAGGGCGGATCGAGGAAGACCAGGTCGACCGGCCCCATGGTTCCCGCCGGCCCCAGGGATCTCGCATCGCGGCGGAGGAGCTTGGCGACGCCTCCGGCGCCGAAGGCTTCGATGTGGTCGCGGATCAACCCGCGCGCCTCGGCACCGGTATCGACGAAGACCACACTCGTCGCGCCACGCGACAGGGCTTCGAGGCCGAGCGCGCCAGTGCCCGCAAAGAGGTCAAGTACACGAAGGCCGTCGAAGTTTGGGCCGATGCGCGAGGCGAGAATGTTAAACATCGACTCCCGGACGCGGTCGGCGGTCGGGCGGATGGAATCATCCTCGGGCGAGAGCAGCAGCTTGCCGCGGAATTTTCCGGCGACGATCCGCATGATTACGGCCTGTTGTTTGCCCGAAATCTATTCCGAAAACCGGCGTCCACTTTCGCGATCACGCGCCCGGAGGCCTGGGTCGCCGCGGCCTGTCGCCGCTGGGGCCGGAGCCTCGCGGGCGCTTGGCGAACGGCTTGTCGCCCGCCGGGCGCGGGCCGCGCGGCTTATCGCCGAAGGGCTTGCCACCGCCGGGCTTTGCCCCGTAGGGGCGCTTGGGCTTATCGCCAGAACCGGTGCCGGTTCGAGTGCTGGGTTTGTCACCGAAGCTGCGGGCGGGGCGGGCCTTGTCGCCATAGTCGCGCTTCGGGCGCTCGGCGCCTTCGGTGGCTGGGCGGCCGGTATAGGG
>JBEBGE010000124.1:0-2978 GCA_040081595.1 Devosia sp.
CCCGTAACGAGGGTGTGGGGGGGCGATGTAGGAGTTGCGTGAGCTATTCCGAATTTTCGCCCTAGCCGGGTGGTTCGGCTAGAACTGCCTCTCCGATGAATTTGCCTTCCCATAGGAAAAACCTGCCGGCGTTGCGCATGACCTCCGCTCCCTTGGAAGTTAGAAACACCAGGCCAATGCGCCGCGTTTCTCCGGGGTACATGGGGTGGGTCCCAATCTGCATGAAGCAGTCGTAGCCCACCAGAGGCTCTACCTTGCTCACCATGCAGGGGCACCCGTACCCTGAGAATACCGGACCTGGCCTGCCGCCTGATGCGCTGTCGTAGAGCGCAACGTCAGCTACCAAGTCTGGTTCCATCTGTTCGACTAGCTCCGATCTCGTTGCTTTGGGGACCACCTCAACTTCGCTTACAGGGGTCTCCGGCCAAACCCACTTGGTCCAGTTTTCCTGTAACCACCGTGTCGAAACCATTGCCGTGTTGGGCAGCAATGCGTCCGATGGCAGATAGCATACCACATGACCGGCTCTAGGGCCCGACGTGACGACAAGCCCTAGTTGGACCTCGTTGTGCAGATACATCATGAGATCGAGTGTTTCTCCCCAGCCGTCCAGATTGGAGGGGAACCTGAATACCGTGCCGCGTGGGATAGGGTTGCTCGTCTCACTCAGTCGCATCAGCGAACGTTAGCGCGTCGAAGTGCAAAGGTCATCACCCCCGCAAACGATGTGAGGGCGTGGGGGTCGCGCACGATGCTAGTGGAGACGCTCGAGATCGATGTCGATCTTTGAGTTTATGATCCGGAGTTGTGATGCACCTTCTCCGGCCACGAGCTTGAGGTCCCAGCCGTAACCCTTCCTGTTAAAGACCTCATAGATCGACCCCTCGACGATTGGATCGCCCTCATAAGTCTTGCCGGAGCGTCTTACAGCGAAACGGTCACCAATTTTGCAGACGAGCTTCCGTTCATCGACCGGCGGAATGCGACTGAGTGGATTGGCGTCGGAAGCCATTTATGGACCAGGTTGCTGTAGACAAAGGATCGCAGTTCTTAGTTCTCTGGCCAAGGCCCCAGATAGTGAAGGGGTATGGGGGCGGCGATGTTGGCGGCGAGGGGAAGGGTGTTCGGCGTCGGGGTTCCAAGTGGCCGCTCCTGCATCGTGCAAGCGGTTCCCACCCACCAGCCTTCGGCTGGTCCCCGACGCCATTCGAGCGTAGCTCTCATGGCCTTCTCGCCTCAAGTCATGCCACTGGCATGATTTGCCGTCGGGACGGTTCGAAGTCCCCAGGCGGGGCGGGATGGGCGCGGTGTATGTCGCAGGCTCTCCCTCCCGCTTGTCGGGAGAGATGGGCGCGCCACCGCAGCTACGGATATAGCCGCTGGCGGGACCACGGTGAGCTGGGCGCCGTCCGGGTGAAGCGGACGCGGTCGTGGAGGCGGTGGGCGCCGTCCTGCCAGAACTCGATTTCGACCGGCACGATGCGGAAGCCCGACCAATGGTTGGGCCGCGGCACAGGCACGGTTTCGGGCAGCGAAACCTTGAGGGACTCAACCCGTTCGATCAGTTCGGCCTTGCCTGCGAGCGGGCGCGATTGCTGCGAGGCGTGGGCGCCGAGCTGGGACACGCGGGGACGGCGGGCGAAATAGGCATCGGCTTCGCCGTCGGAGACGATTTCGACCTGCCCCCTCACCCGCACCTGGCGGCGCTGCGATTTCCAATGGAAGCCAAGGGCGGCCCGGGGATTGGCCCTGAGTTCGTCGCCCTTGCGGCTCTCGAAATTGGTGAAGAAGACGAAGCCGCGATGGTCGCGCCCGTTCATCAGCACGGTGCGTATGTCGGGCATGCCGGAGGCGTCGACAGTCGCCAGCGCCATGGCATTGGGATCGTTGATCTCGCCCTCTTTTGCCTTGGCGAACCATTCCTCGAACAGCTCCAAGGGGTCAATTTCGCCGCTGTCGGCGTCGTCAAAGATGCGGTCGGAGAGGCTTAAGGCGGTATTCATGTTGAAGGGTCCCGGCTGGCCCCGCCGGTCTGGACAAGCATGGGGGGCGTGGCCATATAGGACGCGAAACGGCGGTCTTTCAACTTTGAGGCTGCCAGAGTGATTCTGCGGGTGCGCGGCCGGCCTGCCGGACGCGCGCCAATGTCGGATCTTGAGTTGTCGCGTGATCCGGAAAAGTCTCCCAACTTTTCCTGATCACGCTCCGGAGAACCCAATGCGCGACCCCTATACCGTGCTCGGGGTTTCTCGTTCCGTGAGCGAGAAGGACCTGAAATCGGCCTATCGCAGGCTGGCCAAGGCCCACCACCCCGACCAGAACCAGGACGACCCCAAGGCGCACGCCAAGTTCGCCGAGATTTCGGCTGCCTATGATTTTCTCACCGACAAGGAGAAGAAGGCGGCGTTCGACCGCGGGGAGATCGATGCCGACGGCAACCCGAAATTCGCCGGGTTCGGCGGCGCCGGACAGGGCCGCGCGAAGACGCAGGCCGGTGGCTTTTCGACCGAGGACATTCTCCGCGAATTCATGAGCGGGTTCGGCGGCGCGCAATCGCGCCAAAGCCGGACAACGGGCGCGGGCGGCTGGGACCCGTTCACCGGACAGAATGCGGGGCGCGGTCCGGTCAAGGGTGAAGACGCCAATGTCACGGCGACAATCAGCCTCGAGGACGCCCATAAGGGCGGCTCGGTGCCGCTCAGGATGCCGAACGGCAAGATGCTCAACGTCAAGCTGCCCGACAAGGTCGAGGACGGCACGCAGATCCGGCTCAAGGGCCAGGGCATGCCCTCGCCCACGGGCGGCGAGGCGGGCGATGCCCTCGTCACGGTGAAGTTCGAGCGGCACAGGCAGTTCCGCCGCGACGGCGCGGACCTGCGCGTCGATGTGCCGATCACGCTCTATGAAGCGGTGCTGGGCGGCAAGGTGCGGGTACCGACGCTCGACGGCGAAGCGGAACTGACGCTGCCGGCCGGGGT
>JBEBGE010000082.1:0-11179 GCA_040081595.1 Devosia sp.
TCGAGATTCCAGTTCAGCGCAGGAAACAGAAACTGCTTCGGGTCTTTCTCGTTGAATCCGTCCTTCCAGAACGGCTTGCCGCGATCCGCATGGGCGCGATTCTGGGCGGCGCGACAAACGCGCAGCTCGGCCACCTCACCGCCTACGCCGACGCCACCGGCCGCGCTTTCCAGCTCGCCGACGACCTGCTCGACGTCACCGCTTCGCCCGCGACGCTTGGCAAGAACACCAACAAGGACGCGGCCGCCAACAAGCAGACCCTCGTCGCCCGTGTCGGCATCGAAGCCGCCCGCCGCCATCTCGGCGACATCGTCCACGACGCCATCACCGCGCTCACCGCCTTCGGCCCGGAAGCCGACATCCTGCGTGAAGCCGCCCGCTATGTTGCTACAAGAGGAAATTGACTTGAGCCTCGAAACCGTTCGCGCCGATCTCGCCACCCGCGCCCCTGACCTTTCGGTCATCGTCACCGAAGCCTCGACGGCAACTGTTCCACTCGCAGCGGTAGCTCATGGATGCGAGCCCGGCCAGATCGCCAAGACCCTCGCCATTCGCGTCAATGATGAAGAGTTTCTGTTGGTGACGCGCGGTGACGCCCGCCTCTCCAACCAGAAGGCCAAGGCGGCGTTCGGTGGCCGCCCCCGCATGCTCGGTCCCCAGGACGTGCTGCGTTTGACCAGCCACGAAGTCGGCGGCGTCTGCCCCTTCGGCCTGCCCGCGCCGCTGACCATCTATTGCGACGTCTCGCTCAGGATTTACGACGAACTCATCCCGGCCGGCGGCTCGACCCATGCCTCGGTGCGGTTGCCATTGGCGCGGCTGGTGGAGTTGTGCGGCGGCAGGTGGGCCGATGCGTGCGATGTGCCAAATCAGGGGACGACCTGAAGTTGAGCGGCCCGTCGTTCCGAACAAACGATATCTCGGCGGAGCGATACGAGATTGTCCTTGTCAGCCGGCGATTCCCCCCGAGCCTGCGGCTTGCAGTTACCAGCGTGATCGTCGGTGTAATTCTGCCCACGGGGTCTTGGCTGTTGACGGGTGTCGACTCCGAGACTGTCGCCTTGCGAGCGCTCGCCATCGCCGGATTCGGCGTCCCGGTCTTCTATGCCTTGTTCTATTGGAAGACGGGCCAATTGACCGGCAATTCTCTGCTGGCCAACATCACCTACATTCGGGGCCACGTGGAATGGTCAGACTCGCTGAGATACATGCTAAAAGACGTGACGCAACTGTCTTGGTCGGAAGTCACCAAGGCGCAGATTATCCCTCGACCAGGCCTGTTTGCACAACATCGGACCGCGCTTGCGTTAGGCTTGAGGGATGGCACCCAGTTGAAACTGAGTGTGCCGAACCTTCGACCAAGCGAGGAGGTGCTACTGGCGGAGGCACTAGGAGCAATCACCGCCCGAAATGGGATTCGCTTCTCAAATGCAGCGGCGACGTAGCCAACAGATCACCGCAAGTTATTCTGCCGCTTTCACGCCTTGCCCGAACCGCTGGTCGATATACTCCGCGACCATCACCTTGAATTGATCCGCGACGTCCGCTCCGCGCAGCGTCGCGACTTTCTTGCCCTCGATGAAAACCGGGGCCGCCGGCGTTTCGCCCGTGCCGGGGAGCGAGATGCCGATATCGGCGTGCTTGCTTTCGCCCGGTCCGTTGACGATGCAGCCCATCACCGCCACCGACAGCGCCTCGACGCCCGGATAGCGTTCCTTCCACTCGGGCATGGAGGACGAAAGGTGATCCTGGATTTCCTTGGCCAGCACCTGGAACGTGCTCGAGGTCGTCCGCCCGCAGCCGGGGCAAGCGGCGACCACCGGCAGGAACTGCCGGAACCCCATGGTCTGCAGCAATTCCTGCGCCACGCGCACTTCCTGCGTCCGGTCGCCATCGGGTTCCGGCGTCAGCGAAATGCGGATCGTGTCGCCGATCCCCTGCTGCAAGAGGATGCCCATCGCCGCCGAGGAGGCAACGATGCCCTTCGACCCCATGCCCGCTTCGGTCAGCCCCAGATGCAGCGCATAATCGCAACGTGCCGCGAGCTCCTGATAGACCGCGATCAGGTTCTGGACGTCAGAGACCTTGGTCGAAAGGATGATCCGGTCGCGTCCGAGCCCGATTTCCTCCGCCCGCTGCGCGCTCAGCAGCGCCGACTGGATGATCGCCTCGCGCTGCACCGCCGCCGCCGAAATCGGTTCAGCTGAAACGGCGTTCTCGTCCATCAGCTTGGTCAGAAGCTCCTCGTCGAGCGAGCCCCAGTTGACCCCGATCCTGACCGGCTTGCCATAGCGCAACGCCAGCTCGATCAACGTCGAAAACTGCGTGTCGCGCTTGGCCTTGAATCCGACATTGCCCGGATTGATACGGTACTTGTCGAGCGCCTCGGCGCAGGCCGGATGATCGGTCAAGAGCTTGTGGCCGATATAGTGGAAGTCCCCGATCAGCGGCACAGTGATACCGCGAGCGCGGAGCCGGTCGCGAATGTGGGGCACCGCCGCCGCCGCCTCGTCGCGGTCGACCGTGATCCGCACCAGTTCCGAACCGGCGCGCCAGAGCTGGCCCACCTGTTTGACCGTCGCCTCGATATCGGCGGTATCGGTATTGGTCATCGACTGGACGACGATCGGTGCCCCGCCGCCGACCATGACGCCGCCGACATCGACCCCGACAGTGTGCTTGCGCAAGGAGAGGCTCATCTCGGCCTCAAATATGCCGTCGCGCGTCGCCGCGCAACGACCCAGCACAATTGTGACAACCGGAGACTTCTCCCGGCCCCGGGCAAAGCCCCTTCGGCCACTAGCTGGTTGCGACCAGTGCCGCCCCGCCCACCACCAGCAGCGCCCCGCCCAAGAGCTGCCAGGCGCGAACGCCCTCATATTCGCGGAACACGATGAATCCGGCGATTACCGTCACCAGCGACGAGATCACCGTGATCGGCGCGATCAGCGAGATCGGCGCCGCAAACCGCACCAGCGCCAGGTTGATGGCACCAGATGCGACGGCAAACAGCGCCGCGCCGCCCAGCGACAGGGCTAGGGCGCCCCAGCCGCCCCACGCCGTCTCGCCGAGCACCGGCCGGAGCGCGAGCCCGCCAAGCGCCATGACCACGCCGGTAAAGACCAGCGAGGTGCCGGCCCCCATCCCGGCGGCAATTGCGCCCTTCTGGAAAATGGCCGAAAGGCCGAACGAGAATGCGGGCAGCAGCCCGCCGATAAGGACAATCCAAAGTCGATCCATCGATCGCTCCTGTTGTTGTTGAGGAAACGCAAAATGCCCCGGAGGGGCGCTGACGATTTGGGGAGAAATTTCGCGTAGGCGCTCTGTCGACAGGCGCGAACCGCTGCCGCTACTATGCTTGAGGACGAGGCTTTTGGCGAGAGACCAACATGACCTTTCAGGCCTATCTCGACAGTATCGAAAAGCAGACCGGCGTTTCGCCCGAGGAAATGGTCAAGAAAGCCGTCAAGAAGGGGCTGACCAAGCCGGGGGCGAAATCGCGGCCCGCCATCGACTGGCTGATGGCCGAATACAAGCTCTCCAACGCCTATGCGATGGCCATTATCCGGCTTTTGCGGGACAAGAAGCTGCTCGACTGAAGGTCCATCTCGGCCGCACCCGAACGCCGGGATCCTCAGAGGCCCGTTTACCGCGCTTTCACTCGCGGACCTTAGCGTAACGGCCGGGGAAATCCGGGGGGCTTGAGGTGCGGGAGAAGGGTGACGGGAACCGGCCGGTTCTGGATTTGCTCGTCAGCGGCCCCGCCGAGCCGTTTCGCGCCATTGTTGCCAACGCTGCCGACGGCGTACTGGGCATCGACAAAGCCCAGCGCATCGTCCTGTTCAACCACGCGGCCGAGACCATGTTCGGTTACTCCGCCGCCGAGGCGATCGGGCAGAAGCTCGACCTGCTGCTGCCGCTGGCGGCTCGTGCCGGCCATGCGAGCAAGGTCGATTCCTTCCATTCCAGCGGCGAACGCGCCCGCTATATGGGCGACCGCCACAACGGCCTCAAGGGCCGGCGGGCCGACGGCTCGGAATTCTCGGTGGCCGTCTCCATCATGCAGCTTGCGACCGATGACGGGCCGCTGATGGTGGCGCATGTGCGCGACGTGTCCGAGCGCGTCCGCCTGCTTGAGCAGCAGGTACGCCTCGCAACCTACGATCCCCTCACCGGCGCCTTCAACCGGCGCGCCTTCCTCGAGCAGGCCGCACAGATCCATCGCAAATGGAACGATGCGGCGACGAGCTATGCCCTCCTTATGCTCGATCTCGACCACTTTAAGTCCGTCAACGACAATTATGGCCACACCGCCGGCGATGCGATCCTGCAGAGCTTTGCCCAACTCTGCGACGCGACCCTGCGCGAAGGCGACGTTTTCGCCCGCTGGGGTGGCGAGGAGTTCATAGCCCTCCTGCCCACATCGAGCGTCGCCGCAGCAGCAGCCGTCGCCGAGCGGATAAGGATGCGCACCCAGCGCCGCGCGGCCAGGCTGCGTGATGATGCACCCCTGCACCAGACCGTCAGCATCGGCGTCGCCGCCCCGCCCGAGCCCGGCGCCAGTTTCGACGACGTCGTCCGCCTCGCCGACCGCGCCCTCTATGCGGCCAAGTCCGCCGGCCGCAACCGCGTCACCATACTGGGCGACGCCGACACCGGCCCCCGCAGCCAAACCGCCTGAGCCTTTGCCCATCCGCCCTTGAAATCGCGCCGCCCATCCCCATGTCATTGCGGGCGTCTGGAGGGATTTCGCATGGGCCATTTGCTGCAATTCCGCACTGAGGTGATGATCCTCTGGCGCGCGTTCCTGGCGCCCGGCACCCCGCTTCACCTCAAAGCGCTGATGCTGCTGGTGCCGCTTTACCTCCTGAGCCCGCTCGACTTCATCCCCGACGTCATCCCGGTTCTCGGCTGGCTCGATGACCTCGTCATCGTGCCCCTGCTGGTGAGCTGGATCGTGAGCCTGTTGCCGCAGCCGGCACCGATCCGCCCCAAGCGCGACGCCAAAGGCACCGTGATCGACGGCGATTACCGGCGGCTCTAGCATTGTACCCTCCCCCTTCGCGGGGAGGGTAGCGCAGCTAGAGGCGCAGCCTCTTAGCGGAGCTGGGGCGGGGGGAGCTCACACCCAGTTGCGGGCTGTTCACACCCCCACCAAGCTACGCTAGGCCTTCGGCCAGCTTCGCTACCTCCCCCGTCCTAAGGGGAGGTCAAGAACGGGACTACGCAAACCTCACCAGCAGATCCTTGCTGTCGATCTGATCACCCGGCTTGACCGTCACTTCGGCGATCACGCCATCGGCTTCGGCGTGAATGGCCGTCTCCATCTTCATCGCTTCGATCGACAGCAACACGTCGCCCGCCGTAACCTTGTCGCCGGCCTTGACTTGCAAGCCCGAAATCACGCCCGGCATAGGTGCGCCCACTTGCTTGGCGTCGCCAAGCGCCGCCTTGGCGCGCACCTTCACGTCGCCGACCTTGAGCCGGTCGGGGACCGCAATAGTGCGCGGCTGGCCGTTGAGATCGAAGAAGACGCGGACCTGGCCTTTCTCATTGGTCTCGGCGCGGCCGAGATAGTTGATGACCATGGTCTTGCCACGCTCGATCTCGACGAAGATCTCCTGGCCCTGCGTCAGCCCATAGAAATAGACCGGCGTCGGCAGCACCGCTGTCGGACCGTAGCGGTCCTGCGTCTTGAGAAAATCCGAGAACACCTTGGGATACATCAGGTGCGAGGCAAGGCGCAGATCGTCGATCTTTTCGCCCGTATCCTTCTCGACCTTGGCGCGCTCGGCTTCGAGATCGACATCCTTCAAATACGATCCCGGCCGTTCGGTCAGCGGTATTTTACCTTTCAGCACCTTCTTCTGCAGCGCCTTGGGGAAGCCCCCCGGCGGTTGGCCGAGATCGCCGGCAAAGAACCCGACGACCGAATCCGGGAAGGACACATCGCGCGCCGGATCCTCGACATCGGCCCGCGTCAAGCCGGAGGATACCATTGCCAGCGCCATGTCGCCGACAACCTTCGATGATGGCGTCACCTTGACGATATCGCCAAACATCTGGTTGACATCGGCATAGGTGCGCGCCACCTCGTGCCAGCGCGACTCGAGCCCCAGCGAGCGCGCCTGCTCCTTGAGATTTGTGAACTGCCCGCCGGGCATTTCGTGGAGATAGACTTCTGAGGCGCCGCCCTTGAGATCGCTCTCGAAGGCGCGATACTGCGTCCGCACCGCCTCCCAATAGAACGATATTTCACGGATCACCGCCGCATCGAGACCTGGGTCGCGCGGCCCGTCCTTGAGCGCGGCAACGAGCGAGCCCAGCGTCGGCTGGCTGGTCGTGCCCGAAAGCGCATCCATCGCCGCATCGACCGCGTCCACGCCGGCGTCCACTGCCGCAATGATCGTCGCCGAGGCGGCACCCGATGTGTCGTGAGTATGAAGATGAATCGGCAGCCCGACTTCGTCCTTGAGCGTCGAAATCAGCTTCGCCGCCGCAGCCGGTTTCAGCAGGCCCGCCATGTCCTTGATGCCCAGCACATGGGCACCCGCAGCTTCAAGTTCCCTGGCCAGTGCCACGTAATATTTGAGATCGTACTTGGAACGGTTCGGATCGAGCAGGTCGCCGGTATAGCAGATGGCGCCTTCCGCCACCTTGTCGGCTTCCGCCACCGCGTCGATTGAAACGCGCATATTCTCGACCCAGTTGAGGCAGTCGAATATCCGGAAGACATCCACCCCGCCCTTCGCCGCCTGGCTGACGAAGAGCTTGACCACATTGTCGGGATAGTTGGTGTAGCCAACCCCGTTCGACCCGCGCAGCAGCATCTGCGTCAGGATGTTGGGCGCGCCCTCGCGCACCGCCGCCAGCCGCTCCCACGGGTCTTCGTTGAGAAAGCGCATCGAAACGTCGAACGTCGCTCCGCCCCAGCATTCGAGCGAGAACAGGCTCGGCAATCCCCGCGAGTAAGCTTCGGCGATACGCGTAATGTCGTAGCTGCGCATGCGTGTGGCGAGCAGCGACTGGTGCGCGTCGCGCATCGTGGTGTCGGTAAACAGCACGTGCCTTTGCGCCTTCATCCAGCTGGCAAGGCCCTTGGGCCCGTGCCGCTCCAGCACCTGCCGCGACCCCTCGACCAACAGCAGCGGCTCATAAGCGGGAACCATAGGCTCGATCGCACCCGCCGGCGGCCGCGGCCGGTCGCGCACTTCCGGATGCCCGTTAATGGTCACGTCCGCGATATAGGTCAGGAGTTTTGTCGCCCGGTCCTTGCGGCGGCGGATGTCAAACAGGCTCGGCGTCGTGTCGATGAACCGCGTCGTGTAGCGGTTATTGATGAAGTCCGGATGCGTGATGATGTTTTCGAGAAAGGCCAGGTTCGTCGAAACCCCCCGGATGCGGAACTCGCGCAGCGCGCGATGCATGCGGGCGATGGCTTCCTCCGGCCCCGGCGCCCAGCAGGTGACCTTCTCGAGCAGCGGATCGTAGAACCGCGTGATGATCGCGCCGGCATAGGCCGTGCCGCCATCGAGCCGCACGCCGAACCCCGTCGCTTCTCGATAAGCGGTGATCCGGCCATAGTCTGGAATGAAGTTTTCTTCCGGGTCTTCCGTGGTGATGCGGCACTGGATGGCATTGCCGTTGAGCCGGATATCCTTCTGCAGGGGCACACCGCTCTCGGGGGCACCGATCACCGCGCCCTCGAGCAGATGGATTTGTGCTTTGACGATATCGATGCCGGTGACGACCTCGGTCACCGTATGCTCGACCTGGATGCGTGGATTGACTTCGATGAAATAGAACTTGTCGGTATCGGCATCGAGCAGGAACTCGACCGTGCCTGCGCCGCGGTAATTGGCAGCCTGCCCCAGCCGGATGGCGGCGCCGGTCAATTCGTCCCGCAGCTTCTGGCTGAGATAGGGCGCCGGCGCCCGTTCCACCACCTTCTGGTTGCGCCGCTGCACCGAGCAATCGCGCTCGAACAGATGCACCAGATTGCCATGATCGTCGCCGATCAGCTGCACCTCGACATGGCGCGCCCGCTCGATCAGCTTTTCGAGATACATCTCGTCCTTGCCGAACGCGGCCTTGGCCTCGCGCTTGCCTTCGGAAACTTCGTGGCGGAGATCGCCCTCGTTCATGATCCGGCGCATACCGCGCCCGCCACCGCCCCAGCTCGCCTTGAGCATCAGGGGATAGCCGATCTCGCCGGCCAGCTTCGCCACCTCGTCCATGTCCTCGGGCAGGGCCTCGGTCGCCGGCACCACCGGCACCTTGGAGGCGATGGCCATGTTGCGCGCCGCGACCTTGTTGCCCAGGTCCCGCATCGTCTGCGGACGCGGCCCGATGAAGATGATCCCTGCCTCTTCGCAGGCCTCGGCGAACTCGGGCGATTCCGAAAGCAGCCCATAGCCGGGATGGATCGCATCGGCGCCCGATACCCGCGCCACGCGCAGATATTCCTCGATCTGCAGATACGCCTCGACCGGGCCCCTGCCCTTGCCGATCAGATACGCCTCGTCGGCCTTGAACCGGTGCAGCGCGAGCTTGTCCTCTTCGGCATAGCAGGCGACGGTCTTGATATTGAGCTCGTTCGCCGCGCGGAACACGCGGATGGCGATTTCGCTGCGATTGGCGACGAGGATCTTCTTGATCGGCATGGCGTGGGTCCGCGCGTGAGGGGTGGGCACGAAAGTCAAAAGGGCCTCGCGGCCCTCATTTCTGGCTCAGATATCCCAACAGGTGGGACAGGTCATATCCTGCATGCGCCGCCGCCTGGACGATCTCCGGCGCCGGGATCTTTCCCGCCTGGGCCAATGCCCACAGCGTGGTCGAACGCGTACCGGAGCGGCAGAAGCACAATACAGGTCCGGCGCTCCCCTCGAGCACCGTCTTTTCCTCCTCGATCATGGCGGGGTTGACCCCATCCCGGCCGAGAGGAATGAAGTGATATTCAAGCCCCGCCTTCTCGGCAGCCGCCTGCATCACCGACGAATCCGGCTGGTCGGGCGCTTCTCCATCCGGCCGGTTATTGATGATGGTGGTGAACCCGGCGGCTCTGATCTGGGCGAAATCCTCCGGTCTGATCTGCGGCGCGACGCTGACGTGATCGTTGATCCGCTTCACTTCCAAGAACGCAACTCCGATTTCGCCCGGGCTTCCCGGCAGCGTTTATAGCCGCCCCGCCAAGCCCGACGCAACTGCGCCAAAAGTCAGTGGTCGTGCCGGTGATGCAAATCCGGGTAGTGCGGGTGGCTGTGCCGCATGGGCTCATGCCGGTGCGGGTGGCTGTGCGGCACGGTTACCGGCCCCTCGTGGCTATGCTGGTGGTGAATATCGTGGACGTGAAGGTGCTCGTGCTCCAGAACCGGGTGCACATGCTCGTGGACATGCCGCTCGCTGACATGGAGCCAAACCCCAAACGCCATCAGCACCCCCGCCGCCACAAGTTGCGGTGTAAGGGGTTCGCCGAATAGTCCGAGTCCGGCAAGGGCACCGACGAAGGGCGCAACCGAGTAATAGGCGCTGGTTCGGGCGGCCCCGAGCTGGCGCAACGCCCGGACGAACAGCACAAGGCTCAGCCCGATGCCGACAAATCCGGCAAGACCGGCAAGCGTCATGCAGGCAGCATCCGGCCAGGTCGCCCTCAGCAGAGCCGCGAGGCTCAAATTCACCGCGCCCGCCACCAGTCCCTTGATCGCCGTGATCTGCAGCGGATCGGCAGCCGAGATGTTGCGCGTGAGGTTGTTGTCGATGCCCCAGCAAAGGCACGCCGCGGCGACGAGCAATCCGCCACCGTCGAACGTCATCCCGCCCTGGAACGAGACAACCAGTGCGCCGGCGAGAATGGCGGCGGCGCCCAGCAGCAATCTGCGATCGACGTTTTCGCGAAACACCACCCATGCGATCGCCATCGTCGCGACGGCCTCGAGATTCAGCAGCAGCGATCCGGACGACGCCGACGTTGCCTTGAGGCCCAGCACCATCAGCACCGGCCCGGCGACGCCGCCAAGCAGCACGGCGCTCGCAAGCCAGGGCAGGTCCGCACGCTTCAGCCCGGCCTCCGCCCTGACCGGCTGGAGCCATCGCGAGACCAGCGCGATCACGCCCGTGCCGATGCCGGCTCCCGCATAGAGGAGCCCGGCGAGCGTCACCGGATCGACGGAACTAACGAGGAGCTTTGAGATCGGAGCGACCAGCCCGAAAAGCACCGCCGAGACCAGCGCTGCGACAATCCCCGGCCAGTTCGAGTTGGGAGTGTCTCTCCTCATACTATTGCGCGGTCTTCCCCACCCACGGCAGCCAGACTTCCCCGCGCGCCGCGACGAAAGCGTCCGCGACGCTTTCAATCGTTGCACCCGGCTCGGAAAGGTTCTGGAGCAGCGTGTTCATCTCGGCAAACGGCATATGCGTCCGCTGCAGATAGGCCGCCACGTCCGGCGCCTCGAGAAACACCCATTGCGCCAGCGCCACGATCACCGGGTCTGGCGCAAAGCCCGAGGGCGCCGGTGAGGCACAGGCGATGCGGCCGAGGCAAAGGAACGCTTCCTTGTCGTATTTTCCCAGGTCCAGCGACTTGAACCCGAACTGCGCCAAGACCGCATTGGGCTGCCAGTAGTAGAATAGGATCGGCTCCTTCCGGCTCACCGCCGATGCGATCAGCGTATCGAGTTCGAACCGGTTGGCGGGCTCGACCACTTCGAACAGGTTCTCCAGCCCATTGGCGCGGATGAGGTTACGGTTGACCACCGCACAGCCCCAGTCGGGCGGGCAGGAAATGAGCCGTCCCTTCTTTCCGCCCGCGGCAAAATCGCGCCAATAGGATTTGAGAGCTTCGACATTGGTCAGGTCGGGCCGTGCCTCGGCCTCGTAGTTGGGGATGAACCAACCCTCGAACACCTGCTCGGCATAGCTCGCCCCGGCTTGCCGCACCTCCTGCGTCTTCGTCGCCGCGTTCCAGATTTCGGCGACCCGTCCGATCCACAGTTCCGGCGCCACCGCCGGCTGGCCGTTGGCTCCCATCGAGGAGGCGGTGGCCGCCAGGTCGCCCGGCACCACTTCGACATTGCAGCCGAACTCCGCCCGGATCAGCCGCGCATGGATTTCGGCGAGGATTTCCGCCGAGGGCCACTGCATCCGGGCGATCGAGATTGTCTGCCCGCCGCAGGGGGCGGGC
>JBEBGE010000030.1:0-39449 GCA_040081595.1 Devosia sp.
ACCCTAGTGTTCGGGCCGGTCAAGCCGGCCCGAGCGGCGGTATGGACTTCTAGGTCAAACTCCAGACAGCTTAGTCCAGACTTCCCAGTCACGGACTTCGATCAGGGCGCCGGTGGCAACACCGGCGCCTTTTTTGTGTCTAGCGGAAGATCAAGAGCCGTAGCGCCAGCGCGACTGAGACCAGGATGACGATCGGCCGGATGAGGCGGGCGCCGAAGCGGATGCCGGTGATGGCGCCGAGATAGCCGCCGATCAACTGGCCACAAGCCATCGCCGCCGCGGCGGGCCAGATCACGTCGCCCGAGGGGACAAAGAGCGCCAGCGCCCCGAGATTGGAGGTGAGGTTGACGATCTTGGTATTGCCCGCGGCGCGGGTGACCCCGAGGCCGAACAGCGCAACAAAACCGGCGGTCAAGAAGCTCCCCGTGCCAGGCCCGAAAATGCCGTCATAGAAGCCGACAATGGCGCCCATCAGCGGCACAATGCTCTCAAAGCGCAGGCGTGCATGGCGGTCGCCGTCGGTCAGGCGCGGCGCAAACAGGAAATATGCGGAAATGGCAATGAGGGCTACCGGCACCGCGACCTTGAGCAGGCTGGTGTCGATCTGCTTGACCAGCAGGGCGCCGCAGAAGGCGGCGGCAAATGTCAGCGGGATGGTGAGGGCCAGCGCCCTTAGCGAGATGAAACCGCCGCGCCAATAGGTGAGTGCGGCCATGGCGGTGCCGACAACCGATTGAACCTTGTTGGTGCCGAGCGCGGCAATGGGCGGCACGCCGCAAGCAAGCAAGGCCGGCAGGGCGATCAGTCCGCCGCCGCCGCCGATCGCATCGACGAAACCCGCGAGCGTGCCGACGCCGGCTAGAACCAGCAGGACCAGGGGATCGAGCATCAGGACCGGCGAACCATATGGTCGTCGCGCGGCACCTCGACCCGGCCCTCATTGAGCGGGATTTCGATCATCGACGCCATGAAGCCGGCCATGGCCAATTGCACACCGGCAACCAGAGTGGTCGCAGCAAGGATCATTGCGCGCATAGTCGAGCCCAACGGCAAGGCGCCGAAGCCGCGCTGAGCCCATTGCGCGAAGCCCCAGCCCAGTGCCGCGAAGCCGGCAATCGCGAGGATTATTGCCGCCAGAAGTACGCGCTCAAGCGTCAGCGCCCGCAGCACGCGGTCGAAGGTACCGGACGGAGGGATGAAGCCGTAGCGCGAGGCAAAGCGGCGCCCGATAATGGCAAAGCTCACCGCCTGGAGACCGACCAGGATGCACATGGCCGCGAGCAGGAAACTGTGGAGGTCGAGCACGATCGTCGGCGACAGGTTAACGGGCCCGCGCAGCACCAGCGTGCCGACGAAGAGGCCGATCGCAAGCAACGCGAGCCCCGGATACAGAAACAGCCAGCGCGGCGAAAACAGCAGCAGGAAGCGCAAATGCCGCCAGCCGTCGCGGAACGAGCGCAGATGCGGCGGCCTGCTGCGCCCGTCTTTCTTGAGCGTCGTCGGCACCTCGGCGACCTGGAGGCCGGACAGCGTCGCCTTGACCAGCATTTCGGAAGCGAATTCCATTCCAGTCGTGCGCAGGTTGAGGCCCCGCACGGCCGCGCGGGAGAAGCCGCGCAACCCGCAATGGAAGTCGGAGGCCTTGGTCTTGAAAAACAGGCGGCCGAGAAAGCTCAATACCGGATTGCCGATATAGCGATGATGCCAGGGCATGGCGTTGGGCGCGATGCCTCCCGAAAAGCGATTGCCCATGACGAGGTCGTTGCCCGCCCTCAGCCCGGTCACGAAAGCATCGAGATGGGCGAAGTCATAGCTGTCATCGGCGTCGCCCATGATGACGTAGCGGCCCTTCGCCGCCTCGATGCCCGCCGCGAGCGCCGCGCCATAGCCGCGCACCGGCACTGCGACGACACGTGCGCCTGCCCTCTCAGCAATGGCCTGGCTGCCGTCGGTCGAGCCATTGTCGGCAATCAGGACTTCGCCGCGCACACCCGAACGCTCAAGATAGGCGCGCGCCTTGCCGACGCAAGCGGCCAAGGTTTCCGCCTCGTTGAGGCAGGGCATCAGGATGGTGAGCTCGATGTCGTCGGCCAAGCGAATCGCCCGCGCAGGTGTCACGCCAGCCTATAGTGACCGGGCCGGGGCTTGCCAAACGCCCGCCTCGGCCGCCCACGACAAAAAAGCGTTAAGAAGGGATGGGCTTGCGCGCAAGTGTAGTCGGAGCAACAATAGGCAGAACTTGGAGGGGATGCTCTAGCCATGAACAGATCAATTGAGAATTTGCTTCGACTTGCTGGCGCGACCGCTGTGCTGGCGACACTGGCGGGCTGCTATTCGTCGGAAACGCCGCTTTTTGATTCCGGGGTCGCCGTCAACATCGTTGGTGACGTCTCGTGCAAAATCGCATCCGGCGGGACAGTCGACTACGCGATCAGCAAAGCAACCGACGGCACCACCGCCTACGAAGCGACGGACAAGTCCACGAACAGTTCGGCGCGGCTGGTTTTTGTGCGCAGCGCCAATCCCTTTGTTTACGTGCTGCAATCGAGCGACAAGAACAACGTCAACTATTTGAGCTTCAATGTCTTCGCGGGCACGCTGCGCGATGCCGCCACCGACAAGATTTCTCCGGTCGTCGAGCGGATCGCCAAGCGGCATAATGTCGACGTGTCAGGCGGGAGCTATGGAGTCATCGGCCTCAAAGGCGAAGCCGACGACCAGCGGGCGTTCCTCAAGGCGGTGGCTGATGCCGGCACCAAGCCCCTGCTGACCTGCAAGCGAAGCTAGGTCGGCTAAAGCAGCGTGCTGGTGCCCGGCGCGATGCCGCCCATGATCGAAAGCAGGGCTTCGAGCTGGGCTTTCTTCATGGGCGACCAGGAAGCTGATTTGGAGACCACCAGATTGGCTTCCGAGTGCATCACCAGCCCGTCTTCGAGGATGCGCAGGGAATTGGCCGTCAACGTTTCGCCTGATGAGGTGATGTCGACGATGAGGTCGGCGGCGCCCGAGGCGGGGGCGGCTTCGGTGGCGCCGGCGCTCTCGACGATCCTGTATTCGGCGATGCCGTAGCTCGAAAAGAAGCGCCGGGTGAGATGGGTGTATTTGGTCGCGACGCGCAGCCATCGCCCGTGGCGGGCGCGGAAATCGGAGGCGACGTCGGCAAGATCTCCCATCTGGGTCACATCGATCCAGGCGTCGGGAACCGCGACCACCACATCGGCCTCGCCGAAACCAAGCGCTTTGACGAAGACGACGTTCTCGCCGCCGTTCTCGGCGGATTCGTGGACGAGGTCGGAGCCGGTCACACCCAGATCGATGGTGCCCATCATCAGTTCGCGGGCGATTTCGCCGGCGGGATAGAAGCGGACGCTGACCTGGGGCTGGTTGGTGATGGTGCCCACATAGGAGCGCGCGCCGCCCGGCCTTGTGATCGGCAGGCGGGCTTCGCTGAAGACCAACCGCGTTTGCTCTTCGAGCCGGCCTTTGGAGGGCACGGCGAGAACCAGCGTCTCGTCGCTCATTTCTTGGCCGCCTCCTGTTCGAGCCGGTCGGTCCATAGCGCGCAGCCCGACGCATTGACCTGGCGCTTCGCGCCGAGCCGGTCGAACAGCCGGTCATATTCGCCGCCGGACGCGAGCACGACGCCATCTTCGGTCGTCATCTCGAAGACGACGCCGGTATAATAGTCGAGACGCGGCGAAAAACTCGCATCGAAGACCACATCGGCCTTGGGCGACAAGGCCGCAAGCGCCGCCGCGTGGGTACGGACCGTCGAGAGCGGACCTTCGAGATCGATGCGCGCGGCGCGCGTCAGCCGGCCGATCTCGTCGAGCGCCTTCTGGGCACTGTCGGAGACCGAGAGATAGTTGGCGAGGAGCTTCACCCGTTCCTCTGGAATTGGCGCGGCATCGAGCGCCTGCTTTTCGAGATAGCGATCGGCGATCTCTTCGGGCTGGCGAGAACCGACAAGGCTGAGGCCGGCCGAGAGCATATTGTCGGTGATGATCTCGATGATCGACTCGCGCGCGTCCGGCGCGGTGCCGCCTATGGGCTGGGAGGGATTGGAGAGCCGCTCCATCAGGCGCCCCATCGCGGCCGGATGGCCAAAGCGATGGCGGATGCGCGATTGCCACTGCGGCGAAATCTGCATCGCCGAGAGCAGCGATTCAAACAGGCCCACGCCGCCCAGCCGGATGCGGGGATCGGCAATGTCGTAGATCGCCAGCGCCCAGCGCGCGAAGGTGAGCACCTGATCGAGCGCGGCGCTCGCATCGGCCTGGCCCAGCAGTTCGAGGCCGGCCTGCTCGTCCTCGACGGGGTAGCCTTCCTCCTGGCGAAAGATCGGGCCGAGATAGGTATAGGCGCCGGGCGTGCCCACCATGCCCTCGTCGAGATAGGCCTTGGCGATGGGCAAGGTGAAATCGGGACGCAGGCAATACTCGACGCCGTTGTTGGCAGTCGACAGCAAAAGGTTACGGCCGAACTCTTCGCCGGCGAGATCGAGATAGGGGCCGGCGGGCAGAAGCAGGGCCGGGGTGACGCGCGTCACGGTCTTGGACTCAACCAGCCGGATCAGCGCGGCGCGGCGCTCACTGGGGGTCTTGGCCGCCATCAGGCTTTTGCCTGCGCGAACTGGGTCCGCATACGCTTAACAGCGGGGATCTTGCTGAGTTCGGCAACGAGATCGGCACGCGCCACGACAACCTGGCCGACCTTGGCGGCCTTATATTCGGCATTGTCCTTGATCGCCTTGGCCTGTTCGGCGCCGGCCGCGAGATCTTTGATGGTGACCTTGCCTTCGGCCCGCTCGTTGGAGCCGACAATCACGGCGGCGGCGGCCTTGCGGCGATCGGCATATTTCATCTGGGCGTTCATGCCGGAAGAACCGAGATACATCTCGGCGCGGATGCCGGAAGCACGCAATTCGCTGGTCATCTTCTGGTAGTCGGCAATGGCGGCCGGGTCGCGATCGAGCACCAGCACCACGACTGGACCGGCGTTCTCTTCGGCTACGAGATTGCCAGTGAGCTTTAACGCATGGGCGAGCCGCGAGACGCCGATCGAGAAGCCTGTCGCCGGAACCGGTTCGTCGCGGAAGCGCGACACGAGACCGTCATAGCGCCCGCCGCCACCGACCGAGCCGAAGACGACCTGTTCGCCCTTTTCATTGGTGACGGGAAAGGTGAGTTCGATTTCGAAGACCGGGCCGGTGTAATATTCGAGGCCGCGGACGACGGACGCGGTGATGTCGATGCGGTCGGCGTAGCCCGAAGCTGTGAACTGACGGCCCATCGCGTCGAGCTCGTTCATCCCCTGGGCGCCGATGTCGGTCTGGCCCACTGAGGTCTGCCAACTCACCAGGGTCTTGTTGTAGTCGCCGACGACCTGCTTGGCCGAGGTGCCGAGGAAATCGAGGATGATTGCGATGCCGGCGGATTCAAGTCCGGCGCCCTGAGTGAAATCGCCGGAATCGTCCTTACGGCCCTTGCCGAGCAGCAGCTCGACGCCGTCGAGACCGAACTTGTCGCGTTTGTCGATGGCGCGCAGAACCGTCAGCCGCTTGGCATGGTCGCCGGGCGCGACACCGGCGGCTTCGAGCACCCCATCCAGCACCTTCCGGTTATTCACCTTGACGACGTACTTGCCCTGCAACCCCAGCGCATCCATCGCGTCGGCCATCATCATGCACATTTCGGCATCGGCTTCGGGGCCTGCCGCGCCGACGGTATCGGCATCGAACTGCATGAACTGGCGGAACCTTCCCGGCCCCGGCTTTTCGTTGCGGAAGACGTAGCCGGCGCGATAGCTCCGGAACGGCTTGGGCAGCTTGTCGTAGTTCTCGGCGAAATAGCGGGCGAGCGGCGCGGTGAGATCGTAGCGGAGGCTCATCCACTGCTCGTCGTCGTCCTGGAGCGAGAACACCCCGGCATTGGGCCGATCGGTATCGGGCAGGAACTTGCCGAGCGTTTCGGTAAATTCGAGGAGCGGGGTTTCCACAGGATCGAAGCCATAGCGTTCATAGACGCTGCGAATGGTCGCGATCATCCGGTCCGTGGCCGCGATATCGGCCGGGGAACGGTCTTCGAAACCACGCGGCAGGCGGGCCGCGATCAGCGATTTCTTGTCGGCCATGAGGTGGAGTCCCTGGAGCATTTCCTGTTTCGACGGGATCGAAACAGGCGCTCCATATTCTTGATTTGTGGCGTTTCCGAACCGGAAAACCGCCGCACACTTTTCCTGGAAACGCCCGCGTTGCGCCGTTCCTAATGGAAACGGCATTTAGAGACAAGGAATTGCAGATTTTAGGCAATGGACCCGTTGCTGTGGCTAACGCGCCACATCGGAGAGGGCTGCGTCAGCCGGTCGCAGTTTGCGCTTGCCTCGCGGAATCGCCTCGGCTATCTCGCCGCCATCGCAACGCCAACCACGAGGAGTCGCCTATGACCACCACCTGCGCCTTCAACCGTGGCCCCGTTGCTGCCGGGATGCTTCGAGCTTCTTGAGCTCCGGTCCAATCGGACCCTTCCGTCACCGGCACCTTCCTAAGCCACACCTGAACCCCAACCGGTCCTGACCGCTCGTCCGCGATTCCATCGCGTCCGGCGTCTGGTCCGAAACCTTGCAACCAACTCTCAACCAGGGAGCCGGCGCCTTGTCGCGTCCGGCATTTGAAATGAACCACTCGTCCACCAATGCTTCGAGCTTTGTCCCCTCCATCTCGCGCCGCGACCGCAGCGTCGTCGCGCGGCTGGTTTCAGCCATTCTCTCGCAATGGCCTGAAAGGACGCGAGGCTCCCCTCCCGTGCCCAGCTATCTGCGGCGCGACGTGGGGCTCCTCCCGGAGGAACCCAGCCGAAAATACTGGGATCACCAGTAGTCTGAAAGTTCAGGCGGGCCGCTTCAGGGCGGCCCGTTCCTTTTCACACGCCTTCCTGCAAAAGCAGGTGTCGACGTGATCGTTGACGAGGCCTATGGCCTGCATGAAGGCATAGACCGTCGTTGGCCCGACAAAGGAGAATCCGCGCTTGCGCAGGTCCTTGCTTAGCGCCCGCGACGCTTCAGTCTCGGAGGGGATTTGGCCGGCGATGACGATCCCCGCGCCCGCCAAGGGCTCGAAGCGCCAGACATAGGCGGCAAGGCTGCCGAATTCGGCAACGATCTCCAAAGCCCGCCCGGCATTGTTGATGGTCGATTCGATCTTGCCGCGATGGCGGATGATGCCGGCGTCGCCGAGCAGCCGCTCGACGTCCTTTGGTTTCATCCGGGCAACTCTGGCAATCTCGAAGCCATGGAAGACCTCGCGAAAGCGCGGGCGCTTGCGCAGCACCGTGAGCCAGCTCAGCCCGGACTGGAACCCTTCGAGGCAGAGCTTTTCGAACAGGCGATTGTCGTCGATGACGGGCCGTCCCCATTCGCTGTCGTGATAGTCCCGATAGTCGGGCGTCGAACCTGCCCAGGCGCAACGGTGGCGCTCGGCCATGCCAGTCTCCCCGCAATTAAGTCTCGCGAAACCATAAGAAGGCGCTGAACCTTAACCATGCCGCTTCACGCAGGATTCGTCCTTTGAGGGAAGACTGCGTCAACCATCTTTCCTCGTCCGGTTGTCGCCATGCACAGTCCTTTCCGTGCCGTCGTCTTCGCCCTCGGTTTCGCCATCATCGGCGCCGTGCCAGCCGCAACTCTCGCCGCGGTCACGCCCTCCAAGGTGCTCACCCATAGCGGCAAGGTGCGGCTCGATCCCAAGTTCAAACGCCAGATCGTTGCGTATGACACCAGCGAAGCGGCTGGAACCATTGTCATTTCGACCGGCGAGAAGTTCCTTTTCCTGATCCTGGGCGCCGGCAAGGCCATGCGCTACGGCATCGGCACGGCGCGGGACGGTTTTGAATGGAGCGGGGTGCATCATATCACCCGCAAGGCCGAATGGCCGGGCTGGACGCCGCCACCCGAGATGAAGCTGCGCCGTCCGGACCTGCCCGACTACATGCCCGGCGGGATCGGCAATCCGCTGGGCGCGCGCGCCCTCTATATCGGCTCGACGCTCTATCGCATTCACGGCACCAACGAGCCCTGGACGATCGGCGGCGACGTCTCGTCCGGCTGCATCCGGATGGTCAACAAGGATGTCGAAGACCTTTACGACCGGGTGAAAATTGGTGCGAAGGTCATAGTCCTTTAGTTACGGTTTTCCGCGACACTTGCCCCCGGCCATAGCCCGGGGTCCGTCCAAAATGCGTCGCCTTTCCGAACTCCTCAAGCGCTTCCGCAAGGATGAGAGCGGTGCCTTCATGGTGCTGTTCGGCGTACTGGCAGTTGTACTCGTTGCGACCGCGGGCGCGGTGGTGGATTTCACCGGCGTGCAGCAGGCGCGGACGCGCAGCCAGACAGCGCTCGATGCCGCCGCACTTTCCCTCCAGGCGCTCATAGGCACCGATTCTGAGGATGTACTGAAGCAGAAGGCCGACAAGATTCTCGACGAGGGTCTCGACGACTTATCGATCGAATCCACGGTGAACTCTGCAGTCAAGAACACGACCGAGGGCTCGCTCAAGCTCACGGCGACGATTGTCGTTCCTACTTATTTCGTCGGATTGATCGGCATCCCGACCATCGATGCCAAGCTCGTGTCGGAAGCCACGCGCAAGCAACTCGACCTCGAAGTCGCGATGGTTCTCGACAACTCGATCTCCATGAACTCGTCGAGCCGCATGACCAATCTCAAGCTGGCGGCGAACTGCGCCGTCGGCGTGCTGCTCAACGGCAACTGCAACTCGACGGCGACGACGGCATCGATCGCTAACGTCAAGATCGGCATCGTGCCGTTCACCGAGTTCGTCAATGTCGGCAACACCAACAAGACCGCCGCTTGGATGACGCAGACGGGCAATACGCCCCGGTCAATCGACAATTTCGACGGCGACGACAATGAGACGACCGCCTACTCGACTGCCGTCGACCGCTTCGCGCTCTATACGCAAATGGGCGTGACCTGGTCGGGCTGCGTCGAAGCGCGCAACCATACAACCGGCACCGGCGGGCTCTATTACGACACCTCGGATCTTCCCGCGGACACGACGGTGCCGGACAGCATGTTCGTTCCCGTGTTTGCCCCCGACCAGCCGGATTCCGGCGGCTATCCAAACCACTACATGGCCGACCGGCCAAGCGTCTGTACCAACAAGGACCAGGGCAGCTGGGTGCAGGTGAAATCAAAGACAAACTGCACGTCCAACGGCAACAACAATGCCGGCAACTACAATTCCTGTGCCACGGTGCCGACGACCACGACGACACAGAAGGACCAGAACAACAACACGGTCTCGCCGGCAGCCGCGACCGAGCCGGCGAGCATCAATGGCCAGGCCAAGGTTTGCACGGACACCTATACCAGCAAAAAGACGCAGAACAGCCCGGCGCGCTGGACCAACACCTATACGCGCACCTGCTCGTACACTTTCTCGGACAGGGAGCTGCAGGAACGGCTCTGCAAGTACAACACCACCACCAACACCATCAGCTCCAACTCCAACTTCCAGGCCGGCCCCAACGCGGATTGCGGCGTCGAGCTCTTGCCGCTGACGACCACCAAGTCGTCGATCAGCAGCAAGATCACCGCCATGGGCCCGGATGGCGGCACCAATATCCACCAGGGAATCATGTGGGGCTTCCACATGCTGTCCAAGCAGGCGCCGCTCGCCGAGGCCAAGGACTATGACACCGTAACCTCCAAGGTCATGATCATTATGACCGACGGCGAGAACACCACCAGTTCGGCGGGCATGAACGCCGCCACTGCCGGCAACACGATTACAAGCTGGAACGGCGGAGACTGGTACCTTGCCTATGGCTACCCCTATAGCCGCCGGCTCGACACCTCAGGAGTTCAGGGCACAACCTGGACCGCGCTGCAGACGGAAATGAACAGCCGCGCGGAGCAGACCTGCACCAACGCGAAGGCGGAAGGCATCGTGGTCTACACGATCGGACTGGCGACCTCGACGACCAGCAATCCAAGCGCTGTGACCACCATGTTGACGAATTGCGCCACCGACGCCGCGCACGCCTATTTCCCGGCCGCGGCGAGCGATCTCACCAGCGTCTTCAGTGAAATCGCCTCGCAACTCGCCGATCTTCGCCTCGCGCTTTAGGCGCGGGGCGTCAGCCCTTGTACATGGCTTCGGGAACGCAGCTGAGTTCGAGTCCCCTGAGCCGGGTCGAGTCGGAAACGCCCGGGACGATGAAGTGCTCGCCCTGGTAGGTCACACGGCAGCCGCGGGCGATCAGGTCCACAAAGCCGATATTGAACATATAGCGCTTGGCCTAGGGCCGGGCGTCCTTGTCATCGGCCAGCGCATCGGCGATCGACATCTCCCAGCCCCGCACACGCTCGGCATTGGGCAGCGTTCGCCACTGGGCATTCATCCCGTCACCGGGCCAAAGTCGGCTTCCGAATCCGAATAATCTCTCGATATTGCTGGTCACGATCCGCAAGCGCCCCCGCGTCGTGGAAAATCAACTAAGTAATAATCACAAATGACTGGGCGCGATATTTCGCGCTGGCGACGCGGGACTTGCGAATATCCACGCAGACGGCTGCCCGGCCGGGCAAAAGCCGCATCTTTCCTGACACTTGGGAATGGTACCGCCTCCCCGGATCGAACGGGGGACCTCTAGATCCACAATCTAGCGCTCTAACCAACTGAGCTAAGGCGGCCCGAAGCGCGGCGGACCATATGTCGGCGGGTCGGGCATGACAAGCGAGGATTTGCCGCCTTCCGCGGCGCCCGCCACTTAACCATCCGGACGTTTGGAGGTCCTTGAAATGCCTAGGAAACTGGACCGTTTCAGGCCCGGTCTATAATTAGGAGAGCATTAAGTTTCGAGTGCGGCTTGTACCATCCTGGCACAGCCGGGGGCTGAGGGCGCGTGGACGCTGAATGGATCAAATCGCCGACCGCCCGACGCATCCTCATGCATTGGGCCGATCCGCGGCCGGCCTGGCTCTGGTCGCATGACGGCGCGACGCTGCTCTGGCGCAACCCGACGGCCCGCTATTTTCATGGCCGCCTCAAGAAGCACGGACTGAAGCTCGCGCCTGAAGCCGTGCCGATCAAGGGGCAGATCTCCCGCCTGATCCGCCTCGGCGCACCGGGCCGGTCCAGCCTGAGTCGCATCCAGTTCCTGGCCGGCGACAAACCGGTCTCGACAACCTGTTCGTGCACACCGCTGGTGCTACCGAGGGGCGAGATTGCGATGCTGCTGATGGGTGTCGATCCCATCGATTCCGAATTGCTCGATGCGCCGCAGGAATTGTCCGCCGACCTCATGGCCGAGACCCTGTTCCCGGCGGGCTCGGATTACCTGCTGGTCGATGATGGCCAGATTCGCGGCGGCTCGACCCATGCGCTCGATCGCTTCGCGCCAGAGATCGCCGAGCATGGACTCGAAGGCCTGCCGGATGGCGGCGACGGCGAGATGCGGATCAATGACGAGAACCTCGACGTGATCCGACTGCGGGCCAGCCCGCAGGAGGCAACGCTTCTGGTCTTCATTCCGCACCCGAGCAAGGACGCGATTGGCATGCTGCGCGCCGAAGAGGGCGAAAGCGCAGATGAGGCCGGAGACGACGCGCGACCTCCGGCGCCCCCTGAGACCGAACCGCTGCTGCCCATGGACCTGCCGCCGGTTCCCTTCGAGGACCCCGAGCAGCCCGAGCCCGACGACCTCTGGGTCGATCCCGTGCCGCTGCCGCCGGCCGACCGCTCGCTGTCGTCGCTGTTCGACCGGCTGGTGGACGATGCCAATCTCTATACGGCACTCGGCGCCGGCGACGAGACCTTCGAAAGTCCCGCTAGCGCCCCGGAGCCCGGCGCCGTGGTCTCCACGGACAATCAGCCCGGTTCCGAGACCACCCAACCCGACCTGATCGCCGACATCATCGCCTATGCCGACGACCCGGAAGAGCCGGCGGCTCCCGAGCCCAGCCAGTGGCAAATCACCGGACGCGGCTTCACGCCGATTGAGCAAACCGCCGAGCCACCGCCTGCCCCTGTCCTGACGGTTGACGCCGCTCCCGATTCCGAGACGGCCGAACGGGTCTTGCGCTACAATTTCGAAGAGCTGAGCCGCATCCTCACGGACCGCGTGTCGGTCGAGCCGGCGACCGAAATCGAAGCGCCGATCGCGCCGCCGCAACGGCCGGCTGCGGCCTCGGCGGAGAGCGTCGTCAATCTCAACGCCGAGGCGGTGGTGCTCAACCGGTTGCCGCTTGGCATCCTCTTGTTCCGCGACCAGCAGGTGCTGTTCGCCAATCGGGCGCTGGTCGAAATCACCGGGCACGAAAGTGTCGAGCGGCTGAGAGCGGCCGGGATCGCCTCGATCTTTCCGAGCGAGAGCGGCACGGACGCGGGACCGGTCACGCAGTTGGTCCGCCGCGACGGCAGTCTGCTGCCGGTCAATGCGCGGCTCCAGACCGTCACCTGGCAGGGCCGCTCTGCGGTGATGCTCACGGCGCAACTGCTCGAGCCCCGAACCGGCCATGAAGGTGCGGTGCGTGCCTTCGCCGAGATCGCCGCCGATACGCGCGAAGAGGGTTTCATCACCGCTGACCGCAGCGGCATCGTCACACTGGTCTCGGGGCATGGACGCGTGCTGCTCGGCGCGCCGGAAAGCGATCTCGCCGGCAAGCCGCTCGTCGCGCTGGTCGCGTCTTCGGACCGCGATGCGCTGCGTGCCTTTCTCGAAAAGCCGGCCCGCTTCGCCGAGACCACGAGGCCGAGCCTCGTCGCCGCCATGGCCGGGTCCAATGTGGCGCTCGTTCTGTTCGCCGAAGGCCAGGCGGGAATCGTCACTGGTTACTTCGGCTTCCTGCGCAAACTGCCCGCCCCGCAAATGATGTCCGCGCCGGACGACGAACTCGAGCCCTCGATGCTCGGGCGCTTGAGCCGGGGATTGAGGCGGCCGCTCAATACGATCATCGGCTTTGCCGATCTCATCCGCTCGGGCGCCGCCGGCACGCTCGATGCGCCCCGCGTCGCCGAATATGCGCGTGACATCAAGACCGCCGGCACCGAGATTGCAGCACTCGTCGATGAACTCGACGATTTCGCCCGGCTCAAGGATGGCCGCTACGCGCCGCGACCCTCCGATGTCGATCTCAGCGCCTTGCTCGAATCCTGCATGCTGCGCGTCAAGGGCCAGGCCGGCACGGCGCGCGTTCTGGTGCGCAGCGCCATATCCGAACGGTTGCCGCGCATCCGCGCCGATCGCGCCTCGCTTGGGCAGGCGGTGCTCAATCTGCTTGCCAGTGCGATCGACCAGACGCCGGCCGGCGGCTCGGTGATCCTTTCCGCGCAGTGGCAGGACGATGGCGGCATAGCGGTCAATGTTCGCGACGGCGCAACGGTCAACAGCGACATGGGCGATCGCTTCGTCGTCTTCCGCGACGGCATCGGCAAGGACGGCGAACAATTGGCGCCGGTACGATCAAGCGTCGGGCTGGCGCTGACGCGCTCGCTGCTTGCGGTCAATGCCTGCTCGCTCTCGGTCGATCCGACGGCCGGGGTCGGCACGCTCTTTTCGCTGGTGATCCCGGCGGATCTGATCGTCCAGGGCTGACGCATTGCCGCAGGCAAGTTCGGCAAGGCTGAGGCTAGCGGGCTGTATTCGCTTCCCTTTCCGGCCGAGAATTGGAACCGTTCCAAACAGCTAAGCGCTTGAGATTTCTGCATTAGTTGACTTCGAGGCTCAGATTTTGCAAGAGACGGGCGAACGGAGTCCCCGATGTCGAAAATTGCCGCGGCCACACTTGCTGCTCTCGTCATTCTTGCTCCGCCGGCACTGGCCCAGAGTGGCGTGGTCAACGTCTATTCCTATCGCGAGCCGGGGCTGATCCAGCCGCTGCTCGACAAATTCACCCAAGAGACCGGCATCAAGGCCAATGTGCTGTTCGCGAGCGACGGACTGATCGAGCGCGTCGCGGCGGAGGGCGATCTCTCCCCCGCCGATGTGATCCTCACCGTCGATATCGGCAATCTAGCCAATGCCAAGGATCTTGGTGTTTCCCAGACAATCGACCAGGCGGAGCTCGAGCGTGTTCCCGAGGCCTACCGCGACAGCGACGGGCAATGGGTGGCGCTGTCGCTGCGCGCACGGGTGTTCTATGCGAGCAAGGACCGGGTCACGCAAACCGCGCTGACCTATGAGGATATCGCCAAGCCAGAATGGAAGGGCCGGCTCTGCACGCGCTCTGGCCAGCATGTTTACAATATCGGGCTGATTGCCACGCGCATCGCGCATTGGGGCGTCGACAGGACCCGCGACTGGCTCGCACATGTTCGCGACAATCTGAACGGCAAGCCCAACGGTTCCGACCGCGACCAGGTGAAACAGATCTTCGAAGGCTCGTGCGACCTCGCCATCGGCAACACCTATTACATGGGCCTCATGCTCACCAACGAGGAGCAGCCGGAGCAGAAGGATTGGGCGGCTTCGGCCCGCATCGTCTATCCCGATCCGGACGGTGACGGCACGCAGGTCAATGTCTCGGGCGCCATCCTCGCCAAATATGCTCCCGACCGCGACAATGCCGAGAGACTGATCGCGTTCCTGCTGTCGGACGAGGCGCAGCATCTCTATGCGTCGGGCAATTTCGAATTCCCTGTCGGACCGGGAGTGGCGCCGTCCGAACTCGTTGCGAGCTGGGGTACGCTCAAGGCTGATCCGACGCCGTTGAGTGAAATCGCTTCGTATCGCAAAGAAGCCTCACAACTGGTCGATGAACTTCGCTTCGACGACGGGCCGCAGAACTGAACCGCTTTCAGGAAAAGTTGACAGACTTTTCCGGTTCGAAAGCGCGACAAGCAGTGACAAGGAGCATTCGTTCCGATTCTATCGGAACGTGAAATGCTCCAGGAGACGACGATCGCGCTGACCGAGAACTCCGCTCCAAGCCTTCGCACCGGACCGCGGCCGTCGATTGGAACGCTGTTCCTGGTCTTCGTCATGGGCCTGCCGCTGTTCTGGCTGCTCGGGGCGGCGCTGATGTCGGTCGGTGTCGATGAGAGCGGCATCGCCGCCACCATGCTCCCCATCGCCATCAAGGAAACCGGCCTCCTCATGCTTTCGGTCGGGCTGATGACCGGCGTGCTCGGGCTGATTTCCGCCTGGCTCGTGACCCACTACGAGTTTCCGCTGCGTCGGGTGCTGGAATGGGCGTTGGTTCTGCCGCTGGCGATCCCGACCTATCTCGCGGCCTACTGCTTCGTCGAACTGCTCGATTTCACCGGTCCGGTGCAGCAGGCATTGCGGGCGGTGACGGGGGCGACGGTGGTCGGCGACTATTGGTTCCCCCAGATCCGTTCCAATGCTGGCGCGGCGCTGGTCCTGAGCCTTGTGCTCTACCCTTATGTCTATCTCAGTTGCCGGGCCTTCTTTCTGATGCAGTCCGGTTCAGCCGCCGCCGCCGCGCGCACCCTCGGCGCAAGCGGCGTGCGCACCTTCCTGACGGTGATCCTGCCGCTGTCGCGGCCGGCGCTGATTGTGGGCATGACGCTGGCGATGATGGAAGTGCTCAACGATCTGGGCGCGGTGCAGTATTTCGGCGTCAACAGCCTCACTGCGGTGATATATTCGACCTGGATCAACCGGGCGAGCTTTGGCGGCGCGGCGCAACTGGCGGTGACCATCGTCCTCATCGTCGGCGTCCTGATCCTCGCCGAACGCTGGGGCCGGCGCGATCAGGCGCATGGTGTCCATCGCGACAATCGTACGCCGCCTCCACGCGAGATCCTTCATGGGGCCAGAGCGGCCCTCGCCTTCCTGTTCTGCGCGCTATTGGTGCTCGGGGCCTTCGTGCTTCCGGCCGGCGAGTTGCTGAATCTCGCGCTGCGCGCGCTCGACCCCGGCGCGCTCGTCGCCACAGGGGCGGCCCTCGCCAATACGCTGGGCCTCGCCCTTGCGGGCGCACTGTTCACCGTCGCGATCGGGTTCTATGCCGCCCATCGCAGCGGCCGCGGTGATCTGGCAGTGGCGCGCGGCGCGGTGCGCCTCGCAACGCTTGGCTACGCGATACCGGGAACGGTGCTGGCCCTGGGTTTGTTGCAGCCGCTCGGCTGGGGCGACCGCTGGTTCAATGCCTTTACCCGCGCCGGGTTCGGCTGGACGCCGGGCCTGATTCTCTCCGGCACGGCGCTGGCGCTGTTTTACGTCTATGCCATCCGTTTCCTCGCGGTGACCCATTCAACGCTGTCGGAGGCGATGGAAAAGCGGGGACGTTCCATGCTCGATGCGGGCAAGGTGCTGGGCTCGCGCGGACTGGACCTCCTGGTGCGGATCGACCTGCCGACGCTGGCCCCGGCCTTGTTTGCGGCCTCCACACTGGTCTTTGTCGAAATCATCAAGGAACTGCCGGCGACCCTGCTGCTCCGCCCCATCGGCGTCGAGACGCTGGCGACCTTGGTCTATGGAAAGGCCAATGCCGGACTTTTCGCCCAGGCGGCGCTGCCGGCGCTGGCCATTGTGCTGGCAGGGCTGGCGCCGGTCGTTCTTGCCACGCAGCTTAGCGGCAATAGGAAAGTATGATCATCTAGCCCCTGCCATTTGGCGGCCGATGCCGTATAAGGGCCGCGCCCAACCCCAGGAGGCCCGGATGTCCGCACGGAACATCATCATTGCCCTTGCCGTTGTCGTCCTCGCGATCGCAGGCGTTCTCGGATACATGACGATGAACGGCACGCCGCAGCGCGCGGATCTGCGCATCGGTCTGGTGCTGGAGCCTCCCATTCTCGACCCGACCGCCGGCGCCGCCACGGCGATCGACGATGTGGTCTATCAGAACGTCTTCGAGGGTCTGACGCGGATCGACGAGCATGGCGCGGTGCAGCCGGCACTGGCGACCTCGTGGGAGATTTCGCCGGACAATCTCATCTACACTTTCCACCTCGCCAAAAACGTCACCTTCCACGATGGAACGACGTTCGATGCCGATGACGTGGTCTACAGCTACAATCGCATCCTCGCCGCCGACAGCGTCAATGCACAGAAGGCGCTCTATGCGGTAATCGCAAGCGTGACGGCGGTCGATCCCCAGACCGTCAAGATCGTCCTCAGTGCGCCCTCGGGCCGGTTCCTGTTCGATGCCGGCCGGGGCGATGCCTCGATCGTCGCGCCCGAGAGCGAGCCGACCAACGACGCCAAGCCGATCGGCACGGGTCCGTTCAAGTTCATCGACTGGCAGAAAGGCGCAAACCTCACCCTCGCGCGCTATGACGGCTATTGGGGCACCAAGGCGGCGTTGGGCAAGGTTACCTACGTGTTCATCGCCGACGGCGTGGCGCGCACCAATGCGCTGCTCGCCGGCGATATTGACGGCATCAACAATACCGACGCGACGTCGCTGCCGGTCTTTGCCAAGGATGCGCGTTTCAAGGTGCTGGTCGGCTCGACGGAGGGCGAAGTGATCCTGGCCCAGAACAATGCCCGACCACCCTTCGACAAGCTGCAGGTGCGCCAGGCGATCGCCCACGCGCTCAATCGCGAGGAAATCATCAAGGGCGCGTCATCGGGCTATGGCGTGCCGATCGGCAGCCATTTCGCGCCGCACAATCCCTATTACATCGACCTGACGGGGACCTATCCCTACGACCCCGCCAAGGCCAAGGCGCTGCTTGCCGAGGCCGGGTTGCCGGACGGATTCTCGGCCACGATCAAGGTGCCGCCCGTGCCCTATGCTCAGCTCGGCGCTCAGATCATCGCAAGCGAGTTGGCCGAGGTCGGCATCAAGCTGACGCAGGTAGCGGTGGATTGGCCGCAATGGCTGGGCGATGTCTTCACCAAGGGCGACTATGATCTCACGATCATCAGCCATTCCGAGCCCTTCGACATTGGCATCTATGCTGATCCCAACTACTATTTCCATTACAACGACCCCGACTTCCAGGCCATCATCAGCAAGCTCAATGCGACCACGGACGAGGCGGCGCGCAAGGAGCTGGCAATCGCGGCGCAGAAGCGGCTGGCGGAGCAAGCGGTCAATGGATTCCTGTTCGAGCTGCCCAAGACCGGCGTTTGGAACGCCAAGCTCGAGGGCATGTGGCAGAACGAGCCTATCGAGGGCGTGGTGCTCACCGGTGTTCACTGGGTCAAGTAATCCGGCGCGGGTGAATATCCGCGCATGATCTGGTTCGCCGTCAGGAAGTTCTTCGGGTTCGCCGTCACCTTTGTCGTGGCGGCGCTGGTGATATTCGCGGCGCTGGATCTGCTGCCCGGCGATCCGGCACGCTTCATCCTCGGCATCAACGCCACCCCCGAGACCGTTGCCGCCCTCCAGCATCAGCTCGGGCTCGACCTGCCCTTCTGGCAGCGGTTCCTGCGCTGGCTGGGCGGCATGCTGGTCGGCGATTTCGGCACCTCCTATGCGCAGAACCAGCCGGTGGGCGCCCTGATCGCGGGGCGCCTCGCGGTCACCCTGCCGCTGACCTTTCTCGCCATGGTGCTGTCGATGCTGATCGGGCTCCCCATCGGCATTCTGGCGGCAAGGCGCCGCGGCTCGCTCGCCGATACGGGCCTGATGGTTCTGGCGCAGTTTGGCGTCGCGGTGCCGAATTTCTGGTTCGGCATGCTGCTGGTGCTGTTGTTCTCGGTTACGCTGCACTGGCTGCCGCCGGGCGGTTTCATTCCCTGGGGCGACAATCCGGCGGGCGCGTTGAACTCATTGGTGCTGCCTTCGATTGCCTTGGCGCTGCCGCAGGCGGCGATCCTGGCGCGGGTGATGCGCACGGCGCTGGTCGATGTGCAGGGCTCCGACTTCATCCGAGCCGCGCGCGCACGCGGTCTCACGATGTCGGAGGCGGTGTGGCAGCATGGCGTACGCAATGCGCTGCTGCCGGTGCTCACCATTCTCGGGCTGCAATTTGCCTTTCTCGTTGCCGGCACGGTGATCGTCGAGAATGTGTTCTATCTCCCCGGCCTCGGGCGGCTGATCTTTGATGCGATCAGTGCCCGCGACCTCGTGCTGGTCCGCGGCGCCATCATCATCCTCGTCCTCGCGGTGACGGGCACCATGTTCCTTACCGACCTCCTGTATGGCTGGGCCGACCCGCGGCTGCGGGCGAGGGACGCGGCATGAGCTCCCTGCTCGAAATGCTGCGGCGCGGCTGGCGCGGACACTGGAGCCTCAGGATCGGCACCATCGCCGCCCTTGTTTTTCTCCTCATCGGCTTCGTCTCCTTCGTCTGGACCCCCTACCCCATCGAGCGTCTCGACGTGGGCTCGGCGATGCAGGGACCCAGTCTTGCCCATTGGCTGGGCACCGATCATCTCGGGCGCGATCTGGTGTCGATGGTGATGAAGGGAACGCGGACGAGCTTCGTCGTCGCCGCCATCGCGGTCGCCATCGGCGCCCTGATCGGGGTGCCGCTCGGGCTCGGCGCCGCGGCATGGGGCGGACCGCTCGAATGGCTGATCCTCAGGCTTTCCGATTTCCTCTTTGCCTTCCCGGCGCTGATCATCGCCATCATCATCACCACGCTTTTCGGCCCCGGCGCGATCAACGCCATGATCGCGGTCGGCATCTTCAACATTCCGGTTTTTGCGCGCGTGGCGCGGGGCGGCGCGCTCAGCCTCAAGTCGCTCGACTATCTCGCGGCGGGACGGCTCGCGGGCCTCAGCAATTGGGAGGTGGCACGCAAGCACGTCCTCCCCAACATCATGAGCCTCATCATCGTCCAGGCGACGATCCAGCTGGCGCTCGGCATCCTTGCCGAAGCGAGCCTCTCCTATGTCGGGCTCGGCACGCAGGCACCGGCAACCAGCCTCGGGCTCATGCTCAAGGACGCGCAGACCTATGTGCTGCTCAAGCCATCGCTGGCGCTGATCCCCGGCCTCACCATCGTCCTGATCGTTATCGCGCTCAACATTGCCGGCGACGGCCTGCGCGATCTGCTCGATCCCCGCCTCAAGCGCATCGGAGCCCTCCGTGCCGCTGATTGAGGTCAATGGACTGACCGTCAGGTTCGGCGACAGGACCGTGCTCGACGGGGTGAGCTTTGCCATCGACAAAGGCGAGCGCTTCGGCGCCATCGGCGAGACGGGCTCCGGCAAGACCATGTCCGCACTGGCGATTGCCGGCTTGTTGCCCGACGACGCGCAGGTGCTGGGCGGCATCGTCTTCGACAACGCGCCGCTGCCGACGGTGGAAAAGGAAATGGCGCGGCTTCGCGGCAGGCGCATCGGCTTTGTGTTCCAGGAGCCGATGTCGGCGCTCGATCCCTTGATGGAGGTCGGTGCGCAGGTCGGCGAGGCCCTGGTTTTGAGCGGGCGCGCCAAGGATACCCCTGCGCAAGTCAGGCAGTTGCTGGACGAGGTCGGGCTCGAGGCCCAGCACGCGCAGCGTTTCCCGCACCAGCTTTCAGGCGGGCAGCGGCAGCGCGTGATGATCGCCGTTGCGCTTGCGGGCGAGCCGGACCTGCTGATCGCGGACGAGCCCACTTCGGCGCTCGATCTCATCACCCAGCGCAAGGTGCTCGATCTCATCGACCGGCTCTGCGCCAGTCGCGGCATGGCGCTGATGTTCATCAGCCACGATTTGAAAGCGGTGGCGGCGCTCTGTACGCGCGTCATGGTGATCAAGGATGGGCGCGTGGTCGAAATGGCCAACAAGCTCTCGATCTTCGGCTCGCCCCGCCACGACTACACCAAGATGCTCATCGCTGCCGGCCGCCACCGCGCCCGCACGCTGATGCGCTCGCCGATCGGCCCACCCTTGCTTGAGGTCAAGAACCTCGTTCGCCGGTTCCGCCAGCCGGACATCTCGATCTTCGAGCCGCGCCCGCCGCTCTTTGCCGTCAACGATGTGAGCTTCGTGCTGCGAACCGGCGAATCGATCGCGCTCGTCGGCCCATCGGGCTCGGGCAAGACGACGCTGGCGCGGATCATCGCGGGACTCGATCGCGCCACCAAAGGTGAGCTTGTCTTCGACCACCAGACCTATCACGGCACGGACCTGCCGCGCGTCTTCCGGCGCGACATCAGCCTCGTCTTCCAGGATCCGTTCGGCTCCTTCAATCCGCGTCTCACCATCGGGGACTCGGTCGCCGAGCCCTTGCGGCTCGAGCCGCCGCGGCTGCCGGTCGACATTGCCGAGCGGATCGAGGAGCTCGTCACCGCCGTCGGGCTCTCCCCCGACATGTTAAGCCGCTATCCGCACGAATTCTCGGGCGGTCAGCGCCAGCGCTTCGCCATCGCGCGGGCACTGATCACCAAGCCGCGGCTCGTGGTGCTCGATGAGCCCGTCTCGGCGCTCGACGTCTCGGTGCGCGGCGAGGTGCTGGTGATGCTCAACCGGCTGCGCGCCGATTTCGGCCTCACCTTTCTCATCATCAGCCACGACCTCGAAATGGTCCGCATCGTTGCCGACCGGGTGATGGTCATGGACAAGGGCAAGATCATCGAAACCGGCACGCCCGCGCAATTGCTCGAGGCGCCCAGGGAGAAGCTGACGCAGGACCTGGTCGCGGCGCGCCTCCCCGAAGTTGGGATCGTGCCGGCGAGCTGAGCGGCTTCAGGAAATGCCAATATAGGCTCCGAACGGGGCGAGGTCGAGCTTGCCCGCCTGCGGTTCGTCGGCAATGCCCGGCGCGCCCGAGGGCTTGGTCGCCGACGGCACCGAATAGGTCACCGGCTTTTCGCTCATGTTGAACACGCAGAGCAGGCGCTCGCCCTTGGCTTCGCGGAAGAACGCGAGCACGCCATCGGGCGCGTCGAGCGTCTTGATGCTGCCAATCGACAGCGCCGGATGCTGCTTGCGGAAGGCGAGCATCGCCCGGTAGTGCGCCAGCACCGAATTGGGGTCGCCCTGCTGGCGATCCACGGCCTTGGTCATGTGGTCGGCCGGCACCGGCAGCCAGGCGCGATTGGCCGTGGTGAAGCCGCCGATCTGCGATTGCGTCTGCCACACCATTGGCGTGCGGCAGCCATCACGGCCCTTGAACTCGGGCCAGAACTCGATTCCATAGGGATCGACCAGATCTTCGAAGGCGAGATCGGCCTCAGTCAGCCCCAGCTCTTCGCCCTGAAAAAGGCAGATCGAGCCGCGCATCGACAGGATCAGCGTCGCCGCAATACGCGCCACCTGGTCCTGATGTTCATGGGTCGCCCAGCGGCTCACATGGCGCACGCAATCATGGTTGGAGAAGGCAAGGCAGATCCAGCCGTCGGGCGCGCTCGCCTCGGTCAGGTCGATGGATTTGCGGAAATGGGAGGCGCTGAAGATGCCGCCGAGATAGTCGAACGTATAGGCCATGTGCAGGCGGCTGGTGCCCTTGGTATAGGCGCCCATCACCTCGAGCTGGTGCTGCGCGTCGCCGATCTCGCCCACCGTCGCGGTCGCGCCGAACTCGTCGGTCAGCGCGCGCAGGCGTTCGAGGAAGGCAATGTTTTCGGGCTGGCTCTTGTCGTAGAGGTGCTCCTGGAAATTGTACGGGTTCACCTTGGGTGCGGTGAAATCGTTCATGTCTTCGGGCTTCACCGGCGGATTGGACTCGAGCCCGCGCGAATGAAAATAGAAGTTCACCGTGTCGAGGCGGAAGCCGTCGACGCCGCGCTCCAGCCAGAAGCGCATGGCGTCGAGATGCGCCTGCTGCACGTCGGGATGATGGAAATTGAAGTCGGGCTGGCTGGCGAGGAAATTGTGCAGGTAGTACTGCATCCGCCGCCCGTCCCACGTCCAGGCGCTGCCGCCGAAGATCGAGAGCCAGTTGTTGGGCGGCGTACCGTCAGGCTTGGGGTCCGACCACACATACCAATCGGCACGTTCGTTGGTGCGGTTGAGCCGGCTTTCCTGGAACCAGGGATGCTTGTCGGATGAGTGCGAGATGACCTGGTCGATCATCACCTTCAGCTTGAGCGAATGCGCCTTTTCGAGCAGCCGGTCGAAATCGCCGAGCGTGCCGAAGATCGGATCGACATCGCGGTAGTTGGAGACGTCATAACCGAAATCCTTCATCGGCGAGGTGAAGAAGGGCGAGAGCCAGATGGCATCGACGCCCAGGTCCGCGACATAATCGAGCCGCTCGGTGATGCCGGCGAGGTCGCCGATGCCGTCGCCGTTATGGTCCTGAAACGAGCGCGGATAGATCTGGTAGATCACCGCGCCGCGCCACCAGTCCTTGTCCAGCACGGCCTCGGCGGCCGGTTTCTGTTCGGTCATCAATGGCTGGGCGACCATGGCGCAACTCCCCCGTTTCTTGGTGTTGCCCCTATCTAGCACGCCTTGGCACGCCGGAAAGCTGTTCCCGGTGGTGCAGAGCCGCTATGCGCCCGGGTTTCCAAGCTCCGGCGGCGGATTTGCCTCATCGATCGTTTTGAGGCGGAGGACGGGAGAGCCCACCAGCCAAAGCACCGAGAGCGCGCCGCCGGCCGCTGCGATGAACAGGGTTTCGCGTGGGCCGATCCAGGTCGCGAGGAGGCCGCCGATGACTGCGCCAAGCGGGCGGACGCCGAAATTGATGGTGGCGCCGGCGCCCGAGACGCGGGCACGCATGTTGTCGTGGGTGACTTTGACCTGCAGCGACATCATGGGGATGTCGAAGCACATGACGGCGAAGGCCGAGATGAATTCGGAGATCGCGAGAATCGAGACGCGCGACCAATAGGGACCCTCGGCGAAAGCGATGATGGCGAGTGCGCCGGGAAAGGCGATGGTGGCGACGGCGATGAGCCAACCCATGCCCACCCTCTCCGCCAGCGGTCGCGCGAAGGCCGCGCCGAGGAGGCCACCCGAGGCACCGATGCCGAAGGCAAGGCCGATGGTGCCGGCGTCTAGGCCGAGATTGCGGCTTGCATAGAGGATGACGATCGCCGTGCCGATGAAGGTGAAGAAGTTGACGGTCGCCGCGCAGGCGAGAGTGGTCCGCAGGATCGGATGGCGGAAGATGTAGGCCATGCCGGAGCCGACGCGGCGAAGCAGCGGTTCCTCGGTAGGGACGACTGGTGCAGGCGCGATCTTGAGGCGCGCGATCTGGATGGCCGAAAAGACGAAGGAGAGCGCATCGGCGACCAGCGCGAAGGGCGCGGTCAACCACTGGATGAGAAGTCCGGCGAATGCAGGTCCGCCTACGAACGAGAGGGCGCGGGTAGCGGAGAGCTTGCTGTTGGCTTCGAGGTAATCGCCGGATTTGACGAGGCGGACGAAGAAGGCGGCATAGGCGGTGTTGAAGACCACATGTGCGGTGCCCGCGAGAATGGCGACCGCAAAGAGATGGGTGAGGCTCAGCGCGCCCAGCCAATAGGCGATGGGCAGCGAGAGCAGGACGATGGTGCGCGCAAGATCGGCGGCGACCATGAGCCCGCGCTTATTGGCCTGCTGGTCCACCCAGGTGCCGATGAAGAGCGAGACGAGGTTGGGGAGCCAGACCGCGGCGGTGAGAAGTCCCACTTCGGCCGGCGTGGCGTTCAGCATCGTGACCGCGATCAGCGGCAGGGCCAGCTCGGTGATGCGGTCGCCGAATTCGGAGACGGTCTGGGCCGACCAGAAGGTCCGAAAGGACCGGTCGCGCCAGAGCCCGCCAAAGAAATCGGCGAGCTTCACCTCGTATTGTGCAGCATACCCTGGAAGGCGCGGTAGCTGGCTTTGGGGGTGCGGCGCTGGGTCTGGTAGTCGACGTGAACGATGCCGAAGCGCGAGGAATAGCCTTCGGCCCATTCGTAATTGTCGAGCAGCGACCAGGCGAAATAGCCGCGCACGTCGGCGCCCTGGTTCTGCGCGTCCCGCACGGCCTTCAGATGCTGGTCGTAGAAATCGACGCGGCGCTCGTCGTTGTTTTCCGACATGCCGTTCTCGGTCACATAGAGCGGCAGCTTGGTGTATTCGCGCGACACGCGCACGAGCAGAGCCGACAATCCTTCGGGATAGATTTCCCAGCCGAGATCGTTCCTGGCCCGATCTCCCTTGATCTGGGTGATGGGGAAAGCGGGACGGCTCGGGTCGTGCTTGTAGATGCCGCGCGTGTAGTAGTTGATGCCGGCCCAGTCGAGCGGACGGCTGATCACGTCCATATCCTTCTGCCAGTCCGCAGGCAGGTAGGGCGCAAGAATCTTGGTCAACTCCTCGGGATATTGCCCCTTATAGACGCCGCCAAGGAACCAGCGATTGAACAGCGCATCGCCGAGGTTCTGCGCCATCTGGTCTTCGGGCCTGTCGCTCGCGGCCTCGGACTTTTCGAGGTTCATGACGATGCCGATATTCTTGACGCCCGCCGCGCGCAGCGCGTCGACTCCCAGGCCATGGGCATAGAGCACGTGATGCATGGCGTGGGCGGCGGCCCGCAGGTCGCGATAGCCCGGCGCATGAACGCCGAGCAGATGACTCAGCACCGAGACGCACCAGGGTTCGTTGATCGTGGCGGTGGCATGCAGGCGGTCGCCGAAATGCTTGCCGACCAGTGCCGCATAATCGGCGAACCAGCCGCCGATGTCGCGGTTCATCCAGCCGCCCTTGTCCTGCAAGGGGCTGGGCAAATCCCAGTGGTAGAGCGTTGCGAAGGGCTTGAGCCCCCGCTCCAGCATGCCGTCGATCAGCCGGTCGTAGAAATCTATGCCGGCCTGGTTGATGGCGCCGGTGCCCTCGGGGATCAGGCGGGGCCAGGCCAGCGAGAAGCGGTAGCCGTCGAAACCGCCGTCGCGGATCAGGTCGAGGTCTTCCGGCCAGCGATGGTAGTGGTCACAGGCCGTACCGCCGTCATCGGCGTTTTTGACGTTGCCGGGCGTGGCCGCGAATGTGTCCCAGATGCAGGTTCCCCTGCCATCGATCTGGCCGCCCTCGATCTGATAGGCGGCGGTCGCCGTCCCGAATACGAAATTCGGGCCGAACTCACGGCGGTCGACGGTAAACATGGAGCCTCCCAAGCCGGTCCATAGACTTCTTCGCCGACGTTGCGGCGCTTATGTAATCGATTGCATAGCAGTGGCCGGAGAGATTGTCACCCGGAGCCGTCAGGACCGCAAAGTCGGGGTCCGGCTGAGGATTTCCCGGGCAATGGCGCGGAAGGCAGCGGCCTGGGGACCCGCCGAATCGGCGGCGACGACCGGCTGGCCGCTGTCGGAGGTCTCCCGAATCTTCATGTCGAGCGGCACTTCGCCGAGGAAGGGCATTTCCATCCGGCCCGCAGCATCCGCGGCGCCGCCATGGCCGAAAATGTCGTAGCGCTTGCCGGTATCGGGGGCGACGAAATAGCTCATGTTCTCGACCAGCCCGAGCAGCGGGATCGAGAGCCGCTTCATCATGTCGACCGCTTTCTGGGCGTCGATCAGGGCGAGGTCCTGCGGGGTTGAAACGATCACGGCGCCGGCCAGCACCGCCTGCTGGAACAGCGAAATCTGGATATCGCCGGTGCCGGGTGGCAGGTCGACGACCAGAAGGTCCAGCCCGCCCCAGTCGGTTTCGCGCAGCAATTGCCGCAATGCCGAGGTCGCCATCGGCCCGCGCCAGACCACGGCCTGGCCGGGAACCAGCATGGAGCCGATCGACATCGCCCTGAGGCCGAAGGCCTCGTGTGGGGAAAAGATGCCGTCCTCGCGCATAGCGGGCTTTCCTTCGATGCCGAGGAGCTTGGGGATCGAAGGACCATAGAGGTCGGCGTCGAGGATGCCGGTCTTCAGACCCTCTGCGGCGAAAGCCAGCGCCAGATTGACGGCCACCGTCGATTTGCCGACGCCGCCCTTGCCCGAGCCGACGACGATGATGTTGCGTACCCCCGGCACGGGCGAACGCGGCGCCGGGCCCGGCCTGCCCTGCGCCGCGGCCTGTCCTGTCGGGGCCAGAGCCGGGTTCTTGTCCGAGGTCAGGGACACCATGACCTTCCGCCCCTCGCCCACCGCCTCAGCCGCTTTCTGCGCGGCAACGCGCGCGGGACCGAAGGCGGCTTCCATCCCCGGCTGCACGGAGATGGCGAGTGCGACGGCGGATTTGGTGACGATGATTTCGGAGAGGCCGGCGTACCCGGCGAGCGTGCCGCCGCCGGGGATATCGACATGCGCCAGAGCGGCCTTCACCGCTCCGGCAATTTCATTGTCAGCCATTGAACCACACTACTTCCCAAAGATTGCCGTCGGGATCCCGGAAGTGTCCGTGATAGCCAAAAGGTTCGGCGAGGATGTCACCGGCTTGGGTGCCGCCCGCTGCGACAGCGGCCGCGATGACCGCATCAACCTCTTCCCGGCTCTCTGCCGGATAAGAGAGGATCGCCCCTCCCGCGGCTGGTGCGCTCCCGGGCGTCAGCTTCGCCAGTTCGATGCGGTCGAAGAGAACTAACGACAATCCGCTTTCGAGCGTGAACAGAATGTGATTGCCGCCGTGTTCGGGGGCGGAAACGCCCTCCGTAGGAAGACCGAGCCCATCACGGTAGAATCGCAGCGACCTTTGGAGATCGCTGCTTGGAAGCGTGAGAATGCTAACCCGCGGCCGCATCGCCGATCAGAGGATCGACTGTCCGGTCGATTTCCAGTCTTTGACGAACTGCTCGAGGCCGCTCTTGGTCAGCGGATGGTCGGCCAGCTTGTAGATCACCGGCGGCGGGATCGTCGCCACATCGGCGCCGGCCATCGCAACCTGGGTCACGTGATTGGGCGAACGGATCGAGGCCGCTAGGATCTGCGTCGCGAAGCTGTAATTGTCGTAGATCTGGCGGATCTGCTCGATCAGCTCGACGCCGTCGAGGTTGATGTCGTCGAGCCGGCCGAGGAAGGGCGAGACATAGGTCGCGCCGCACTTGGCCGCCAGCAGCGCCTGATTGGGCGAAAAGCAGAGCGTGACGTTGGTCTTGATGCCTTCCTTGGAAAAGGTCTTGGTGGCGCGCAGGCCATCGATCGTCAGCGGCACCTTGACCACGACATTGTCGGCGAGCTTGGCCAGCACATGACCCTCGGCGATCATGCCGTCATACTCGGTGGCGGCCACTTCGGCGGAAACCGGCCCCGGCACCACGGCGCAAATTTCCTTGACCACTTCCTTGAAGTTGCGCCCGGATTTGGCGACCAGCGAAGGATTGGTGGTGACGCCGTCCAATAGCCCCATTTCATGGAGCTTCTTGATGTCGGCGATCTCCGCGGTATCGACGAAGAACTGCATTTTTCCCTCTCCGAATGACTTGCTTTTCTAGCTTCTATCTATGCCGTTTCAGGCTAACCACAAGTTATTAACCTGCGGCTTTGATCAGATAATCCGCCAGTTCGTCCACGCGATCTTCCGGAATCCCGGCAACATTGATGCGGCTGTCGTTGATCATATAGACCGCATCCTCGGTTTTGAGCTTCTCGACCACATCCTGCGGCAGGCCGAGCAGCGAGAACATGCCGGTGTGGGAGGCGATGAAGTCGAAGTCCTTGGAGTTCGACTTGCGCCGGATGGCGTCGGCCAGCTTGACGCGCAGCCGCTTCATGCGGTCGCGCATCTGGGTGAGTTCGGCTTCCCACTCGGCCCGCAGGTCCTTGTCCTCGAGGATCACCCGGACGATCTCGGCACCGTGGTCCGGAGTCTGCGAAATGGTGCCGCGGATGACGTTCTGCATCTGGCTCGAGACCACATCGGCAGCAGCCGAGTCCCTGGCGATCGCGATGGCAACGCCGGCGCGCTCGCGATAGAGGCCGAAATTCTTGCTCGCCGAAAATGCAATCATGGATTCGGGCACGCTGGTCACGACCTTGCGCATCCCATAGGCATCTTCCTCGATGCCGTCGCCGAAACCGAGATAGGCAAGGTCGATCAGCGGGAAGGCGCCGGTGCGCTTCAGGCTGGCGGCGACCTCGTCCCACTGGGCACGGCTCAGATTGGCGCCGGTCGGGTTGTGGCAGCAGCCATGAAGCAGGACGATGTCGTCGCCCGTCAGCCTGTCGAGCACCGCCATCATCGCCTTGAAATCGACCTGCCGGGTCTTGGGATCGAAGTAGGGATAGGACTCGATCGTCAGGTTGGCGTTCTCGGCCAGGGGATAATGGTTCGGCCAGGTCGGGTCGGAGATGTAGATCTTGCCCTTGGGCCGCGCGCGGCCGAGGACGAACATCAACACCATCAAGGCGCCCGTACCGCCGGCGCCGTTGACGCAGCGGATGCGGGAGGCGTCGATCGCCCCGCCCAGCGCCAGGCCGACCACGGAAGCCGAGAATTCCTTGTTGCCCACGACGCCCTTATAGGTCTTGGTCGTGGCGGCATCGTGAATGCGCTGCTCGGCCTTTTTGACCGCAGACATGATCGGGGTGTTGTTCTTGGGGTCCTTGTAGACCCCGACGCCAAGGTCAATCTTGTCGCTACGGGGGTCGGCGGCATATTCGGCCATCAGCACAAAAATCTTGTCGAGCGTGGCCTTTTGCAGGGTTTCGAACATCGTCTGGGTCCGGGTGGGATGGGCGGCGTCTTTATAGGCGGCGATACCCGAAAAGCAACGGCTGCAAGGCGGCGGCCGGGCTTTCCTTTATGTCCCTAACCCGGCAAAATGCCCCTTTAATCCACGAGTGCCCAATGCCCATCATCAACCGCGTCGCCGAATTCGAAGCCGAAATCACCGGCTGGCGGCGGGATTTCCATAGCCATCCCGAGCTTTTGTACGACGTGCAGCGCACGGCGGGGCGTGTCGCCGAGCTCCTGAAGAGCTTCGGCGCCGACGAAGTCGCGACCGGCATCGGCCGCACCGGCGTCGTCGCCGTCATCAAGGGCGGCAATGGCGGAGCGGGAAAGGTCATTGGCCTCCGCGCCGATATGGATGCGCTGCCCATCACGGAGCGGACCCACAAGCCCTATCAGAGCGCCAATCCGGGGCTGATGCATGCCTGCGGCCATGACGGGCACACAGCGATGCTGCTCGGCGCCGCTAAATACCTCGCCGAGACGCGCAACTTCTCAGGCACCGCGGTCCTCATCTTCCAGCCGGCCGAAGAAGGCGGCGCGGGCGGCAAGGCCATGCTCAACGACGGGCTGGTCGAGCGCTTCGGCATCGAGGAATTCTACGGCCTCCACAATATGCCCGGCCTTCCCGCCGGCCATTTCGGAATCCGCTCCGGTGGCATCATGGCGGCGAGCGACAAGTTCGAGATCGTGGTCACCGCCCAGGGCGGTCATGCCGCCATGCCGCACAACAATGTCGACGCGGTCCTCGCCGCAGCGCAGGTCGTCGTCGCCCTCCAGAGCATCGTTGCGCGCAATGTCGACCCGCTCCGTGAGGCGGTGGTCTCGGTCACCATGATCGAAGGTGGAACGGCGTTCAACATCATGCCAGGAGCCGTTCGGCTCACCGGCACCGCCCGATCGCTCGATGAAGCGGTGCGCGATCTCGTCGAGCGCCGTATCGTCGAGGTCGCTGAGGGCGTTGCCGCGGCATTCGGCGCAAGAGCAGCCGTCAACTACACGCGCGGCTACCCGGTCACGGTCAATTCGCCCGAGCAGACCGATCTTGCAGCGGAGGTGGCGCGTGCCGTCTCCGGCCTCGAGCGGGTGGACGCTGCGGCCGACGCCACCATGGGCGGCGAGGATTTCGCCTATATGCTGGAGGCCCGGCCCGGCGCCTACATCTTGCTCGGCAATGGCGAATCGAGCCAGCTCCACACCGACACCTATGACTTCAACGACGCGGTCATTCCGGTCGGGGTGAGCTATTGGGCGCGACTGGTCGAGACGGCGCTCAGGGCCGCATAGGTGTCGCCATGATTGCGCCGCAGCTCAGGATCAGATTTGCCCTTGTGCCGAGACTGACCCTGATCGCGGCCCTCATCGCCTTCGCCTCGCCTATTATGGCCGCGAGCGTTCCGTTCTGCCCGCAGCCGCATCCCGGTCTCTATATCCGGCTGCGTTTCGGTCCGGACCTGACCGAGCGCGAAGAGAACGCGATTTACCTCAGACTGCTCAAGCAACGCGGCGTTGAAGTGTCGATGGTGCGCCAGTGGGGCGGCTGCGTCCAGGCTTTCGTCCTCGACGAGGATGGGCGTGGCGAGCATCTCGAATACTATGACCCCGATACGCTCGAACGCATCACTCTCACGCGGACAGGGCCATCACTCCTGGGCCGATAAGGCCAATCGCGGCGACGTGAGAATCCTGTCCGGCCTTGCGCCGATTTCATGCAACTCACCGGCTTGTAACTGGTTCCTATGCGGGGAGGCGCGCACCATCGCGCTCGTTCCTCCCGAACACATAGGAGTCTTGTCAAATGATCAAATTGTCACTCATCGGCGCCACCGGCCTTGCCGTTCTCGTCGCCGGACTTTCAGTCGCGCCGGCCTCGGCGGCCCAGACCGTCGCCAGCTTCTGCAGCACGAGCAATCCCGAGATCACCAAGGATGCCGATCGCTACGAGATGCTGCTCAAGCAGCAGGGCGTCGATGTCTCCGATATCCGCGAATGGGGCGGCTGCATCCAGGCCTTCGTGACCGATGCGAGCGGGTCGACCCACCTCGCCTATTACGATCCGCTGACGCTCAAGGAGATTCCGTTCGACCTGAACGGCGTCACCGCGGGCTAGAGCATCGTGCGGAAAAGTGGGTTTCCGGCTTTCCGCAAAAACGATGCGACAAAAACGCTCTAGTGCTTCTCTCTCGCGCGGGGGCTACGGCTCCCGCGCCATTATAGAACAACAATTCAACCCGACCGCTTGGCGCGCCGCTTGAACTCGACCTGCAACCGATTCGGCCCGGCGGGCTCGATATAGGCAAAGCCGTTGGGGCCAAGCGACAGCCTGTCTTTTTTCTGTTCTGCGCCCTCGGACATCACAATCGCGCCGTCGCCGCGCAGCACGATTTTCAGCGGCTCGGCCGAGAGGTTGAACACGCAGAGCAGGCACTTCTCCCCATTGGTTCGACGGAAGGCGAGCACAGGCTCGCTGGTCTTGATGAACTCGATCTCACCATCGATCAGCGCCTCATGCTCTCGCCGGAAGGCGAGCGCCTTGCGATAGAAATGCAGCACCGAGTCCGTATCCGCCTCCTGCGCCGCGGCGTTGAGCGCGGAGTGCGCGGGCTTGACCGGCAGCCACGGCTTTCCGGTCGAAAAGCCATTGGGTGCTTCGCCCGCTTCCCAGGGGATGGGAGTACGTTCGCCGTCGCGGCCCTTGTACTCGGGCCAGAAACGGATGCCGGGCGGATCGGTCAGTTCTTCGAACAGGATATCGGCCTGCGGCAGACCGAGCTCCTCCCCCTGATAGAGACAGATCGTGCCCTTGACGGCCATCAGCAGCGCCGCCGTCTGCCGGGCCAGGGCCTTCTGGTCGAGCGCGTGCGCCGCCCAGCGGCTCACATGCCGATCGACGTCGTGGTTGGAAAAGCTCCAGCACGGCCAGCCGTCCTGGCTGGCGGCAAAGAAGCGCTGCATCTTGATGCGAAAGTGCTCGGCGGTGAACTCGTGCCCCAGCATGTCGAACGTATAGGCCATGTGCAGCTTATCGCCGCCGCCGGTATATTCGGCCATCAACCGCATGCCGATATGGCTGTCGCCGACTTCGCCGACCGTCGTCGTGCCGGGGAACTTGTCCATCAGTGTACGGACACGTTTCAGGAACTCGACATTCTCGGGCTGGCTCTTGCCGTAGCGATGCTCCTGCATGTCATAGGGGTTCACCGCGTAGGGCAGGTGCTTCGGACGCTTGGCCGCCGGATTGTTCCTCAGCTGCTGGTCATGGAAATAGTAGTTGACGGTGTCGAGCCGGAAACCATCGACGCCGCGCTCCAGCCAGAAGTTCAGCACGTCGAGAACCGCTTCCTGCACGCGCGGGTTGTGGAAGTTGAGATCGGGCTGCTCGGCGAGGAAGTTGTGCAGGTAATATTGCCCGCGACGCGGGTTCCATTCCCAGGCCCGCCCACCAAACACCGAGGGCCAGTTATTCGGGGGCGAGCCGTCCTTTTTGGGGTCGGCCCAGACATACCAATCGGCACGGGAATTGTCGCGGCTCAGCCGGCTCTCACGGAACCAGGGATGCTGGTCCGAAGTGTGGCTCAACACCTGATCCATGATGACCTTGAGTCCGAGCGCATGGGCGCGTTTGATCAGGTCGTCGAAATCCTCGAGGCTGCCGAACAGCCGGTCGACCTCGCGATAATCGGAGACGTCGTAGCCCATGTCGGCCTGCGGCGACTGGGTGATGGGCGACAGCCACACCGCGTCGACCCCAAGCCGGGCGATGTGGTCGAGCCGGTGCATGATGCCGGGCAGGTCGCCGATGCCGTCGCCGTTACTGTCCTGAAACGAGCGCGGATAAACCTGATAGATCACCCCGCCGCGCCACCATTCCCGCATGTCCGCTCCTTATGTTCGCTGCCCGAGCATTGCGTCGGTGCCCGCGAAAAAGCAATTGCAGCCGGTACCGGGCTTGTCCGCTCAGACTAAAAGGCGTAACATCCACGTTACGAATATCGCCAGATCCTGAGGGGGACAGCATGCCGGCTCAACTTACGATTGCCTTTTGGCCCATCATCGTCGCCGCCATCCTGCGGCTGGTCGTGGGGACGATCTGGTTCTCGCCCATCGCCTTCGTCAAGCCATGGCAGGAGCTGACCGGGGTCACGCCCGAAGGCATGCAGAAGGGGCTGGGCAAGGCGATTGCGGTCGACGCCATCCTGTCGCTGGTCCTGAGCTTTATCCTCTACCACGCTGTCATGTATGCGACCGGCTCGCAGCCAACTCTCGTCGGCGGCGCGATCGTCGGGTTCATGAACTGGGCGGGCTTCGTCCTCGCCACCCACTTGCCGCTCTGGGCCTATGAGAACCGCTCGTTCAAGCTCATCGCCATCGGCACGGGCTCGAACCTGGTCTCGCTGGTGCTGATGGGCGCCCTGTTCGGGCTTTGGCACTGAGGCTGACGGACTAAACCACCGCGCTCGGCAAGACCTCGCCGGCGAAATGCGCCTCGAGATTGGCGACGACCAGCGCGCCCATCTTGTCGCGGGTCTGGCGCGTGGCGCTGCCCTGGTGCGGCGAGAGGACGACATTGTCGAGCGCGAACAGCGCCTCGGGGACATGCGGTTCCTTCTCGAACACGTCGAGCGCCGCGCCGCCCAGCTTGCCTGAGACGAGCATTTCAACCATCGCCGCCTCATCGATCAGCGTGCCGCGCGCCATGTTGACGATATAGCCCTCGGGGCCGAGCGCGGTCAGAACCTCACGGCTGACGATCTTATCGGTGCCCTTGCCACCCGGTGCGATAATCAGCAGCCAATCTGCGTCACGAGCCATGTCGGCCAGTTTGTCATAGTAAACGAACGGCTCGTCCGGCTTGCGCTTGCGGCCGTGATAGACGATACGCATCTTCATCGCCTGGGCCCGAACCGCGATTTCCTTGCCGATCCGGCCGAGGCCGACAATGCCCAGCGTCTTGCCGTTGAGCTCGGTGGCAAAGGCATAGGTGCCCTTAAGCCATTTGCCCTGTCGTACGAACTGGTCGGCCTGCGGGATGCGGCGGGCCAGCGCGATCATCAGCCCGATAGCGATTTCGGCAACGGCATCGTTGAGTACATTGGGCGTGTTGGTGACGCGGATATTGCGCGCCCGCGCCGCCGCGGTATCAATTGAATCATAGCCAACGCCGAAATTGGCGATGATTTCGAGCTTGGGGAGCCTGTCCATCAGGGCCCCGTCCACGGCCCCCCCGGCAATGGCGCGGACGGTGCCTCCGACCTCGGCGAGAAGCGCGTCCCGGTCCGCCGCCTCGTGCAGCTTGTGGACGGTATAGCGCTTGGCCAGCGCCGCCTCGCAGCTGTCCAGGAGCTTGTGAGTCTGCAGGATTTCGATGGGCACGGGCTCTCTCCAAAACGGGGGCCGCTCTTCTTAACCGCTTGTCCCGCCCGCGCAAATATGCAGCTATGTCAGGGCAGTGGGTGTAGCCGCAGAACCGCGCCGGGAGTAATGACCGCAAAGATAGCGTTCGACGAAATGACCAATGCGGATGGATCGGTCCGCGAACCCTATCTGCTCCTTGACCAATGGCTGAGGGAACAGCCGCCACAGGCCCTCGGGCTCATGGCGGCCGATGCCGAAGGCATCTTCCGGCGGCTGGGCATCACGTTTGCGGTCTATGGCAGCAACGAGGGCACCGAAAAGCTCATCCCGTTCGACATCATCCCGCGAATCATTTCGGCGCTTGAATGGCGGAAGCTGACCAAGGGCATCGAGCAGCGCGTCCGCGCGCTTAATGCGTTCCTCCACGACATCTATCACCGCCAGGAAATCCTCAAGGCCGGGCGCATCCCCGAACGGCTGATCCTCAACAATTCGGCGTTCTGCCCGGAAATGATGGGGCTCGATCCGGCGCGCGGCATCTATTCGCATATTATCGGCGTCGATATCGTCCGGGTCGGCCCCGACGACTGGTATGTGCTCGAGGACAATCTGCGCACCCCATCGGGTGTCAGCTACATGCTCGAAGACCGCGAGGCGATGCTGCAGCTCGCGCCGGACCTGTTCCAGCGGCTCAAGGTCTCGCCGGTCGAGACCTATCCCGAAAATCTCCGCCGCACGATGGAGAGCGTGGCGCCGGCCGGTGCCGGGTCTTCGCCGACACTCGCCGTGCTCACCCCCGGCATCTACAACTCGGCCTATTTCGAGCACTCGTTCCTCGCCGACCAGATGGGGGCCGAACTCTGCGAGGGACAGGACCTGTTCGTCGATGGCGGCAAGGTCTATATGCGGACCACGACCGGGCCGCGCCGCGTCGACGTCATCTATCGCCGCATCGACGACGATTTCCTCGACCCCCTCACCTTCCGCGCCGATTCGATGCTGGGCGTGCCGGGGCTGTTCGACGCCTATCGCGCCGGCAATGTCACGCTCGTCAACGCGCCCGGCACCGGCATTGCCGACGACAAGGCGGTCTATACGTTCGTGCCCGAGATCATCGAGTTCTACCTGGGCGAAAAGGCCCTGCTCAAGAACGTGCCCACCTACAATTGCACCGATGCCGACCAGCGCGACTATGTGCTCAAGAACATCGCCGAGCTGGTCGTGAAGGAAGTTCATGGCTCGGGCGGCTATGGCATGCTGGTCGGGCCGACCTCCACCACCGAAATGCACGACATCTTCCGCAACAAGATCATCGAGCGGCCGGACAATTACATCGTGCAGCCGACGCTGGCGCTCTCGACCTGCCCGACCTTTGTGGAGACCGGCATCGCGCCGCGCCATGTCGACCTCCGCCCCTATGTGCTGGTCGGCGACCAGATCCGCATCACCCCGGGCGGGCTCACGCGCGTGGCGCTCAAGGACGGCTCGCTCGTCGTCAATTCCTCGCAGGGCGGCGGCACCAAGGACACCTGGGTACTGGAGGAGTAGATGCTGGGTCGCACCGCGCAAAATCTCTTCTGGCTATCGCGCTATGTCGAGCGGGCCGAGAACATGTCGCGCCTGCTCGAGGTCGGCTATCGCATGAGCCTCACGTCGCGGCGTGAAGGCGGTGCCAGCGAACACTTGGTCTCGATGATGCAGGCCGCCGAGGTTGATGAGGAATTCGCCAAAAAGCACAAGGTCGCCGACGTCGCGAGCGTCAGCCAATACATGCTGTTCGACGAGACCAATCCGTCATCGGTGCGGGCGTGTCTGCTCGCCGCGCGCACCAATGCGCGATCGGTGCGCACGGCGCTCACCACCGATATGTGGGAATCGCTCAATTCCGCCTGGCTCGAATTCGCCGCGATCGACCCGCGCGACATCACCGGCCACAAGTTGCAGGAGCTGTTGCAATGGGTGAAGCAGGTGTCGCATCGCTATCGCGGCGCGCTGCTCTCGACGTTTCTTCGCGACGACGGCTATGCCTTCAGCCAGATCGGCAATTTCGTCGAGCGCGCCGACAACACGGCCCGCATCCTCGACATGAAGTATTACGTGCTCCTGCCGCGGACCGATCTCATCGGCGGCGATGTCGATATCCAGCAATGGACGCTGATCCTGCGCGCGGCCTCCGCCCATCGCAGCTACCGGCACGTCTATCACGACCGCTACAAGGCCTGGAACATCGCCGACTATCTGATCCTCCGTCCGGAAATGCCGCGCTCGCTGATTTTCTGCGTCGGCTGGATCAACCGCACGCTCGATATGCTCGCCGAAATCTACGGTACCCGCACAAAGGGGCACGAGGCGGCGGCCGAGACCACCGCCATGCTCGAGGGCAATGGCATGGACCGCATCTTTGCGTATGGCCTGCATGAATTCCTCACCGAGTTCATCGCGCGGAACAACAAGGTCACCGAGGCTTTGGCCGAGAGCTACAATTTCTACTGATGAAGATCGCGATCCGTCATGAGCTGACCTTCTCGCCCGGCGCGCCCTCCCGGGCGCTGGCACATTTGCTGCTGACGGCGCTGCCCAGCGCGCAACAAAAGATCGAACAGTGGTCGATCGAGATGCCCGGGATCGATACCGCCGCGCAGTTCCGCGACGGCTATGGCAACAAGGCGCATCTGGTGAGCCTGATCAAACCGGGCGACGCGATCAGCGTCATCGTCACCGGCCTTGTCGCGACGACCGACAAGGCCGGCGTCATCGGCCGGCTCGATCTCGATCCGGTACCCGCGATCTTCCGGCGCAGTACGGCGTCCGCCAAGGCCGATCCTGCCCTGATCGAAGGGCTCAAACGCGGCAGCGATATCGGCGTCCTGCATGAACTCATGGGACGCATCCATGAAGCCGGCGCCGTGCAGCAGGAGCAGTCCGAGGGCGCACAGCGCCAATCGCAATCGAGCAAGCCGCTCGATCGCGTCCACGCCTTCATCGGCGCGGCGCGGGCTCTCAATGTCCCTGCGCGGCATGTGACGGGGTACCTGTTTGGCGACGAGGATGTCGCATCGGGGTTTCATTGCTGGGCCGAAATCTGGGACGATGGGCTCGGCTGGATCGGCTTCGATCCGGAACTCAATCTCTGTCCCGCCGAACGGCATGTGCGCCTCGCCTCGGCGCTCGATGCTGCGTCGACCATGCCGGTCCGCACCTATCCGGTCTGGACCGCGCTGCCCGCCGAAAAGCTCGTGATAAGCGCCGCCTAGCCCTGGTCGTTAAGGATTGAGGACCGTTCCTCAACCTCAATCGTGAAGCCGCTCGCGGCCCATCGCGATTGACCGCGGGCACATGCGATGACTATCCTTCGCCCCGCGGCGTCGAAGGAGATCGAAATGAAGACAGTCTCTTCCGTTGGCGTTGCGAGCGAACAGGCGCTCCTGCTCAAGGCGGCACAGGCCGCGGTCGACAGGCATCCCCAGGCCCTGTTCTCCGATTTCCAGTGGTTCCTGTTCGAGGCCAAGGACGCGGTCTATTTCACCGCCTTCTCCAGGCAGCTCCATGACAAGGATTCGCTCGGCAATATCGTTGCCGAAATGGTGGCGCTGGCGCCGCAACTTACACATGGCTTTGTCGGGGCACGGCCCGGCCAGCCCTTCCCCAAGCATCTGCTCGACGCCATCACCGATGTGAAGATGGTCGAGGATTTCGAAGGCTATCCGGACAAGTGGCTGAGCCATTCGCAGGATATTTTCGCGCGTGAAGACCTGCCGCTCTTTCGCGTCCAGGCCGTGGTCCGTCGCGACGGTCCCGATGTGGACGGCCGGGTCTCCTTGATCCAGGTGCGGGCAAGCCATGCGCTGCTCGAGGGCGCCGATTCGGCAATGCTCACACGCTCGCAATCGGCGGCGCATGGCGGCCAGGCCGGCGATGAAGTCAAGCTGGGTGCGTTGAAGCGCTTCGGCCATTGGCTTCACGGCCAGTCGCTGGCCTGGGCCTATATCATCATGGCGAACCTGTTGGCGCCCAACGAGAAGCCCTGGGGCTTCAAGACTCTGGCGATCAAGCGCCATCGCCTGCGCCTGCTGGCCAACCGGCTCGGTGTCCGCCAGCGCTCGCTCTATTATGCGCTGGTCACCTATGCGCTCAATGGCGAGGGCCCAAACAAGCATATGAGCAAGAAGGTCATCGGCGCGGCCTATACGCTGCTGGGCGGCAAATCGACCGATGGCGACGACGACTTCCTGCGCGTCAAGGCGCTACAGGCCAAGTTCAAGGTTTCCGACGATTTCGTCGAGTTCGTCCGCTCGATCGATGACACTATCGAAAAGCTCGAGAAGAAAGACATCACCAAGTTCATGCTGACCATGGGCGCGGTCATGCACACGCTGCGCGGCCTCAACGCCATGTGGAAGGGCCTGCCCGGCAAGCGCTTCATGCGCTTTTCGATGGGCATCGAAATCGCCCTCACGCTGGTGCCGCCGCACCGCACCTATGGACCGGTCACGCACGGTATCATCGAGCCGATCTATTGCGGCGCCTGGCACCCGGGCCAGAATATCTGCACCTATTGCCCGGGCCGCGAATACATCACCATGAACTTCTCGATGGAAGGCCGCCACATCGCCAATGTCGACAAGATCATGCCGCTGCTGGAGCGGATCGAGGCGATGGACTTGAAGCCCTGGGGCCGGGCGGTTGTGGAAGAGATGGCGTA
>JBEBGE010000031.1:0-39285 GCA_040081595.1 Devosia sp.
AGCGGCCCAGCGGGTCACATCGCCCAGCATCGCCGCATCTTTCGCCGCCGCACCGAACCCGGCAATCGCGGCAAACGCATTGGGATCGAAATGTTCGGCGGTGAAGTTCTTGACTGTGTAGCTGCCGCTGCCCGTCATTGCGCGCATGATCCCGGCGAGGCTATCGCCGGTGCCGTCGAACTGCGCCGAGGCATCGATTGTCCCGCCCAGCACCGCCGCGACACCGGGGGGCAGCAATCCATCGACATCGACGCCACTCAGCGTCGCCCGGGCGGTCAGGTGTTTGTCGGTCAGGGCGCCGGCGCAGCAGATGACGCCGTCGAAGGTCAGCACACCGCCGCCCATGTCGGCTCTAAGTCCCCGGACGCGCGTCCCCTGCGCGTCCCAATCAAAATCGAAACTCGTCGCACCGAGGAGCCGTTTGCCACCCGCCTCGACCTGCTTTGCCGTCACCGTCACGCGCCCTGTGACGCTGCGCTCAGCGTTTCCGATGTCGATCGGGCTGTCGGGCCAGACGCTTTCGGTCAGCCTTGTCGCACCCAGCCGCCCAGCCAGCATCGGCAGCAGGGCGCCTGCATCGAGCGCCGGGAAAGCGATCGACCCGCTAACGGCAGCACGCTCCCCTTGCCGCCGCAATTCGAGCCCGCCCGTGAACGAGGCGCTTCCCGATTGCCCGACGATCTCGCTGAGCCGCAACAGTTCGCCGCCGGTGAACCCGAGCGTTGCCTTGGCTGTGAGCGCTGGAACATGGACGCCGCCGGCACCGAGCGCCGTCAACGCCGCGTCGGGATCGCCAAGCGTGGCTTCGATGTCGCCCTTGCCGATCAACTTCGCGGGATCGGTCGGCACGATATTGCCGCTGAACACCACGCGGTCCTCGCCGCCGGTGAGACTGAGCTTGGTCTCAAGGCTGTTCGTCGGCGCCCCGTCGAGCGTCATCGTCAGCTTCAGCGGGTGGCTCTCGGGGAACAGCTCTCCTTGCGACAAACCAAGCTGAGCGGTCAACATACTCGGACGCACCGAGTTCATCTCGAGGTCGAGCTTGAGCGGCGCTTTCATCGCGTTGACAATCCCGGCATCGAGCCTGGCATCAAGGCCAAGCGTTGCCGCACCGATCGTCCCCGAGACAGTGAGCGTCTGCCCGCCCGCCCCGGTCGGCGCTTCGAGGCGGATGGCAAGATCGGCTGGCAATTGCCGCCGCAACGCATCCTGCATGCCGACAGGCGTCTGCAGTGCCTCGAACAGGGCTTTCAGAACTGGGGCGGTACTTACCCCGATCCTGAGCGTCCCCTCGCCCGACAGTTCAGGCTTCGCCAACGTCCCGAATGCGGTAAAGCTCGCGTCGATCTCGGCGCCGCCATAGTCCGCCGCGCTCAGATGCGACACATCGAGCACACCCCCGTCCCACGTCGCTTCGACCAGGAGGTCGCGTCCGGCGATGCCGAATAGTGACCCTTGCGTGAGCCCAAGGCTCACTTCGCCTTTCGGAAACGTCGCGCCGAAACTGGCGTCGTTCGCGACATCGGGCAAGAGCGCCGCAAGCCGCTCGCCCTGTGCCGGCGTCAACGCGCCGAAACGGGTTTCAAGCTTCAGCCGCCGCGCCGCGGGCGCAAAGCCGACCTCGAAACTCACCGCTTCGGTCACATCACCGATCTTCAGCGCCCCACCCAGCATGGTGAGCGTATCGCTCGAGAGCGAGATGTCACCGGAGAGACTCCCCCCGATATTGAACAGCGGATTGCCCTGGGCGAGCTTCCGCCAGGACGCCGCGAGCATATCAAGCCGCGCGGTCTTTGCGGCAATCGACCCCGCAAAGATCGGCTTGCCGTCAACGATCGAGAAATTGCCGCTGAGATTGACGGTGCCGTCTCCCGGCAACGTCGCGGCAATCTGCTCGACCTGCCAGCTATGGGCATCGGTCCGCGCATCGAGCCGCACATTGCGCAGCGCCATGCCTCTCAAATTGAGTTCCTCGAGCTGCAGCCCGATCTTTCCCGGCAGGCTCGGGATAGGCGGCAGCGGCACCTCGCCCAGGAGGCGCACCAGTTCATAGGGTGGATTGACCGTCTCGGCCGTCGCGTCGCGCGGCGGCAGCGCCACCACGCCCGCAGACATCACCGCATTGAAGCGCGGCGCCGCGCCCAGCGTCAGGTCGGCCGCGCCGGTGAGCCGGGTGCCGGGCCGGTTCTCGTCGGGACTGAGGGTCGCATCGGAAAGGACGATCCGCTCGCCGCTGGCATTGAGCTTGCCCTCGAGCACGAGGTCGCCGCGCCCCGCATCCGCGATCGCGCCATTGGCGGGTTTCGCCGGCGGTTGCCGCAATGTGAGGGTGCCGGCATAGCGCGGCGCATCGGCCAGCGTCAGGCTCCCCTCGCTGCTGAGCGTGAAGCTTTCGTCCACCGCCTTGAGCAGCAGAGACAGCGGCGTCGCGCCGGTTTCGTCGGCCTTGGCGATCGAGACACGCATGCCATAGCCCACCCCGCCGCTCGTACCCGTCCCCTGGAAGCTGAACGGGCCGCGCAGCGTTTCGAGATTGAGCTCGCCATCTATGCCGGTCAGCGAAACCGGCTCGGCCGCCCCGTATTGTGTGAAATTGATCTGCCCGCCCGATATCGTCGCGCGAGCGATCGAAACATTGCTTGCCGCCGCCGCATCGGTCAGTTGCAGACCGGCCGAGATCGATCCACCCGGCCCGCCGACGATATCGATCTGCGGCGCGTTGAGTTCGAGCCTGGTGACCGCATACTGGTCGCGCAGGAAATCGACCAGTGAGAATTCGGCGACCACTCGCTCGACCTTGAGCTGACGGCTCGGCTCGGCGCCCACGACGACTTTTGAGAATTCGAGCCGCGGCTGCGGCAGCAGCGCGAACTGGATATCGCCGGTGATCTTGACGGGCGACCCCAGCGCCGCGCTCGCCAGTTGTTCCATGCGGTCGCGATAATCGCTCCACTGCACGAACCGCGGGACGACAAAAGCCGCCCCGATAGCCAGGATGACCAGCACGCCGATGGCGATGAACAGCCGATTGAGCAAAGGCCCGCAAGTCCCCACAACACCGGTGAGACTTTAGGCAGTCGCGGCCCCGGCGTCACGCTTGCAATCACTTGCCTCCACGGCGGAATTTTGGCTCAGGCGAGGCCATTCCGGGGGCCTTTCAATGGATTTGTCCCCGCCCCGCGCCTATATGTCTGGGGCTGAGAACAAAAAGAGATTCGCTCGACATTGTCCGTCCCCGAGCCTGCGCGTCCCCCATCAGGGTCCAATCCCATCACCGGCCAGTTCGGCCGGCGCGATGCCGACTATCTGAAGGGCCTCAATGAGGAGCAGCGCGAGGCGGTGCTGACCATCGAGGGGCCGTTGCTGGTGCTCGCCGGCGCCGGCACGGGCAAGACCCGCGTTCTCACCACCCGCATTGCCCATATCCTCACCACCGGCCGCGCCCGAGGCTCCGAAATCCTGTCGGTGACCTTCACCAACAAGGCCGCCCGCGAGATGAAGGAGCGCGTCGCCCATCTCGTCGGCTCGACCGTCGAGGGCATGCCATGGCTGGGCACCTTCCATTCGATCGGCGCCCGCATCATGCGCCACCATGCCGAACTGCTCGGCCTCAAGTCGGATTTCACCATCCTCGATACCGACGACCAGATCCGGCTCATCAAGCAGCTGCTCGAAGCCGAAAACATCGACGAGAAGCGCTGGCCCGCCCGCCAGTTCGCCGGCATGCTCGACAACTGGAAGAACCGTGGCATGCTGCCCAAAGACGTCACCGCCGCCGAAGCCGGCATGTTTGCCAATGGCAAGGCGACGCGCCTCTATGCCGATTACCAGGCGCGGCTCAAATCGCTCAACGCCGTCGATTTCGGCGATCTTCTGCTCGAAGGCATCCGGCTCTTCCGCGAGAACCCCGATGTCCTCGCCGAATATCACCGCCGCTTCAAGTACATGCTGGTCGACGAATATCAGGACAGCAACGTCGCCCAGTATCTCTGGCTGCGGCTGCTTGCCCAGGGCAAGCCCGCCAGCGAGGCCAACATCTGTGTCGTCGGTGACGATGACCAGTCGATCTATGGCTGGCGCGGCGCCGAGGTCGACAATATCCTCCGCTTCGAAGAGGACTTCCCCGGCGCCAAGGTGATCCGGCTCGAGCGCAACTACCGCTCCACTTCCAACATCCTGCGCGCCGCATCGCACCTCATTGCCCATAACGAGTCCAGGCTGGGGAAGACCTTGCAGACCGATGTCGGCGCCGAAGGCGACAAGGTGCGCGTCACCTCCGTCTGGGACAGCGAGGAAGAAGCCCGCCAGGTCGGCGAGGAGATCGAGCAGCTCCAGCGCCAGGGCTCCGAGCTCAACGACATCGCCATCCTCGTGCGCGCCTCCTACCAGATGCGCGAATTCGAAGAGCGCTTCGTCACCCTTGGCCTCAACTATCGCGTCATCGGCGGCCCGCGCTTCTATGAGCGCAAGGAAATCCGCGATGCGCTCGCCTATCTGCGCCTCGTCGCTAACCCCACCGACGATCTCGCCTTCGAGCGCATCATCAATGTGCCCAAGCGCGGTATCGGCGACACCACGATCAAAACTTTGTTCGACACAGCCCGTGCGCAGGGCCAGCCGCTGTTCAACGTAACGCGCCTTCTGCTCGAGACCGAAGAGCTCAAGCCCAAACAGCGGACCACCCTGCGCGAGTTGATCGGCCAGTTCGACACCTGGGCCGAACGCGCCCGCACCATTCCCCATGCTGAGCTCGCCGAGCAGATTCTCGATGAGAGCGGCTACACCGAAATGTGGAAGCTCGATAAATCGCCCGACAGTCCCGGTCGGCTGGAAAACCTCAAGGAACTCGTCAACTCGATGGCTGAGTTCGAAAACCTCGCGGGCTTCCTCGAACACATCTCGCTGGTTATGGAACGCGACACCGGCGAGGCGCAGGACGCCGTCTCGATCATGACGCTGCATGGCGCCAAGGGTCTCGAATTCGACACCGTGTTCCTGCCCGGTTGGGAGGAAGGCCTGTTTCCGAGCCAGCGCACCATGGACGAACTCGGCCGCGCCGGCTTGGAGGAAGAGCGCCGCCTCGCCTATGTCGGTTTGACCCGCGCCCGCAAACGCCTCTTCGTCTCGGTCGCCCAGAACCGCCGCATTCACGGCCTCTGGCAATCGGCCATACCTTCCCGCTTCCTCGATGAACTCCCGCCCGAGGCCGTCGAGGTCAAGGATACCGGCTCCGCCTATGGCGGCTACGGCTATGGCGGCCGCACCGCCTCCCGTTTCTCGACCGCCGACCCCTTCGACAGCGTTTACGAAACCCCCGGCTGGCAACGCGCCCGCGCCCAGGCCAAGGACCGCAAAGGCGGCGGCCCCCTCACCATCGACGGCGAACTGGTCGCCCGCTCAACCGACGACGGCCGCGGCAGCAAATATGTCGTGGGTGAAAGGGTGTTCCACTTGAAGTTCGGCTACGGAAAGGTGGAGAGCGTCGAAGGGAATAAGCTTTCGATCGAATTCGAGAAGGCGGGGAAGAAGAAGGTGCTGGATAGCTTTGTGAGCAAGGGGTAGTGCCCCATCCCGCAGTCAGGACTTTCCTCTCCCGTTTACGGGGGTGAGGGACCGCGGAGCTATTGGGCGCCCACCCTCTACGGCTTGATCAAACCGCCATGATAGTCGAGCGCATAGGCCTCGACCCCACCCACCAATATCGCCTCGCGCCCGTGGAAATGAGCCACAGTGCCGGTCGAGCCGTCGCGATAGAGCCCATGCGGCCCCTGCCACTCAAAGCCGCCGAGGAACCGGCCTTCCGCATACATCGCGCTCAGCGCCGCCTTGATCGTCGCGCCGGCACGCGCGCCGTCGATCAACTCCGGGCGCGTGATGTAGCCATAGTAGTTCATCGCCCAGACCGGCTCATCGCCGAGCCACACGACCTCCTGGCCGATGAAATCGGTGCCGCCGAAATAGGAATCGCGATAGCGCCACGCCCCCTCTTCATAGGCGAGATCGTGCGAGCCGGTCCGGCTCGGCTCCGCCCGCGCGCCGCTGCCGACATAGGTCGCGCGCTTGGCGGCGACAACGAAGCGTTCGAGGGTGTCGATGTCCATTCGCCTATCCCTGCGGGCTCGCCATTTCGCGCTCGCGGGCGCGCTGCAATCCGAGCATCTGTTCGCGGATCACAACGAATATCCCCGCCCCGACCAGGATAGTGCTGCCGGCCAGCATCGGCAGCGTCGGCACATCGCCGAACGCGAGGTAACCGATGATGAGGCTGAAGACCAGCGAGGTATATTCGAAGGGCGCGACCAGCGACATGTCGGCATGGCGGAAGCTCTCTGTGAGCGCCACCTGCGCGATGCCTCCACATATCCCCGCCCCGATCAGCATGGCGGCAGTCGTGGGGCTTGGCATCACCCAGCCGAAGGGGATCGTCAGCAGCGCGAACAGCGTGCAGGAGATCGAATTGTAAAAGACGATGGTCGAGCTGCGCTCGGTCGCCACCAGCCGACGGATCTGGAGGAACGCGATTGCGGCGAAGAGACATCCCGCCAGCGCCGAGATCGCGCCCCAGTCCGGATGGAGACCCTCGACCGTCGCCCCGCCGCTGAACAATGTGAGCCGCGGCCAGATGATGATCGCAACCCCGATCAGCCCGGCGATCACCGCGCTCCAGCGATAGGCCTTGACGTCCTCGCCCAGAAACACAGCGCCCATGGCAACCGTCATCAGCGGCAGGATGTATTGGATGGCCGTCGCCTCAGCGAGCGGCAGCTGCGTCAGCGCGTAAAAGCCGAAACCCTGGCCGAGCACCCCCATCAGTCCGCGCACGAAGTGTCCGCCCGGCCGGCTGGTCTTGGTCGCCGCGATCAGCTCGCGCTGCCAGGCCATGAAGATGACGATGGGGATCAAGGCGAAGAACGAGCGGAAGAAGACCAGCTCCCCCGCTGGAACGCCCACCGAGGCTTTGAGCAGGCTGGCCATGGCGAGGAAGACGCCCACCGCCATGATCTTGAACCCGATGCCGAGCAGAGGCCGGCTTTGCGTGGCCATTGAGGGCGGCGATGCGGGCGGAACGGTCAAAGGAAAATTGGCAGCGGGGTGGGACGCCGAACCATCGGCTTTTTGCCGTTTCAGCACAACCACAAAGCTCTGGGCATTTCGCCCCTCGGCGATTCCGGGCAATTTGGTCCGCACCGCCCGCGTGCTAGCCTCGGCAAACGACAGCCGCCACAGCGGCCAGGATGGGGGGCAGCTATCGTCGCGCACCAGACACAGCCGCGTCTGATCGGGATCGATCTGGCACGAATCTTTGCCGCCTTGGCCGTCATGGCCTTTCATCTGGGCTTTGCCTCATGGGCGCATCGGCAGGTGGGATATCGAATCCTCGACGGCGCCTATGCCTTCCCCGAACTCGCGAGCGCTACCGAATGGGGCCGCTACGGCGTCGAGATCTTCTTTACCGTCTCGGGCTTCGTCATCGCCTTTTCCGCTTCGGACTCACGACCCTGGGCATTCCTGCGCAGCCGTGTGCTTCGCCTGCTTCCAGGTGCGGTCGTCTGCGCCACCATCACCCTCGCCCCTGCCGCGTGGTTCGATCCGAGGCCCGTGCCGGAACTGCTCTGGTTCTACGCCAACATGATCGGCTTTGCGCTTTGGGGGCCCTGGCTCGATACCGTCTATTGGACGCTGGGCATCGAGGTCACGTTCTACCTCCTGATTTTCCTGATGCTTAGCTGGCCTGGCTTCGCAGTCATTGACCGCGTGGCACTGACTATCACGCTCCTGAGTGCGCTCGCCCATATCGCCTATGCGGTCTTCGATCCTGACCATGTCATCCCGCAAAGCGGTCGCGTGGCGCAATTGTTGTTACTCGCCAACGGTGTCCATTTCGGCACTGGAATCTTTCTCTGGCGGCTGCTCGCGCGCGGCGCGACGCCTCTGCGTATAGCCGGATTCTGGATTGGGCTCGTCGTCGGCGCCGCGTCCATTGTCTTTGCGGCCCGCGATCCGCTTCCAGGGGCGATCTACGCACTTGTGATCGGATGCCTCTGGATCACCGTGCGGGCGGACGGGAGGATTGCCGCGATGCTCCCCCTGCCGGCGGCGCGCTTCATCCGCGCACTCGGGCTTGCGACCTATCCGCTCTATCTGCTGCACAATGTCGTGGGGGTGTCGGTGATGCGCATCCTTGCCGATCTCGGGGTCGAGCGTTTCACGGCGCTGGCGCTTGCGTCCCTCACGATGATCGCGCTTGCCCTTTGCGTCACCTTCACCGCCGAGCGCAGCCTCAGAATGTCGCTGGCCCGCGTACTTCCCGTCAGCCTGTCGTGGCGCCGAGAACGGGCCGGTTGACATCCCGCGGCAGCTTGGCAACAACCCCGCCATGACCCTCAGCCAGCTCTCCGCCCCCCTCACCCGCGACCAGGCCTATGCGCTGGTCGATGCCGTCATGGAGCGCGACGACCTGGCGCTGACCGCCTCGGCCCACGAAGATTCCGAAACCGGCGAATGGGTGTTCGAGGCGACCTGCGGCACCCTCCCCGATCTCAACGCTTTTGAGGAGCTCGCCCGCGTGACGCTGGGCGGCAATGTGGGGTTTGCCATCACCCCCATCGACCCGTCCGTCAATTGGGTCGCCAGGTCGCTCGAAGGGCTGCACCCGGTTTCGGCCGGCGGCTTCTATGTCTATGGCAGCCATGAAACCGCACCGCCCCCCGGCGGCCAGACTGCCATCAGGATCGACGCCGCCGAAGCCTTCGGCACCGGCCATCACGAAACCACCACCGGATGCCTCGAGGCCATCGACCGCGTATTGAAGCGCCGCCATCCGCGCCGCCTGCTCGATGTTGGCACTGGCACGGGCGTCCTCGCCATCGCGCTTGCCAAGCGCTCGCATCTGCCGGTGCTCGCCAGCGACATCGATCCGGTTGCGACGCGCACTACCCTCGCCAACGCACGGGACAATGACGTCGCCCGCCAGATCGTTGCCGTCACCGCACCCGGCCTCGATCATCCGCGCATCGCCCACGGCGCGCCCTATGACCTGATCGTTGCTAATATCCTCGCCGCGCCGCTCGTCGCCATCGCGCCCGACATCGGCAAGGCCGCAGCGCACGGCGCGGGCATCATCCTTTCGGGGCTCCTGATGTCGCAAGCGGCGCGCGTCATCACTGCCTATGCGCGCCACGGCATGGTGCTGCGCCAGCGGCTCGAACGCGGCGACTGGGCGACGCTGATCCTCGAGAAGACCTCGGGCTATCGCGCCGGAAAACAAAAATCCCCGGAGGGCATCCGGGGATTGTGACGCGTGTGCTTGGGAAGGGCGGTCAGCTTGGACGCTTGGTGAACGCACCGATCAACTGGTACTCATGGCCACGACCGATCTGCCGGGTCGCTTCGCGGGTTCGCGCGCCGACAACGCCTTCAATGGCCTTGCGAAAATCGATCTTGCTCTCGGTCATGGTCTTTACTCAAATCGTTGAAGCCGTCAGATAAAGGCACAATGTGTCAGCCGGAAGAATGGCTCCTACAGAGCTGCTATGCAGGTCGCGCAATGCGTCGTTAACAAGAAATGAACCATGGACAACAACGGCTTCACCCCGACGAAGTTCCAGCATTTCACCGTAAAGACCACCCCCGCCACCGTCAGGCCGCGGCTCAAGGCTTTGCGTGGAGCCATTGCCGAGGCGGGACTCGATGCCTTCCTCGTGCCGCGCGCCGATGCGCATCGCGGTGAATCGGTGCCGGCGAGCGAAGCGCGGCTGGCCTATGTCACGAGCTTCAACGGCTCCGCCGGCATCGCCGTGGTCGGCATCAAGAAAGCCGGCCTGTTTGTCGACTCCCGCTACACGTTGCAGGCGCCGGCCGAGACCGATACCAGGCTCGTGACCGTCATCGAAACGGCGCAGGGCAGCGTCGATCCGCGCATCGCCGACTACGTGCCCAAGGGCGGCAAGCTCGGCTACGACCCCTGGCTACACACGCCCGCCGAGGTTCGCGAACTGAGCCAGCGGCTCGAGGGCAAGGCAACGCTCGTCGCCACCGCCAATCTCGTCGATCGCATCTGGACCGACCGGCCCGCGCCGCCCGCCGGCATGGTTGAATTCCTCGGGCACAACCGAGCGGGCCGCACCGCGGGGGACAAGCTCGCCGAGCTGCAAACGGCCCTCGCGGCGGAGAACGCCGACGTGCTGGTCCTCAGCCTGCCGGAATCGATCAACTGGCTGCTCAATATGCGTGGCCGCGATGTACCCAATGTGCCGGTGGTCCTCGCCTTCGCGTCGGTTCCGAAAAAGGGCCTGCCGACGCTCTATGTCGACAAGTCGAAGATGAGTGCCGAGCTGCGCCACGGCCTCAAGGGCGTCGCGAGGCTCGCCGACACCACCCAGCTGGTCACCGACCTTCGCAAGCTCGGCGCCGCCGACAAGCGCGTGTGGCTCGACCCCTCCAATATTCCCGTCGCCGTGGCCGACGCGGTCAAGGGCGCGAGCGAGGCGCAGATCATCGAAAAGCGCGATCCGGTCCTTTTGCCCAAGGCCCGCAAGAACGGCGCCGAAATCGGCGGCATGAAGGAAGCGCACCGGCTCGACGGCGTCGCGCTGGCCAGGTTCCTCCACTGGTTCGACGCCGAGGCGCCCAGGGGCAAGCTCACTGAGATCGGCATCGTCACAGCGCTCGAGTATTTCCGCCGTGAGGAAGAAACCTGCATCGATGCGAGCTTCGATACCATTTCGGGCGCGGGGCCCAATGGCGCCATTGTCCACTATCGCGTCGATGAGAAGTCCAATCGAACGCTCAAGCCCGGCGAATTGATGCTGGTCGATTCCGGTGCGCAATATCTGAGCGGCACGACCGACATCACCCGCACGCTCTTTACCGGTAAGGCTACGGCTGAGCAGCGCGACCGCTTCACCCGTGTACTCAAGGGCATGATCGCGATCTCGATGGTGAGATTCCCCAAGGGCACGTCCGGCGCTCAGCTCGACGTGCTGGCGCGGCAATTCCTCTGGGCCGACGGCGTGACCTACAACCATGGCACCGGCCACGGCGTCGGTGCGTTTCTCGGCGTTCACGAGGGGCCGATCGGCATTTCGCCGCGCTACCCCACCCCGCTCGAAGCCGGAATGATCGTCTCCAACGAGCCGGGATTTTACAAGGAAGGTGCCTTCGGCATCCGCACGGAGAATCTCATTCTAGTGGTTGAGAGCGAACTGGGCGGTGGTAACTTCCTCGAATTCGAAACACTGACCCTTGCGCCGATCGAATTGCGACTGCTCGACGAGCCTCTGCTGACCGAAGCCGAGCGTGGCTGGCTCAACGCCTATCACAAGCGCGTCTTCCGCGAGATCGGTCCGCTGGTGAAGGGCGAGGTCAGGGCCTGGTTGAAAGAGGCGACGCGCGCGATCTAGCGCGTCGCGCGCAATTGCGGTCGTCGGCTAGTTCACGTTGAACGGGTCGTATTGCAGCAGCTAGCTCAACAGCCAGTTCTCGCCTTCGCCGAGCGAGGCGACGTCGTCGACCTTCCAGCCGTCCGGATCGTGTACCAGCGACAGGGACAGCAAAGTCGCCTGATCGAAATTGTGAAAGGCCACCGTCACCAGCGCCTTCCCGCCCATCACCACGGGCACGCCGATCGAGAGGTCCATCAAGAGGGAATGCTGCGCATCGATGAAGGGGTTGAAGCTCAGTGCCGGCGCGGCGGCACCCACGTCGTCGACGGAGTCGACGCTGTCGCCATCGAACAACGCATTGACGGCCTGCGCCGCATGGGCCGACACCAGTCCGCGCAGCCGCTCCGAGTAAAATTGCGTCGGGTCCTGCAACCCAGCCTGCCCCGCCACCTGATAGGGCGCATAGATTGCGTCGACCAAGGACTTCGGATCGTCAAAGGCAAGCGCCGGCGCCGCCATCAGCGCCAACACTGACGCCAGCACAAATCTCAGTCTCATCGTGGGGCCCCGCCTGAACATGGCGGTAAACTATTGCCGTCCTGCGGCACAAAGGTGGCGGACAAAAGCCCCTATTGTCTGGCCATTTCGAGCCAGCGATCCTCATCGATGACGAGGATTCCCAGGGCCTCCGCCTGCTTGAGCTTGCTCCCGGCGCCCGGCCCGGCAACGACGATATCGGTCTTGGCCGAAACCGAACCGGCAACCTTGGCGCCCAGCCGCTCCGCCATCGCCTTGGCCTCGCCGCGCGTCATCTTTTCAAGGCTGCCGGTGAAGACCACGGTCTTGCCCGCCACCTGGCTGTCGGCGGAGACGGTCACCACATAGGGCTTCGGGCGAACCTGGCGCAGCAGCGCATCGAGCACCTTGTCGTTGCGCTCGTTGCCGAAGAAGTCGGCGACGGCTTCGATCACGGTGCCGCCGATCCCGTCGACCGAAGGAAAAGCCGACCGATCGGCCGCCGTCGCCTTGCCCACTCGAATGAACTCTTCGATGGTCGAGAAGGTCTTGGCGAGCATCGCGGCGGTGGTGCCGCCAATATGGCGGATGCCGAGGGCGAAGATGAACTTGTCGAGTTCAGGTTCGCGCCGCGAGTCGATAGCGGTGAACAGCTTGTCGAGGCCTTCATAGGTCCGCTCTTCGGCGCTGAGGACCTTCTTTCGCGCTTGGCCCTTGGCCTTCTCGCGCTCGGCCGCTTGTGCCTCGCGCCGCTCGAACAGTGCCTGCTGCACCGCTGCCCGGTTGTCCTTGAGCGTGAAGATATCGGCGGCGGTCTTGATCAGCCCGGCGGAAAAGAAGAGCTCGATATTCTCGGTGCCGAGCCCCTCGATATCGAGCGCATCGCGCGACACGAAGTGCTTGAGCCTTTCGACCGCCTGCGCAGGGCAGATCAACTCGCCTGTGCAGCGGCGGCGGGAATCTTCCTTGCCGGTCTTCTCGTTGAACTCACGTACCGCCGGTGAGCCGCAGACGGGGCAAGTGTGCCCCATTTCATAGGGCTGAACCCCTGGGGGCCGCTTGTCGGTCAGAACATCGACGATTTGCGGGATGACATCCCCGGCACGCTGGATGCGCACCGTGTCGCCGATGCGAATATCCTTGCCGTCGCGGATTGGCAGGCCATTGCTGTCCTTGCCGGCGATATAGTCTTCATTGTGCAGCGTCACATTCTCGACCGTCACGCCCCCGACGCTGACCGGATCGAGGCGCGCAACCGGCGCGAGCGTGCCGGTGCGGCCCACCTGAATGTCGATACCACGCACCACAGTCGTGGCCTGCTCGGCGGGAAACTTGTGCGCAATGGCCCAACGCGGCTCGCCCGTGACATAGCCCCAGCGCTGCTGCAGATCGAGCCGGTCGAGTTTGTACACAACCCCGTCGATATCGTAACCGAGGCTCGAGCGTTGCGCCTCGATCTGCTTGTACTGCGCGATCAGCTGGTCCACCGAATTGCCGCGCTTCATCAAAGGGCTCACCTTGAAGCCCCACTCCGCGAATTTCTGCACGGCATCGTATTGCGTCAGTGCCGGGTCAGCGCTGGCAAAGCCCCAAGCATAGGCAAAGAACCTCAGCTTGCGGCTCGCGGTGATCGAAGGATCCTTCTGCCGGAGGGAACCGGCCGCCGTATTGCGCGGATTGACATAGTCCTGCCCGCCTGCCGCAGCGGAACGCGCCTTTAGCGCCGCGAACTCCTCATAGGTCATATAGACCTCACCCCGGATTTCGATCGCCTCGGGCCAGCCGGACCCTTTGAGCCGATGCGGGATATCGGCGATGGTCTTGAGGTTTTCGGTGATGTCCTCGCCCACCGCACCGTCTCCGCGCGTGGCGCCGCGCACAAACACGCCGTTTTCGTAGCGGAGCGACGCCGACAGCCCATCGATCTTTGGCTCGGAGGTGAAGACCAGTTCGAGATCCTTGTCGCGCTCGAAGAAGCGTTTGCCGCGCTCAACGAAATCGATGACGTCCTGGTCGGTGTAGGCTTTGCCCAGGCTCAGCATCGGCACCGCATGCCGGACCTTGGCGAAGCCTTCCGCCGGTGGCGCACCGACACGGCCGCTCAGGCTCTCGGAGGTCTTGAGTTCGGGAAACGCGCCCTCGATCTCGAGATAGCGCCGCTTCAAGCCATCATACTCGGCATCGGTGATTTCTGGAGCGTCGTTCTGATGATAGGCGATGTCCGCCGCATCGATCAGCTTGTGAAGACGCGCGAGCTCCGCCCGCGCCGCGTCCTCCGACAGCCCCTCGACCTCGATATCCTCGCCGCTCATGAGACTTCCGCGAGCAACCGGCCCGCCGCGGCACGGGCTTCCTCGGTGACCTTGGCACCGGCCAGCATGCGCGCAAGCTCCTCGCGCCGCGATTCGCCGTCGAGCCGCCGGACATGGGTGCGCATGAAGGCCCCCTCGTTCACCGCTTGCTTTTCGATCAGCAGATGCGCCTCGGCGCGGGCGGCAACCTGCGGTGCATGTGTCACGGTCAAGACCTGCACATTCTCGGCTAACCTCTTGAGTCTCCTACCAATGGCATCGGCGACGGCCCCACCCACGCCGGTGTCAATCTCGTCGAATATCAGCACCGGCGCCGAGCCGCGATCGGCGAGCACCACCTTGAGGGCAAGGAGGAACCGGCTGAGTTCACCGCCGGAAGCAACTTTCATCAAGGGGCCCGCCACTGTCCCCGGATTGGTCTGCACGTGAAAAGCCACCTGGTCGAAACCCGAAACGGCGACACGCCCCTCATCGGCTTCGAGATCGACGACGAAGCGTGCCGCGCCGAGCTTGAGGTCGGGCAATTCAGCTTCCACCGCCTTGCTGAGCGATTTTGCGGTCTTCTTCCGGCCGGCGCTGAGTTTCCTGGCAGCCTTGAGATAGGCCTCGCGTGCGGACAAAGCCTCGGCCTCCAGCCGCGCCAGAATACCCTCGCCTGTCTGCAGCAGCTCAAGATCGTGGCGGTATTTGTCGAGCACCGCCGAAAGCTCGTCGACCGTCACGTGGTGCTTGCGCGCCATGCCGCGCAGGGCAAACAGCCGCGCCTCGACCTTTTCGAGCTCGGCCGGATCGAAGGCCATTTCGCGCTTCAGCGTCTCGATCGCCTCTCCGGTGTGGTCGAGGGCCGTCAGCGCGCCATCCAGCGACTCGATCAGCGGCTGGAATACGGCCATGCCGCTATCGGCCTTGCGCATCAGCCGTCGCATCAGGCCGGCGAGCGCCGGCCCCGGCGCCATCGGCCCGCCCAAGATCTCGTCGGCGTCGCGGACTTCCTCGGCGGCCTTTTCGAGCTGCATCAGCCGCTGGCGGCGCTCGGCAAGCAGATCCTCCTCGCTTGCCTCGGGCGCAAGCTCGGACAGTTCCTCGACGACATGGCGGGCAAAGGCCTCACGCGACGCCGCTTCGGCGATGATCGCCCGTTGTGCAGCAACCGCTTGGTCGGCTGCCACCAGTGCGCCATGGCAGGAGCGGACGGCGGTCGCATCGACCTCGAGCTCGCCGAAGGCATCGAGCAGCAGCCGGTGCGTAGCGCCGTCAACCAGTGCCCGGTCGTCGTGCTGGCCGTGGATTTCGATGAGCATCCGCCCGATCGATTGCAGCAGGCCCGCGCCCACCGGCTGGTCATTGATGAAGGCGCGGGTGCGCCCATCGGCGAACTGTACGCGCCGCAAGATCAGCTCGGCGTCGTCGCTGATATCGTTCTCGCGCAGCGCCACCCGCGCCGGATGCATTTCCGGTAATTGCAGCACCGCGACAACCTGCCCGCTTTCGGCGCCGACGCGCACCAGCGAGGCATCGCCGCGCCCGCCAAGGGCCAGCGTCAGGGCATCGAGAAGGATGGATTTGCCCGCGCCGGTCTCACCGGTCAGCGCCGTGAGCCCGCCCTCGAGTGGGAGATCGAGCTGGTCGATCAGCACGATGTTGCGAACCGAAATTGCGCTCAGCACAGCAAACCGACTCCGCCGCCCGGACTTTCATTGCAGCAAAAGCACAGAGGTGCCGCAACAAGTTGCGGCTCACCAGAACAAAATAGCAACAAAAGCCGCTTTTGGCTAGCCTTGCAGCGCCGTCGCGAGGCTGCTGCCTTTGTTCAGCTCAGGTTCGAGGCCGAGCTTCTGCAACAGGCCGTAGGCATCCTTGTACCACTGGCTGGAGGGGTAGTTGTGCCCGAGCACCGCCGCCGCCGTTTGCGCCTCGTTGGTCAGGCCCAGAGCCAGATTGGCTTCGGTCAGCCGGAACAGGGCTTCCTCGATGTGAGAGGAAGTCTGGTAGCGGTCCACCACGACGCGGAAGCGGTTGATCGCCGCCGCATATTGCCCATTACCCTCATAATAGCGGCCAACCGACATTTCCTTGCCGGCGAGCTGATCCACCGCGATCACCAGCTTATCCTTGGCGTCCTTGGCGTATTGGCTGTCGGGATAGTTCGCGATCAGTAGCGTATAGGTCTCGATCGCGTTCTGCGCGACCTTCTGGTCGCGCGTGATGTCTGTCAGCTGCGCAAAGTAGGCCGTGCCCTTGAGAAAGAGCACATAGGCCATTTCCTTGGAGCCGGGGAACAGTGCGATGTAGCGGTCCGCCGCGTCGATGGCGTCGTCGAACCGGCCGATATGGTAGTCCGCATAGACTTCCATCAGCTTGGCCTTCTCGTTGTACTCCGAGTACGGATGCTGACGCTGAAGCTTTTTGAGGCCATCGAGTGCGGTCTGGTAGCGGAGCGCATCCATGTCGGCGAGCGCCTGGGTGTAAAGCGTCTCGGGCGGGATGATTTCCTCGTCCTTGAGCTTGGTCGGCCCGAACATGCTGCATGCCGCGAGCGCCGACACGAGTGTCACGACCATCAGGATGCGGCCTATCGAGCCGGCCACCGCCGCAGATCCCTTGAAAGTCACGAACTACCCCGTCTCTTTGTGCGCCGCACCATAGCATCCCAATGCGGACTAGGCACTAAATCCATCAAAACTGTGACGATTTCAGCCGACGGAGCGCAGATAGGGGCGAACTTCAACGCCATCTGGCATGTCGTCCAGCGCGTCGAAAGCGAGCGGCAGATCCTCGGCCGAGACGACCTCGTAATTTGCCTCGCTCGAGAACAGCCCCTGGAGCACAAGCGCGTTGAGGGCATGACCGCCCTTGTAGGACCGGAATCGGCCGTAGATGGGCAAACCGCAAAGCGCCAGGTCGCCCAGTGCATCGAGCAGCTTGTGCCGCACGAATTCGTCTTCGTAGCGCAGCCCGCCCGGGTTGAGGATGCGGTCCTCGTGGACAGTGATCGAGTTTTCCATGGACGAACCCAGCGCATATCCCGCTTGCCGCAGGATCTTGGCGTCACGTACGAAACCAAAGGTCCGGGCGCGCGAGACGTCGGTGTAGTATTTGCGCGGCGACCAGTCGAAGATCATGCGCTGCCTGCCGATCGCCCGATTGTCGAAGTCGATCTCCAGATCGAGCATCCGGCCATTATAGGGCTCAAGCGCAGCCGACGCGTCGTTGTTGCGCACCAATACCTGCCGCATGATTTTGATGTAGTGGCGGGGCTTGGACTGAATCTCGAGACCGGCCTCGAGTATGGCATTGGCAAATGGCGCGGCGCTGCCGTCGAGGATGGGACATTCGGGGCCAGTCAGGGTCAACAGGGCATTGTCGACGCCCAGGCCCGAGAGCGCCGAGACAACGTGCTCGACGGTCGCCACCGATACGCTGTCACCAAGGTCGAGCGTCGTGCAAAGGGTCGTTCGCGTTACGCGCGAGAAATGGACGCTAACTGGTCCGACAACAGTACCGTTTTCGAACTTGCGCTGGATTCTGAAGCCGCTGTCGACCGCGCCCGGCTCGAGCACGAGGGTCACGGGCTGTCCGGAATGAACGCCGAAACCGCTAAACTCCAGCACACCGCCAAGAGTGCGCTGCCGCGCCGACAGCTTCTGCATGAACAAGGACTCCAAACCCGCAGACCCAAATCAGTCTTAACCAAAAAAAAACCGGCGCGGAAGGCGCGCCGGTTGTTGTTCCACGGTCTCCGCAGCGGGCCTTTAGCCGTGCTTCCGGAGAAACGAGGGAATCTCAATGTGCTCCCTCGCCGGGATCGGTCGGCCGTGCGCGTCGAGGCGACCTGTAGCCCCCTCGGCGCCGGCTGAAGCGCCCGGATTCCGGGTCGTACCGGCCTCGATCGCACTGCGCGCGGCAGCATCGTCGGCGGCAGACTGAGTGGGTTCCTGGCGCGGCGGAGCCGGCTGCGGACGCAGACCGATCCCCACATTCGAGGCCAACCGCTTGAACAGAGCGCGGGCGTTTCGCGGCTCGGGTTCATGACGTTCTTCCGCGGCAAGTGACCTTCTGGCAACAACCGGAAGCTCCTCCGTGCGGGGCATCCGCCGCTGCAGGTCCGGACGTTCGGCATGAGAGGGAACATAGGCGCTCGGAATCGGTGCTTCGGGAACCCGAATCGCCTCTTCCATATGGTCGAGCGCGGCGCTGGGAATATAGGGCTCGACAGTCACCCCCTCATCGACTTCATAGGCCACATAGCTCGGCTGCTGCTGGATCGCCTCGGCCACCGCCATCTGCACCTCGGTCTCGAAGTGCGGCTGCGCGCCGGCGTCAGACGTTATCTGGCGCGGCTTCACCGAGAGCGGCGCACGCGCCGGGCTCGATTTCATCGGCTCGAGCGCCTGCACCATCGTGGCATCGGTGCCGGTCGCAACAACGGCGACGCGAATCTTGCCTGACATCTCGGGGTCGTAGGTCGCGCCGAGAATGATATTGGCGTCCGGATCGACTTCCTCGCGGATCCGGCTTGCCGCCTCATCGACTTCGTAGAGCGTGAGGTCGGGACCGCCCGTAATCGAGATCAGCAGCCCCCTCGCCCCATGCATGGACACATCGTCGAGCAGCGGATTGGCAATGGCGGCTTCGGCGGCATGGCGGGCACGATCTTCGCCGGAGGCTTCGCCGGTGCCCATCATCGCCTTGCCCATGCCGCGCATCACGGCGCGCACGTCCGCGAAGTCGAGATTGATGAGACCTTCCTTCACCATCAGATCGGTGATGCAGGAGACGCCCGAATAGAGCACCTGGTCGGCCATCTTGAAGGCGTCCGCGAAGGTCGTCTTTTCGTTCGCCACGCGGAACAGATTCTGGTTCGGGATGACGATCAGAGTGTCGACGTGGCGATGAAGCTCGTCGATGCCGTCCTCGGCAAGCCGCGCGCGGCGATTGCCTTCGAAGGTAAAGGGCTTGGTGACGACGCCGACCGTGAGAATCCCCTGCTCCCGTGCCGCACGCGCGATGACGGGCGCAGCGCCGGTACCGGTGCCGCCACCCATGCCCGCGGTGATGAACACCATATGCGAGCCGCTGAGATGATCGTTGATCTCGTCGAAGCTCTCTTCGGCCGCTGCGCGCCCGACCTCGGGATGCGAGCCCGCGCCGAGCCCTTCCGTCACCGAAACTCCGAGCTGGATGATGCGCTGCGCTTTGCTTAGCGCCAGAGCCTGCGCATCGGTATTGGCGCAGACAAAATCGACGCCATCGAGGCCGGACGTGATCATATTGTTGACCGCATTGCCACCGGCCCCACCGACGCCGAAGACGGTGATGCGGGGCTTCAGTTCCTGGATGTCCGGAATGGCTAGATTGATCGTCATGTAGGGCCCCATAGGTGGCGTTTCAGGGTGATTGTTAGTCGCCAATTCGTTAACCGGACCCTAACAATTGCCGCCAATCCGTTAATGCCAATGCAAAATGCGACAGTCTCGGCCTGTGCCGTTTACCATTGGTTAACCATGTTGAAGTGGTACGTGAACTTGCCGGCGCGAGCCCTCGCCCGGCGATTGTGGGGCAATCAGAAGCTGGTGCGGATCCAGTTGCCGACGCGGGCGAGATAACCGTCAGTGCCGGTAAGGCGCGAGGTGACGCGCGGTTCGACAAATTCCTGCGCGCAGACCTGCGGATAGATCAGCATGCCAGCGACGGTTGCAAAGCCCGGGCCCTTGGCCATTTCCGGAAGACGCGAGATTCCCATCGGCCTGCCGTTGCGGACATTGCGGGCCAAAATCCGCCGCGCGACTTCGGGCAGGCCCGTCAGGTCACTGGCGCCGCCGGTGAGGACGAAGCGGCGACCGCAGACATCCATCATGCCGGTCGCCTGCATGCGGTCGCGGATCACTGTCAGGATTTCTTCGACCCGGGGCCGGAGGATTCGGGTCAGGTGCGAACGCGGAATCTGTCCCGGCGCTTCGTCCTGCTGGGCGCCCACCGGTATCACCGAGATCATCTCGCGCTCGTCGGCCTGGCCCGGTAGGACCGAGCCGTAGACGGTCTTCAGCCGCTCCGCGTCATTGACCGAGACCGAGAGCTGGCGGGCGATATCGAGTGTCAGATGATGGCCGCCGATGGCGATCGCATCGCAATGAACCAACTGTCCTTCGGCAAAGACCGCAACCGTCGTCGTCGCGCCACCGAAATCGATCGCCGCCACACCGAGTTGGGCTTCGTCATCGACCAGCGTCGAGATGCCGGAGGCGTAAGGCGTCGCCATCAGGGCCTCGACCTGGAGATGGCAGCGATTGAGGACCAGCTCGATGTTGCGCATGGCCAACGTCTCGGAGCTGATCACCGCAACGTCGATGGAGAGATTCTCGCCGACAAGGCCGCGCGGATCCTTGACGCCCTTCTGGCCGTCGATCGCGTAGCCGATGGGAAGCGCGTGGATGATCGAACGCTCCGGCCTGACACTGCGTTCGTTGACGGCGCGCAGCACGCGCTGGATATCGGCCTTTTCGACTTCCTGCCCGCCGAGGCTAACGGTCGCTGAGAAAGTCTCCGAGCCCAGTCGCCCTGCCGTGACGTTGACGATGACCGATTGCAGAGTCAGTCCTGCGGCCCGCTCGGCCATGCCGACCACGGTGCGGATGGCCTGCTCGGCCTTGCCGAGATCGGTGATTACTCCGCTTTTGATGCCCGATGAGGCGCCGTAACCGAAGCCGATCACTTCGACGGTGTGGGTACGGCCCTTCAGCGCCTTGCCTTCGCCCCGCGGCGTCAGCCGCGCGACGACGCAGCAAATCTTGGTCGAACCGATGTCGAGCACAGAAACCAGTGTCGTGCGACCCGGCTGCACCGGCTTGAGGCGGGCGGTCATCGAGTCGGTAATCATTGCGGCTTGTTCTCCGCCGCGCGTTCGGCTGGGGTTTCGTACTCGGCATCGCCCTTGACGGAACTCTTGCTCTTTTTGGCGTCCTCCTTGCGAGCGGCGATCGAAAGCTCGCCGAGCTTGAGCGACACCATGCCCGGGACGCGCATATCGATGACCGTGACGTCACGGTCGAGCAATTGCTCCCGTGCCTGGTACATTTCGAGCTGATCCAACGCCTGCGCCACGCCCAGTTCGGGCAGTTGAACGCGCAGGCCGGAATAGAAGATCAAGTCCCAGCGCCGGTCGCCGATGCGGCTCAGCGCCGCAAGATTTTCGCGCAATAGCGGATGACGTTCGAGCGAATGGATCATCGCCATGGAATCGTCATTGGCGCCCTCGCCCACGATCAGCGGCAATTCCCGGAAACTGCCATCGTCGCGCGCCACCGGACTGCCCTCGGCATCGACGAGGTAGGTCGCGTCCCCGATGCGCCAGCGCGCCATCGGCTGCCGCTCCTCGACGATGACCCGCAGTTCGCCCGGATAGACCTTGCGGATGGTGACGGATTTGACAGAAGGCAACGACATGATCCGGTCGCGCGCGCCGTCGGCATCGAAATTGAGGGTCGAGGTCGACTTGCCAATGGCGAGCGCCTTGAGGATTTCGGCTTCGCTGGTGAGCGACTGCCCGGTGATATTGATCTTGCCGATGCCGAACCCGGCTTTGGCGAACTCACCCTGCGCCATGTCGCTCAGAACCATGGCGCCCGATACGATCATGTTGCGGGCCTCGTAGAGCCCGACCAGCGAAACCAGCACCAGTCCGGCGGCAAAGCCGCGAACGATGAGTTTGCGATGCAGCACCCAAATGTGGCGCAGATTGACCCGCGCACGGCGGCCAAAATCATTGAGCGGCACTGGGAACTGGCGCGGATCGACAAGTCGCGCGTCAGCGAAATCCCTGGGCGCTACCTGTTGCAACTCGCGTCCTCCACCATCCAGGCGACCAGTTCCTCGAACGAATGGCCGGCCGCAGCCGCCTGTTCGGGAACCAGGGAAGTCTCGGTCATGCCCGGCTGGGTGTTGATTTCGAGGCAGACGAGTTCGCCGTCCTCGCCTGCCCTGTCGTTGAAGCGGAAATCGCTCCGGGAAACGCCACGGCACCCCAGCGCCGCATGCGCCTTGAGGGCCATCTTCTGCACTTTGTCGTAAATTTTCGGTTGAAGTTGCGCCGGGACGACGTGCCGCGAGCCACCCTGAGCGTATTTCGCCTCATAATTGTAGAAGGTCAGGTCGGTAATGATCTCAGTCACGCCCAGCGCCACGTCCCCCATCACCGCACAGGTCAGCTCGCGGCCGGGGATATAGCGCTCGACCATGACCTCTTCGCCCATCGTCCAGTCTTCACGCGTCAGCTCCTGGGGCGGGTGGGCCTGGTCGGACCGGACAATGAACACGCCGAAGCTCGAGCCATCGGCGATCGGCTTGACCACGTAGGGCGGCGGCATGAGGTGCGAACGGGCGACTTCGATCCGATCCGCGATGATATGGTCGGTGACCGGAACGCCGGCCGCTTTCATCACAATCTTGGCCTGGTGCTTGTTCATCGCCAGTGCGGAGGCAAGGACGCCGGAGTGGGTGTAGGGCAGCTCCAGCAGTTCAAGCAGTCCCTGGATCGTGCCGCTTTCCCCGAACGGGCCGTGCAAGGCATTGAAGACGACCTCGGGCTGAAGGCGTGCCAGCACCTCGGCAATGTCGCGGCCCATATCGACTTCGGTGACCCGATAGCCGGCATTACGGAGCGCGTTCGCGCACGCAGCACCCGACCTCAATGACACGGGCCGCTCGTTCGACCACCCGCCCATCAGGACGGCGACATGCTTGGCCACTAGACGGCTCCCGTGAAAACATCGCCGTCCATGAACTCACGAACCTCGCGCCCGGGAACGAAATGTCCCATGCGGCGAATCTCCCACTTAAGGTCGATACCGTGAGTGGCGCGAACCCTTTGCCGCACCATCTCGCCAAGGGTCTCCACCTCGAAGGCGTCCGCCTCGCCCAGGTTGAGCAGGAAATTCGCATGCAGCTCGCTCATCTGCGCGCCGCCAAACGTCAGCCCCCTGCCTCCGGCGGCGTCGATCAGCTTCCAGCTCGAATGACCCTCGGGATTCTTGAACGTCGAACCCCCGGTCTTGGCCTTGGTCGGTTGTGAGGACTCGCGCTTTTCTGTGATCTCGCGCATGCGGCTCAGAATATCGGCCGGCTCGCCGGGAAAGCCCTGATAGGTCGCCGCCGTAAAGACCGCTCCGCGCGGTCCGTTCGACTTGCGGTAGAGATAGCCCATATCGGCATTCGACACGGTAATGATCTCGCCCTGACGCGTCACCGCGCGCAACTCAACCATGCGATCCCGCGTCTCGGTGCCATAGCAGCCCGCATTCATGTAGAGCGCCCCACCGATGCCACCGGGGATGCCGCGATAGAACGTCAATCCATCTATGCCCGCCTCGGCAGCAGCAGTCGCCACCTTGACGTCTGGCAACGCTGTTCCGGCGCGAAGCCGGTGGCCGTCGAGTATTTCGACGGCGCCGAAACCCTTGGCCGAGAGGCGAATAACCACTCCATCGATGCCGCCATCGCGGATCAACAGATTCGAGCCCAACCCAATCACGGTAACTCGGACAGTCTCGGGGAGGTTCTTGAGGAAGAACGCCAGGTCCGGCTCGTCCGCAGGCTGGAAGAACAGTTGCGCCGGTCCACCGACGCGGAACCAGGTGATCTCACTGAGCATCTGATTGGGCACCAGTCGTCCGCGAACCTCGGAAATCCAGGGCTGCAACTCGCCGGTGAGATCGGGCCACTCGGTGGCGGACGGCGTCATGTTGCGTCCGGTTCCTTGCCAAGGAGCTTGCCCAGCTCCACCGGCAACGTCGCCGCCCACTGCGTAATGTTGCCCGCGCCAAGACAGACCACATAGTCCCCTGACTCGACGCGGCTCGCGAGAAGCGGCGCAAGCGCTTCGGGCCGGTCGATGACCCGCGCGTCACGATGGCCGCGTGCCTTGATGCGCGTCACCAGCTCTTCATGGGTTACGCCTTCGATCGGCGCCTCGCCCGCCGCATAAACCGGCGCGACGATGACAGTGTCCGCATCGTTGAAGCAGGTGGCGAAATCGTCGAAGAGATCGCGCAGGCGGGTATAGCGATGCGGCTGCACCACGGCGATGACATCGCGCCTGGTTGATTGCCGCGCGGCCTTCAACACAGCGGCGATTTCGACCGGATGATGCCCATAATCGTCGATGATGGCGATGCCACCAACGACTCCGGTCTTGGTAAAGCGCCGTTTCACGCCAGAGAACCCGGCGAGCCCTTTGCGGATCGCGTCGGCCGGAACTTTGAGCTGGTCGGCAACCGCGATGGCGGCCGTGGCGTTGAGTGCGTTGTGCTCACCCGGCATGGGCAGCACCAGACCCTCGATCCTCAGATGCGTCATGCGAATGCGGTCGCGGATTTCGACGGCGAAATGGCTCTGGCCATCGACCACTTCGAGATCGACCAGCCGGACATCGGCTTGCGGATTGCGGCCATAGGTGATGACGCGCCGGTCGCGGATCAGCCCGACCAGCGCCTGCACTTCCGGATGGTCGAGGCACATCACGGCAAAGCCATAGAACGGCACGTTCTCGACGAAGTTGAGGAACGCCTGCTTCACCGAGGCGAAATCGCGGTAGTGATCGAGATGCTCCGGGTCGACGTTGGTGACGATGGCGACATCGGCCGGCAGCTTGACGAAAGTACCGTCGCTCTCGTCGGCTTCAACGACCATCCATTCGCCTTCGCCCAGCCGCGCATTCGTGCCATAGGCATTGATGATGCCGCCATTGATGACGGTGGGGTCGAACCCCGCCGCGTCGAGCAGCGTCGCGACCAGTGTTGTCGTCGTGGTTTTGCCATGCGTACCGCCGATGGCGATGGCATTCTTGAACCGCATGATCTCGGCGAGCATCTCGGCCCGGCGCACCACCGGCAAGCCGCGCGAGCGTGCCGCGGCAAGCTCGGGATTGTCCTTCTTTATCGCCGAGGAAATGACGACGACCGCTGCGTCCTTGAGGTTCTCGGCGCTCTGGCCGACCGCGACTTCGATACCCATGGCGCGCAGGCGCTGCACATTGGGATTTTCGGCGCTGTCAGAGCCGCGAACCTTGTACCCCTGGTTGTGGAGGATTTCAGCGATGCCGCTCATGCCGATGCCGCCGATACCGACGAAATGCACCGGCCCGATATTGCGCGGCATCTTCATCGCGAGTTCCCCCTGGCCACGAGACCCTCAGCGAGGTCCGCAAGCTTCTCTACGGCTTCCGGCTGGCCGAGCGAGCGGGCCGCCGCCGCAGCGGTCCCGAGCGCTGCCGGATCGCCCAACAACAGGCTCAAGCGATTGGCGAGCGAAAGCGGCGAAATGGTGGCCTGCTCCATGATCCAACCCCCGCCTGCCTGCTCCAGCACCATCGCGTTGTTCTTCTGGTCGGCATCGAGCGCCCCCGGCAGCGGAACGAGAATTGCGGGGCGGCCGATGGCGGCAAGTTCGGCAATGGTCGAAGCGCCCGAGCGGCAGATCACCAGATGGCTCTGGGCCATGCGCGACGGCAGGTCGTCGAAGAAGGCCTGCAATTCGACATTGATATGGGCGCTGCGATAGGTGGCGGCGACCCGCTCGAGATCTTCGGGGCGGCATTGCTGCACGATGCGAAGACGTTGCCGAAGCACGGGAGACAACTCGGCAATCGCCGGCGGCACGAAATCCGCGAAAGCGCGCGCACCCTGGCTGCCGCCGAAGACCAGTAGCTGGATCGGACCATCGCCGCCGAGCGCGGGGTAGCCCTGGCCCGTTGCGGCGCGCACCTTGTCGCGCACCGGATTGCCGGTGATCACCGACTTCGCGGCGAAGTCCTCGGCATAGCGTGTCCTCGGAAAGCTCAGCGCAATCCTAGTGGCCCAACCCGCGAGTGCACGATTGGCGCGGCCCATCACTGCGTTCTGCTCATGCAGAAGCCCGGGTATGCCGCGCAGTCGCGCCGCGAGGAACGGCGGAAACACCGGGTAGCCGCCGAAGCCGATAACGGCATCCGGCCTGATGCGGCTTAGCTTGGCGAAGGCGACGACGACTCCCCAGGCAATCTTGAATCCTGCCGCGATGAACTTGAGCGGATTGCGGATCGAAGGTGTCGCCGATGGGACAACGTGAATCTCGCGTGCCGGAAATCCCTTGCCGTAATCGCTCACGCGATGATCAGTCATCAACTGGATGACGTGGCCGCGCCGACGGAGCTCCTCGGCCAGTGCCATGGCCGGAAAGAGATGCCCTCCCGTACCTCCAGCCATCAGCACGAATGTGCTCATTCGGCCGGCGCAACCATCTGGCCGCGATAGGCGGGAAGCCCGGTGGCCATCCGTTCCTCGGGACGTTTGCGCGTCAGCGCCAGCATCAGCCCCATGCCGAAAGCGATGGCGATCATCGAGGTGCCGCCATAGGAGACGAACGGCAATGTCATGCCCTTAGGCGGAATGAGATTGAGATTCACGGCTAGGTTGATCGCGCATTGGAGTCCGAACTGGATGGCGAGCGTCGAAGCCGCAAGCCTGGTGAACAGGCTCGATTGGCGCTGCGTACCCATCAAAGCTCTAAGCACAATAAAGCCGATCAATGCGACGAGGCAAAGGCAGAACAGGATACCGAACTCGCCCGCCGCCGCCGAGAAGACATAGTCGGCATGGGCGTCGGGAATGACTTTCTTGGCCAGTGACTCGCCCGGCCCCCGCCCGAACCAGCCGCCTTCGAGCAACGAGCTGAGCGCCTTGTCGACCTGGTAGGTATTGCCGCCCTCGGGATTGAGGAAGCTGTCGATGCGCCTGGCGAAGTGCGGGAACATGAAATAGGCGCCAAAGAGCAGGCCCACGCCCGAGCCCATCAGCCCGACGATCACGAACCACGATATTCCGGAGAGGAACAACAGGCCCGCCCAGGTCGCGAGGACCAGCGCGGTCTGCCCGATATCGGGCTGCAGCAACAGGCCCGCGACGATTACCACCATGATCAAGGTCGCGATGATCCGCGCCGGCACACCTTTCTGCACCATGCTCTCGGAAAACAGCCAAGCGCCGATCACGGCGAACGCGGGTTTGACGAATTCGGATGGCTGCACGGTCTGGCCCGCAAAGCTCACCCAGCGCTTGGCGCCCTTGACCTCGACGCCGAATTTGAGCGTCAGCCAAAGCAGGACGACACTGACCATCAGCACACCCAGCGCCGCGAACCGCGCCTGGCGGTGACCGAGGAACGACGTGCCGATCAGGACTGGCAATGCCAGGAGGCCAAATTCTGCATGTCGGATGATGAAGTGCCACGGCCCGAGGCCGAGCCGTTCGGCAACGGGCGGGCTCGCGGCAAAGCTCAGCACCATGCCGACCAGCAGCAGCAGGATCAGCGCCGCCAGCAATTGCCGGTCGACCGTCCACCACCACTCGGTGAGCAGAGTACGCCTATCCCGTGAAAACATGGCTTTCGCCGCCCGGCCCGGCGGCTCCCCGATGCGAAGTTCCGAAGCCGGACTCTATCGCCCCGGTGGTTAGCAAGGTGTGACCGAAAGCTTACCTGAGCTTCAGCGAACTCAGCCCGATCAGCGCCAGAACGAATGAAATGATCCAGAATCGGATCACCACCTGGCTCTCCGTCCAGCCCAGCATCTCGAAATGGTGGTGGATCGGGGCCATTTTGAACACCCGCTTGCCGGTCAGGCGGAACGAGACGACCTGAACGATCACCGACACGGTTTCGAGGACGAACAGCCCACCGATAATGGCGAGGACGATTTCGTGCTTGGTCGCCACAGCGATCGTGCCCAGAGCGCCGCCGAGAGCCAGGGAACCCGTGTCGCCCATAAAAATCTGGGCAGGCGGGGCATTGAACCAGAGGAATCCGAGTCCCGCCCCGATCAGCGCTCCGCAAACCACGGAGAGTTCCGCGGTTCCCGGCACGAAGTTGATGAACAAATACTCCGAGAAGGTCGCCGAACCGACGAGATAGGCGATCAGCCCGAAACAGGCCGCCGCGACCATAACCGGCACGATCGCGAGGCCGTCGAGCCCGTCGGTGAGGTTCACCGAATTGCCTGCCGCGACGATGACGAAGCCGGCGAAGATGTAGAAGAAGTAATAGAGCGGCAGGCCCGAGCCCTTGATGAAGGGGAACATCAGCGAGGTCGAAATCGATGGGTCAGTCGCCCATGCGATGATGTAGGCCGCGATCAGCGCGACGACGGCTTCAATGGCGAGGCGCACCCGGCCCGAAAAGCCATTATGCGACATGCGCTTGACCTTAAGATAGTCGTCATAGAGCCCGATCGCGCCGAAGCTGACGGTGACGAACAGGACCGCCCAGACATAGACATTGCTGAGGTTCGACCACAGCAGGATCGAGGTCACCGCACCCGCGAGGATCATCAGGCCGCCCATGGTTGGCGTACCTTTCTTGGTCAGCAGGTGCCCCTGCGGCCCGTCTTCGCGGATCGGCTGGCCCTTTCCCTGCCGGACGCGGAGGCTCGAGATGATTCCCGGACCGAACATGAATACGAAGAACAGGGCCGTGACCACGGCTCCGGCAGTGCGGAAAGTGATGTAACGGAAGACGTTGAACGCGGTGAGGCTCTCGCCCAATTGGCCGAGGTAATAGAGCATGCGCGTCCGGTCTCCGTCCCTAGGCGGCTGTCTTGAAGCGCTGGCGGATCATGTCGACCAGCAGCGCGAGGCGCACGCCGTTGGACCCTTTGACCATAACAGCGTCGCCATAGGCAAGGCTGGAGACAATCGCCGGCGCCAGCTCTTCGATGCGCCGCGCCTGGCCGGCAATGAGGCTCTCTTCCAGCTCTTCAGCGAGCGGCTCGATGGCCTTTCCGATGAGAAAAACCCGTGTTGCGCCAGTATTCAAGACGCTGGACTTCAAGGAACGATGGAGCGCCTCGCCCTGGGCGCCGAGCTCCAGCATATCCCCCAGAACCAGCACCTTCTGCCCGCCGGCGGGGGCGAGATCGGCAAAGACCTCCATAGCCGCATTCATCGAGGCGACATTGGCGTTGTAGCTCTCATCGACGAGGAGCAGGGGACGATCGGCCGGGCCGAGCCGGAGCGCCTCGCCGCGCCCCTCGGGCGCATGCAGCCGCGACAATGCGCCTGACGCGGCCGGCAAGGCCATGCCGACAAGTTGAGCCACCGCGAGGGCCGCGACCGCGTTGGCGATCATGTGCCGGCCGGGAACAACAAGATTGAGGTCAATAGTCTCTCCCGCATGGGTAATGCGGGCAAAACTCCGCGCCCCCGCCGGCCCCACCGCCCCGATATGCCAATCGGCCGTCTCCTCGAAGCCATAAGTCACCATCCGGCGGACTTTGGCTTCGCGCGCCTTGGCGAAGAGAACATGGAGATAGTCGTGATCGGCATTGAGCAGCGCCACGCCGTCCGCTTCGAGTCCCAGAAATATTTCGGCCTTGGCTTCGGCGATCTCGGTCACCGAGCGGAAGAACTCGAGATGCGCCGCCGCAACGGTCGTAATGACCGCAATATGAGGCCGCACCAACCGCACCAACGGAGTGATTTCGCCCGCATGATTCATGCCGATCTCGAAGACCCCGAACTGGGCGTCGCGCGGCATCCGCGCCAGCATGAGCGGCACGCCCCAGTGATTGTTGAAACTCCTGACCGATGCATGGGTCGGACCGGCGACACGCAGCACCGCCGCGACTGCCTCCTTGGTCGTGGTCTTGCCGGCGCTACCCGTGACCGCCACGACCACCGCCCGGCTCCGCGCCCGGGCTGCCAAGGCTAGCGCATTGAGCGCCGCCAGCGTGTCTGGGACAACGATCAGCCGCTTCCCGCCACGGGCCGCGAACCAGGCTTCGGAGACAATTGCGGCAGAGGCGCCGGCATCCAGCGCCGTGGCGACGAAGTCATGGCCATCGAGCCGGTCGCCCTTGATGGCGACAAACAGCGCCTCCGGGCCCACTTCGCGGGAATCGATGGTGACCGAAGCGAGCGGACCATCCGACAGCCCTTCCGGCCGGCCACCGGTCGCGGCAACGGCTTCGGCGACGGTCCACAGTTCGTGCATCAGAGGCCCTTCAGAATCTCCGCGACCACTTCATGATCCGAGAAATGGTGTTTGGTCGCGCCGACGATCTGATAGTCCTCGTGGCCCTTCCCGGCAATCAGCAACACATCGCCGGGCTTGAGCGCACCGATCGCGGCCGCAATGGCCTCCCGCCGGTCGCCAAGTTCTTCAGCCTTGGGCGCCGCAGCCAGAATTTCCGAGCGGATGGCGCCGGCGTCTTCGGTCCGCGGATTATCGTCGGTAACGATGACCTTGTCGGCGAGCCGCGCCGCGATCTCACCCATCATCGGCCGCTTGCCCTTGTCGCGGTCGCCGCCCGCGCCGAACACCACATGGAGGTCCTTGGTCGCATAGGGCCGGAGCGCCCCGAGCGCGACCTCGAGGGCAACGGGCTTGTGGGCGTAGTCGACAAAGATAGCCGCCCCATTGTGTTCGCCGACAAGTTCCAGCCGTCCGCGCGCACCTTTGAGATGTTCGAGCGCCGCAAGCGCCTTGCCCTGCGGGCTGCCGGTCGCCATCGCCAGACCAAGCGCGACCACTGCATTGCTGGCCTGGAACGCGCCCGTCAGCGGCAGGAAGAAACTGACCGGTTCGCCGACCAGCCGCCCGGTCACCCGCTGGCCGAGACCTTCATTGACGATCTCGCCGATCTCGAACCAGCCGCCCTCGCGGCCGACCGTCATCAGTGTCGCGCCGCGCGACAGCGCGCCATAGAGGAAGGGCTCATGGTTCTCATCGTCGACATTGACGATCGCGGCGGCGCCCTCCCCGATCAGTTCATTGAAGAGGCGGAGCTTGGCGTCACGATAGGCGAGCATGTCGTCGTGATAGTCGAGATGGTCGCGGCTGAGATTGGTGAAGGCGACGGCTGAGAAGCTGACGCCATCCGTTCGGCGCTGGTCCAGACCCTGGCTCGAGGTCTCGATCGCGACATGATCGATGCCTTCCGATTTGAGCATCCCAAGTTGCCGGTGCAGCGAAAGCGCGTCGGGCGTCGTCAATTCCGCCGGACGCATGCCTTTGGAGGTTTCGATGCCGACGGTTCCAAGGCTCGCCCCCGCAATGCCGCTCGCCGCCCAGATCTGGCGCACGAAAGATACGACCGAGGACTTGCCGCTGGTGCCGGTGACGCCGGCGATGGTTTTGGGCTGCGGTGCGAATTGCCGCGCCGCAGCGCGCGCATAGGCGGCGCGCACGTCGTCAACGACAATGACGGGGATGCCGGGATCGCTTCCCGGCATCGTATCCGTGACGATCGCCGCGGCGCCCTTATCGTGCGCTTCCGCCAGAAACGAAATGCCGTGTACGCGGGTACCGGGCGTCGCGAAGAACACTTCGCCGGACGACAGCGCCCGGCTATCGGCGTTGACGCCGGCGACGTCGAGATCGGGCGCTTCCGCGCCGGAGCCTTCGAGCAGCTCTGGGAGAGAGAATGGCAAGTTTTCCTCGCTGGCGGCGCTAGCGGAGTTCGTTCGGGACAAGCTGGTCATCCAATACTTGGTTGAAATCGGGGCTGATGCCAAGCATCGGCGCAACGCGCTGGACAATTCGGCCGGTCACTTCACCTGCATTCCAGCCTGCCGTATGGCCCGATTGGGCGTTTTCGTTGTGCGGCTCATCCACCAGGACGACCATGGCGTAGCGCGGATTGTCGAGCGGGAAGGCCGACGCGAAGACCGCCAGCGTCTTGGCCGAATCGTAGCGGCCCTTGACCACCTTTTCGGCGGTGCCCGTTTTGCCGCCCGCCCGGTATCCCGCGGCGAATTTGTTCATTCGTGTGCCCGAGCCTTCGAGTGCGTTGAGCCGCATGAGGTAGCGGATCTTGACGCTCGTTTCGGGCGAAATCACCCTCGCGTAGGTGGCCTGTGCCTCTTCGAGCGAACGCTTGTAGAGCGTCGGCACGACCATGTTGCCATCGTTCACGAAGGCCGCGACCGCACGCAGCATATGGAGCGGCGAGACCGAGAGCCCGTGGCCGAAGCTCGCCGTCGCCGCGACGATCTCGGAGAACTTCGGCGGCACGGTGGGGTTGCGTTTCTCGGGCAGTTCGAGCGGCGCCGTCTGGTCGAGGCCGATTTTGGTGAGAAAGGCCCGGAAATCGTCCTTCCCCAATTGCTGCATTACATGGATCGTGCCGACATTGGATGAGTATTTGTAGATCTCGGGCACCGTAAGGATGCGGTGTTTGCCGTGGAAATCGTCGATGGTGAACCGGCCGAAGCGGACGCCGAAACGCGCATCGAAACTATCTGTGATCTTGACTTTGCCGCTGTCGAGCGCGGCCGCCATGGTTATGGTCTTGAAGGTCGAGCCGAGCTCGTAAATGCCCGAGGTGACGCGGTTGAAGCGGTCCTTTTCGAGCGCCGTCACCGGATTGTTCGGGTCGAAATCGGGCAGCGAGACGAGGCCGAGGATTTCGCCGGTCTTGATGTCCATCATCACGCCCGCCGCCGCGATCGCCTGATAACGGGTTAGCGCATCGGTCAATTGCTCGTGCATCGCATGCTGGACGCGCAGATCGATCGACAGGTTCACCGGTGTCAGCTCATTGCCGCGCGCCAGGCCCAGCGATTGCAGCAGCGCCACATCGCGGTCGTCCATGTCCTTTTCGATGCCGGCAATGCCCTGATTGTCGATATTGACCGAACCCAGGATATGCGAGGATTCCGGACCACCCGGATAGAAGCGCTTGCTCTCGGTGACGAAATCGATGCCGGGAATGCCGAGCTGGAAGATCTTCTCTTGCAGGGCGGGAGTGAGTTCGCGCTTGATCCAGACGAACCCCTTCTCCCCCGTCAGCCTGCCGCGCAGCCAATCTTTGTTGATGTCCGGCAGGACGCTCGAGAGCTTTTCGACCGCCTCGTCGATATCGACGATCCGGCGCGGCTCGGCGAACAGCGACGGCACGCGGATATCGACGGCGAGTTCCAGCCCGTTGCGATCGAGGATCGCCGGACGCGTCGCAGTGATGAGGTCGCGGGCGCGGCCCTCGATGCTGGTGTCGTTGACCGCCATGCCGAGGATGATCAGCTTGCCGGCGACGACACCGAACAGCGCGACGAGTACCGCCATAACCCAGCGGATGCGGGCACGCGTCAGGTTGCCGCGCGCCTTGCGGCTTCCGTCGAGCGCAATCGGCCCCGAGCCATATTCGATGGCCGCCATCACTGGGCCTCCGAAATGATCTGCTGGATCGGATCTATCCCGGCTTCGAGCGACTCGAACAGCGTGTCGAGCCCGGCATCGTCTGGTGCCTTGAGGCGCATGGGCAGCGACGCGAAAGTGCCGAACTGTTCCTGCTGCAAAGTCTGCAGATTGAGTTCCGCTTCGTGCCGCACGACGATCGGTCCCACATGGGCCGGCTGGTTGAGATAGGCCCAGTCTGCCTTGAGCAGCGACAGGTCGCGCTGCTGCGTTTCGATCTGTCGCTGCAGATCGGCCTTCTGCGACGCGGTGTCCTCGACGGCGTATTTGAGGGCATAGACGCCCACCAGCGCGAACAGGCTGGTGCCGAACAGCAGGAAATTGAGCTTGCGGATCACGCGGCACCCCGGAATCCGGGAACGCCGAGCCCCTGCCGAGAGACCGGGCGCGCCGGCGCGGCTGAGCGCCGTGCAAAACGCAACATTGATGACCGCGCCCGCGGGTTGCGAGCGATCTCGGATGAGGAGGGTTTCACGGCTCGCGCCACATCGACCCAGCGTGAGGCTTCGACCATTGCCTGCGGCAAATGACGCGACTGCGCCGGCCCGCCTTTTTCGGGTTCGAAGAAGCGCTTGACGATCCGGTCCTCAAGCGAATGGAAGGTCACGACCGCGAGCCGCCCGCCTTCGCTCAGGAGCCGCTCGCTGGCAAACAGTCCTTCGACCAGTTGTCCGAATTCATCGTTGACGGCGATCCTGAGCGCCTGAAAGCTGCGCGTTGCCGGATGCGCGTCGCCAGGCTTGCGGCCTATGGTCTTTTCGATGAGCCGCGCCAGTTCGGTTGTCGTCGCTATGGGATGGACGGCCCTGGCTGCCACGATCGAATGGGCGATGCGCCGCGATTTGCGTTCTTCGCCATAAGCAAAGAGCAGATTGGCGAGGTCGGTCTCGTCGAGCGAATTGACGAGATCCGCGGCGCTGTCGCCCTCCCCCGCCATGCGCATGTCGAGCGGCCCCTCGCGCATAAAGGAAAAACCACGCTCCGCCTCATCGAGCTGCATCGAGGAAACGCCGATGTCGAGGACCACCCCATCGACCGGCCCTGATGCGAGCTTATCGAGATCTGAGAAGGCGCCCGCAACGAATGAGAATGTCCCCGGATAGTCGGCGGCCAGCGCATTTGCGAAGGGAAGCACAGAGGGGTCACGGTCGATGCCGATGACTGTCGCGCCCGCCGCAAGCAGTGCCCGCGAATAGCCGCCTGCGCCAAACGTGCCATCGACGATGCGGGCGCCTGCAAGTGGGGAGAGCGCGGCCAGCACCTCATCAAGGAGCACCGGAACATGCGGCGCGTCGTGCTCGCTGGCGCCGGGCTTGGCCATTCCGTCAACAACTCCACTCCGGCCAAACCGGCCGGTACGCAATTTTGCGCCACTGTGTCGGAGGCGGATTAAGATTTCATTGAGCAAGTCGGCTGGGAGGCCGGTGCCAGTTGACCTGTAAGCCGGGTTCTGTAGGGCCGGCTTGCGCCGGCGTGATGGCCATTCCTCTGAGATCCGCGTTGCCGCGGACCTTGAGCAACCAACCCGGATGACAGGCCTCGAAAACCGGCTGGCATGTCTGGTTGCCCAGACAGCCGCGTCATCCCTATTTGGTCTTGCTCCCGGTGGGGTTTGCCGTGCCGGTCCCGTTGCCGGGCCCGCGGTGCGCTCTTACCGCACCCTTTCATCCTTACCGGTCCGAAGACAGGCGGTTTGCTTTCTGTGGCACTTTCCCTGGGGTCGCCCCCGCCGGCCGTTAGCCGGCACCGTATTTCGATGGAGCCCGGACTTTCCTCTCCTTTTGGGAGCGGCCACCCGGTCAACTGGCCGCGCACATGTGCGGCGCATTGCGCCCCGCGTCAAGCCGGAGGTGGAAGCTTGATGATCTTGTTGTAGGCGTGGTTGATGGCCTGCATCCGCGCAGTGGCGACGTCGATCAGCTCCTCGGGTACGCCCTTCGCGATCAACCGGTCGGGATGATGCTCAGCCACCAACAGCCGATAGACCCGCCGTACTTCGTTGCGGTCCGCATCGGGCGTGAGGCCGAGGACAATATAGGGATCGACCCCGGTATCGAGATGAACGTGCTGGCTCGCCAGCTGTTCGAACCGCGCATCATCGAACCCGAAGATGTCGCTGACCCGCTTGAGATAATCCAGTTCCGCCTCGTGGATCATCCCATCCGCCGAGGCGATATAGAACAGCCCGTCGAGAACGTGTTCGAGCGTTTCCGGGCTCCGCAAGAAGAACCGCCCAATCTTGCGCGCATAGGCCTCGTAGCCCGCGACATCCTGCTGCGCCAGCTTGAACAGCCGGTCGACCTGCTGCTCGATCTCGGCCGGGATCTCGACCGTCTTCTGGAACGCCCGCCATTCGGATGCGGTCACGACGCCGTCGGACACAGCCATCTTGGCCGATAGCGCGATCAGCGCCAGGGTGAAGGCTGCGTCCTTGCCGCCCGGCAGCCAATTGTCCGGATCGAGCGCATTGGCCAGCGAGCTGGCGACGCCCGTCCGCCCGCCAAAAGACCCGATGAACTCGCCCAGCCGCTGCCAGACCGACGACATGACCTTGCTCTCCTCAGGCGGCGCACAATAGTGGGCGACCGCCAAAAGGAAAGCGCGCTCGGCTGCGGTGCGCTCGACGCCCGGCGCATGGCTCAGAACAGGTTGAATTCCCACTCGCCGTTGGAGCCGGTGAAGAGATCGAGCCGGGTCCGGCGTGTCGGGCGGCTTTCGGCGTTCGGCCCATCGCTCAAGTAGAAGCCATCCGGGTCGTAATCGCTTTCGCTGTCGAGATAGGTGACCGTTGCAGTGCTGTCGGCCGGATCGCCGTCGATCAGCCCGCGCGAAACCAGATAGTCGCGCAGCGATTCGGGATCGGACGCGTAGGGCTCTTCGGGAATATCCGCCGGCGGCAGGATGATCGCGGAGTCGGATTCCGGCGAGACATCTTCCGGAATGACGATGGTCTCGCTCTCTTGAGGCGGCGGCAGACGCGGCCGGGCCGAGACCGGCGCCGGGAACGGCGCGGCCTTGGGTTCAGGACTGAGCGAGGCCACTTCAGTCGTCGACGGTTCGGGTGCGACGAGAGGCGCCGTCACCGGTGCCGGGGAGCCGACCTTGACTGGAACCACAGTGAATCCCGGCGCCGTCGTGCCGGTCTTGACCGAAGTGACCGAGGGCGCGAGCTCGATGGCGGCCGGCCCCTTCACGGTCTCGATCGAGGCGGTCTTGACCGGATCGGTGTCGGAGGTGAGGACGGCCGCGCTGTCGGCCCTGCTCCCAGTGAGATAATCGGCGGATGGAACTGCGACGATTACGGCGAGTCCGGCCCAGGCCAGGCCCCATGTCAGTTTGGAATTGAGTCGCATCACAGCCTCACGCACGCGCCCCGTCCCCGCTTCCGGTTTGAGGCGAAAATCATGGCCATACTTTGGATGGCCGACGCCAATGTTGAGAATGTGTTCACCTTCATGAACCGCGACTGAATGACCGCGCCACGATCCCGCCTTGTTCCAACGCGGCTCAGTCCGGCCGGACGCCCAGCAGCCGCGCCAGTGCCAGCACAAGATTGGCCCGGTTGAGGGTGTAGAAATGGAACTCGGTGACCCCGGCATCGACAAGTTCGAGCACCTGCTCGGCGGCGACGGCGGAGGCGACCAGCGCGTGAGTTTCGGGGTCCTCCTCGAGGCCGTCGAAGCGCTCGGCGAGCCACGAGGGAATCGATGCGCCGCAACGCGCCGCGAATCCCGAGATCTGCTTGAACGAATGGATCGGTTGGATGCCGGGCACGATCGGCGCGGAAATGCCCGCCTTGCCTGCACGCTCGACCAGGCGGAAATAATCGTCATTGTCGAAGAACATCTGGGTGATGGCCCGGCTCGCGCCCGCGTCGATCTTGCGCTTCAGATTGTCGATCTCGACGTCCCAACTCGGCGATTGCGGGTGCTTTTCGGGATAGGCCGCGACCGAGATGTCGAAATCCCCAATCCGGCAGATTCCCGCCACCAGTTCAGCGGCACTTGCATAGCCCTTGGGATGCGGCACGAAAGGCTGGCCGACGCCCTCGGGCGGATCGCCGCGCAGGGCAACGATGTGGCGGATGCCGGCCGCCCGATAGCCGCGCACCACGGCCTCGACCTCGTCGCGAGAGGCGCCAACGCAGGTCAGATGCGCCGCGGCGTTGACCCCGGTCTCGGACTGGATGCGGCCGACGAGCCGGGTCGTGCGCTCGCGCGTCGTTCCGCCGGCGCCATAGGTCACCGAGACGAAATGCGGCTTGAGCGGCGCGAGCTTGTGGAGCGATTCCCAGAACCGCTCCTCCATCGCGTCGGTCTTGGGCGGGAAGAACTCGAACGAGACCTGGAATGGCGGACGCGCCTCGCCCGATTGGCGGCTGGCGCGATGATCATTGGCGACGCTCATTTCACATCCTGTTCGTCGGAGAGCTGCCAGAGGCAGACGGTGAGCCCGTCCGTGCCTTTGGCGGGGGGAAGCTTGGTGAGGCTCTCGACCCCGAGACCCGCGGCGCGCGCCCAGGCATTCATTTGCGCCTCGCTCAGTCCAAGCCGACGATGCGCATGCTCGGAGCGGAGGAACTCCATGGTGTGCGGTGCAAAATCGACGATCAGCATGTCGCCGCCACGCTTCAGCGCCTTGCGCGCCTGTATCAGCATCCGACCCGGATCGTCGAAATAATGCAGCACCTGGTGGATAACGATGAGATCTGCGGGACCGACGCTGGCATCGAGATCGGCGATGTCGCCGAGCCGGATCTGCGCATGGCCGATGGAACTGGCGGCGAGCTTGGCGCGCGCCACCGCGATCATCTCGCGACTCGAATCGATGCCGATGCCGCGCTTGTAGTGATCCTTGAGCAATTCGAGCATGCGGCCGGTGCCGGTGCCCAGATCGACGAGGAGATCGGCGCGCATGCCTTTTGACGCCTTGAGAATAGCAGATTCAACGGCTTCCTCGGGAATGTGCAGTCGCCGAAGCTGGTCCCAGCGCCCGGCAACCTTGGCGAAATAGGCTTCGGCCTGCGCCTGTTGCGCCGCCTGCACCGCGAGCAGCTTTTCGCGATCGCGGACGCGATCAGGATCGTCGCTTGCGAGACGGGCGGTGACCCAATGGCCGAGGCCAGCGACATCCTCGCTTTCAGCCAGCCGGTAATAGGCCCAGGCGCCTTCGGCATTGCGCTCGACAAGGCCGGCATCGGCGAGAAGCTTGAGGTGCCGCGAGACGCGCGGCTGGCTCTGGCCGAGGATTTCGGTCAGGTCCTTGACCGAATGCTCTCCCTCGGCGAGCAGCGCGAGCAGGCGCAACCGCGTCGGTTCACCCGCCGCGCGCAGCACCCCCACCAATGTCGCCGCATCCGCCATCTGACCTCTTGGACCCGTTTCGGGATATAAAGATATCTTTATATGTGGTTGGAACCGCGCGCAAGGAAGCACCGGACGGGGATGACCCTCCGGGTTTGATCTTGTCGCGGCCAGAAGGCCGCGAACGGAGAGCGCGAAGCGCCTCCGGAAGGTAGTGGCGAAGCGAGACGCTCCGCGCTCTCCGCGATGGGGATGTCGGCACCAGCCAGGAAGCGCTCCATCGGATACAGGAGCGGTCCCGTTGCAAGGAACCCGAGCGGCACGACTGCCGCCCCCACCACGTCCACCGGCACCTCGTCAGTACCCGCGGGAAGAAGGTGAACGCGGGGGAGATCATAGCTCACGCGCCGGCGATGCGGATAAGTGGGGGTGAAGCAGTGGTTCCCGCTGCGAGATCAGCGGGTTGGCTGGTTGGAATACCGGAAGGGTGTGGCCTGGGGTTCCTCACCCGTTTACGGGGGAGGTGGCTTGGCGCAGCCAAGACGGAGGGGG
>JBEBGE010000032.1:0-38957 GCA_040081595.1 Devosia sp.
TCGATTGGCCGGTCGGCCTAGTGGCCGAAGGGCATGACCGAAACGTAGATGCCGAGAATGATCAGGCCGGTGATGAAGCTCCAGCCGAAGGCGATGAGCGCCGAAACCAGCACCGAGCCCAGCGAGAGCGTGCCGTCATCCTCCTGGCGCCATCCCATCTGTAACAGGATGTAAGGACCGCACAGAAAGCTCATGGCGAGGTGGCCAAGCGAGCCGACATAGGTTTTGCCATCGAAGCGGAGCATGGCCGCCTCACCGCGGCGCCATTGATAAAGATGGGTTCCGGCACCGGCGACGGCGAGGCCGACCGCCATAATGAACCCCGCGAGAACCAGCTCGAACGCCATACGCAACGCCCCACAACGCTACCGCGACAAGCGGCATATTAACCCTTCATTAAGCATATGTGCGGCGTTATCGGCTGTCACGCCCCCAGCGCTTCACTGGTTAATTCGGACATGAGTCCCACGCCTGCGGCGCCTCTGCGGCGCGAAACGCACTCCCTGCCTTACAATCTGGGCCTGTTGGCGCTGGTCGTTGCGCTGGCGGGGGTAATTTTGGCCTATGGGATAGACGCGATGGGCCGAAAGGCGCCCGCCATGGCCGATACGGCGAGCGGAGATTCAGTGGTCACCCGTACGCTGGGCGGGCGGCAGTTCCAGATTCCCTCGGCCTGGGTGCGCGACGACGATGGCGGCGGGGCCGGATTTTCCAAGCAGATCGGGCTGAGCCTGCTCTTGCCGCTCGGGCCGGGCGGCGAGGCCCGGGCCGTTGGGGTGACGCTGTTGCCGCGCAGCCAGGTGCGGGCCAGTTCATCCCTGCTGGATGGGGTCTATCTCCATCAGTTCATGCCGGAGCAATTGAGCGGGCCGCCGGGCCTCATCGGCAAGCCTCTGGTCGCCGACGATGGCTATGCGGGCGAGACCGTCTGGTACGATCCCATCTCGTCCAATTCGTTTGCCGCCAAATGCATGGAGCCGGTCAGGGGGGAGACAAAGGGACGTTGCCTGCGTTCGGTCTATCTGGGGCCGGGAATCGCGGCGGTCTATGATTTCGAGGAAGACGTGCTGGGCAATTGGCGGCAGTTCGATGCCGAAATCGAACCGCTCATGCGCCGAATTGGTGCGCTGTAGTCCCTGTTGCGCATCGTCGTCGCGAAAAACCGGGAAGGCCACTTCTCGCGCGATGCTCCGGTCAGGCCGGTTCGACCACCACCGCGGTGCCGTAGGCCAGCATCTCGGTGATGCCATCGGTGATCTCGTTGGCATCGTAGCGCATGGCGATGATGGCGTTGGCGCCGGCTTCCTCGGCGTGCTGGATCATCAGGTCAAGCGCTTCCTGCCGGGTCTTTTCAGCGAGCGAAGTGAACAGCGTGATGTTGCCGCCCACCAGCGATTGCAGGGCGCCGCCAATGGTGCCGAAGACCGAGCGCGAGCGCACGGTGATGCCGCGCACCAGCCCGATGGTCCTCACGACGCGATAGCCCGGCAGGTCGTTGGTGGTGGCGACGAGCATCAGTTCACGTCCGCCAGGTCTTCCTCGAGGATGGCCATCTGAAAATTGTAGGATTTGTCGCCGTCCTCGTCGTCGACATAAATGAGGCCGAGAAATTCTTCCCCCAGATAGACTTCGACGCTGTCGTTCTGCCGGTCGCGCGGACGCACATCGATGGCGCGATTGGAGAACTTGATCTGCAGATATTTCTGCAGCTTGAGGATTTCGGGCTGGTTCAACGAACCGCTCCTTTTCGAGTCGCTATGGGGTTGGCCACAATATTCGGTTGAACGGGGCGGGCAATCCCGCGCCGGTCTTTTTTCCCTAGTGCCGATCTATGACGGGAGCGCGGCGGCCTAACCGGAAACGTCGACCGAGGAGATCATCTGGTCCATGGCGATGGATGGCAGCGCGGCACCGGCCTCGCCGACAATGCGGGCCGGAACGCCGACCACGGTGACGCGCGGCGGCACTTCCTTGGTGACCACGGAACCCGCACCGATGCGGGCGCAGTCGCCAACACGGATATTGCCCAGAACCACCGCATGGGCGCCGATCAGGACGCCATTGCCGATCTTGGGATGGCGATCTTCATCGGCCTTGCCGGTCCCGCCCAGAGTCACGCCCTGCAGGATTGAGCAATTGTCGCCGATGACGGCGGTTTCGCCGACAACGAAACCGGTGGCGTGATCGAGCATCATGCCCTTGCCGATGCGGGCGGCGGGGTTGATGTCGGTCTGGAAGACCTGGCTGGAGCGGCTCTGGAGGTAGAGCGCGAAATCCTTGCGGCCGGCGTTCCACAGCACATGCGCGAAGCGATGGGTCTGAATGGCCTGGAAGCCTTTGAAATAGAGGAATGGCACGAGGACGCGGTGCGTTGCCGGATCGCGCTCGAGGGTCGCGGTCAGATCGGCGCGGGCGTCGAGACCGATCTCGGGGCGGATATCGAGAGCGTCGTGGAAAGCCTGGCGAATAAGGTCGGCGGAAACGTCGGGGTGGTCGAGCCGCTCGGCGAGCCGGTGAGCGAGCGCGGCTTCGAAGCTGTCGTGGTTGACCACATTGGCCATCACCATCGAGCCCAGGCTCGGCTCCGACGCGACGACGCGCTGGGCGTCCGCACGCACGGCGTCCCAGACTGGATCGACCGAAAGAAGTCTGTTGGTCGGGCTCGAATGCAAGCTCATAGGCTTCTCCATCGCAGGATGACGATATAGGGCAACCGATGCTCCCGAACCAAGCCCGAAAGCGCAAAATGGTTCACATTCGTCAGGTTCTGTGGCCGCAGCGTTCAAGGAAAGCGATGGCGGCCGCCTTGAATTTGGGGTCGCCTGTCGCAAGCATATGATTGCGCTTGGGGATCGTGAACGCCTCGCCTTTGGGCAGGAGATCGGCAAGCCGGTGGGGGTCACCGGCCATGTCGTCGGTCTCGCCCACGGCGACCAGCGCCGGAACCGCGATTTGGCGGATGTCCGCCTCCGGCATGGGCTCGCGCGAGGAGATCATGCAGGCGGCGAGCGCCGCCCGGTCGGCCTTGGAATGGTCGGCGAAAATGCGGAACTGGCGGCCGGTCGCACCCTTGACCTCGTCCAGCGTCTCGGCCGTGAGCGCAGCTATGATTTCCTCGGAATCCTCGAGCCCGGTCACGAGGTTGATGCCCATGCCGCCAAACACCAGGCAGGTGACGTGCTCCGGGTGACGGAGCGCGAGATAGGCGGCGATGCGGGCGCCCATCGAGTAGCCCATGACCGGCACCGGGCCGAGGCCCAGGTGGATCAACAGGTTGGCGGCATCGTCCGCCATGTCGGGGGCGAAATAGAGCTGTGGATCGTAGAATTTGCGCGAGCCGCCATGGCCGCGATTGTCGATGGTGATGGCCTGCCAGCCGGCCTTGTTGAGGGCTTCGACCCAGCTCGTATTGACCCAGTTGATCACCCCCGAGGAGGCAAAGCCGTGGATCAGAAGGGTGGGGCGGCCCTCGCCATAGATGTGGTAGGCGAGATCAAAGCCGGAGGAGCGAAAGCTGGGCATGGACGCATGTAGCGGCTCGATTGGCCCATGTCACCCGGCAGGCCAGGCGGACTTTCTTTCAGGATGTGGCTTGAGTATGGTCTCGTGGACCCAAAACCGGCGACTCGAAGGCACTCAGATGGCGCATAAGCCCACCCCGCATTTCCACAATACCGAGGGGCTGAAACGCATCGAAGTGGGCTCCAAGGAGTTCATGTGTGTCGGGGCGCTGCCGCCCTTCGACCACCCTCATATCTTCATCGACATGGGCAAAGACAACGAGGTGGTCTGCTCCTATTGCTCGACCCACTATGTGTTCAATCCCAAGCTCGCCCCCGGCACGTCGGAGCCGCTTTCGGCCGTCTATCAGGCCGAGCCCGCCTGACAGCGCGATGCTCTCTTCCCTTTTCGCGTCGCTGGAACGGGAAACCGGAAAACCACTTTTTCGCGCGACGCTGTGATGGCCCCGGGCCGCACCATCTATATCGCCGGCGCCGGAATCGCGGGGATGACGTTGGCACTGGCGCTGGCCAAGTTCGGGGCGACGGTGGTCGTGCTCGAGCGCAACAAGAAAATCCAGGAAGTCGGCGCCGGGCTGCAACTGAGTCCCAACGCGCGGCGAGTACTCAACCAGCTCGGGCTCGACAAGGCCATTGCGGCCAAGAGCTTCGAGCCCGCGGCGATCGACGTGCATCCGTTCCGGGCGCGAAAGCCGGTGGTCTCACTTGAACTGGGGATAGCGGCGCGGGCGCGCTACGGCGTGCCTTATGCGGTCATGCATAGGGCGGATCTTGCCGAGATTCTCCATCGTGCCTGCAAGCGCTTCGCCAATATCGACATGCTCTTCGGGGTGCGCAGCTTCGACGCCGTGAGCCACGCGCGTGGCGTCTCGATGACGGTGGACGAAGCCGATGGCGGCGCGCGCAGTACGAGGGTCCACGCGTTCGTCGGTGCCGACGGTGTGAATTCGGAGACGCGGACGCGGGTGCTGGGCGGTCCGGCCGCGAGCTATTCGGGCTATGTCGCCTGGCGCACGACGCTCAATGCCGAAACGCTCAAGGGTGCGCTGGCTCCGGACCGCACGACGCTGCTGATGGCGCCGGGATATCACGCGGTCTGCTACCCACTGCCGCAGAGGCGGCAGATGAACATCGCGCTGTTCACCAAGGAAAAGACCGAGCGGCTCCATGCCCAGACAACGCCCAAGGAGCCCAAGCTCCCCTGGGCGGCTCTTCCCTCCCAGCAGTTTGCCGCCATCGCCGAAGCGGCAAACGGCGCCTGGGGCTACTGGATCGTCAACACGGTCTCGGCGCCCGACTGGCATGGCGGCGGCATCGGTCTCATCGGCGACGCGGCCCATGCCATGCTGCCGTTCCAAGCGCAGGGCGCGGCCATGGCCATCGAAGACGCGGCCATCCTTGCGCCGCTGCTGATGACCGAACCGGACGCGGACTCTGCCTTTCAGCGCTTCTTTGCGCTGCGCCGGTCGCGGGTCGAGCGGGTGCGGCGAACTTCGGATTTCAACGGCTTTGCCTACCACATGGAGTGGCCGTTCACCCTGGCGCGCAACGCGGTGCTGCGGCTGCAGGGCCGGAAGGCGCATTTCCGCCGCCTCGACTGGCTCTATGGCTATGATCCGGCGCCCGAGCCTGCAATTGCGGGACCCGTGCGGGAGGACGATGCGGCCGAATGACCGGGGCGCTTGCGCCTTGCGCCGGGGGCGTGTCAACTGCCGCCACGAAACGCCTAGTTGAGCCAAATGGCCGTCCGACGCGACTCCCCGCTCACGCTTGCCTGCATCCTGATCACGATCCTGCTGGACATGGTCGGGTATGGCATCATCGTGCCGGTGCTGCCGGAACTGCTGAAGGAATTGACGGGCGGCAGCGTCGCCCAGGCGGCAGTGATCGGCGGCTGGCTGGTGTTCCTCTATGCCTCGATCCAGTTCATCTCCTCGCCGATCCTGGGCAATCTCTCCGACCGCTACGGGCGGCGGCCGGTGCTACTTCTGGCGCTGCTTGGACTGACCTTCGACTACACCGTCATGGGGTTCGCCCCGGTCGTCTGGTATCTGTTCATCGGGCGGTTCGTGTCGGGCGTTGCCGGCGCATCGGTTGCGACCGCGACCGCCTATATGGCTGACATTACCCCGCCGGCCAAGCGTACGCAGCGCTTCGGCTTTATCGGCGCGGCCTTTGGGCTGGGCTTCATCATCGGGCCAATTATTGGTGGCGAACTCGGTGCCTTCGGTCCTAAAGTGCCGTTCTATGCTGCTGCGGCACTGGCTTTCGCCAATTTCCTGTTCGGGGTCTTCGTGCTGCCGGAATCGCTGACGCGAAGCCAGCGGCGGCCGTTCGATATCCGCCGCGCCAACCCGTTCGGCGCCATGCTCGCGCTGCGGCAATATCCGGTCGTGCTGTGGCTGCTGGGGGCGCTGCTGTCATTCACAATGGCAGCGCAGGCGTTCCCGGCGGTCTATAACTACTTCACCATCGAAGTGTTCAACTTCTCGTCCTCGCAGATCGGACGCTCACTGGGCGCTTTCGGCATCACCTTTGCGCTGTTCCAGGCATTGGCTGTTGGACCGCTGACCAAGCGCTTCGGGGAGACGGCCGTGGTGATCATCGGGCTCTCGGCGGCGACCATCGCGTTCACAGGCATCGCGCTGATCCATACGGAGACCTGGCTCTACGCATTGATCATCGTCGGTGCGGCAAGCGGGCTCGCGGCGCCGGCCATCAACGGGGTGATGTCGCGGCGCGTGCCGGACAACGCGCAGGGTGAATTGCAGGGCGCGGTCAACGCCACCAACTCTCTGGCGACGATCATCGGCCCCTTGGCAGCGACACAGATCTTCGCCTATTTCACGCTTTCGGGCAGCAAGGGCACATACTTCCCGGGTGCGCCGTTCATCTTTGCCGCGGCGATGGTGCTGATTGCCATCGGCGTCTTTGCCTATGTGGCGTTGCGCTTCGACCTCGAACACAAGCCGAGCCTAGCGCAGCATCCGCGCGCGCCCGGGATGGCGCCACCGGGGCAGATCCAGGTTCCGACACCCGACGATCCCAATGACGATACCGAGAACGGTGATGGAACTCCGCCCCGCACTTGGTAGCGACTGGCCGGCAATGTGGGCGATCCTCGAGCCGATCATGCGCGAAGGCGAGACCTTCGCCCTGCCCCGCGACGGCAGCGAGGAGATCGGCCGCGCCTATTTCGCCTCGCCCGAGAAGCGCAATTTCGTGGCCGTCGAGGAAGGCGCGGTGCTGGGCGCCAGCTATGTCCGCGCCAACCAGCAGGGCGGCGGCGCCCATATCGCCAATTGCGGCTACATGACCGCCCCTGCGGCGCGCGGACGCGGCGTCGCAAGGGCGCTTTGCGCGCACTCGATCGAAGTGGCGCGCGAGATGGGCTTTTCCGGCATCCAGTTCAATTTCGTGGTCTCGACCAACGAGCCGGCGGTGCACCTGTGGCACAGCTTTGGCTTCGAGACGCTGGCACGGCTCCCCGGCGCGTTCGATCATCCGCGGCTGGGACGGGTCGACGCGCTCGTGATGTTCAAGCGGCTGTAGGGCCAGACTGATCGCTCTACCGAACCGAGAAACCGCGCCGCGCCTTCTCCGGAAACGCTCGACCTACTTCCCAAGCGTCGATGGCCAGGTCCCGTGCTGTTCCCCGGGGCGGTCGATCAGTTCGAAACCGTGGGCGCCGAAGAAGTCGCGCTGGCCCTGGGTGAGGTTGGCGGTGCCCTGCGCCTGGCGATAGCTGTCGAAATAGCTGAGCGAGGCCGAAAGGCAGATCAACGGGAATTCGCCCAGCGCGCCGGCTGCAACAATCTTGCGCAGCGAGATATGGGCGTCCTGCATGATGGCAATGAAATCGGGCACCATCAGCAGGTTCTTGGCGCTGCCCTTGGCATAGGCCGCCGACATCTGGTCGAGAAAGCGCGAGCGGATGATGCAGCCGGCGCGCCAGATCTTGGCGATTGTAGCGAGCGGCAGGTTCCAGCCATTCTCGTCGCTGGCCTTGGCCATAACGGCAAAGCCCTGGGCGTAGGAGACGATCTTACCGGCGAGCAGCGCTTTCTCGAGATCGGCCAGCGAGACGTCGGACTTGCCGCGCATCGGCTTGCCGTACGCGGCCTCGGCAGCGACGCGCTCGTCCTTGCGGGAGGAGATGGAGCGGGCGGCGACGGCGCCCTCGATGGCGGTGGCGGGCACGCCAAGCTGCTGGGCGGCAATAGCCGACCAGGTGCCGGTGCCCTTCTGGCCGGCCTTGTCGAGGATGAGGTCGACCAGCGGCTTGCCGGTCTTGGGCTCGACCGCTGCGAGGACGTGGCCGGTGATCTCGGTGAGATAGGAGTTGAGCGGGCCCTTGTTCCACGTCTTGAACAGGTCGGAGGCGGCTTTGGGGCTCATTCCGAGGCCGTCGCGCATCACACCATAGACTTCGGCAATCATCTGCATGTCGCCATATTCGATGCCGTTATGGATGGTCTTGACGAAATGGCCGGCGCCGCCTTCGCCGAGGTAGGCGCAGCAGGGTTCGCCGTCGAACTTGGCCGAGATCGCCTCGAGGATGGGCTGGGCGTTCTTCCATTGCTGCTCGGCGCCGCCGACCATGATGGAGGGACCGTGGCGGGCGCCCTCTTCGCCGCCGGAGACGCCGATGCCGAGATAGCCGATGCCCTTGGGTTTCAAGTAGGCGAAGCGGCGATTGGTGTCGGTATAGAGGGAATTGCCGCATTCGAGGATGGCGTCGCCCTCGCTCAGGAGCGGCAGGAGCTGCTCGATCATGTCGTCGACCGGCTGGCCGGCCTTGACCATGATGATCACGGAGCGGGGGCGCTTGATCGAGGCGATAAAGGACTTGATATCGGCTTCGGGGACGATTTTGCCGTCGAGCTTCTGTGCCTTTGCCGTAACCATGAAGTCATCGATCTTGGCGGCCGTCCGGTTGTGGACAGCGATCATGTAGCCCTTCTCGGCGATGTTCAACGCCAGGTTGGAGCCCATGACGGCAAGGCCAATAAGGCCGATATCGGCGGACGACATAAGATTCTCCTCACGGGGATATTAGTTTTTCTTGGGGCGCCTTTTGACACGCGGCCCGCGGTTTTGCCAACCAAAAAGCGGCCGGAACCCGGCCACGAAAGCGCTATCATCGGGCTGGCGCCGGGCACAGGGCAGGCTAGGGTGCGCGCCGAAACGGGGGAGTCGCAGATGGACGGTCTTTCGCTGTTCAGCCTCAAGGGAAGGCGGGCGCTGATCACCGGCTCGAGCCGGGGGCTTGGCTTTGCCATCGCCACAGCGCTGGCGGGCGCCGGGGCCGAAATCGTGCTCAATGCCCGCGACGCGCTCGCGCTCGGCGCGGCCGCAGCGCGGCTCGCCGAAACCGGGGCGACGACCAAGGCCGTCGCCTTCGACGTCACCAGCCGCGACAGCGTCGAAGAGGCGGTCGGCTGGGTCGAAAGCGAGCTCGGTCCCATTGATATCCTCGTCAACAATGCCGGGATGCAGCACCGCGCACCCCTCGAGGATTTTCCCGAGGACAAGTTCGAGCGGATTGTCCAGACCAACCTCACCTCGGTGTTCACGGTCGGTCAGATTGTTGCCCGGCACATGATCGGGCGAAAGCGCGGCAAGATCGTCAATATCTGCTCGCTGATGAGCGCCCTCTCCCGCCCCTCGATCGCGCCCTATGCGGCGACCAAGGCGGCGGTGGCGAACCTGACCCGCGGCATGGCGACCGATTGGGCGCAACACGGGCTCAACGTCAATGGCATCGCACCCGGCTATTTCAAGACCGAGCTCAACGAGGCCTTGGTCGCCAATCCTGAGTTCAATGCGTGGGTCGAAAAGCGTACGCCGATGGGCCGCTGGGGCGAGGTTGCGGAGCTGGGCGGGGCGGCGATTTTCCTCTGCTCGGAGGCCTCGGCCTTTGTCAACGGCCACATTCTCTATGTGGACGGGGCCTTCACGGCGACCGTCTGAGCGGCAATTGGGCTTGAATTTTGCGACGCTCACTCTTATTCGTCGGCTGTAATGACAGCGCTTTCAGAGGCGACGGCCAGCGTTGAGCCGGTCTCGCCCAATCCCATTGCCTGAACGGATCGGACCCGTCTTGCCCGCCCCATCGTGTCACCGGCACCGCAATTGAGCATCACGGCCGCCCGCATCGTCATCGTCATGGGGGTTGCCTCGAGCGGTAAGACCGTCAGCGGGCATGCCATTGCGCGGCGGCTGCATGCACCGTTCCTCGACGGCGACGATTTCCACTCCGCTGCCAACAAGGCCAAGATGGGTTCGGGCATTCCGCTGACCGACGAAGACCGCTGGCCCTGGCTCAGGGCGCTTGCCGAGGGGCTGCATGAAGCGGCAGCGGCCAAGGGCGTCGCGGTCGGTGCCTGCTCGGCCCTGCGCCGCGCCTACCGCGACCATCTGGTGAAGGTCGCGGGCGAGCCAGTGCTGTTTGTGTTTCTCGAGGGCACCGAGGAGTTGATCGCCAGCCGGATCAGCGAACGGGTGCATGAGTACATGCCGGCGAGCCTGCTTGCGAGCCAGTTCGCAACGCTTGAGGTTCCCGCCCAGGAAGAGAATGTGCTGGTCGTACCGGTGACTCTCAGCGTCGACCAGATCGCCGAACGGGTGGTCAAGTCGCTACCGCAGATCAAGAGCTTCAAGCGGGCGCAGTAGAGTTCAGAATCCGAACGCGTATTGGCCGGTGGGACTTGCGGCGTGTTCGAGAGCCAGCATCTTCATCTTGGCGGTGACGCCACCAGGGGAAGAAAAGCCGCCGATGCGGCCATCGGCGGCCAGTACGCGGTGGCAGGGAATGATCAGTGGGATCGGGTTGGAGCCCATCGCCTGCCCTACCGCGCGGGACTGGGCGACGTCGCCGAGCGTCTTGGCGATGGCGCCATAGGTGGTGGTTTCGCCATAGCCGACCTTGAGCAGCTCGTAATAACAAGCGCGGTTGAACTCGGGGGTGCGGTCGAGATCGAGCGGCACGTCCCCAAAATCGACGTGTTCGCCTTCCGCATAGCGACGCATACGCTCGGGCACTCCCGCCAGCGCGCCATCGGGAAAGCCGGGTTCCGCCGGATCCCGCGAGATCCACATTTCTGTGCGCGAGCGGTCGGGGCCGGGCAGCGCCACCCGCGCAACGCCCTTTTCGGTCCAGGCGAGGCCGAAGGTACCCAGCGCGGTATCGATCAGGGTGTAGCGCATCATGCCGCGCGCCGGGAAAAGGTGGGTTTCCGGTTTTTCGGTTCAGGCGCGCGGTCGCTCAAACTCCTCAAGCCACCGGACCCCCGGGCGCCTCCTAGGGGTGGCGGGCCGGGGCGCCGCGGCCGCCGACCCAGTTGGCGGCCTTTTCCTTGAGTTGGTTGAATTTTCGCGAGACCTGGCCAATGCGCTCGTCCCAGGCGGGATCGGGCGACTGGCCCTCGATGACGCGGAAATAGACGTCCATCATGGCCGCGATGGCGAAGGGCTCGATCAGCGCCGCCTTGACCGCCCAGGCAAAGATCAGCGCGAAGACGAAGCCGCCTGCCGACCATGCGCCGGGCAGGAACCAGACGAGAGCGGCGGCGGGTGCCAGCATGAGGAGGAAGACGACGAGCGCAACGCCATAGGTGATGATGGTGAGCCAGGCGGCATTCTTGAGCATCACCTTGTAGTTCTGGGAATAAAGGACAAGCGCGGTGCGCGCCGACTGCCACGGGTTGGTAGCGCGGGTGCGAATGCCATAGCCGAGGATCACCTCATCGACGAGGCCGATGGCGATGCGCAAGAACGCCCGGATCAGCCCGACGATATTCTGGAGGCCTGGGATAGGCAGCAGCGCAGTCACCCCCTGAACCAAGCCAAGAATGGCGCCGAGTACCCCTTTGATGAGCTGATCGACACCGAACAGGACACTGGCTTCGCTGAATCGTTCGCGAACGATTGAACTGGCATAGGTGATCTGGTTCTGACCCTGCGGTACGTCGCGGCCATCGAGCAATTCAACCAGCACGGCGATATGGCCGGCCTTGACCAGATAAAGGATGTACTCGCGGAGGAAATAGATGGTCCCAGCCGTCAGCGCGAAGCCGATGATGCCGCCCCAGAGCATGGCGGCGGCCCGGAAATCGAAATCGCCGAAGGCCCCGACGCCCCAGCCGACCCCGACGCCGACCCCTGTCACCAGCACATAGGCGATGGCAATACCGGCATAGACGACGATCCGGAACAATATGAACGGCGCGGTCCGAAGCATCAGACCGAGCGAACGCTGGATGGAAAAGTCCCACATGTCAGGGCCTCTTGCAGCGCCCTCTTGGCGCACCCCCCGTTCAAACCTAGGGTATGGCGGGGGTTCCGTCCACTGAGCCTGGCGGCGGAGTCACAGGGGCGTCAGAGACAGAATACCGCCGCGAGCGCGATCACGGCCGGGACGGTCTGAATGGCGAGAATGCGGATGCCGACGGTCGCGGCGCCGTAGATTCCGGCCACTGCGACGCAGAGCAGGAAGAAAATCTTGACGGGGTCGCCCGCTTCCCCGAGCCAGATGCCCCAGATCAGCCCGGCGGCGAGGAAGCCGTTATAGAGCCCCTGGTTGGCAGCCAACACCTTGCTCTCCCTCGCAAAAGCCTCGGTCGTGCCGAAGGCTTTCCGGCCGCGCGGTGTGTCCCAGAGAAACATCTCGAGCACGAGAATGTAGACGTGGATCAGGGCGACGAGCCCGGTGAGGATGTTGGCGATCACCTACTTTCCAACCTTTGTTAGCGCTACGTGCTGGAAGTAGACGACCGAGTATGTGTTCTTGAAGCCGTCCCGGCGAAGGCCGAAACCGACACGTGCCTGTCCCTCCGGCAGCGTCGGCCCCTCGTAACTGTAGACTTCGGTTCCATTCATCGTGAGGGTCATGCGGCCCTCCTTTCCCTTCGCCCAGACGACCTCCCACACAAAGGAGTTCCAGATGTTGTAGAGGTCGCCCGCCGGCACCAAGAGCTTTGGCTGCTCGTTCGCGCGCTGGAATGCGAGGCCATCGGACGTGACGACGAGGTGGTCGTCGGCCACGGGCTGGCCAATCTCCATGAGCACGGCCTGCCCAGAAGTATAGGGCCACCTTGGTCCCGCGCCATATGTCCGCCAAGCCAAACTGTAATGCTCGCCGTTCTTCATGATCGTCGAATTGGCGGTCCAGACGCTCTCCTGCCCGTGTTCGCAATTGTCCCAATTGCCCTCACGGCCGCAATCTCCGGGCCGGACTTCAAACCGTAACGCAGGCTCTGGCCCTCCGGCCGGATCGACCGCGCGAGCCAGACCGTAAGCCTTGGCGTTGTCTATGCCCGCGCGCACCGGGTCCTTCATTCCCGAGACGATGTCACTAGGAAGTTTGGCCTGCGGCCCGATGGCGTCGAGGGGCAGCCGGCCCAATTCACCTTTAGCAAAGAGCTTTGGCTCGCCGATAAGGGCCGGATCGAGCTCCGTCACCGGAATTGCCGACGCGAAGTCCGCAAGCGCCGCGTCGTCGAACTTGTAGCGCGAGTGAATGTCCGCAAGCGACGTGCTGCGCATCATGTCGTCAAACCAGGCGGTGGCGGCTGTACGATACTGCCTTGTCGCGGTGTCGTTTTCGTCCGAGCCATAGGCGTAAATCTGAGGATGGTCCGCGATATAGTCTGCGCCCGCCTTTACAGTGGTCGGACCCGCATAGTTCATGACCATGCGGCCGTTCTGAAGCACGCGAAAGTAGCCGGTCTCATCGGTCGCCCAGTTCGCCTCAACTACAAACTCGTGCCAGACACCCGGGCGAGAGTCCTCGAGAAACACCTTGCTATAGACGTCCGAGTACTTGCCGCTCGCGCACCGCGTGTCGATGTCGAGGCGCTTGTACCGCGTGCTGAACTGGAGGTTGAAACAGGCCCCGGAATCGTACTGGAACCATTGGTACAGGTTGACCTCGGACTTGGCCCACGGAATGTCGAAGGGCACCAAGTCCAGGAAATTCGGATCGATCATGACGCTGAAGCCGTAATACATCAGGCCCGGCCGAACAGCATCGGCATTGGTCTCGACGCGTTCGTTTGAATGATCGCAGTCATTGTATTCGCCGGCATCGCGATGGGTGGTCCAGCCGCAGTCTCCGGGTAGAAGGACCATGCGGACGGACGCCGCACCTGAGTGAACACGTGCAGGGTCGGTTTCGATGGTCACGCGTCCGGGCCAAAGCGAGCGGTCGAAATCGTGCCAGACCTTTTTGAAGCCCTCGTAGTTCTCCATCACCAGGGCGTTGTTGAAATTCAAGCCGCCCCCAGGTCCGACCGTTTCGCCCGGCGCACCCACTGGGATTAATCGTGATGCAAGCACCGACTGCCCGGCCTCGCCTTTAAGGATACCGCACCATTTCTCAGCGTTTGCCTTGTTGAGCTTGGGGAGCTTGAGTTCGGGATAGACCGAACTGAATTCGCTGCCCAATCCTATTGTGCTCTTGCCGAGCTTGCCGTCGGCCTCGCCAACCGCATAGCCCGCCTGCAGTAAGTAAGTCTGGACGCAGGTGATCGGGTCTTCCGCTGCGGTTGCTGGGCTCAATGCAAATGCAATCAAGCAACCGAGGGCGGCGGCAAAGCAAAATATTCTGTGCATGGCAAAACTCCCTGCCAATTTAGTAGGTTAGTTCCCTCGAACTGGCAATGGAGGCTCATATTTCCACGTGTTTGGCGGGGCCCCAGTGTCCGGTGGCCCCGCCGGTCCTCATGCCCCAATACGCCCCGCATAGGCCTTCATCGACGCCGCGTGATAGTCCGAAAAGCCCGGCGCGATCGCCTCGTAGCGCGAGACGAAATCGGCATGGCTGAGATGCAGGTCCGCGAGCCCGTGATAGGCGCCGGGCGGGCACGGGCGGTTCCACATCGTCGCCACCCAGGCGCGGTGGCGCTTCAGCAGCGGCTCGAGCGCCGCGCTATCGGCTGGAACGCCGTTCTTCATGGCATCGGCCCAGGCCAGCTCGACATCGAGCAGTTCCTTCTGAAGTGCTGCCTTCTCGGGCTCGCTCCGCGCCTCGTATTTCTTCTTGCTGACAGCGATGCGCTCGGGAATGTCGCCTCCGAACTTTTCGGTCAGCCAGGCTTCGTACTCGACCTGCTTTTCGGGCGAGATGCCCTTGTAGAGTTCCGCATTGGTCATTTTGTCGTCTCCATTCATGCTGGCGAACGTGCGGTCGATCGTCCGGACCAGTTCGGCGTAACGCTGCGCTTGCCTGGCGAGCCGGTCGCGCTGCATCCGCAGCGCCTCCAGCCGGTCGAATTTCGGGTCATCGAGGATGGCGCCGATCTTGCCCAGTGGGATGTCGAGCTCGCGATGAAGGAGGATTTGCTGCAGGCGCAGCAATTCGTCCTGTCCATAGTAGCGATAGCCGTTCCGTCCGATCGATGCGGGCTTCAAAAGACCGATCTGGTCATAATGGTGCAGCGCCCGGACCGATACGCCCGAAGCCTTCGCCACCTGTCTGACCGTCAGCAGTTTCATCCGTCCACGTCTCCGCTGAACGGTGAGATAGTCCCTGACGCCGCGTGAGGGTCAACAGGTTAACCGCAAGTCTTGAGGAGCGCATCGATGGCCCGTGACGAGCCTTCGAGCGAGAAAGGCTGGGCGTGATAGGTGCCGGTCGGATCGCTGACGCTGACGCCGCTCGAAGACTTGAGCAGGCCGATCACCTTGGCGGTTATCGGGAAATAGGCGGCGTACATGCCGTCCATTCCTTCGTACTGCATCTCGAGCACCAGCTTTTCGGTGCCAAAATCGAACTCGAAATCGAGCGGGTCCATGATGGGCTCGATCCCCTCGCCTGGGCCAGAGCCCATGCCATAGCGAAGCCCCATGCTATCGCCGCACATCATCCTGAGTTCAGGCGGCACGTCGCCGCCGCCCTCGCCATAGACCCAGGCCATCATGGCCGGACCGCCCTCGTCCTCGACCATTCCGGAGTCCCAAGCGCCGGCAAGAGCGAGACCGGGGATGGAGGCTATTGCAAGTGCAATGATCAGGCGGCGCATGGATGACCTCATGAGTTCGGGACTTCCCCCAAATAGCCCACCTCAATGCGGTGGAACAGCGGCCCCTCTTTCATGGTGCCGAGCCAGCGATTGAAATCGGCGACGTCTCGGAAGCCGGCCTTGCGGGCGTCGGATGCGGTGACGTCCGCGGGCTGGATTTCGTCGATGTGGCCGATCTTGAGGAGACCCACTTTGGTCTTGAGCGTTCCGCCGGGCTTCACCGACGGACGGGTCCAGCGCCGGAACTGCAGCGTGATCTCGCCGCGTTTGATGGCTTCGAGCACCTCGAGCTTGATCAACATCCACAGCCTCCCCAACGCCGGAAGAACTGATGCCTCCGCCGCAGCGGAGGCACCAGACGACGAACAGAACCTGCCCGCTACTTGGCGCGGAGCGCGTCGCGGATTTCGGTCAGCAGCACTTCTTCCTTGGTCGGCGCAGGGGGAGCGGCAGGTGCGGCTGCCTGTTTCTTCTTCATGGAATTGACGCCGCGTACCACGAGAAACAGCACGAAGGCGACGATCACGAATTTGACGATGGCGTTGATGAACAGACCGTACGCGAGGACGGCGACGCCGTTGTCCTTGGCGAAGGCCAAAGAGGGCACGGCGAGGCCCTTGGGGTTGGAAATGACGACAAACAGGTTGGAGAAGTCGATGCCCGAAAGGATGAGGCCGATGATGGGCATGAACACGTCATCCACCAACGACGAGACGATGGCGCCGAACGCTGCACCGATGATCACGCCGATGGCGAGATCAATCACGTTGCCCCTGAGGGCGAAATCCCGGAATTCCTTGAGCATTGATGCCTCCTCTGCAGTCCGCGCTTACATGCGGCTCCAGAAACTATCTACACGAATCGCGGCCCAAGCAAAGGTCTTACGGCAGGCTGGTGCGGGCGGTGGGACTTGAACCCACACGGCTATACAGCCCCGGGATTTTAAGTCCCGTATGTCTACCATTCCATCACGCCCACACAGATCGCGCCCGTCATAGCATCCAGTAACACATCGTGCGCAACGCCACAGGCGTTGCCGCAGTGGGTCGCAGGCATGCTTAACTGACTGCGCTCAGTCGTCCGCGAAGTACCTTTGGTCGAGCGGCAAAAAATCGACCTTCCCATCGACTATGTCGTCGAAGCCGACGATCCGGCCGCTCCAGAATCTGATCGTCCAAGTCTCGTCCAGAACCTTGAGGTCAACTTAAATGGCTGGATCGCCGAAGAGTCGCAGCAATTCTCCCGCCGGGGCCGACGCCGACACGGGCCAGTGCTCGTGCAGAATCAGGATTCGGTCTGCGAGAATCTCTCCAGTCAGACCTACAATCTTCTATAGTGGCGCGCCCGGGCGCGTCAGGTCATCTGGATGCAGATGCCAAGGCAAGCCCTCGAACCCGGCACTGATCGTCACCCCACCACCCGGCTCCGTTTCCTGCTCGATGCGCCACACCAAGCTGCCGTCCGGACTCACATGTCGCGCGACGAGTTCGGCGCGATCAGACACTAATCCGTCTCGCCCGAGATCGGCGCGACGTACGCCACATCGAGGTCCCAGGGGAAGAAGATCCAGGTGTCTTGACTCACTTCAGTGATGAAAGTGTCGACCATCTCGAGGCCTTTGGGCTTGGCGTAGACCGTCGCAAAATGCGCGCCGGGCAGCATCTCGCGAACCACACGGGCCGTGGCGCCAGTGTCGACCAGGTCATCGACGATGAGAATCTTCTCTCCAGCCTTGGCACGGGCGAGGATGTCGGGCGTGATGGCCTTGAGCACTTTGACCTGCCCCTGGTTCTGGTGGTCGTAGCTTTTGACCGAGACGCATTCGACGGTGCGGATATTGAGCTCGCGCGCAACGATCGCGGCGGGCACGAGACCGCCGCGGGTGATGGCGACGCAGGCGACGAACGGTCCCTCTCCCTGCAGCCGCCAAGCCAGGGCTCGGCTGTCGCGGTGGAACTGGTCCCAGGTGACGGGGAAGGATTTCTGGCTGGATTGGGTCACGAAGTTGCTCCTGTTGAGCGGGTTCAGTAGGGATCGGGGGTCGGTAGATTGGCGGCAAGATGCGCCGCGGCGGCCATGTCGTAGACCGCGCGGGCGGCAACCGCGAGCTTTGACTCATCGGATGAGCGCAGCACCAGTTCGGTCATCACCGTGCCATCGCCCATGCGCGGGTAGGAGCCCATCTTCACTTCGGGATGTTGCTCCTGGATCTGGCCGAACGCGGTGCCGATCGTGCCTTCGCCGACGCGGCACTTGATGGTGATGGAATGGACCCTGCGGCCGCCTTTCAGCGTCGGCGCAATGGACTCGAGCATGGCGCGCATGATCACCGGCACGCCGGCCATGACATGGACATTGCCGATTTTGAAACCGGGGGCAGCGCTCACCGAATTGACGATGAGGCTCGCGCCCTCCGGGATGCGCGCCATCCTGAGCCGCGCCTCGTTGACCTCGATGCCGCGATCCTTCCAGCGCACCTCAAGCATGGCGCGGGCTTCGGGATGAATGGGCAGGGCCACGTTGAAGGCCTTGGCGATGGCGTCGGCGGTGATGTCGTCGTGGGTCGGGCCGATCCCGCCGGTAGTGAAGACGTAGGCATAGCGCTCGCTGAGCGCGCGCACGGCGGCGACGATATCGTCCTCGATATCTGCAACGACGCGCACTTCCATCAGGTCAATGGCAAGGTCCGTACAGAACTCGGCGGTAGCGCCGATATTGACGTCCTTCGTGCGGCCGGAGAGGATTTCGTCGCCGATGACGAGAAGCGCGGCGGTGGGGTTGGGCGTCGAGGACATGGCGACCGGGTGCTGCAAAGGCTCCATCTGCCCGGCAAACCGGCAAAAATCAACGGTTTGTGGCGAGTTAGGAACAGATGGCCTTGGCCCCAGCTTCTTGCGTTCGCAGGGCGACCGTGCAGCCGCGGCCTTCCAAAAGCGCGACCGAGCGACTATTTCTTGCAGCAAGCTCTAGAGTCTTGCGCATGATCACTTACGTCGACGCCGAAACCAAGTCCCGCCGGACCTCCGGCATCATTCCGTTGCATGGCGAAGCCGGGTTTGCGGGGATGCGCAAGGCCGGGCGGCTGACGGCGGAGGCGCTGGACCTGCTGGTTGACCATGTGCAGCCCGGTGTCACCACGGCGTTTCTCGACCGGTTGGCCTACCAGTTTGCCATGGACAACAATGCCATCCCGGCGACGCTGTTCTACAAGGGCTACCGGCATTCGATCTGCACCTCGATCAACCATGTGGTCTGCCACGGCATTCCCGAGGAGCGGCCGTTGCGCGAGGGCGACATCGTCAATATCGACCTCACGCTCATCGCCGACGGCTGGTACGGGGATTCGTCGCGCATGTATCCGGTGGGCGAGATTTCGCGCAAAGCCGAGCGGCTGATCGAAGTGACCTATGAGAGCCTCGAAGCCGGGATCTCTGCCGCGAAGCCCGGCAACACGACGGGCGATATCGGTGCGGCCATTCAGGCGCATGCCGAGGCCGAACGCACCTCGGTAGTGCGCGATTTCGTGGGCCACGGCGTTGGGCAGTTGTTCCACGACGAGCCCAACATCATGCATTTCGGTACGCCTGGCACGGGCGTGCCGCTCAAGCCGGGCATGATCTTCACCATCGAGCCGATGATCAATCTGGGCCGGCCGCATGTGAAGGTCTTGTCAGATGGCTGGACGGCGGTAACGCGCGACCGCACGCTTTCGGCCCAGGCCGAGCACTCGATCGGCATCACCGAAACCGGCCACGAGATTTTCACCGCCTCGCCGCGCGGGCTGTTCAATCCGCTCGCGGCGCGGCGCCTGGCCAATTCCCCGGCAGCCCACAACAGCTGATGGCCAAGGCCGCCAAGCCCGCCCTCGATGGATTGGCGGAAGCAATGCCGCATTATCTCGGCCATCGCGAGCGGTTGCGCGACCGGCTGGCCAAGGTTGGTGCCGAGAATTTCTCCGACGCGGAATTGCTTGAGGCGCTGCTTCATGTCGTGATCCCGCGTAAGGATACCAAGGAGTTGGCCAAGACTTTGCTCAAGCGTTTCGGCTCGTTTTCCGGTGTGCTTTCGGCGCCCAAGGAACGGCTGGCCGAGATCAAGGGGCTGGGCCCGACGACGACAAGCCACCTCAAGGTCATTCTTGGCACGGCGCAACGCTTCGCGCGTGACAAGGTGGACCTCGAACTTCCCGTCCTCAGCTCATGGTCGGCACTCATCGAATACTGCCGCTCGGCTATGGCGTTCGAGGACATCGAGCAGTTTCGCATCCTGTTTCTCGACAAGAAGAACCGGCTGATCGCTGACGAAGTGCAGCAGAAGGGAACGGTCGATCACACGCCGGTCTATCCGCGCGAGGTGATCAAGCGGACGCTCGAGCTTTCGGCGACAGCGCTGATCCTTGTCCACAACCACCCTTCGGGCGACCCCGCGCCTTCGAACGCCGACGTGCAGATGACGCGGCAGATCGCCGACATCGCCAAGCCGCTCGGCATCGCGGTGCATGACCACATCATTATTGGGAAGAATGGACATGCTTCGCTGAAGGGGCTGAAGCTGATCTAGGATCCTTCCGGTCGCGGTTCCGGACCGGAGAGCCGCGTCTCACTGTCTGCTGGCGCAGACCTTCGGTTCGTGGGACCGCGCTAGCTGTTGGGCGCAATGATCGCCTTGCCGATGACGCGGCCTTCGGCGAGCCGGCGGATTGCGTCGGGCGCGCCGCTCAGCGGCACGGCAGGCTCGAGCACCGGCGTCAGTTTGCCAGCGTCAAACAGGCGTGCGAGTTCATCGAGATCGGTGGCTTTGGCGCGATAGATCAGGATGCCGAAGCGCTGCCGCGTGAGCCATGAAAGCGGGGGGCCGAAGAGCAGCGCGCCGAGCAGCGTGCCGGTCCTTCCGCCGACCAGAACGAGCCGTCCGTGTTCGGAGAGGGCCCGCCGGTAGCGAAAGACCGAGCGGGCGCCGACGACGTCGACGATGACATCGTACCGCCTCAGCCCCGCGGTGAAATCACCACGGCGATAGTCGATGACGTGTTCGGCGCCGGCATCGCGCATGGCCTCGAGCTTCTCGTCGCTGTCAACGCCGGTGACGCGGGCGCCCATCAGCCGCGCGATCTGGATGGCGGCAATGCCGACCCCACCCCCGCCGCCATTGACCAGCACGGTCTCGCCCGGCACGACGGCGGCCTTGTGGAGGGCCTGCAATGCGAGGGATGCCGCCTGACCGAGGCCGGCGGCCTGTTCAAAGGTCATCGAGGGCGGCACCATTGCCAGCGTGGGCGCGGGCACGCATTTGAACTGGGCGAAGCCGCCCCAGCCGCTATTGGAAATGTCGGCAAAGACCCGGTCGCCGATTTTGAGACCCATGACATTGCTGCCGACCGCCTCCACGGTGCCGGCGATATCGGCGCCGAGGACATTGCGGCTGGGCTCGAGAATGCCGGTGCCAAGTCGGGTGACGTACGGCCGGCCACGGACCAGATCGAGGTCCCAAGAATTGACCGAGGCAGCCATCACCCGGACGAGGACTTCGTCGTCCTTGGGCTCCGGCATCGGGATGGCTTTGACGCCCAGCACATCGGGCTCGCCATAGCGCAAATAGACCAGGGCCTGCATGTCCATTGGTCGAGCCTTCTCACCCGTTGACGCGCGGATAGAGTCGCCCATGCAATCTCGCATGGCGCAGTGGCGACACCTAGTGCCTTCAGCGCGCGAGAAAGCGTTCGGCGAGCGGCCCAAAGTCCTCAAACGCCACGACCGCTCCGAGATCGAGACCCGCCGCGATGACGAAGGGTCCCGCGGCATGATTGCCAGCACGATAAAGCGGGGTCTCGGCCTCGACGCGACCGAGGCGCGGAGCGGAGACAGCCCGCGGGAAAAGCCCGGCACGATACCGAACCAGAAGGTCCGGCAGGTTGTGGGAACGTGGGCCGGGATAGTCTTCGGCCGGCCTGTCGATGGCGGCCACGAGCGGCTCGCCGCTTGCGGCATCGGTCAGCGCCTCGAAAGTCGCAACAACGCGCCCGGCGATCTTCGCCTTCGCAACTGGCGTCTTGCCGGCGTTAATGCGGATGGCCGTGCCATTCTCGTTATAGGGCATGATCTCAATGGGCGGGCGCCGCTTGCGCCAACGCCGCCAGAGTTGCGTCAAAGGCGTTTCCGCAAGCGTGCGGTTGAGGCGTCGCCCAAGGCGCCCGGCCAGATGCTTGAGCGAGGCATTTGGCTCCATACGCGTGGTCGAAAAGACGACGATCGACGCATCGGGACCAGCCGCCTCGACCAGCATACCGATGGCCGCGTCGAGCCGCTTGAAGATGGCCCCGACCGGATCCCCAAGCCGGTCGCGCCGTGCCGCGTCGAAATCGGGATGCGACGGATCGACGACGTCCCAGAAGGTATGGCCGGCGCAATGGGCCTCCTTGAAGCCGATCATGAAGAGGTCCCAGTCCTCAGACCCGAGATAGCGCAACCCTGCGTCGCGCTTCATCTCGATCGAACGAAGGAGATTGGAGGCGACATCTTCGGAGATATCGTCGGTCATTTCGACCGGGTGCCCGCAGCGGCTCGGTGGGGCCGAGCCGAATTCCGCAACGATCTCAGTGGCAAGGCCGGGCGGGTAGCTCAGGGGTTGCTCGAAGTACTTCCCATGGACGAGCCAGTCGGCGAGGTGAATGCCATTGACCGGCCGGGGCGCGGCGGTCTTGGGGATATCGAGTACCGCCACGCGCCGGCCCTCTGCCGACAGGCGCTCCCAGAACCATTGCCGGTCGGTCTCCTCGATAAAGGCCATGCCAATTTGGCCGTTGCGGAGGCGCTGCAGATAATAGTAGCGGCCGTGTTCGCCCAGGGACTGGGAGAACTGGAACGAGGCCCAAAGCGCGTCGTCGGTAACTCCCGGAGGCGCAGTCAGGGCTTTGCCCTGGCCCCGAGCCCTCAGGGCCGCGAGGTTCGGCAAGGTGCCGTCCCCGCTCCACCTGTCGATAAGATCACTGTCGGCGCCGTCGAGCGCAATCATCACGAGGCGTGCGGTCATGGATCATTGGAAGCATGGCCGCCGCCGGATTGGAAGCGCGGCCCTAATCTTCGGCGCCAGCGGGAGGCTTGCCCAAGGCACGAACGAGCAGACCGCGCGCCGTCTTGGCAAGCTTGAGCAGCCTTATGTCGGATTTGATGCGCTGGCGCAGCAGGGCCCAGTTGCGGTGAGCCTGGGCGGCGAGCGCGCCGCGCCGCGTGATGGGTTGATAATGCTGCCGAACCGGGATCTGGACGTTGCACCAGTGGCGCTTTTCGTCGGTGAAGCCGGCGCCCATGTCGAACATCGAAAATCCGGCATCGAACTCGGTCTGCATGACGCGCAGCAGGCATTGTTTGCCGGGGGAGCCGGTTTGGATGGTGGGGTCGTCGCTCATTGACGAGATGAGGCAGAACATCCGGTTGCCGGCAACAATGTTGTACCTGACCGCGGTGATCACGCCATTGAGGCGCAGCAGATGGAGCTTGATCTCGACGCCCGAGTCCTGGCGCGCGGTTGCATCGTAGAAGGCGCGGACCTGGGGCGGCGCGAAGGGATCGAAGACGCCCATTGCACGGAAGCGGACGGCGCGCTGACGGAACATGATATCGAGCGCGTCGATGGCTTGCTCGCCATTGCCGAGCGTTTCGAAACTCACCTCGCCCAGGGCCTCGAGCCTGTCGCCCTGCTGGCGGTCATGCTTGCGGCGGGACTTGCTGCGCTGGGTGGTATTGGCCTCGTCCCAGCTTGAGAACTGGGCGCGATAGAGCGTTTCGACCGCGATCGACTGGCCAAGTTCGGCGAAGACATCGACGCCATCGACAAAGGTTTGCGGCACCGCCTTGAGATAAACCACGTCGGCGCCTTCGACATGACGCAGCAAGGCCGTCCACATCGCGCGGCGCTCGGCCGGGCTCATGGTGGCAAGCGCGGCGGCATCGACCAGCGGGGCATTGCAGCCCACATGCGGGCCGGGGAACCAGGTCAGGATCCGTACCCCCCTCACCCGGCGGCGATGGAGCGGCAGCAGCGCCAGCGGCAGCCCCTTCCGGGACGCGAGGAGGTAGAATTGGTCAGCTTCGGCAATGCCGAACTCCCGCGCCCAGAGGCGGGTGAACCCGAGGCTCTGGCCGGGGGACTGAATGCCCGATGCGGCGAGCACATTCCAGGTTTCGGTCACGTCTTCGACCCGATGGGTCAGGGTCACCGTGATGCCGATATCGCGCGCGGTACCGGTCGCACCGCCTGTCAGCGGCACCGGCATCTGTTCGCCAAGTGCTATGCCGTCAACCATGAGCCGACCCCTGGGCGAGTTCCGCACGAAGGAGCCCCGCCACGGCGTGACTCACCGGATCAGGCTTACGCCGATGGGCGGAAAAGGGGTTCTTTTCAAAGGCTAAGGTTAATTGCGGGCGACCCGGCGCCGCACCTCAACCGAAGCTCTGAAGGATCGGGAAAGTCTCCAGGAACCAGTAGGAAATGCGGGTAAACTGGCCGGTGAGGAACAACAGCCCTGTGAGAATGAGCAGCACACCCATCACGCGTTCGACAGTCCCGAGGTGCCTGCGAAAGCTCGAAAAGAAGGTGAGGAACGGCCCGATCGCTATGCCGGCCAGCAGGAACGGGACGCCCAGGCCCAGCGAATAGACGCCGAGAAGCCCCGCCCCCTGCCAGGCGGTGTCCTGCACGGCAGCGATCGAGAGAATGGCCGCGAGCACCGGCCCGATGCAGGGGGTCCAGCCGACGGCGAAAGCAAGGCCCAGAAGGAACCCGCCGACCGGTCCCGCCGCCACGGCCGGACCGTTGTGGCGAAGCTGCGCATCGAGAAACGGGATGCGGACGACGTTGAGGAAATGCAGCCCCATCGCGATAATGAACAGCCCGGCGATCGGGGTGATGATGGGCAGCGCCTGACGAAAGGCCTGGCCGAAAGCGGTGGCGGTGGCGCCAAAGGTGATGAAGACCACTGAGAAGCCGGCAATGAAGAACAGCGAGGTGAAGACCGACTTGCGCCAGATCGCGCCGGCGGTAGCGCCGTCGGTGCGCAACTGGTCGAAACTCGCCCCGCTCATATAGGTGAGGTAGGGCGGCACGAGAGGCAGCACGCAGGGGCTCAAAAAGCTCAACACGCCGGCGCCGAATATCAGCGGAAACGAAATCCCGTCCATGGCGGGCTTGTTATTTGGCTATCGGGCCCAGCGCAATGTGCGTGAAAGCCGCCTCTCCGGCTTGTGAAGCGCTTTCGCCAAATGTAAGCCAAACCTGCATTTCCCTGTAAGCGCAGCTTGCAAGAGGTTTCATGGCCCCCCCATCTGTCCGTATCGCGCCTTCGATTCTTTCGGCGGATTTCGGCCATCTTGCCGACGAAGTTCGTGAGCTCGAAGCCGCGGGCGCCGACTACATCCATATCGACGTCATGGACGGCCATTTCGTGCCCAATATCTCGATGGGGCCGGTGGTGGTGCAATGGCTGAGGCCGCTGACCAAGAAGGTGCTCGATGTTCACCTCATGGTGGCGCCGGTCGATCCCTACATCGCGGCGTTTGCCAAGGCCGGCGCCGATATCATCACCGTGCATGAAGAAGCCGGCCCCCATCTCCACCGCACCATCCAGGCGATCCGCGCCGAGGGGAAGCGCGCCGGCGTCGCCATCAACCCGGCAACGCCGGTGTCATCGCTCGAACATGTAGTCGGCGATATCGACCTCATCCTCGTGATGAGCGTCAACCCGGGCTTTGGGGGACAAAGCTTCATCCCCGACGCGATCAACAAGCTCAAGCAGGCCAAGGGCCTGATCGGGCGGCGGCCGATCGATCTCGAAGTCGACGGCGGCGTCAATGCAGAGACGGCGGCGTTGGTGGCGCGCGCCGGGGCCAATGTTCTGGTCGCCGGCAATGCGATCCTCGCGGGCAACGATCCCAAGACCTACAAGTCCCGGCTTGCGGCGATCCGCAGGGCCGCGACCACAATCAAGGCCTGAGCGATGATCCCACGCTATTCCCGTCCCGAGATGGTCGCGATCTGGTCGGCGGAGACGCGCTTCCGAATCTGGTTCGAGATCGAGGCGCATGCGACCGACGCGCTCGCCGAAATCGGCGTGGTGCCCAAGTCCGCCGCAAAGACCATCTGGGACAAGGGCGGCAATGCCGAGTTCGATGTCGAGCGGATCGACGAGATCGAGGCCATCACCAAGCATGACGTCATCGCGTTCCTCACCCACCTGGGTGAAATCGTCGGGCCGGAAGCGCGGTTCCTCCATCAGGGCATGACGTCTTCGGATGTGCTCGATACGACGCTCGCGGTGCAATTGAGCCGCGCGAGTGACCTGCTCATCGCCGATATCGACCGGCTGCTGGCGGCGCTCAAGGCGCGGGCCAAGCAGCACAAATATACCATCACCATTGGCCGCTCGCACGGCATCCATGCCGAGCCCACCACCTTCGGCATCAAGCTCGCCGAGGCTTACGCCGAATTCGACCGGGCGCGGGCGCGGCTCAAGCGCGCCAAGGAGGAGATCGCGACCTGCGCCATTTCCGGGGCCATCGGCACGTTCGCCAATATCGACCCGGCGCATGTCGCCAAAAAACTGGGATTGCAGGTCGAGCCGGTCTCGACCCAGGTCATCCCGCGCGACCGCCACGCCATGTATTTCGCAACGCTTGGCGTCGTTGCCTCATCGATCGAGCGCGTGGCGACGGAAGTGCGGCACCTGCAGCGCACCGAAGTGCTCGAGGCCGAGGAGTTCTTCTCGGAAGGGCAGAAGGGCTCGTCGGCCATGCCGCACAAGCGCAACCCGGTGCTGAGCGAAAATCTCACCGGGCTGGCGCGCATTGTGCGCGGCATGGTGACGCCGGCACTCGAGAATGTGGCGCTCTGGCATGAGCGCGATATCTCGCACTCATCGGTCGAGCGGATGATCGGTCCGGATGCAACGGTGACGCTCGATTTCGCGCTGAGCCGGCTGACGATGCTGATCGAAAAGCTCGTGGTCTACCCCGAGAACATGAAGCGCAATCTCGAGCTCCTGGGTGGGCTACACAATTCGCAGCGCGTCCTGCTGGCCCTGACGCAAGCCGGCATGAGCCGCGAGGCGGCGTATGCGGCCGTGCAGCGCACCGCCATGAAGGTCTGGGAGATGCAGGGCAACCGCGCCGGTAAATTCGCCAGCTTGCTCAAGGCCGACCCCGAGATCTCTCAGAAACTGGGTGCGGCGGAAATCGACGCCATGTTCGATGACTTCTATCACCTGAAGCATGTCGATGCGATCTTCGAGCGGGTATTCGGGCCGGACGCATGAGCATCGTCTACGCGCAGGAGCGGAACCTCTCCGTCGAGGACTATGTCGCCGTTCTCAGCGAAACGACGATGCGCAGCAAGCGCCCTCTGGCCAATGCCGAACGCATCGGGCGCATGCTCCGTGGCGCGAATTTCATCGTCACGGCGCGCGAAGACGGCGTGATCCTCGGGCTTGCGCGGTGCATAAGTGACAACGAGTGGATCGCCTATTGCGCGGAACTGGCGGTCAAGGAAAGCGCGCAAGGCCGCGGCATCGGCAAGGGCATCATCGGCAAGTGCTATGAGTTGCTGGGGCCAGGCATGGGGCTGATCCTCGCCGCCGAGCCCGAAGCGGTCGCCTTCTATGAGCGGGTGGGAATGCAACGGCTTGAGGCCGGGTTCTTCCATCCCAGGACCGACGCTTCATGAGACCTTCGGAAGCTGCGGCAGGGCCCCGATGAACGGCAGCATCATCTTCCTCAACGGCACCTCCAGCGCAGGCAAGTCGACACTGGCGCATGCTCTGCGCGACGCGCTGGCCGAGCCCTTTTGCTATTACGCGTCTGACCAACTTGCCGATGCCGGATTCCGGTCCAGCAGATTCGAGGTGCGCGATGCCGGCGCACCCGGCGAGCGGGCGAAGTTTTTTGACGGCTTTCACCGTTCGATCGTCGCCTTCGCCGAAGCGGGCAACAACCTCATCGTCGAACACATCGTCGAGGAACAGAGTTGGGCCGATCAGATCCGGGGCCTGACGGCACAGTTGGATGTCTTCTGGGTCGGCGTGCATGCGCCGATCGAGGAAATCGAGCGGCGCGAACAAGCCCGAGGCGACCGCACGCTTGGCGAAGCCCGGCATCACCTCAAGACCCACGGTTTCTGCAGGTACGACCTCGAGGTCGATACGAGCGAGCCGATCGATCAGCTCGCGGCTCGAATCGCGTCGGCTTGGCGCGCACGGGTGCCGCGCCCAGCGGAGGGCCATGAGCAATGAAGCTCTCGGAGGCCGATATCCTGATCGCGCCGGGCCTTGGCAATTCGGGGCCCGAGCACTGGCAGCGGCGCTGGGGCGCGCGTATCGGCACGGCGCGTTTCATCGAACAGGCCGATTGGGACAATCCCTCGCTTGCCGACTGGGTGGACCGCATTCATCAGGAGATCATGCTGGCGACGCGCCCGGTGGTCCTGGTCGGCCATTCGCTGGCCTGTTCGGCGATCGTCCACACGGCGCAACTCAGGCTCAAGGACACCAAGGTGCGCGGGGCGTTCCTCGTCTCGCCGCCCGATCTCGAGCGGGAGGACACGCCCGCGGTGATTCACAATTTCCGCATCGTGCCGACCGATCCCCTGCCCTTTCCCTCGATGGTGGTGGGTTCGAGCAGCGACCCCTACGGCGACTATGAGCGGCTCCAGGGCTTTGCGGCGGACTGGGGTGCGGCCTTCCAGCCGGCGGGCGATGCGGGCCACATCAATGTCGGCTCGGGGCACGGGCCCTGGCCGGAGGGGCTCCTCATGCTGGGGGAGTTGATGAAGCGGTTAAAGGCTTAGCCGACAAAGCGCGCCCCGACCGATCAACGCGCGTTACGCCTACGCCCCATAGTTGCAAATCATTCGCATTTGCGTTAACGAGGCGGCAAAAGGAGAATTTCGATGTGGCCCTTCCTCACCGATCCGCCCTCGTTCGTAGAGTTCATCTTACTCATCATCGGTGTGCCAATGGGGCTGTCTCACATCCTGCGGCCGAGGCTCTGGATCGGCTTCTTCGGGCGGGTTTACGCGCAAGGCACGGCGGGACTCGTCGGCAAAGTATTCGCGCTCGAACTCTGGCCGGCGGTGCTGATCGTCAGCCTGCACCAAGTCTGGACCGGGCCGGGCATTGTCCTCACCCTGTATGGCTGGGCGCAGTTCGGAAAAGTTGTACTGGCGCTGCTGGTGCCAGATATCGGGATGCGGTCATTGGCAATGGCCCAACGCAAAGGCGAACGCGGCTTCATTGTCGCGGGTGCCCTACTGCTGGTGATCGCCGCCTCTGCGGGACTGGCGCTGTTCTGGTTCTGAGGGCCTCAGCCCTCGGCCAGCAGCTGCTGGCGCGCGACGGCGACAAGTTCCGCCATTTTCTTGCGGATCGTGTCGTCGGAGACGGCGCCACCCTTGGCCTTTATGTCGGCAGAGACCTTCCGGAACACGTCCTCGTCCCCGGCCTCCTGGAAGTCCGAGGCGACGACTTCGCCGGCATAGGTTTTGGCGCTCTCGCCCGACATGCCCATCTGCTCGGCGGCCCACAGGCCCAGAAGCTTGTTGCGTCGCGCCTCGGCCTTGAAGCGCAATTCGGCATCGTGGGCGAACTTGGCTTCCTGAGCTTTTTCGCGATCGTCAAACTGGGCCATGAGTGTCTCCGCCTCTCTCAATCCGGTGGGCGGCGCGCGCCCTTGGGATTTCAGATAGTCTGGATAGAGTACCAAATCAACGGGTGGGGCGCGCCGTCTCGGCACGGGCGCGAAAGCGCTTAAGTCCTAGCGATTTCTAGCGCTTTTCGCTGGCTTTTGCGCGCGGGGCGAAAGGGCTTGCATTGCCGTGGCGTTCTGGCGCATGACACGGCCCAATCCGACCACATCCCGGGATACCCCATGAACCGCCGCCGTAAGATTTACGAGGGCAAGGCGAAGGACCTGTTCGAAGGTCCCGAGCCGGGCACTCTGGTGCAATACTTCAAGGACGACGCCACCGCTGGTGACGGCGCCAAGCACGAAATCCTCGACGGCAAGGGCGTGCTCAACAACCGCATTTCCGAGTACATTTTCACCAAGCTGAATGCGCTCGGGATTCAGACGCATTTCATCCGCCGCATCAACATGCGCGAGCAGCTGATCAAGGAAGTCGAGATCATCCCGCTCGAGGTGGTGGTGCGCAATGTGGCGGCTGGGTCGCTGGTGAAGCGCCTTGGCCTGGAAGCCGGAACGCAGCTCCCGCGCTCGATCATCGAGTTCTATTACAAGGACGATGCTCTCCACGATCCAATGGTGAGCGAAGAGCACATCACCGCGTTTGGCTGGGCGACCCCGCCCGAACTCGACGACATCATGTCCCTGGCGGTGCGGGTCAACGACTTCCTCTCCGGCCTGTTCAGCGGCGTCGGCATCCAGCTCGTCGATTTCAAGATCGAAGTCGGCCGCCTCTACGAGGGTGACACGATGCGGGTCATCCTCGCCGACGAGATTTCCCCTGATAGCTGCCGGCTCTGGGACATCAAGACCCGCAACAAGCTCGACAAGGACCGCTTCCGTCAGGATCTCGGCGGGGTGGTCGAGGCCTATCGCGAAGTGGCGCAGCGGCTCGGCATTCTTGTGGAAACTGAAAACGCGCTGACGACCGGGCCGCGGCTGGTGCAATAAGCCTTTTCTATGCGCGCACGAGTTACCGTCACCCTCAAGACCGGCGTACTTGACCCGCAGGGTCAGGCTATTACCGGGTCGCTGAAGAGCCTCGGCTTTGCCAATGTGAGCGGGGTTAGGCAGGGCAAAATCTTCGATCTCGACCTGGGCGATGCCGACCCGACCGACGCCCGCATCTCACTTGCAGCCATGTGCGAGAAGCTGCTCGCCAATACAGTGATCGAGAACTACGCGATCGAAATCGTCTAGCCGTCCCGATCAGTCTTTGAACTCGGGACGCCCCTCGCCTGTGACGCTGTGCGTCTGGATGAGAAAGGGGCGGATTTCGGTACGGCAGATCTTGGCGATCTCGCTATCGGCGCAGATCGTCACCGCTTCTTCTATGTTCTGGGCTTCGATCAGCATGAAACCGCCCAGCCATTCCTTTGTCTCGGCGAAAGGTCCGTCGGTACGCAGCAGCTTGCCGTTGCGGACGCGGACATTGACCGCCGTCTGCGGCTCATCGAGCGGCTGTGCGAAGATGAGTTTGCCTCGGCGCCGGAGGTCGTTGTCTTCCTCGATGGTGGCGTCGGTCAGCCGCTTGCCATCCGCCTCGGACATGCCGGCAAAGCTGGTTTCGTCGAAATAGACCAGGCACATGAATTTCATCGCTTGCTCCCCCTGGGGTTCGGCAATGGTCGCACGGCCAAAGGGCGGATCGACAGTTCGCCGACCAGATTGTCAGGGCGCGAGGTCGAGCGGCACCGGCGGGTTGGCGTGGAGCACCGTGATCTCCACCCGCTCGTTGGGCGCCAGGTAAGGATCGTCGGGGAAGAACGGCTCGCTGGTCGATTTGCCGCTGACGGTCGAGACATGGTCCTCGGAGAGGCCGAACTCGCCCAAGATCGCGCGCACCACATTGGCGCGGTCGCTCGAAAGCTCCCACGAGCCATAATGGGGGTCGCGATAGGTGCTGCCGGCCGCCGTATGACCGGAAATGGTGATCTGGTTGGGCAGTTTTTCGAGGATCGGTCCCAGCGCGGCGATTGCTTTGCGCGTGACCTCAAGGGGGAATTTTGACCCCTCCTCGAACATGCGCTTGCCGGTCTGGTCGATGATCTGGATGTTGAGGCCTTCCTCGGTCTCCTGGACCAAGAGGTTATCGGCAATCTCGGCGATATCGGGCATCGCTTGCCAGGCCTGCTTGATGCTGGCGGCGGCGCTGTGAAATTCCTGCTCGAAATCGGAACGCAGGTCCGAGCGCGACGGCTTGCCGTCGGCAGTCGCCTCGGGCGCTTCCGACTTCATGCCGGTCGCCAGCTCGATCATCGTGAACTTGGTAACCTGCGACTGCTTGGCAACGCCCGGCGCCTCGGCGCGAACGGCATCCGAGGTCATGGCGCCCTCGGAGTTGAGCGCGATGCCACCCATGACACCGCCCGCTCCCGAGTTGGAGTCGCTGACGGAGGCCGGAGCGAAATAGTCGGCGAGACCTTTCTTCTGCTCGTCGGTGGTCATCGAAATGAGCCAGAGCATCAGGAAGAAGGCCATCATGGCCGTCACGAAGTCGGCATAGGCGATTTTCCAGGCGCCGCCATGGTGGGCGTGACCGCCCTTCTTGACCTTCTTGATGATGATCGAGTCGTCGGCCGCGGCCATGGTGCCCTACGCTTTGATGAGGTTACGGCTCAGCTGACCGGAGCCAATCCGGCAGTCGAGGCGTCGATTTCGAGGAAGGTCGGCCGGTCTTCCGACATCAGCATCTTGCGGGCGAACTCGATGGCGACAACCGGCGCGTAACCGGCCATATGGGCCAGGAGACCGGTTTTCATCGACAGGAAGTACTTGGCTTCGGCTTCAAAGATGTTGCGCAGCGACTGCGCGAAGGGCCCGAAAAAGCCGTACGCGACGAAGACGCCGAGGAATGTACCCACGAGCGCGCCGCCGATCATGTGGCCCAGAACTTCAGGAGGCTCGGAGATCGAACCCATGGTGTGGATGACGCCCAGAACCGCGGCGACGATGCCCAGCGCGGGCGTACCGTCGGCGAGGCCCTGGATGGCGGTGACCAGGCGCTCGCGCTCCTGGTGATGGGTTTCGAGCTCTTCGTCCATCAGAGCCTCGACCTGGTGCACGTTGTTGGTGCCCAGCGTCAGCATGCGCAGGTAATCGCACATGAATTCGACGGCGTGGTGGTTGGCGGCGAACTTGGGAAACCGCGCGAAGATCTCGGATTCCTTTGGATTCTCGATATGGGATTCGAGCGCCAGGATGCCTTTGGACTGGACCAGGCGGAACATGGTGTACTGCAGTCCCAGCAGCTCGACATAGGCCGCCTTGTTGTAGCGGGGTCCACGGAGCAGGGTGCCGAATACGCCAGTGGACTGTTTGAGTACGGCGCCGGTATTGCCGATGACGAAGGCGCCCATGGCGGCGCCCAGAATGATCATCGCTTCGAAGGGCTGGACCAGCACCACCAAGTGGCCGCCCATGAGGACGTAGCCGCCGATGACCGAAGCGACGATGATCACAAATCCAACGATCAGGCGCATGGGAAGTAGAACTCACGCATAGGAACGCAACAACGACAGAACTTGGCGGCAACGCCTGCCCGGGAATGAACCCCACCCAAGAGTTATTGAGCCTCGCGCTTAACGTCGGGTTTATTCGCCCCCCGATCTACGCATATTTCCGGGGCTTTTTTCTGCTCTCCACCAACCGGCCGGCTTGGAGCCATCCCAGCACTGAAATGGGTCGCTGGTGCGGTTGTGCGAAAGGGCCGCAAAATGATCTCTCGGGCGCCCTCGAATCACATACACGAGAGGCGTCTCTCCCTCGTTGCCGTTGTGCCAGTGATGCTCAAAACCGTCTCCCTCTCCCTTCTCTTCGTGCTCGCCCTCGGTCTCTTGTTTGCGGCCTATGCGTCATTGCCGCTAGGCTGATCCGCCCGATTTCGGCGGCCTGGGAAAGGGGTTCATGGCGCGCATCGTCTTTCTGAGCGTACCGGCCTATGGCCATCTCAATCCCGTGCTGCCGATCGTGCGCGAACTGGTTCGGCGCGGGCACCAGGTTTCGGTCTTCAACGAAGTCCCGCTCAAGCCCGCGATCGAGGCTGCCGGAGCCCGTTTCGTCGCCTATCCCGAGGCGATGAGCATGGAGGATATGGCCGCCGTGCTGATGAACGGCGACCTGATCACGACCTTCAACCTGTTTTTGTCGGTGACGCCAAAACTCTACGATTTTTGCTGGCGGAGCCTCTCCGCGGAGCGCCCGGACATTCTGGTGGTCGACGGCATCGCGCTCTGGGGCGAAATGACCGGCCGGAAGCTTCGCGTCCCGACCGTCGTTACCAGCCCGTTCTTTGCCTATGAAATCGGGCGCAACATGGCGCCGGGCGAGATGAGCCGGGCCCTGGGCCATCTTGTGGGGGGGTTCGGCCAATTGGTCGTCAACTGGATCCGGGTGGCGTTGGCGGGCGGCGTGCACCGGATGCCGCTCCACTGGCCTCTGCTGCCGGTGCGCGGCAATCTGACGATGATGCTGACCAGCCGGGCGCTGCATCCGCCCTCGCCGATTTTCGATCGCCGCGGCTGGGACTTCGCTGGAGCCATGATCGACCCATCCACGCGGCTCGACAGCTTCGATTTCGGACGCCTCGACGGACGACCGGTGATCTACGTGTCTCTGGGGACGCTGATTTTTGGCAAGACCGATTTTTACGAGCGCTGCATGGCCGCGCTGGCGGATTACCCGGCGCAGGTCCTGCTTTCGGCCGGGCGCGGATCGGACCTCGCCCGCTTTGCCCATGCGCCGCCAAACTTCATCGTCGCCGAGACCTTTCCCCAGCTCGAAATCCTTAAGCATACCGACATTTTCATCACCCCCGCCGGTCTCAACAGCCTCCACGAAGCGCTGTGGTTCGGGGTGCCAATGGTGGCGGTGCCGCAGCATTTCGAGCAGTTGCACAACGCGGCGGCGATGGAGCGTGGTGGTGCCGGCATTGCGCTCGACGCCGAATCGCACGGAGGCACCGTGAGGTCTGAGGATCTGAGGCACGCCGTCGAGCAAATTGCCGCCGATCTCAAGGGTTTCAAGGCACGGGCGGCCGCCCTCGGCCTATCGCTGCACGAAGCGGGCGGGTTTCTGGGAGCCGCCGGCCGCATCGAGGAGATGATCCGGCCGGCCTGAAATCAGTCCGGTGTTCAGACCCCATTCAGGCGCTACGGTGCATTCGTCCCATGCAGCAACGGTGATTGCGATTCAGTCCGGCTGAAACGAAAAGGTCGCAATCCTCGTTTAAGGACTCTCGACTACAAACAGCGGCGCGCAAGACGCGCGCCCTACCCGCAAAGCCCGCCCGAAAATGATCAAGACCTTCTCGCTATCCGTCCTGTTTTTCCTCACGCTCGGCGTCATGTTCGCCGCCTACGCGTCGGTCCCGGCGGGCCTCTAGGCTCTCAATCCTGCTTGTTAAGCAAACGGATTAAGGCTGCAGGCGCGTTCTGCGAGCGTTAACGCGCATGTTGGCCTATGCCGCTCATTCCAGCCTGGAGCTCGCGGCATGTCTGGTCAGAACAACCGTCTTTTGTGGGTCGATACGGCCAAGGGGATTTCCATCATCCTTGTGGTGATGATGTATTCCGTCTTCAATGTCGGCCAGGACAGCGAGGGTGCCGGGCTCTTTCACTATGCGATCGGCTTTGCGACGCCCTTCCGGATGCCGGAATTCTTCCTCATTTCGGGGCTCTTTCTCGGTCAGGTGATCGCCCGCGACTGGCGCGCCTATGCCGACCGGCGCGCCGTCCATTACCTCTATTTCTATGCCATCTGGGCGGTGATCCATATCGTGCTCAAGGTCGGCGTCCTCTCGGCGTCACCCATCGACGCGCTGCAGCAGATCGCTCTGGCAGTCGTCGAACCTTACGGTGTGCTGTGGTTCATCTACCTGCTTGCCGCTTTCAGCATGGCGACCAAGTTCGCCTACGAATTGCGTGCGCCGCGCTGGGCCGTGTTCGGCCTCGGCGCCCTGTTCCAGATGGCGCATATCCAGACCGGCTCCTACCTCGTCGACCAGTTCGCGGCCTATTTCGTCTATTTCTATTCAGGCTATGTGTTCGCGCCGCTGATCTTTCGGATTGTCGACTTGGCGCTGGCGCACAAGTGGCTGAGCCTTGCCGCGCTGGGCCTCTACGCCCTGGTCAACGGCCTGCTGGTGTTCTCGCCGGGCTACGCGATCACCGCCCATGACATTCACCCAGGCTATGCGGCGCTGCCCGGCATCCGGCTGGTGCTGGCATTGGCGGGCTCCCTCGCCATCTGCGTCGTCGCGGCGCTGATCTCGGGCGTCCGCGCCACCAGGTGGCTGACCTGGCTCGGGGAAAAGTCGATCGTGGTCTATCTGGTGTTCGTTCTGCCGATGTCTTTTGCCCGCATCGCGCTGGGCAAGATCGGGGTAACCGATCCGACGCTGCTTTCGGCGCTGGTGATCGCCACTTCGATCCTCGCGTCGATCGCGCTGTACGGCCTGGTGCAATGGACGGGCCGCGGCCGGTTCCTGTTCGAGCGGCCGGCCTGGGCGCATATCCCGGGCACCAAAGGCAGCCGGGACTACAAAGCGCGGGCAGTTCCGGCCGAGTAGGCTTGCGTTTTGGGCGCCGACTCATCAGAAGTCGGGGCCATGAAATCCGCTGTCATCGTCTTTCCCGGCTCCAATCGCGACCGCGACATGATCGCGGCACTGACCAAGATTTCGGGCAGCGCGCCCGCCGTGGTCTGGCACAAGGAAACCACGATCCCCGCCGTCGATCTGATCGTCATTCCGGGCGGCTTTTCCTACGGCGACTACCTGCGGTCCGGCGCGATTGCCGCGCGCGCGCCGATCATGGCGGCGGTCAAGGAGAAGGCCGCCAAGGGCGTCAATGTGCTGGGCGTCTGCAACGGGTTCCAGATCCTGACCGAGGCCGGATTGCTGCCGGGGGTGTTGATGCGCAACGCCTCGCTGCGCTTTGTCTGCCGTGAGGTGAAGCTCGAGGTGGTCGACAACACGACCGCTTTCACCAAGGGCTACCGCAAGGGCCAGATCATACGCTGCCCGGTGGCCCATCACGACGGCAATTATTTCGCCGATGCGACGACGCTCAAATCCGTCGAGGACAATGGCCAGGTGGCGTTCCGCTACGCACAGGGCACCAATCCCAACGGCTCGGCCAACGACATTGCCGGAGTGTTCAACAAGCAGAAGAACGTGCTTGGGCTGATGCCGCACCCCGAGAACCTGATCGAGAGCGCACATGGTGGACTCGACGGACGCGCGCTCTTCTCGGGCATGTTCCGCGCCGCCTAGCTGAGGACTTTGCTTCTCCCGCACCTGCCTCTAGGTTGACGGCACGAGGCGGCGGAGGGGCTGATGAAGAGCGGTGCAAGCTGGATCGGGCTGATTGTCGGCCTCGCCGCGTTGATCCTGCAATTGATCCTGACCATCCCTACGCGCCTCGAGACCGGCGACAACATCTTCGGCGCAGTGATCTTCTATTTCACCTTCTTCACCATCCTCACCAACCTGGCACTGGTGCTGATCTACGTCTCCGAGCTCTGGCCGCAGGAAGGCCTCAGCTGGTTCCGGACGCCGGTGACGCGCGGCATGATGGTGGCGGCGATCGTCTTGGTGGGCCTGTTCTACCACTTCGTCCTCGCCGCGACCTGGGACCCGCAGGGATTGTGGAAGGTCGCGGACGTCGTCCTCCACTATGTGACGCCGATATTCTACGTGCTGTGGTGGGTCCTGTTCATGCGCCATGGGCGGCTCAAGTTCGGCGAGATTCCGGCCATGCTCCTGCCGCCGGTGATCTACCTGATCTATGCAATGATCCGTGGCGCCATCCTCTCGGAGTACCCCTACCCAATCCTCGAGGCCAACCGGATCGGCTATGGCGTGGTGGCGATCAATATCGCTTATCTGCTCGTCGGGGTGGCGCTGCTCTGCTCCATCGTCGTCGCGATCGACCGGGCGCTGACCCGGGTGGACATGCCGGGGCCCTGAGATGGACGAGCGCAATGTGCTGGGCGAGCCGCTGGAGCCCTGCTCGACCAGTCCGCTGACTGGATTCTTCCGGACCGGCGCCTGCATGGCGGGACCCGACGATGTCGGCCGGCACCTCGTCTGCTGCGAAATGACCGACGCGTTCCTCGCCTTCTCCAAGACCCGCGGCAACGACCTGACGACGCCACGACCGGACCAGGCCTTTCCCGGCCTCAAATCCGGCGACCGCTGGTGCATCGTGGCGCCGCGCTGGGTGGAGGCGCAGAAATCGGGGATGGCGCCGCGAGTCGCCCTGCTTTCGACCCACGAAGCGGCGCTCCGCTATACCGATCTCGCCACGCTCAAGGCCTATGCTCTCGACCTGAGCTAGCCTGGTCTTCGGCGTCTTCCGGCAGATCGTGGTTCGTGCCAAACGTCCACGATTTTCGATTCGGCTGGGTGATGACGCCCGACCGGTAGGCGAGCACCGTCAGCAAAGATTGATCCTGCCGATGATTGCTGCGGCTTGATCCCTCCGGTGCAATGACGGACTTGTCCATTGCCCCATCAAACCATGCCTGGGCCAGCGCCCTGGCCTTGGGCACGCGTGGATCGAACGCGACGCATCCTCCACTCAGGCCGCGCAGGTGCGCTCCATAGCCCTGCGGCAACCCCAGCGCATCGAGCATTCCGGGATGGGTCCATTTGGCCACCGGTCCGCCGCCTCTCGTGGCGTAGAAGCCCGAGCGCATCAGGCTCAACCGGATGGGGAGCAACGGCAAACGAATGACATTGCCTGCGTCCATCCAGCAAACAGGGCGGCCGTACCGCTCGATCTCGCGATGAACGATAGCTGGTTTCCAGGCATATTCGCCCGCATTGACGCGAATGTCGAAATGCGGCGGGTAGTCCTCAAACGGGAACCGGACCGGCGTTACACCGCGCGCGCGCAGGGCGTCGATGTGCCGGGAACCCAGGCCAAGATCGTAGATCACGAGCTCGGAAAGCGGTTCCCATCGCCTGGCGCTCTCGATGAACTGCATGAGGGAATTGCTATGATTGGCGCTCGCGCCCGAAACCAGCAGTATCGTCGCCCTTCCCAATCTCAACAGCGGGATTTCTACAGGAAACGGCTCTGACGCTGCAATCCGAGGGCCGGCCGGAATCGGAGCCGCAACTCAGGCCCCTTCTCGCGCGTCTGTGTCCGCCAACCGGTCGCACCTGTTGCAAAGTGTGGCTTTTGACTGTTTTGACTTACGCGCATCGGATAAGAGGGCGCAGCCCTCCCCGGCTCCCCACACGGTGCAAATGGCTTTCGACAACAACATTGAAATCACGCCCAAGATGATCGCCGATCATGGGCTGAAGGGCGACGAATTCCTCAAGATCGTCGAGTTGATCGGCCGCATGCCGACCTATACCGAGCTCGGCATTTTCTCAGCCATGTGGAACGAGCACTGCTCGTACAAGAGTAGCAAGAAGTGGCTGCGCACACTGCCGACCACTGGCAGGCGCGTCATCCAGGGGCCGGGCGAGAATGCCGGCGTCGTCGATATCGGCGACGGCCAGGCTATCGTCTTCAAGATGGAATCGCACAACCATCCGAGTTTCATCGAGCCCTATCAGGGGGCAGCGACCGGCATGGGCGGCATCCTGCGCGACGTGTTCACGATGGGGGCGCGACCGGTCGCGGCGATGAATGCGCTGCGCTTCGGCGAGCCGAGCCACGAAAAGACCCGGC